>DASZHW010000193.1:0-2879 GCA_035937515.1 Terriglobales bacterium | reverse complement strand
CTTACGAACCCCGGAACCGCGATGGGGACCGTGGCCTACATGTCACCGGAACAGGCGCGCGGAGAAACACTCGATCAACGTACGGATCTGTTCTCATTCGGCGTCGTCCTGTATGAAATGGCGACCGGCCGGCAGCCCTTTGCGGGGACTACATCAGCCGTCATCTTTGAAGCGATTCTGAACAAGGTACCCGCATCGCCCGTCCAGCTGAACCCAGGGTTGCCGGCGCAACTGGAACCCATACTCAACAAGACTCTGGAAAAAGACCGCGAGTTGCGCTGCCAGACTGCCGCGGAGTTGCGGGCCGATCTCAAGCGACTGAAGCGTGACACGGATTCTTCTCGCGCCGGAGTCAGTGCCGCCTCGCAACCGTCCGTCGTGGCTGAACGTCACGACGCTGCGTCGCCCGCGCGGCGAGAGTACAAACTCACCGCAGTTCTGGTTGGCGTTGCTCTGCTGCTGGGAGCGGGAGCCGGATTGCTCGCCGGGAAACCATTTTGGCGGTTGACCATACCCAACCCGCGATATCACGAGATCACGTTCCGGCGCGGCGACATTCGCTCGGCGCGATTTGCTTCGGACGGCCAGACCATTCTGTACAGCGCCGCGTGGCAGGGCAATCCGGTAGAAATCTTCAGCGCACGCCCCGGAGCGGCTGAATCGCGGTCTCTCGGGCTGGAGCATACCCAATTGCTGGCGGTTTCGCCCACGGGCGAAATGGCCGTCGCCCTCAACAGCCATCGCACCGGCACCTGGGTGAATGTGGGCACGCTGGCCAGCGCCCCGCTGGCGGGTGGGGCGCCGCGAGAGTTGCTCGAAAACGTGCAGTGGGCGGACTGGGCGCCTGACGGCAGCAGCCTCGCGGTCGTGCGCGATGTGGGTGGCAGGAATCGCCTGGAATATCCCGTCGGCAAAGTGCTCTACGAGACCGGGGGCTGGATCAGCCATCCCCGGATTTCCCCCAAGGGCGACATGGTGGCGTATCTCGACCACTCCTTACAGGGCGACGACAGCGGCTCGGTCGCCATCGTGGACCTTTCTGGCAATAGAAAAAAACTTTCCGGAGATTGGTATAGCGTTCAAGGCCTGGCCTGGTCCGCCGACGGGCAAGAGGTTTTCTTTACCGCCACGGAAACCGGTCTGGACCGCGATTTGTCGGCGGTGAACCTCAAGGGAGAAAAGCGCCTGGTGGCACGCATGCCAGGAACGCTCATGCTGTTTGACATTTTCCGCGATGGACGCATCTTGATGGGGCGCGCCAGTTGGCGGCGGGAACTGATGGGCACTTCGGCCGACAGCGGTAAGGAACATGATCTTTCCTGGCTCGACTACTCTTACCCAGGAGACCTGTCGGCCGATGGGAAGTCCGTGCTCTTCGACGAAGAAGGCGTGGGCGGTGGCGCTCGTTACGGCAAGACGCAAGAGTTGACCTATACCCTATACATTCGCAACACCGATGGTTCGGCAGCAGTTCGGCTGGGTGAGGGAACGGCGGAAGCCTTGTCGCCGGACCAGAAGTGGGCGATCGCTCAGATTCCGGGCACACCCGCGCAGTTTCGTCTGCTACCCACCAAGGCAGGAGAAGCCCGGCCTCTGACCGACGACAACATTAACCACAACGCGGCGCGCTGGCTGCCCGATGGCAAGCAATTTGTGTTTTCAGGGAACGAACCGGGCCGCGGAGTGCGTCTCTATTTGCAAGACATCGCGGGTGGCAAAGCCGCCGCTATTAGCCCTGAAGGGGTGGACGGAACCGCGTTTGCGGTTTCCTCGGACGGCCAGATGGTAGCGGCAATAGGGCCAGATCTGAAAGGGTATCTGTATCCTACCTCCGGCCACGGCGACCCTCGAGTGATACAGGGGCTTCAGACGGGTGATCTAGCGTCAAGCTGGAGCCAAGACGACAAAGCTCTTTTTGTGTACCAGTCGGGAGAGGTTCCCGCCAAAGTTTACCGCCTCGACCTGGCCACCGGAAAACGAATGCTGTGGAAGCAACTTGTGCCGGGAGACCCAGCCGGCGTCGCCACCATTGGTCCTATTCTGGTCACGCCCGATGGCAAGACGTTCGTTTATGGATTCCATCGAACCCTGGCCGACCTGTACCTGGTCGAAGGGCTCAACTAATTCGCCGGAAATAATGTAGGCGCGGGCGCCCCGCTCGTGCGGCAGCGCCACGAACGTGCATGAGCGTGGACGCTCGCGACTACGTCAAGCTTCCTGCCTCCATTTATGCCCATGGAAAGAAGCCTGGGCGGGAGCCGGGCCATGTTGTGCCACTCCAGATCGATAACTATGTTCCAGGTCACTCCGTATCGCTCTAGGGAGCAATGCGGTCAGTCAGCGTGTCGTTATGATACGTGGAGTACTCGCGCAGGCCCAGCCATCCACCGTCAGGCTTGAGCGTATCCGCCACGCCATTTTTTTCAGTGGTAGCAAAGTCCTGCCATGAGGCGTAGCGGACCACGGTGAGGTAAGTCCACGGGCCACCTTCAACGTGTTGCATCAGCACGGTTCCAGCGGAGGTGTCGTTGCGAGGATTCTGGGTGAGTGATTTTTCCAGATGTTCGCGATGCCCGGGAGCGGCGCGGTAGACCGAGATCACGTAGACCGAGCCGCCACTCTTCGAAGCTGAGCCCTCGTCAATGCCCAGAGCTTTGGTGAAATCAGCCCAGGCGGGGCCATTGACAAAGCTGTCTGTGTGCCAGGCGTACAGGTCACGCACGGTCGCAGGCACCGCTGTGCCGGCGGCTTCCACGGTGGTCTTGGTTCCCAGATGCTGGATGACCGCGTAATCCCAGTCTTCCCCGTCCTGGTGACGCAGGACGATGTGATGTGCGGACATGGGCACGTTGGGATCGGCCGTCTTCAGATATTCGCCT
>DASZHW010000192.1:0-1879 GCA_035937515.1 Terriglobales bacterium | reverse complement strand
GGGGATCATGGCTTCGGCCAGGCTCCAGCCGAACGACGTCAGGGCATAGTCCACGCGTGGCGGGATTTCCTTGTGGTCGGTCCGCGAAACGATTCCGTCCGATTCCAGCTCCTTGAGCTGCTGGATCAGCATCTTGTCACTTACGCCGCGCACGCATCGTTTGAGCTCGCCATAGCGCTTTGGGCCGTAGCCCAGGAAATACAGGATCAACGGCTTCCACTTGCCACCGATCACCTTGAGCGTGGCGTCGAGGCCGCAGGTGAAAGGGGGGATTTCTGTGTTTTCTTGCATCCTGCCTACTTACCAAAAGGTGCATACTTGTCACTGGATATTAGTGTTGTAGCAGTACGGAAATGTGGAACGGTGGGCATCAAATGCGTAGCCCGAATTCCGTCCCGGAACTGGAGGCAACATGACTACCGAACATGACTTTCAGAGCGAACCAGCCCTGGACTACGATACATGGCGAGGTTTGCTCGGTTCTCGCGGTGTTCTATACAGTTCTGAGCATGTCGAACGTGAGTCGTTCGCAGGTTCAATTCGCGCCAGACGCATATACGGTTTTGACGCAGTTGATCATAGCTCCAACGTTGACCGTATCGATCGTACCCACCGGCATGCGCGCCTCGATGGAATGGATCATTTCAAGGCTCACTTTCAACTCTCCGGCAAGACAACGTTGATTCAGAATGATCGCATCACGGAGCTGGCCGTTGGTGATCTTGGAATTGTCGACGTAAGCCAACCGTTTAGCCTCGTCGGCGAGAACATGCCCACCCGAGCCGTCTGTGTAGATCTACCCCGGCGGTTGCTGATTTCCTATTTGGGATTGGAGCCGAACGGCGGCTCCTGCTGGCGCGGGGACACACACGCCGGCCGCCTGCTTTTTCGTCTGGTTCTGGAGGCAGTTGACGACTACGGTCTAGTATCCGTTTCGACCGAGACATACATGCAACTCGCGGTCCTCGATCTCCTTGGCGCCTTATTGAACACTTCCGATCTGCCACCCAACTCCTCCTATACGGACAAGCTGTTCGTGCGCGCCTGCAACATCATCAAATCTCACTTTTGCAATCCAGACATTCGCCCCCACGACGTAGCCGCCGAGGCGGGGATCTCGCTACGTTATCTGCAGAAGCTTTTTACAGTACGCGGCACGACATGCAGCCATTTCATCCAAACGCTTCGTTTAGATCACGCTGCTCGTCTTCTGCATCGCCGGGCGTCGATGAAGGCAGGTCAGCCACTCAGCGAGATCGGCTACGCCTGTGGCTTTCGTGATTACACGCAATTTGTTCGAACTTTCCGCCATCGGTTTGGATGCGCTCCAAGCGGCTACGAAGAGTCCCTAAAAGGGTACGCAGTACCCGAGTACAGGCGCAATGCCCGGTCTATTCCGCGATAACGTTGCGGAAGGCGATGACGCGACCACCGCCATCCACCCGCGCCCAGCGTAGCCAGGCCTCCTGCACCACATCCTCGGCCTCCGAGAAAGAGCCGAGCATCCGGTAGCCAAGGCGCAGCAGCCGGGGCCGTTGCGCCTCGAATTCAGCGGGCCGCTCATCAGGCCGCGGCACGGGCCACCTCGGCCGGATGTGAAACGCGGAACGCCACCTGCAAGCGGTTCCAGGTATTGATGGCACCGATCAGCAACGTCAGCTGTATCTGCTCCGCCTCACTGAACTGCGACTTCAGCGCCTCATAGTCCGAATCCGGAGCGCCTGTCTCGGCGAACCGGGTCAGTGCCTCGGTCCAGCCGAGTGCCGCACGTTCGCGGTCCGAATACAGCGAGGATTGGCGAGCACGTTCGCGGTCTTGTGCACCCAGCAGCGCTGCTCGCGTGTTTTCGGCCAGACCTCACCGGCGGCCTTCCAGAACC
>DASZHW010000191.1:0-2702 GCA_035937515.1 Terriglobales bacterium | reverse complement strand
CGTGAATCTGCGGCTTACTCTTCATTTTTGGATTGGCCTGAGAATATTTTAGAGAAATCGGTCATTCGCATGGATTCCTTGCGCGACCTTCGGGAGAAATGGGACCGCGCGTCACGGTGGTATGATTTTGTCACTGCGGCACTGGAGGCGCTGCTATTTCGTCGTCTGCGCTCGCAACTGCTAAAGTCAGCCGTAGGACGTGTACTCGAAATAGCCGCAGGCACTGGACCGAATCTGGCTCACTACCCTGCAGGCATCCACATTATCGCCGCCGATCTCAGCCAGGCCATGCTCGTCAAAGCGCGTCAGCGCGGCGCACGGGAGGCGGCTGTCATGGATGCCCAACATCTTGCCTTCAGGGATGCCTCATTTGACACTGTCGTGTCTACTCTCGGCACATGCACATTCCCCGACCCGGTCCAGGCACTACGCGAAATGCGCCGGGTCTGCCGCTCAGGCGGGCGCATCCTACTTCTCGAACACGGCCGCAGCGACCGTACCGGTCTTGCCGCTTGGCAAGATCGGCATGCTGGAAAGTGGGCAGCTCATCTAGGGTGTTGGTGGAACCGCGAGCCTCTGGAGAGCGTTCAGAAGGCTGGACTCAAAACGCACGCAGCCAGTCGCAGCTTCCTTGGCATGGTGCATGTGATCGAAGCCAGTGTTTGACGCGGTTGACCAATTCAGAAGCTAAATTTGAACCCGAGCTGCAAAAGCCGCTGATCCAGCGCGGCCGTCCAAGCGAGCGAAGGCAAGGAGACGATATTGCCCGCCGCATCTACGTTCGCCGTGCTGTTCAGTCCGACTACGTTCGTGCGGTTGAAGATATTAGTCGATTCGGCGATAAATTGTGAGATTTCGGCGGGCGTGCGTAAATCAGAGACAGTAGCCCTGCGCCACCCAATAATGCCAGTCACCGATAGCTTCGGTGGTTGATTCGTCTGGATCGACGGCGACGAGTTGAGCGAGCGGGAGGGCCAGCTTTCGACCCTGCCATCGGACCACAACGAGCATGTCGTGCTCGCAGGCGTCGTCCGGTGCCATGCGCACAACCTCGACCGTTTCACCTTTCCTGAGCGGCGAGACGACGTTCGCAGCCAGGCACTTCGCCTGGAACGGGAAACGGATTTTGTTTTCCAGGTGGTAATACCAGCTCAGTGCCTGCTCTTCTGGTCGGGCATCGACAATGGCTTCATTGTGGATCCGGTCCTCGCGGGCAGGATCTCTCTTGGGCCGTTTCATGACTTTGCCCCCAGGATTCGCCGGACCGAGGTACGGCCGACCTGTACCCGGCGAGCGATTTCGGACTTACTGAAGCCGGCGCGATGCAGTTGCCGGATTTCCGCAGCGTGTACGGCCGCAGTTGCCGGCCGCCCCAGCCGTTTCCCATTCTCCCGCGCATGAGCAAGGCCCGCCCGGGTTCTTTCCCGCAGAATCTCTCTTTCAAACTCGGCGAAGATGGCCAACAGGCCGGCCATGGCGCGGCCGGCAGGGGTGGTCAGGTCCAGTGCCTCGGTCAGGGAAACGAAACCGACACCCAGATGGTCGAGTTCCTGAAGTGTTGCCAGCAGATCGGTTACGGAACGGCCCCAGCGGTCCAGGCGCCACACTAGCACCAGGTCGATTTCCCGGCGACGGGCGGCTTCCAGTACTTTCTCGCGGGCTTCTCGTCGCACCGCGCCGGAGTTCACCTCGCGGACCTGCATGGCGATCGTCCAGCCGCGGCGGGAAGCGTACTCCCGCATCGCCCGGTTCTGCATCGCCAGAGTCTGCTGGTCATTCGTGGAAACGCGGGCATACAGAGCCGCCCGAAACATTCTCTTCAGCCTGCGTGCGTGGCCAAAAACGTTATCGGATTTTGCCTTTGGAAGGGCCCATTTGGCGGCCATTTCGGAGTGTCACCCCAGTCTGGCCGCAGTCGATCCTTTTCGGCCAGGAAGGACCCATCATATTACGCGGCGGCCGGCGTGGCGAGTCGCGCCAGCGTCTCGCGGTAGTTCCAGGGCATCCATTCCGAAGGCTTCTGTTTCAGCTTCTCGGAGTGCTTCTGCAACTCCGTGAGATAGTCGAACGGATTGGCTCTGTTCAGTTCGCAGGTGTGGATCAGACTCATGAACAGATCGCCGACTCCGGCGCCGTTCAGCGTCTTGTAAAAGAGTGCGTTTTTGCGATTCAGAATCGCCTTTTTCAGGGCGCGTTCCACGATGTTGTTATCGATCGGCGCGCCTGGTTGCCTGAGGAAGAGCGTCAGTTTCAGCCAGTGATTCAATAAATACGAAATCGCTTTGCCCAGTCCGGAATTCGGCTCCGTCCTATGCTCCTCCAACTGCGCCTTCATCCACTCATGAAGCCCTTTCATTAACGGCTCGCTATGTTCCTGGTGGAAGTGCAGCCGTTGTTCCGGCGACATTGCCTGTTCTCGCGCCAGCGCGTCGTGATGATAAACGCCGCGCAGCGTCTCCAACACATAACGGCATTCTTCAGGAAAATTATCCGCCACCTCCACAATCTGCCGCCTTCCATGCGCGAGGCAGTTTGCCTGCAGAGGTTCGACGCCTTCCACTTTCGGCGAGTTGCGTGATAACGCGTCGCTCATCTGGATCGGCGCTGGCAGGCCGCGTGCGCGCTGTTTCAGCACCTCGGCGAGATTCTCGCCCGCATGCTTCCATCCGGTGAAGAACAGCGCGATGGTCCATGCGCCCACC
>DASZHW010000190.1:0-1992 GCA_035937515.1 Terriglobales bacterium | reverse complement strand
TTCAGCGTCGTTTTCTTTGCCCTTTTCACTTACTCCGAGCATCGGGTCATGAAAGAGCGGCACGGCAAGCCGGAGAATCTGGATCAATTCCGCGTTTACGGCAACCAGGAACTGGGATCCGGAGCGCTCGGGGTGAGGCCGGGAAACATCCTGGTTGCGGTTCGTGATCCCAGGAATCTCTATTATCTACGTGACGTCCTTCGGAACACCGACACAAACCGTCAGGACGTGGTCGTGATGACGGCCCGCCTCTACCATCGCGAACATACCTTTAGCGGTAGCACGGTGGTCGAAGCCTCGCAAGTCTTCGATCATTACGAGCAGGAGTTGTTCACCGCTGCCGTAGCGGTCGCGGAAAAAGAAGGCAAACCGGTTTCGCTGCTGGTCGTCCCGGCTACCGATGTCTTCGAGGCGATCATTGTAACCGCCCAACGCCTGGACTCGAGCCGCATTGTTTGCGGGTTCTCCAACAAGCTCATCCCCGACGAGCAGGCGAAGCTTCTGGGGGACGCGTGGGAACGTCTGCCCGAACCCAGACCGCGGCTGATTTTGGAGATCCATGAGCCCAATGGAAAAATCCACGAGTATCCGCTTGGACCGCACGCGCCGCGGATGCGCCCCCAGGATATCGAGCTCATGCACCAGGTGTGGCTCGACATTACCTCCGATCCCAAATACTGCGGCGCCCACCACTATCACGTTGTCGCGCTGGCGCTCGAAGAACTGCGCCGCGAGCTAAATAGCGACCAACGAGCCGAGATTCTCGCGAAACTACTGGATGAAATGCACCGCAACGACGCGCTGAGAGGCGAGATGAAACCTCCGGACTGCTGAAAATCTCCCGGTTGTTTTGATTCCACACGGTCATCCCGAGCCAAGCGAGGGATCTGGGGTTCTTCGCTTGAGCCGGGGAAACCCGGATTCCTCGTCGCCTTCGCTCCTCGGAGTGACAGAGGATAGGTTTTGGCGCAGATGATGCGCTTCCCGCTCTCCTGTTAACATCGTTTGGTGAGCCCAAATTCTCCGGTCCGCGTGCGCTTCGCCCCTTCGCCCACCGGCCACCTGCACGTAGGGAACGCCCGCACAGCTCTGTTCAACTGGCTTTTCACCCGGCGGAAGCACGGCACCATGGTGCTGCGTATCGAGGACACCGATGTCGAACGCAGTGAAGCTCGCTTCGAAGATCAACTCATTGCCGACCTGAAGTGGCTGGGCCTCGACTGGGATGAAGGCCCCGACATCGGGGGCCCCTACGTTCCTTATCGTCAATCCGACCGGCTGGACCTCTACCGTGAACAAGCTGAACGCCTGCTGAACGAACGCAAAGCGTATTTGTGCTTCTGCAGCGAAGATGACTTGCAGAACGAGCGCGACCAAGCCTTGGCTGAAGGTCGCCAGCCGATCTATTCCGGCAAATGTCGCATGATGGATCACGACGAAACCCAGCGTCGCCGCTCGGCTGGAGAAGCCTGTGCCATCAGGCTGCGGATTCCCGAACATCCCATCCGCTTTCATGACATCGTTCACGGGGATGTTGAGTTTTCGAACGAAGTGGTCAGCGATCCCATCATTCTTCGTTCGAACGGCATGCCGGTCTACAACTATGTGGTCGTGATTGACGACGCGCTCATGAAGATCACCCACGTGATTCGCGGCGACGACCATCTCTCCAATACACCCAAGCAAGTCGCGCTCTACGAAGCTCTGGGTTGGCCGGTACCGGAGTTTGCGCACTTGTCGACTATTCTTGGCGCCGACCGCGAACGCCTTTCGAAACGCCACGGCGCCACCTCGATCGCAAACTTCCGCGACATGGGCGTCCTGCCTGAAGCTCTGGTGAACTATCTGGCCCTGCTGGGCTGGGCGCCGAGCGGAGGCGCCAGAGAAATCTTCAGTCTCAAGGAATTGATAAAAGAATTCTCTCTCGAACGGATCACGCCGTCCGCCGCCGTCTTCGATATGGAAAAGCTTTATTGGTTGAACCGGCAATAC
>DASZHW010000189.1:0-1848 GCA_035937515.1 Terriglobales bacterium | reverse complement strand
TCTGAATTCCTATGCGGATCGCTTTGCCAGCGAACCTCATCTGAGTTTTGAACAGCATTTCTTCCGCCTTGCGGCCACAAGCCGGCTGGCGGATGGAGAAGAGCGCCGCCGCGGTTAGGCGCGTCGCTGGGTCCAGGCTTTGCCTTGGCCGGCTCCTTGTTTGGTGATTGCCGTGGCGACTAGTTCCGCTTTGAGCCCGTGGGCTCGAAGCTGTCTCCGCACTTGTGCCTTGGCGCGTTCTGCGCCGGCTTTGTCATCCAGAAAAATCAGCACTGAGGGCCCGGCTCCACTCAAGACGGCTCCCAGGACGCCAGGAGTGTCTGCCGCGAGTTTCTGTAGCGCTGGCAGCAGCGGACACAAGGGGGCACGATAAGGCTGATGCATGCGGTCCTCGAGCGCCGAAACCAGAAGGTCGCGACGGCCTTGCACGAAGGCGGCCAGCAGCAACATCGAATTCTGGACGTTGTTCACAGCATCTGCCCGGGAGTATTCCGATGGAAGCACCCGGCGGGCTTCTTCGGTGGCCAGCGCCTCGTCCGGTACCGCGAGTAGCAGCGGCCACTTCCCTTTTGGAATCACGCAGGCGACTTGAGCTTCGCTCTCGGCGGACATTCTCGCCACCGTCAGTCCGCCCATCCAGCAGGCAGCCGCGTTATCGGGATGATGCTCCCGCCGCGATGCTTCGCCCACGATTCGGCCGTCCGCCCAACGCAACTTGCCAAAGTGCACCGCCAGCGCAATCCCGGCCAGGCGCGCTGCGGCCGACGAACCACAACCCTTGCCGATCGGGATTTGGTTGTCGATGTCGAGTGTGAGCGGCCGCACCGGTTTGCCGGCCTCTTGTAATACTTCACGATAGGTCGTCAGGATGAGATGGTTTTCCACCCGGCCGCAGACTTCGGCGTCTCGCCCTCGCGCCGTAATGAAAAATTCATCCGCGGGCGAGGCGCGGATTTTCAGGAACAATCCAAAGGCAAGAGCCGCAGCATCAAATGCGGGACCGAGGTTGGCGGACGTGGCGGGCAGCACGAGTTCCAGGGGTGAGCTCCTGGCACGCTTTTTCTTTGCGGTTTTCATTCGCTGGGATTCTCGCATCGGCTGAGAAACGTGCCCATGCACATCCCTACTTTCTTGGGTCGGTCTGCTCCGCATACTCCAGCACCTTCACGACAGCATTCGCGCTGGCGTCGAGCACCATAGGCGCCCGCTGTCGAGGGGCCAGAACCTCCGCTGCTTCCTCTTCGTGCTCAGTGCCTGCGAACAGGTCTCCACGATGGAACTTGAGCGTGAAATCCGGGTCCTTAAGCAGGTTGCCGGTCAAGATCAGCACTACGGATTCGTTCCTCCTTACGAAGCCCTGCTTGACCAGCTTTTTCAATCCGGCGAGGGTGACCGCCGATGCCGGTTCGCAGCCGATGCCGTCCGCCCCAATTTCTGCCTTGGCCAAAGCCATTTCGACCTCGCTCACCTGCTCCACCGTGCCGCCTGTAGCCTCGATCACGCGCACCGCTTTCTTCCACGACGCCGGACTTCCGATCTTGATGGCGGTTGCCATGGTTTCAGCATGGACCGAGATCAGCTTTTTTCCGCCGGTCTCGCGCATGGTTCGCACCAACGCGTTGGCACCCTCGGCCTGGATCACGGAAAGCCTGGGCAGCCTCGCGATAAGACCAAGCTCGTTCATCTCAAGCAGTGCTTTTCCGATCGCGGAAGAATTCCCCAGGTTCCCTCCCGGTACGACGATGTGGTCCGGGGGCTGCCAGTCGAAGCGTTCGAGCAACTCGACCGCGGCGGTTTTCTGGCCTTCGAGACGGTACGGGTTCACCGAGTTCAACAGATAAACCGGCA
>DASZHW010000188.1:0-8124 GCA_035937515.1 Terriglobales bacterium | reverse complement strand
CCTCGGCGGTACGTTTCCAGGGCAATCAGCAACTCACCGTTGCTCTCCTGATCGGTGCCCACGGCAAGAAAATCGTCGGCGCCGCGGTTTGCTTCCGCCGGGTATGGGTGAGCAGCCTGTTTGCCCAGATTGACTTTGTCTTTGCTCACGAAATCGTACTTGCCCTCTGTGTGCCGCAGCAGGACTTCGCCCGCGTTATTCTTGACCTCAACGGTGTAGTTTGCGCCGGCAGAGAGGCCGGGGAAAGTCTTGCGAAGAGTCTCGCGCGGTGAAAGCGAAGCGCGGACGGAGGCAACCGTTCGAGGGCCGTCCAGCAGGCTCACCGATGCATCCGGCCACTCGCGAGTCACATTCAACACGAACTCGACGCTCACATGGCCGGCGCCGGTCTGCTCACGATTCAAGTTAAGCACCGCGTCCGGATTCGCGCGCGACACGCCCCCCAGTTCGCGAATTGGAATCCAATACTCGGCAAAGCTGCGCGTCTCCTGGGGCTGGAGAAACCCGTAAGTTTCCTGATCGCGAAACAGGCCCGCCTGAATTTCCACGTAGGCGCTGTTGTTGTCCGACAGCGCCGTCCGCCAATCCAGGCCATCTTCGTCGCTACTCCACGACCAGATTTTTTTCGCAGGCAGATCGAGCGGCGACGAGTAATGCACGACCCCGGAATGTGTCCGCGGATGGTATACCGCCATGTAGGGCTCGCGAGAGCCGTAGCTGAAGCGCGAGACGGGGCCATATTTCTGATTGCCGACGAGGCTCTGATCCACACCCGCCGAATTCACCGGCCAGGTGTCAATATCTGCGAATCCGTGTGCCGCGGTAAATTCCATCGGATAGATGATGCGGCTGTCGTCCCACACCTCGACCCCCGCGTTCGTCCACCAGTAGAAGCGGTGTCGAGTGTCGCTCCGGTTGTAGAGTGTGGTCCTTTGTTCCAGGCAAGCGCGGCCGGGCCGCAGGGTAAGCTGAACCCGCCATTGCATGCCATAGACCCGGTCGATGTTGCCCACCCACACCGAGGCGCTGCCGTCGGGTTCGCGAGTCATGGCAAAGTCAACCGGCGAAACCGTCATCCAGTTATGCGAGACCGGAAAGTTGAATTCGACGCCCAGCGCCGCCCACATGCCGCGGTAGGCGATGCGGGCAAATTTAATGCTGGGGTTGGCATAGAACATCGAAGCTCCGCTGATTTTGTCGATACAGGTGTAGAGGTGGCCTCCAAGGTCGGGTAGAACGCTGCATTTCAGGTATTCGTTTTCCAGATTGAGGACTCGCCACCGGCGCGGCACACGGCGGTCTACAAGATTGTGGCGGAGCGTGTAGGGATAGTTGTAGAAGCTGCCCGTAGTGAATAAATCGAAGGGCGGATTGGGATCCGGTAGTCCCTCTTCGGATGTGGGGATCGTTTTTGTATCCTGCCACACTCGCACCGCGGGCGCGGGAGATACTGTCTGTGCGAGTGAGGCGACGCTGAAACATGCAACCAGCACCGCCAGGCACGTCTGGTTGAAGATACGGGAGGTCGTGAGAATAGTCCGGTCAGTCTGCGCCGCCGCACCCACATGATCCATGCGAGGGGATAGTAAATGATTCGCGAGCTAAACCGAAGCGCTGTTGCTTCTACCCTCCGCTCGCAGCCGTCTGAGACTGAAGAAAGCGCTGCAGATCGGCTCGCACCTCTTCCGTCATCTCGGTGAATTTGATGGATACGCCGAAGCCGGGACGGCGACTGACCACAACACCCTGCGCCGTTAGCTTGTTCTCGTTCGTCCAAATCACAACCTTGACGTGCGCCTTGTCCGGAGGCAGGGTGGCCATTTCCAGAAAGCATCCGCCCACACTGATGTTGGTTACGTGCACCCGGGTCAGCGTCTCCGTACCTTGCACATAGAGCTCAGCTCCCAGGCGGCACGGTACCCGGCGGTGTTTCCGGCGTTCCCTGGCCGGTGCAGCAAAGGTGTCGGGCGCCGCGGGTGGCAAGAGTGCGGCGTCCCAGATGCACTTGGTGGCATCCACGCTCTGCACGCCAATTTGGCCGGCTTTCGGAGAACCGATATCGCCGACCCAGCTCACTTTAAACCGGGCTTTGTTGTTCTTGTAGGTCAGGGAGACAGTCTCTTCGGGTTTGAGCGTGCCTTGGAGCCCCTCCAGCAAAGCTCCACGCCGGCTGATGTTGCGAGTTGTAACCATCTGCAACAGAGGGCGCCCATCGACATCGATCCCCGCGATTCGAATCTGCAATCTGGCCTGTACCCGGGGATCTCGGCGTGTTCCCATATTCCAAACCGCCTCTCACAGACCGCACCGGAAAAGAATTATGGCCCAATCAAGGCTCCAACACCAATGATAATCGGCAATACCGCAGGATGTGCCATGGCTGCGCGAGCGGTTACTGCAATCCCGCTTGCGTCAGTTTTACGGCGCAGTATGGATTGGCCAGCCCGCCGGTGACGTTGCACTTCTGTCCGTTCACCGAGCCCGGCGCCAGCGTGCTGAAGTAAATATTAGTTCCGCCATTGGACAGCTGATTGTCGACCACGATGCCACTGGTTCCGCCCAGTGCGGTGGGAGCGGTGACGCAGGAAGTGCTGGGAGGGCTGGCGCAGTTCGGCGTCGAGGCGGAACCGGTCAAGGTCGAACTCTCGATGAAACCGTCGGTGGCGGCCCCGCCCACCCCGAAAAACATACGATCCGTGGTTCCGTTGAAGAATTCCGTCAACGGGGAGCATTCGTCCCCAAGCGAATTGTTGATTGTCCAGCTGGTCGATCCGGTGGACGTGATCAGATGGCCGGCGGTAAACGGGAACATGTACATTTTGGGCTTGGAAGGCGCGCCGCCCGCGGAAACAAACCCGCAGGCGACCATATGCCCGCCCGTGGTTCCGTTGATCCAGAACTGATTGTCAAACGTTCCCGCATGAACGTCCCGCGTGGTGCAGTTGCCCGAGCCATCGCTGGAGCCTAGGTCTACCGTAGTGAAAGCGCTTGCGGAGGTGAAGTTGGCCGCTACCTGATTCACCGCTCCGCCAATACCCACGACGTTGCTGCACCCGGCGAAGGCAAACACCTGGTCCTGGGCCGGATTGGCGCTATCTTTCACTACGATGGGCGGATCCACGATTCCGGTCCCGGGCCCGTGTCCGACCCACCCGATGGTCAACCTTGCGGCTGTGGCCTTGGCTGGATTGGCAAGACTGACCGCGTATAAATATCCGTTCCCATCCCCAATAAACAGACGGTTCGCTGTGTTGTCCACCACCGGATCCGTCAGCACGTTGCTGGTGCCTGAGGTCACGACCGTGACCGGCCAGTCTGCGTTGCTCACCAGAGCGGGCGCGCCGCCTCCAAAGACCGGGAAGATTTTGTACAGCTTGCCGTCATCGGTGCCCACGTAGGCCGTGTCATTGGCGTAGTCAATCCAGGGGGAAGACACCGTATTGGCCGCGCCCGAGATCAGGACGGTCGTCATGCAGCCGGCCGTGGTCGGCGTAGTGCAGGAACTGGGCGCTTGCGGCGCCAGCACCGTCCCTATCTGGGACGGCGGGGTGGGTATGGGATTGGGAAGCACCAGCACATGGAAGTAAGACCCCGCGGCTGTGCTTTCCACGAAGGCGACTTGGGTCCCATCTATGGAGAGCGTTGGGGAAGTCCGGTTCTGCCCTCCGGTGTGGGTCACCGTGTTGTAGGCAAACGCGACCCAAGGCACGCCGCTGTTGCACGGTGTACTGGCCTCGGTATAGAGATTATTGATTCCCACTAGATTGGCCTGGGTTCCAGAATTGACGGTCAGCGCGTACACGACATAGTCCCCGTTGCAGCTTTGGGAGGAGAAGTCGAACCTGTACTTGGCCGGAAACTGGTTTGCGGCCACAAACCCGTTCTCCAGCGAAACTGACCAATCGACCTTGATCGGCCTCTTCCCTCCAAGTATCGGCCGTCGCGTACCTTCGGTCGCAATCATGCGCTGGACCATGTTGTATACGTGCCGGGGCTCGCCGCGCGCTGCTCCCAGAGCAGCCGACGGATTATTCCCGGTCATGATCAAGTGACGCGAGCTCCAGTCCTGAGGAAATCCCAGATGCGGCCGTCCGGATTGAGAGGCAGGGTCGGGGTCGTTAGGCTGTTCCTGGGCAAATGCAACAAAACAAAGCAAAAAACTGACAATCAAAGGGATAAGGACGTGGCCTCTTATCTTCGACAGCTGCATCCACCCAGCGGGCATGGAATCCATCTTCTTCATGAGTTTTGTAAGAGTCGGACTACCCATCAGTTTAAGGTCGACTGCTCACCCGCGATCCCAAAAGTGGAAAGCGGGTATGACCTCGGTAACCGGGCAAGTCATAAGCGCGACCCTAGTGAATCGGCGCCTGAGGCCTGATTTGAACCAGGGACGTCAACGAACCGCTTGCTCTCTTCAACATGTTGGCCGAAGGGATCCCGGTTCTGCGGAACGACTTCTCACAGTCGGCGGTGGAGGGCCCTCGCATGTTTCCTTCCATGTAGGCAAGGCCCGGGCATCGGGTGCAGGTGCCTACGTGGGCGCAACTCGAGCACGTGGGCAGGTCTCTGGCCCGAATGGACCGAACTTCTTTCAGCTCCCGGGAATTCTGCCAGATGTCAATGAACTTCTGCCGGCGGACATTTCCGCTGGGAAGTGGGAACTGCACGCAAGGAAAGACATCCCCGTAAGGAGAGATGTAGCAGGCGGTATGACCGGCGCTGCAGGGATAGCCATCCATCACGCCTTCGTCGGGTGAGGCCGGTGGAGCGCAGAACGCTTCGACATCTCCTACCAGGTCCTGATTGCGGAACACCTTGTCGAGCTCAGATGCCGGAGCCCGGAGCGACAAGATGGATATGTCTCCGTCCATCTTCGGAGTCACCGTCGGATCCAGTGTGTACTGAACTCCCAGCTCTTTCGCCAGGGCATGCGTGCCCGTCGAGTCCGCAAGGTTGGCGGTCATCAGAACGTTCGACAGGGTCACTTTCAATCCCTGGGCCCGAAGAAAGCGAATGGCCTCTACCGTCTTCTTGAACGATCCTGGGAGCTTGGTAATGGCATCGTGCACCTCGGGACGGTGGGAATAGACGCTGATCTGCACCTGCTCGATGCCAAGCTCGACCATCCGGCGGGCTTCCTTTTCCCGGATCATCGCGCCATTTGTCTTTACTTTTACATTGAAGCAGAGACGGCGGGCATGTTCGGCGATTTCGAAAAAATCGCGGCGCATCAGCACTTCGCCGCCACTGAGGGTCAGGAAAAAGACTCCTACTTCGGAGAGCTGACCCAGCAGGTCCCGGATCTCCGAGCCCGTCATCTCGCCCAGGTCATCGTGTTCGAGATAGCAATGAACACAGCGTTCATTGCAGCGGTAAGTGATGTCCAGATGAACGCTGATAGGGACGCCGAGCTCCAGGGCCTTCTGGTTCATCTGGGCAAGCAGGCTCATAACTGCGCCTGCAGTACGGGAGCCAGGTCCGCCGCAGGATTTTCCGATAACAACAGGATGCCATGCTGGCAGAGAGCATCGACAAACTGCTCGACATCCCGCTCCGCCTGTTCGCGGTCTACATCGAACTGGTCGCAGATCCTGGTGACAATCGCATCCAGCGAGGTGCATCCGTCCGCCGCTTGCCAGATCAGCGTAGCCACTTCATTCAATGTAAAGAAGGTCGAATCGGCCACCGACATGATCATCATCTCGCCGCCCAGAAGCCGGGCCGCGGTGGCGCTGCTTCTGAGGATGTATTTCTGCCTCATGCCGCATCCTCTGAAATCCGGCCGATGTACTGCCAGACCCTTTGATCGGGATAGAAAGTGAGGCGATGAACGGGAACTTGATCGACAAACTCGCACGCAGATTGAAACACCAGGCGCACCAGGTCTGCGTCTTCGGCAAAGAAAAGAATATTTCTGAGCAGCAATCGGATCGCTTCGGCCTTTCCCACCGCATCGATCCGGTTCTTCGGTCCTTTGGCCAGAAAGAAGAGAGCGGCCACGGGGGCGGATACATTCTCACCAATCCGGTCAAGTTCCCCGGCGAAAGGCGTGCCACAGGCGCGATAGCCGCAGCGGTCTTTGCCCAGGTAGGAAATCTCGTCGGTGAGCAGGGTCACATCCGGGGGAGCCAAACGGGAAATGGTGGTCTTGCCCGCGCCCGAAACTCCGGAAAACAGGAACGCCCGGTGGTCGCGAATTGCACTCGCGGCGTGCAAGAGGAAGCCGCCTCGACTGGCTTGAATCAGGGTGTGGATAATTCGCAGGACTGAATCAATGGCGTACCGCCCGGGAGCCTGCAGGATTCGTCCCCGCCCGGCGACGGAGTCCCACTCCGCCTTAAAATCGCCGCGCCGGAGCAGCCAGCGGCCCGCCTGCATCCTGACCTGCAAATCATCGTCTGCCCGCAACTTGCCCGGTTTCTGCAGCAGATGGATGTCGAAATGAAATCCGGGCTTCGCCGACTCGTTCACGAAAGGTCCGTAACGCTGCTTGAGCATTCTGCGGAAGGATGCGTCTTGCGTTTCCAGGCGGATCGGCATACCAGCGATTTCGATCGTGACCCCCGCAATTGCCGTGCTGGTCCCTCGGCTCATGGCGAAGCTACCCATATTTTTTACCGGATCCAGGCCACTGCAATCTCGCATGTATCCGCAAGGCGCCCTTCCGCAGTGGCGCGCAATAACACAACAACCTTCCCATCAACTTTGCGAGTGGCGAAACCCTTCCCTTCAGAATCCGAACCCCGCGCTGGCGATGGACCTGGGAAATCCTGCCTAGCACGTCCTCCGGCCAAACCGGGGGATCCATTTGCGGCATGCAATCGCCCCGGGTAAGGAACCGAAACCGGGTGCCGGCCACTTCCTTCGCGACCACACGGTGGACGAAGAACTGGCCGTCCTGCTGCACCAGGACAACATCGCCGGTGGCGATCTGGTTGCAATCCTGGCGCTCTATCTTGAGGACATCATGCGGCCACAGAGAGGGCAGCATGCTAGCCCCGAGCACCTGCAGATGAAGGTCGTGCCCCTGGCCCAGAATTTCCGCCATGAGACGACGCTTTTCCGGGCCGTAAGCCCGCGTTTCCGCATCCATGAGGAACCGATCACGAACTCATACGGCGAAACTGACAGTGTTTCTGCGTCGCGCCGATTTTTCCGCACGCGAGCGCCATGGTTTCAAACACCCGCTCGTACTGGAATGAAGGCTGCTGGTAAGGCTTCTTGCCGGTCGGCTGCCTGCCAGCCACTTGCTTTTCACCGGTCGTCCTTACCTTTTGGGTCATGCATTCCCACGCTTCACTGCACAAGAATTTCCCGTTAACAAACTGGGCCCGGCTTATGTCGGCAGCCTACAATAGCCAGAACCCCGACGACCACCCATAAATTCGCCGTATACCCTTATAAGTAAACCTGTCCGCGGGTCACTCGTGAGCGTTTTCGGAATCCCGTTTTGAAGGCGCGCGAGGGCCAGTGGAAAGCCAGGGGAAGTCCGAAATTGGGCGCGTGAGGAGATCGCCTGGCTATCGCAAAGGAGGGTCGGGTTCCGTATTCCCCCGGTCCGGTTCGTGCCAGCCGCATCTGTCTGGGAATACAAAGGTGGTTCTCGCCAGGTCGGACGTCAGGGTCTCTGCGCGATAGTATTTTTGCAGGACGCCGTCCTTCCAGCGCAGCAGGTCAGCGTTGTTGCGGGCGAACTCTTCCCAGTCCTCTGGTCTCCCGGCCCGCGCCATGCGTTCCCGGATCAGCAAGATGTAGGCCCAGGTGATGGTCTCGTGGTAAAGCTGAGGCTTCCCGTGCGCGGCTGCGAATTTCTGCAAAGCCTCGGAAAACATCTGCAGCGCCCTGAGGGCGGGATACTCGGTCAGATACAGAAAAGCCATCCTGACGTGTTCCCGGTGGCGAAAGCTCTCATTGGGCAGCGTGCCCCGCTCAAATTGTTCCCTCAGTTCCTGATCGGTCATTTGCGGCTCACGATGACCAGCACTGCCGCTGCCGCTGCATAGATCACCAGCGCGCCCACATCCATCTTTCCGTGGAGAATATGCAGGACGGCGGCGAACACAAAGACCAGAATCAGTCCCCATCCCGACACAACCATGGCCCGCGGAACCAGAAGAAGCA
>DASZHW010000187.1:0-23918 GCA_035937515.1 Terriglobales bacterium | reverse complement strand
TTAAACACGACTGCCGTCATCCCGGTAGACACCGCCATGCGCGGGATTTTCAGAAGGAAGTCTTCCAGAATCAATAATGGCGGAGAGGGAGGGATTCGAACCCCCGATACCCTTTCAGGTATGCCGGTTTTCAAGACCGGTGCCATCAACCGCTCGGCCACCTCTCCGGATTACTACAGTTTTACTACAGGTCCACGATTTCTTTCGAGCGGCAGCGCGAGGGCTCCGCGTGTTTCCAATTAGTTGCACGCCGGTCGACCTTACTGCACAGTGGTTTTCAAGACCACCCGTTTCAACCGCTCACGCATCCCTCCGCGTCGCGATCGCGTCGTACCACAACAATTATAGCCCGCTGATATCGCGGGCCCGCCACAATCACGCCCCCGGTTTGAGCAAGCTGATGCGTGTGATGTATAAGACAAAGCCTATGCCCCGAGTAAGGTGGTTCCTCCTCGTTATTTTGACCATAAGCTTTACGGTCGCTCATTCCAGTACTCAAACCTCCGCGGCGCCGGCCGAAGCAAGCTCAAGTCTCGCGACTCGCACCGCCGGTTTGCAAAGGCACGCAGGCTTTCTACCCTACTTCTGGGACGAGAAAAAAGGCGACATTCTGTTCGAGCTGTCGCCGGCCGCGCTCGGCGGCGAGTTTCTCTACTTCACCGGGCTGGGCAGCGGAGTCGGATCGACCGAAGTCTTCGCCGACCGTGGTTCGTTCGGCACGGCCGCGGTCTGCCGTTTTCGCCGGGCCGGGACGCGCGTGCTGGTCGTCCAGGAAAACGTTAGCTTTCGAGCCCCTTCCGGCACTCCGGACCTGCAGCATTCCGTGGAATACAGTTTTCCAGCCTCGGTGCTGGCCGCGCTTCCGATCGAAGCCGAACAGAACGATACCGTTCTGGTCAACGCCAGCGCCTTGCTGATGCGGGACGCGTTTGACCTGCTCTCGCAACTGCGACGGCCCACTCGCGCCGTGGGCGGCGCCCTGGTCCGGGAGCAGTCTTCCAAGTCTGCGGACTGGCGGCTGGACAAGGATCGCAGCATCATCGATCTGGAGCATACCGGCAGCTTTCCGCTCAACACGGAAGTGGAAGCGCTGCTGACTTTTGCCACGGAATCCGAAAGTGATCTGAACCAGCCCGAGCCCCACACCTTGAGCGTCCGCGAGCATCATTCTTTTCTGGCTCTGCCCAGTCCCGGGTACGATTCTCTGGAACAGGATCTCCGGGTGGGATTCATCAGCCTCAGTTTCAAGGATTTTTCCCAGCCTTACAATCGCCCGCTCACCCGGTATCTGGTAAACCGGTGGCGCTTGCAAAAGAAAGATCCGGCTTCGGCGCTGAGCGAGACCATCAAGCCGATTGTTTTTTATCTCGACCGGGCGATTCCGGAGCCCATCCGTTCCGCTGCGCGTCGTGGAGCGTTGTGGTGGAATAGCGCGTTCGAGCAGGCCGGATTCAGGAATGCCTTGCGCATTGACGATCTGCCCGAAGGCGCTGATCCCATGGATATCCGCTATCCCACGATTCAATGGACCAATCGTTCCGGCCGGGGATGGTCGGTGGGCCAGAGCCACATTGATCCGCGCACCGGGGAGATTCTTCATGCGGTGGTGCAACTGGATTCGCATCGCATGCGGACGGTCAACAATTATTGGGAATCCGCAAATCCTTCGGGTCGCGACGCCGCCGAACCTGCGCTGGACGCGTTCGCCGCGCTCGACAACCTGGATCCGCAAACCGGCGAAGAGCAGGTCATGCTGAATCGCCTGGCCCTGCTCACCTGCCACGAAATGGGCCATGTGCTGGGCCTGGAGCATAACTTTGTGGCCAGCACATACGGGCGTGGCTCGGTGATGGACTACTTCGCGCCGCGAGTGCACATTCGCGCCGACGGTACCGCTGACCTTTCCGACGCGTACATGCAAGGCGTGGGCAGCTATGACCGCTTTGCCATCGAGTGGGGCTACAGCCAGGGCAAGCCGGGCAGCGGCTCCGAACAGGAGAACGCGCGCCTGGACGCGATTGTGAGAGCGGCAATCGCCAAGGGCATTGTCTGGGGAAATTACGACGACCCGCGCTGGAACTCCTACGACGACGGGCCCGATCCGGTGACCTGGCTCAAGGAAGTCTTGCCGGTGCGCGACTCGCTGCTGGCGCACTACGGGGCGCAGATGCTGCGTCCTGGCGAGCCCAACTCGATGCTGGCTTCACGGCTGCCTCTGGTCTACCTGTTTCATCGCTACGCTCTCGGAGCCGCGATCAATGTGGTCGGCAGCGCGCAGATTCCGCCGTCCCTCGCCGGCGATGGACAGCCCGCGGTAAGCGTCTGGCCGGCGAAGAGTCAGAAGGAAGCGCTTCGCCTGGTGCTGCACGCGTTGAAGCCTGGAGAACTGAACGTTTCGGCAGAACTCTGGAAGGCGCTGGCACCGGTTGAGAATCGCGATCCCGATCCCGAGCGCTTCACCTCGTCTGCCGGATATTTGTTCAGCCCGCAGGATGGAGCGCGTGCGGTAGCGGAGATTGTGGTTGGTGGGCTACTCGACCCTAAAAGAATGCAGAGGCTGGCGGTGATTTCGCGTGAGGACGCCCAGGCTCCGTCACCGGGCAGTGTGGTTTCGGCGCTGCTGGCCGAGGTGTTTTCCAACCGTACCGGTACTCCGGCAGAGCAGGATCTGGCGGGCGTGGTGCAGTCTCAGGTGGCGGAACGATTGATGATTCTTGCGGCCAACTCCGAGGCTACGCCGGAAGTACGCGCCATCGCGCTGGCGGGGGTGCACGAAGTCCAGAACGCGCTGAAAACGAGTACTGCCAGGAGTGACATGCGGGAGCAGCTGGATCATGAGATCACCCTGTTCCTGCAGAATCCCCAGCAGAATACGCCCAAGCTCGGGCCGCCCGGGGCGCCGGCGGGTCCGCCGGTGTGAACTCTTCGCCCAGAGGCACTGCGACCAGGCGGGGCTCGTGAATTTTCGGCGAATCGTGCTAGTTCTGCTTGCTGATGGATCCGTTGATCAACACTCCAGAATCGTTCTGGATCACGTAAGCGTCATTTCCGGAGACCAGGTAAAAGACCAGGTTATTGGACAGAGTGCTGATGGAACCGCTGGCGCGCCCGTTGCTCGAAACCGAGTAGTTTCCCGAAATCACGAACGGGCCGTTGGGCGTTCCCGAAGTGTTGGTAATTTCGTTCACGGTCAGATTTCCGGCGCCATCCCACAGCAGAGTGCCTACCCGGTCTTTCAGAACGCCGTTAACCCCGTCGAATCCATCCATAAGCAGCGCGAACTGGCCGTCCATCGAGGAATTTGAGAAGGCTGAACTCTGTTGCAGATCAAGTGTGCCCTCCTGAATGGTGCTGGGGTCACTGACCAGGAAGAAGCCGCGCGCGGGACTCACCATCCAGACCAGGAGGTTGCTATTGGTCGTGGTGGTCAGGCTGACCACGGTTCGACCATTGCCGGCAAGCGGTGTGAAAGTTCCGGTAAAGGCGGCGTTGGTGGCGTTGTTGGTAGTGCTGTTGACGACTTGCACGGAGTCAAGAGCCCCGGCCGTGATGCTGCCGCCGCCGGCAGTAAAGCGGCCCACAGTATTTACACCAATCAGGGTAGCGAGAGTGTCTCCCCGGCTGCCGAAGGCGTAGCTGCCGGAAAGCGCCGGCGTGCCATTCTGCAGCTCGGCGCGACCCGATCCGATGATGCCGGGAGTAGCGGCCAGGAAGCGGATGTTGTTGGCGTCCACGATGTAATAGACGAAGTTGGAGGTGGCCAACGAACTGTCAGTCAGAGTTCCGGTGTTCCGTCCAGTTGTCGGGTCGGGAAGGTTGAAGGAGCCTGCGGTAAAGGTTAGAGAAGTCAGGACGCCGGCGCGATTCACATCCTCACTGCCGCCGCTGACAACACCAGCCGCCATGGTGAAGGCGCCCACGCTTCCGATCGATTGCACCGAATTAATGTCGTGCTCCCGGAAAACAAAAGTGCCGTTAGGAACGGCGGCAATTGCCGCAGGGTCCTGTTTTTCCGCCAGTCCGCCTGAGTTAAGAGTGGAATCGATCTCGATCAGATAAACCTTCGAAGCACTGACGAGCGTCAACTCAAAAGTGACTGTGGCCACGGCATTGGTAAAGGTCAGGCTGCCGTTGCCATCGTTGTTCACCAGATAAGCTCCAGTGCTGATCGTGGAAACCACGGTGCCGCTCTCGGAGAAATCGTCCGTAACTTTGGTGAGACTTCCACTGCCGTTGGCGGTGAACACTCCCGCCTCGCGATAGGGTGTACCGTTGTTAAAGAGATCAAAACCTTCTATCTGATAGACGTATTGCCCGTTGAGGCTGGCGTTCGAGAAGTTTCCCTTGGGAATGAAGCCAGGGACTCCCCCACTACTCGATCCACAACTCGCACAGATCAAAAGTGCAAACAGGGCAACGGATGGATAGAGTGCTTTCATAAGACGTGACGCAGTTTGAACCGCGCTCCTTGTTGTTCTTACAACCCCAAGAAAGAGGAATGCCTTAACTGATAGACGGTCGCAGCGAAAAAGTTGTCACCAGTATGTCATCGTTTTCCCCGGCTGAATCATGAAATTCCAACTCCAGATTTGGCTTTATCCCTGAATAATTTCGGCTCCCTGGGAGGGATTCGATGCGAGTTTTTTGGCCGCGGTTTTCCGCAGCACCCATTGCACGATGCGATACCCCAGCAGCAAGGAGAGAATAAACGCATATTGCGCAGGCTTGCGGATGTCGGCCTTCACCAGCCACCAGTAATGAATTACCCCGGCGATTGCGCTGAAATAAATCAGGCGATGCAAGGCCTGCCAACGCTTGCCGCCGAGGCGGCGAATCCAGCCTTGGGTGGAAGTCAGGGCGAGCGGAATCAGCAGCACAAATCCGGTAAAGCCGACGGTAATGAAGCGGCGCTTGGCCACATCCGCCAGCATTTCGTGCACATCAAAGAATTTGTCGAGCCAGATGTAGGTCAGGAAATGCAGCGTGGCGTAAAAGAACGCGAACAGCCCAAACATGCGCCGGTAGCGGATCAGCCACAGCATGCCGGTGAGCTTGCGTAGCGGCGAAATGGAAAGCGTGATCAGCAGGAAAATCAGGATCCAGTCGCCGGTGGAGTGAGTAATCACTTCGATGGGATTGGCGCCCAGACGACCCATGTAGGCCTTCCAGCCGAGATGCCCCACAGGCCCGAGGCAGGCGAGAAACACGACGGGTTTGAACCAGCGGACCATGGGTTTTTCGTAGCGGGTTTCCGATGTGGACACTCGCGGCCCCATGAAACCTAGAAATTCTTCTTCAAATCCATGCCTGAGTACAGCGACGCCACCTGATCGTAGCCATTAAACAGCAGGGTGGGACGCTTCAGAAATTCACCCAGGCGACGCTCTTTCGCCTGGCTCCAGCGCGGATGGTCCACATTCGGGTTCACGTTGGAGTAGAAGCCGTACTCATTGGGGGCGGACCGGTTCCAGGTGTTGATCGGCTGGGTCTCGGTAAAACGGATGCGAACGATGGCTTTAGCACTCTTAAATCCATATTTCCACGGCACCACGATGCGCAGCGGGGCGCCGTCCTGATTAGGCAGCACTTCGCCGTACATGCCGAAACACAACAGCGCCAGCGGGTGCATGGCCTCATCCATGCGCAGGCCTTCGATGTAGGGCCACTCCAGCACGTGGCCGCGCTGGCCGGGCATTTGTTTAGGATCCAGAATGGTCGTGAACTCAAGAAACTTCGCCTTGGGCAGAGGGTCAGCGCGTTTGACTAGTTCGCTGAACGAGAATCCCACCCAGGGCACCACGATGGACCAGCCTTCCACGCAGCGGTGGCGGTAAATACGCTCTTCCGCCCCGGCCATCTTGATAATGGCGTCTACATCAAGCACCTGCTTCTTCTTCACATCGCCATCAATGGTGACAGTCCACGGTCGGGTCTTGAAGTCCTTGGCCAGGCCCGCCGGTTCGTATTTGTCAGTAGAAAATTCGTAGTAGTTGTTGTAGTTGGACACATCCGTGTAGGGCGTGATCTTTTCGCTGGTGGAGAACGGGCTCTTCTGGATGCCGTCAATCTTTGCGTTCGCCTGAACCACAGCCGGAGGAGATATTACCTGACTGAAACCAACGCCCGCCGCCACCGCAGCGCCGGCCACCGCTGCGCCGGCCAGAAACTTGCGCCGGTCCAGGTAGCGACTTTTCGGGGTAATTTCGGATGAAGCGATATCGCCCGGTTTCTTGATCAGCATGAACAGGTCCCCTGGCTGGAGTACGCGACAGTCACCATCGCTGAATTCGCAGCTGTGCTCTCATTTTCTTCTAAATAGGACGCATTCTGCAGCGAAAAGTTGCATGATGAGTTAGAAAACGGAGCGCAAGAACTTATTGATTCGAAAACACTTGACCGAGAACAGAACCCGACCAGGTTTTCCTATGTGGTCGCAGCAAGCATTTCGCAAACCCGGTGGAGTTCCTGGTGCTGGGACGTGCTTAAAGCCAGAAATTCGAAGCCATGGCGCAAGCCGCTGCGATATCGGACCAGGGCACGAAATTTAAGAGGTTGCGCTGACATCGGCAAAGACAGTTCCATGGCAACGACCTCGCCCGGTTCGAGCTCGCCGGTCAGAGTGGCGCCGATACCATCCTCTCCCAGTTCGTTCGAACGTCCCCACATTGATGTACCCTCACCACGGCGAAGCACGTGAATCGAAACGTGAAGGTCGATGGGATAACGAGGGAAGCGCCTTGGCGAACGGGAATCGCTGCTTCGGTGGGGGACTTCGTCACCGCTCATGCTGGGTTCCTTGCCAGTTGTCTTGAGACTGGGATCGCTAATTTGCATGCAATGGATATCCGGCTTCCAGCGGGAGCTTGCCGTCGACTCGCAACACGGTAATGGCTCCGGTGATGGAATACACGTCCACCAGTCCGACCGCGCCCGGCGTGGATGCCACGCTCTCGACCAGCTCCTGATCGGAGTCCACCACAATAATGGCCGGATGATTTGCCCGGCCGTGATTGGCCGTGGCGATCACGTCGTTGACCTCGTCTTTCGAGAGGGCATAAATTTTTTCCAGCGCCAGCTTCATCTCAGGTGAGGCGGGGTTGCGCGTGAAGAGGGTGACGGGCTTACCTTTGGGCCAGTGATTGGTCTGGCCTTTGCAGATCTTTACCAGGTCGGGCATGCTGACGTCGGTGACGCTGTTGGCTTTATTGGAGACCAGCGCCAGATCCCGGGCCAGCGCCACCACATTCGCACCCGCAACCAGCAGCAACACGGCCAGTACATGTCGGCAAAGCACAGCATTCCCCCGCGACTGAAAGTCCCGATCCACAAGTGATTGTCCTCGAAGCGGGATAGATGCTCAATGCCAACCGGAAGCGGGTTACCAGCAGAGGCAATACGAGAAAGCCTGTCGTATGATCTTGGACATGAGCGCCGTGCCCGAACCGCCCCCGATTCCGAGCTTTGAAGAGGCGCGGCATGTGGTTGAGGACCACGCGGCACGACTGCATCCTCGCGGCAAGGAGTTGGCGGAGCTACTGGAAAGCGCCGGACAGGTTCTGGCTGAGCCCGTGCTCGCCGACCGCAATTTTCCTCCGTTTCCCCGGGCCATGCGTGATGGATACGCGGTGCAGGCATCCGATCTTACCCAACTCCCCGCCACCCTCGAAGTGATGGGAGAAATAAAGGCCGGAGACCCGACTGCTGCCCCGGTGCTGCAACCGGGCCAGGCCGTAGCCATTATGACGGGCGCGGCGGCGCCGCCCGGGGCCGATGCCGTCGTGATGGTGGAACATACCTCCTTCCAGGGGCGTCGGGTGCAGATCATGAAAGGAGTCGCCGCGGGCGACAACATCGTTCCGGCGGGCGCGGAAGCCAAACGAGGGGACCGGCTACTGTCTCCGGGATTGCGACTCGACTACGCTGCCATCGCGGTCGCGGCTTCGACCGGGCGAAGACATTTGCTGGTCTATCGAAAACCCCAGATCGCGATTCTCGCCACCGGCGACGAAATCGTGGACCTCGACGTTCAGCCGGGAGCCAGCCAAATCCGCAATTCGAACAGCTATTCTCTGGCGGCGCAGGTGCTGGCCGCGGGCGGAGATCCGCTCCTGCTGCCGATTGCTCCAGATGAGCCATCGCGCCTGCGCGAGTTGATCGCCGACGGACTTGAATCCGACCTGCTTCTGCTCGCAGGCGGAGTGTCGATGGGGAAGTATGATCTGGTAGAACAGGTCCTGGCCGAGTTCCAGGCGCAATTTTTCTTTACCGGAACGCTAATCCAGCCGGGACGGCCAGTCGTGTTTGGCAAGGCCCGGCTGGGCCAGGGTGGCCCGGAAGAAGACAGATACTTTTTTGGTTTGCCGGGGAATCCGGTATCCACCATGGTGACGTTTGAACTCTTTGCCCGCCCCCTACTGGAAGCTCTGGCTGGGATGTCCCCACGCAAGCTGGTGTTCCTGCAAGCGCGACTGAAATCGGAGATCCAGACGAGAAAAGGGCTGAAGCGATTTTTGCCGGCCGTCCTGTCGGGAGAATTTGAACGCGCGGAGGTCGAGTTGACCCGCTGGCAAGGGTCAGGCGATGTGGCCTCCATGGCCGGAGCAAACTGCTACATCGTGATCCCTCCGGATCGGGAGCGAATTGCCGATGGGGAATGGGTACCGGTGCTGATGCGGTAGTCTTTCCGGATTTCTAATGTCCAAGAAGCTCTCTCACTACGACCGCGCGGGGCGGGCCAAAATGGTGGATGTTTCCGCCAAGGCCGCCACCAAACGTGAAGCCTCCGCCAGTGCCTTTGTTGCTTTGCAACCTGCCGTGCTGAAAGCTTTGCCGAAGAATCCCAAGGGCGATCCATTGGAAGTGGCGCGCCTGGCAGGAATGATGGCGGCCAAGCGCACCGCTGATCTGATCCCGATGTGCCATCCCCTGCCGCTTTCCCACGTTGATGTGAACATTCGGCTGTGCGAGAATGGCGTCGCTATTACCTCAAAAGTTATCACCACTGCAGTTACGGGAGTAGAGATGGAAGCCCTGGTCGCCGTCAGCGTGGCCGCGCTGACCGTGTACGATATGTGCAAAGCTTTGGACAAGGGAATCGAGATCCGGGAAATCATGCTCGAGCACAAATCCGGAGGCAAGAGCCGCGACTACACGCGCGGGCGCGCCAAGCCATAGCCTGGAATGCCGAACAACGTCAAAGTCTTGCTGGTCGATGACAATCCCATGATTCTGGGAATGTTGCGGGGAGCGCTGACTCCGTTGGCCAACGTGACCACTTCCAACGACTCGGCCGACGCTCTGCTGAAAGCGGTCGACGATCCTCCCGATTTGCTGGTGAGCGATTACAGTATGCCGGGCATGGACGGCCAGCAACTCGTGGAAAAGCTTAAGAGCCGTCCCAAGACGGCGGGAATTGCCGTGATCTTGCTGGCCAGCAAGGCGGATATCACCGAGAAACTTTCCCACCAGGAGCCGGTCGATGATTTCGTGGAGAAGCCGTTTTTCCTGAAAGAAGCCACCCAGCGTATCAAGCGCGTGATCGACAAGATTGCGCTGGAAAAAATGGCCAAGACCGCGCCGTCCGACGGCGTGTTGCGCGGCAGCCTGGCGCAGATGAACGTGATTGACCTGGTGCAATCGCTCGAGATGGGACGCAAGAGCTGCGCTCTCACCCTCACCAATGACCGCGACAAATGCGAAATGTACTTCAACGAAGGACAGGTGACTCACGCCGCCTACGGTTCCCTCACCGGCGACAAGGCTGTGTTCAAGGTTCTGAGCTGGACCGGCGGCAATTTCCAGATTAACTTCGAAGGCAAGACCAGCAAACAGACCACGACGCTGAACACCCAGGGCCTGCTCATGGAAGGCCTGCGCATGCTCGATGAATCCAAGCGCGATGACGGGGACGCGGAGGAGGAAGAAGACGATGTCCTCCTCGACAGCTGAAGTTCTCACGGCTGCGGTCCTGACCGCCAGTGATTCCTCGGCGCGCGGGGAACGGGCCGACCTTTCCGGAAAAGCGGTCGCCGAAATCCTGAAGAAGAAGGGCTTCTCGGTGGTTGACAGTCAGATTGTCCCAGACGACCAGGCTGCCATTCAGAAGGCCATCATTGGCCTGGCGGGCAAGGCGCGCCTGGTAGTGACTACGGGAGGAACCGGCATTGCCGAGCGCGACGTAACCCCGGAAGCAACCCGGGCAGTCTGCACCCGATTTCTCGAAGGTGTGGCCGAGCGCATGCGCTTTGAAGGCTCCAAAAAGACTCCCCTGGCCGCTCTTAGTCGCGGCATCTGCGGGGTCAGGGGAAAGTCGGTGGTTCTGAACCTGCCCGGAAGCCCGCGCGGAGCCGCGGAATCATTGGAAGCGGTCATCGATCTGATGCCGCACGCGCTCGCATTGCTGAGCGGAGATACAAAGCACACATAATTGTGTGTGTGGGGCGGGCGCCCCCGCCCGCCGCCTTTGAAGTTGCTTTTCGTCCAGGACAATTGGTTGCTGTACAGAGGTTGTCTGCTCTTGCCACTCAAAAGCAAACTCAGAGTCGGCGGGCGAGGGCGCCCGCCCCACACATTTGCTAGTCTTACGCCTTGAACACCATCAAGCACATCTTCTCCCGCTATACGGTTTTCGTTTGGGGGCTGCTGAAGCCACTGGGCAGTTGGGGCGTTTTTGCCATCTCGGCGCTCGATGCCGCCGCCCTCGGACTGCCCATGGACCCGATTGTCGCGACCTACGTATACCAGGACCGGTCGCGATTCCTGCTCTACGTGCTGATGGCCTCGGCGGGGTCGGCTCTGGGCAGCATCGTGATCTACGGCATCGGATACGCTGGCGGCGAAGAGTTACTGCGCAAACGCATTTCGCCCGAGCGCTTTGAAAAATTTCACCGGGCGTTTGAGAAGCATCCGTTCTGGGGCCTGATGTTTCCAGCCATGCTGCCTCCGCCGACGCCCTTCAAGCTGTTCGTGCTCGCGGCGGCGGTTTCGGAAATGCAGTTCAGTCATTTTCTGCTGGCCATCTTCGCCGGCCGGTTCGTGCGCTTTCTGGTGCTTTCCCTCCTGACCTTGAAATTCGGTCCTGAGTTTGTCCGCGTCTCTGGAAGCCTTTTCCACGATCACCCGGGCTGGGTGCTGTCGGTGATCGCGGTGATAGCGGTGATCGGGCTGGTGGTGTGGCGGGTCAGAAAACGATCAGTGTAGGCACGAGCGTCCCGGAATCACCAGAGACCATGTGGGGACAGCCGCCCTCGGCTGTCCGGTCGAGCCTAGCTCGACGGGGTTACGGTAACAGAAATAGCGGAGCGCTGCTCCGCCGGACAGCCGAGGGCGGCTGTCCCCACTGATCTCTAGGCAGCTGCCGGATGGTCGCCTTTGCTAAAAGCTTCTGACAACGCACTGATCACAACTGGGGCGGCAAAGAACGCAGTGGTAAAGAGCAGATCCCCCTCCAGCGCATTGCGGAAGAACGGCAACGCCAGCGTGTAGGAAGTCATCAAGCCACTGAAGTTCTTGGGATACATGTTGTAGGCGGCCCACACGGCGAAGTTGCTGACCAGGAAAAACGAGACCGAACTGGCCAGGGCCGCGCCGATCACGGGCAGAGGCTTGGCGTTCTCGCGCAACCGCGTTCCCAGCCACAACACAGCCGCGTACCAAGCCCAGGTCGCGAAATGGTCCCAGACGAACGGATAGGCATAGACGACTTTGGTCAGGACGACGTCCGAAGAGGCCATTACGAGCAGCGGCACCCACAGGAACCGGCGCGATCCGCGAGCCCCGAAGAACAGCAATGAGGCAGCCACCGGAGTGAAGGTCCAGGGATGGGGGATAAACCGGACGGCAACGGCAAGCAGCAGGAACAAGTAGGCCAGCATGATCACCTCGAAACCCGAGCCATGATTGTAACCTGAACCAGGATTCTGGCGCGGCCGGCGAGCGGGCGTCAAGTTCAGGACGGCTAATCCGTTGGCGCCGCCACGCGCCGGCTGCGCGATCCAAAGCTCTCGCTTACCACTTTCAGATTGCGGTCAAGGCGCACCCCTGCGCTCAGGATTCCCCGGCGGGCTTGGCCGGGATAGTCAAATCGGAGATCGCGAAAACGAACAATGTAACCCGGCTCCGTACTCTCTACCGGCTCGGTTTCGGTGACCGGGTACTTGGCCCAGTCGAGGTAGACCCGGCCCAGGTAGGTCTGCTTCGCCGCCAGCGAGGTCGGAGTCTCCTCCGCCTTATACCGGATGCGCATCTTGCCGTCCGGGTCCACGTCGGGAATCGAAGAATCAATCAGCATGCCAGCGTAGAAATTCCGGGTTTCGACCACGCCATACCAGCGAAACGGATTCAGCCAGTAGGGATATGCGGAGGCACGGATGGGCTCCGAGTCATTGTAGAGGCGGGCCTCGAGTGCGCTGATCGCGCGCCGGTGTTCGTAGTCCCGCACTCCCCAGAGCGCGACCATTCCCAGCAGCGCCAGGGTTGCGGCCAGACGGCCATTCGGACCCTTGCGGCGCGCGCCGATCTCATCGTTGATCAGGGTAAAGAACCAGGGCAGGATCAGGGCAGCGGTCAACAGAATGAGAATCACCGGCTCGACGATGAATACGATGTCCCAGGAGTACCACTTCTCCGAAAACGGCCACAACGGACGCACACCGTAATTGTTGGTGAAATCGAGCAGGATGTGAGTCAGTCCAGCGACGTAGGAAAAGAGAAACAGCAAGCCCCAGCGTGGCGGCAGCTTGGGATCCTTGACTTTGCGACCGCCCACCCGCCAGATGAAGTACATCAGTCCTACCACCACCGCCTCGACCAGGATTAGACCCAGGAAGGAATGCGTGAATCCACGGTGATGGGCAAAACCAAAGACCGGATCTTTGAAGCTTCCCAGGACGTCAATATCGGGGGCCTCTGCGGCCAGCGTCGTGGTCGCGGTGGCGAGCGCCGTCTTGCGGTTGAAGCCGGAGCGGGCTAAACACGCGCCGGTCAGAAAGTGGGTAATCGGTTCCAAGAGCCTCTAGGATTGCTGAGACAAAGTTGTTTTGGATGCGTTCGCAGACAGCTGAGATTCTAGAGCTTAACCTTTCTCCGGCGCCAGCAGAGTCAGCGCATCGGGCACAATGCTGATTTCCGCGGGAAGAGTTCCGAGAAGCTCGCCATCGGCTTCGACGAAGATGCGCTGGGCGGAAATTGTGTCTTCTGCCTCGGTCAAGGAGCGGCAGCGCAACTTCACGCTGTCAAGCAGGTCGATCCCGTCCACCTGCCATCGTGCGCCAAGCAGTCCGCGCAGGACATATCGCAAGTAAGCCACCCGGCTGCGGGTGCGAAGCAGCACCAGGCGCAACTGGTCTCGGTCGAGCGAAGCGCCTGGCGCCAGTTCCCGCAGCACGCCCCCGAAATTGCGGATACGAACGGCCAGCAGTTGAGAAACCTCGGCTTGGCCCTCGGGTTCCACCTCCACCGCGAAGCTCGGCATGTGGTGAGTTAGCCACAGCCGCGTGGCCTGGGCATAGTACGCCGCCATGCCCAGATGGCCTTTGACCAGAGGATTCAGCTTGTAGAAGAGATGGGCATCCAGGCCAACACCTGCCGCAACGGTGAAGAATCGGGAGCCTCGATTGCCCTCCAGGTCCTGATATTCCACCCGGCCTACCGCAACCCGCCGGGGCTTGGCGGTGAGGCTGGATCGAGCCGCCGCGCCGGCGGAACGGGGGAGCTGGAGATCGTGGGCCAGTGCGTTAGCCGTGCCCAGGGGAATGATGCCCAGCGACACTCTGCCGCCGACCATCCCCTGCAGGACGTCATGCACCGTGCCATCGCCCCCGCAGGCAAAGATGGTGTCACAGCCATGCGCGATTGCATGATGCACTTGCCCGGTTGCGTCAGCCTGGCCGCGTGTGGGATCGAGCACAACCTCCACCCCGGCCTGGCGAAGGACCGCAGCTGCCGTCTCCACATCCGCCAGCCGCCGCTCACGGCGCCGGCCGGAGAGCGGGTTGTAGAGGAGAGCGGCCTTGCGCATGGGAGGTCAGACGGATTGTACTTTAAGGAGACTGCCCCGCGGGTTGAGCACGTTGCGCCTGACAGACCTTTTCACTAAGCTAATGTGTACTTGGGGCCATGTCACATCCCGGCCCACTTCGCCTCGGGTATCTTTTTTCGAATCGATCCGTTTTCCAGGAGGCATTCGCGATGAAATACTGTCTCTCGGTTCTGCTCACGTTGTCCCTTTGCAGCATGGTCACAGCGCAAGGGCATCCGGCTCACCCGGAATCCCAGCCTGCCACTTTGATGACGGGCTATGGTGACCTGCATCACCCCGTATCTACAAGCAACGCCCAGGCCCAACAATTTTTTGACCAGGGACTGCGGCAGATCTATGCCTTCAACCATGACGAGGCGGCGCGCTCGTTTCAGCGTGCGACTGAACTGGATCCGAAGCTGGCCATCGCGTATTGGGGCGTGGCAGAGGCCGTAGGACCCAACTATAACGATCCTGCCAGCGACGATCGTTTTGCGGCGGCGCATGTTGCCATTCAGAAGGCAGTAGATCTCTCGGCCAACGCTTCTCCGGCCGAACAGGCCTACATTCAGGCCATGGCCCTGCGTTTCCCCGCTGATCCCAAGGCCGACCGTAGAAAAGCGGCCGAGGCATATCACGATGCTATGCGCGATGTAGTCAAGAACTCTCCCGATGACCTCGACGCTGCCACGCTGTTCGCGGAGGCCGGCATGGACCTGCATCCATGGGGCCTGTGGATGGTGGATGGAACGCCGCGTGAAGGCACCAACGAGATCGTGGCCACGCTTGAGTCGGTGATACGGCGCGATCCCAACCATTTGGGCGCGATTCATTACTACATTCACGCCGTGGAAGCCTCACCCAACCCGGAGCGAGCCTTAGCGGGGGCCAACAAATTGGCTTCCCTGGCCCCGGGCGCCGGACACATCGTGCACATGCCGGCTCACGTGTACATCCGCACCGGTGACTACGCTGCAGCAGTCAAAACCAACGAGGAAGCCGCGGCCGTCGATCGGGCCTACATCAAGGCTACCGGAGCGCAGGGCATCTACCCGATGATGTACTACAGCCACAATCTGCACTTCATCGCCATGTGCTCCGCCATGAACGGGAATTACGATGAGGCGATAAAGAATGCGGAAATGCTGGCCACGCATGTGGCGCCAGCAGTCAAGGCCATGCCGCCGCTGGAAGGCTTCATGACCATCCCGATCGCGGTGGATGTGCGCTTCCACAAGTGGGATGAAATCCTGAAGATGCCCAAGCCCGATCCGGAAATGAAGATTACTACTGTGTTCTGGCATTTTGCCCACGGCATGGCGCTGGCATCCAAAGGGAAGGTCGCCGAAGCCGAGGCTGATTACAAGGTAGTGTCCGACGCAGAAGCGAACACGCCGGAGGACGTGGTCTTCGCCATGCCGGTCAACAACAAAGCAAAAGACGTCCTTAAGATCGCCCGAGACGTCTTGGGTGCGAAGATTGCATTGGCCAAGAAAGACAACGCGGGCGCCATCACCCTGCTGCAGAGTGCCGTGGCCGTCCAGGACACGCTCAAGTACTCCGAGCCGGAGGACTGGTTCTTCCCAGTTCGCGAGTCGCTGGGAGCAGCCCTTCTCATGAATGGCGACGCAGCTGGAGCGGAGAAAGTGTTCCGCGAAGATCTGGATCGCCACCCGCGAAACCCGCGCTCACTGTACGGGCTGGAACAGGCGCTGAAGGCGCAGAAGCGGGACTACGATGCTGGATTTGTTCAGAAGCAGTTCCAGGCTTCGTGGAAAGGCGCAAACACACTCAAAATGGACGACCTGGTCTGATTCCGAGGTCTGGTTCCGGGGAGTTGCAACCCAGGGCTGGCGAGATGCCAGCCCTTTTTTCTTGCCCAGCGATTGTTCTCGCCTCTAATCGCTGCGAATCGCTTTACCAGTAAGGAATCTGCGGTTGTCCTTTATCTCTCCGCCCGCTGAATCGCCATCACCCAATGCGCCAGATCTCGATAGGTTGTTTCTTTCCATAGCTTCATTCCCACTTTTTCCGCGACCCGGCGCGAAGGCAGATTGCCGATTCGTACGAGAGAGACGATTCGTTCGGCGCGCAGGCGGTCAAATCCGTAGTCGCGGCAGGCCCGCGCCGCTTCCGGAGCGAAGCCTTGTCCCCAAAGATCGCGGCGCACATGATAGCCGAGCTCGATTTGTTCCCCTCCGTCCACGATTTGAAGGGTCAGGCCGCAGTCACCGATGACTTCTCCCCCGCCCTTCAGGACCATCGCCCAGAGGCCATGGCCGGTCTCGCTGTAGCGCCGACGGTTGCGCGCGATCCATTCAGCAGTTTCCCCACGGTCTAGCGGTGCGGGATAGTAGCGCATGGTTTCTGGATCAGAAAAGACGGCTGTAAGCGCGTCCACATCTTCAGGGACAAATTCCCGAAGCAAGAGGCGCTCGGTTGCGAGTATCTGCATCTTGGGCTCGCTTACTGTAGTTCTGTTCTGCCGAATATAATCTCAGGGTCATGGCCACCGCGACCAAGGGGATCGAAAAAAAGATCGAGGCTCTCCGGGAGAAGATCCGTCATCATGAATATCAATATTACGTGCTTGATGATCCCGAGATTTCAGACGCCCAATTTGACCTGCTGATCAACGAACTGAAGCAGCTGGAGAACGAAAACCCGGAGCTCATCACGTCCGACTCTCCCACGCAGCGAGTGGGAGGGAAGCCCCGCGAAGGCTTCGTCAAGGCCCGGCATTCTTCGCCCATGCTTTCGCTGGACAACACATACAGCGAAGAGGAATTGCGCAGCTGGGAACGGCGAGTTCACGAACTAAGCGGGCGCACGGACATCGAATACGTCTGCGAGCTGAAACTCGACGGCATGTCGCTGGCTTTGCGATACGAGAACGGCCAATTGGTGCGGGGCATCACGCGGGGCGACGGAGCCACGGGCGAAGATGTGACTCTGAATGTCCGCACCGTGCGCTCGATTCCCCTTTCCATCAGCCCGGAGAAACTGAAGAAAGCGGGCCTTCCCGCGGATTTCGAGGTCCGGGGGGAAATGCTCATGCCGCTTGCCGCGTTCAAGCGCATGAACGAGGAGCGCGAGCAAAAAGGGCTATCGGTTTTCGCCAATCCGCGGAACGCGACTGCCGGCACGGTGCGCCAGCTTGAGCCCAGCATCACCGCACAGCGCCGCCTGGACTATTTCGCCTACGCCCTGCTGCAAGATGGGCGCACATATTTTGACCGCCACTGGGAAACGTTGAATGCGCTCGACGTCGCCGGGTTCAAGGTGAACCGGACGCGTAAGCTGGCAACAAGTTTTGATCAGATCTGGCAATTCATCGAGCAGGAAGAGCCTAAACGTGAAACCCTGCCCTATGAAATCGACGGAATTGTGATCAAGGTTGATCGTATTGCGTTGCAGGAAGAGCTGGGCTATACGGGCAAAGCGCCGCGCTGGGCCATTGCCTACAAGTACGCCGCGCGGTCCGGAATCACCAGAGTGGAAGACATTCTGGTGCAGGTCGGACGCACCGGGAAACTCACGCCGGTCGCGGCGTTGCAGCCCGTTCCTATCGGCGGGACCACGGTCAGCCGGGCCACGCTGCACAACATGGACGAAATTGAGCGGCTGGGCGTCAAAATCGGGGACTGGGTGGAAGTCGAGCGCGGCGGCGATGTGATCCCAAAAGTCACGCGGGTGGTGGAAGACAAGAACCATCCTCGCGGCCACAAACTGTTTCACATGCCGGACAGATGCCCGGTGTGCGGAGGCCATGTGGTCCGCACCGAAGGCGAGGCCGACCATCGTTGCGTGAATGCCAACTGCCCCGCCAAGCTGAGGGAGACCATCCTGCACTTCGCCTCGCGCGGCGTGATGAATATTGAGGGCATGGGCGACGCGCTGGTCAATCAGCTCACCGAGCGCAAGCTGGTGAAGAACGTTGCCGATATCTACAAGCTGACCAAGGAGGACCTGCTGTCCCTCGAGCGCATGGGCGACAAGTCAGCCCAGAATGTTCTCGACGAGATCGAAGCCTCGAAGAAGCTGTCCCTGGAACGGGTGATCTACGGTCTCGGCATCCGGTTTGTGGGAGAGCGCACGGCGCAGTTTCTGGCTGAGCATTTCGGTTCCATGGATGCGCTGATGCAGGCCAGTGAAGAGGACCTTCAGAAAGTAAACGAAGTCGGACCGCGCATCGCCCAAAGCATCGTGGAATTCTTTCAGGAGCCCAAGAACCGGGCGCTGGTGAAGCAGCTAGACGATCTGGGATTGCGGTTGACTGGAACCAGAAAGGAGCGTGGCACCAAACTCTCGGGCAAGACATTTGTCCTGACCGGCACGCTGGCACACTTCACCCGCGACGAGGCCAAGAAGCTGATCGAAGACGCGGGCGGCCGGGTCTCAGGCTCGGTCAGCAAGAAAACCGATTTTGTCGTAGCAGGGGACGATGCCGGATCGAAGCTGGACAAAGCCAAAGAGCTGGGAGTGGAGGTAATCGGGGAAAAAGAAATGAAGGACCTGGCGGGCTAGCGCGTGTGGCGCCCGCGCTACATCATCGCCCCTTTGATTCTCTCGTAGGTGGTGTCCAGGCTTTCCGGCAGGATTCTTGTCTCTCCCACTACTGATACGAAATTGGCGTCGGCTACCCAGCGTGGCAAGGCGTGCAGGTGAACGTGCCCGGCCACCCCGGCCCCCGCCGCCTTCCCGATATTCAGGCCCATGTTGATCCCGTCTGGACGGTATAGCTGGCGTAACACTGCTTCAATGCGCTGCGCCAGGTCCATCACCTCATGAGCGGTTTCAACCGGCAGTTTCTGCAGTTCGTCGAGGTGAGCAAACGGAACGATCATTACGTGCCCCGGGGTGTAGGGGTAGGCGTTCAGAACGATGTAGCAGGCCTGGCCGCGATACACGATTCGGGCCTTGGCATCGTCTCCGGCGCGCGGAAGTTCGCAGAAAATGCAGTCTGGGGCCTTCTCGGCGCCGGTGACGTAGGCATAGCGCCACGGAGTCCACAGGTAATCCATGGGCGGCAGGGTAGCAGATGTGGGAGCAGGCTTCTAGCGACTGGCTGCTGGCTCCTGCCTAAGGGCCTTAGCGAGAAGCCAGGAGCCAGTCGCCAGCGCCCCTCTTCCCGTTTGACACTGTTCGGAAGCGGTTGCTATAGTCGAACAGTTCCCTTTTGGACGCGGGTTTGCTTTAGAGACGTCCGACCGCTGGGATTGTCAGGTCCGTCCGCCAGGGCGGGCTCCACACAACCTTAGACTCACACCAGCCGTCCGCTAGACAGCCCCGCATCCATCCCCGCACTTGGTGCGAGGAAACACCGCAGAGAGGCCATCACCTTGTTTGACGACAGTACGGCCCGCACCCTCGATTCTGCGACTTCGGTCGCGGAGCGCCCGGCGGGTTCCTCGGAGGATTCGACTCTAGCCAGCGTCTCCTCCCAGCCGCCCGCTCACCCTGAATCTGCTCACGACGACAAACCCTCAACCACGGAAGACTTCGCCTCCGCGCTGGAGAACTTCACCACCGAGACGGAAGAAGCCGCCCGCGAGGACAATGTCATCAAGGGCACCGTGCTGAAGATCACGGCTACCCATGTCGTGGTGGATATCGGCGCCAAGTCGGAGGGCATGTTACCCCTGGCCGAAGTGATGGATCATGCGGGCAAGCCCAGGTTCCAGCCCGGCGACGAAATCGCCGTCATGCGGGACAAGGGTGAAACCGAGGAAGGCTATATCAATCTCTCCCACCAGAAGGCGCAGCGGTTGCGAGCATGGGACGAGATCGAAAAGGCGCACAACGAAAAGAAGGCGATCAAGGCGGTGGTGATCGATCGCATCAAGGGCGGTCTGACCGTAGACATTCTGGGCGCACAGGCGTTCCTGCCCGGATCGCAGGCAGACCTGCGTCCGCTGCGCAACCTGGATGCCTTAAAGGGCGACACCATCGAAGTTGCCGTCATCAAGCTGAACAAGAAACGCGGGAACATCGTAGTTTCGCGTAAGCAGTTGCTGGAAGAGGAGCAGAACGAGAAGAAGTCCAAGACTTTGGAGCATCTGGAGGAGGGCGCGGTATTGACCGGCGTGGTGAAAAACCTGACCGAATACGGCGCTTTCGTGGACCTGGGCGGAATCGACGGCCTGTTGCACATCACCGACATGTCCTGGGGCCGCCTCACTCATCCCCGCGATCTGGTCAACGTGGGCGATCAGATTCAGGTGAAAGTGCTGAAGTTTGATAAGGACAAGCAGCGCGTTTCGCTGGGATTCAAGCAGCTTACGCCGGACCCGTGGCTGGATGCGTCACACCGTTATCCCGTAAGCGCACATGTTAGCGGACGGGTCATCAGTGTCACCGACTACGGCGCGTTCGTGGAGCTGGAGCAGGGAATCGAAGGTCTGGTTCATGTCAGCGAGATGACCTGGTCTAAGCGCATCAAGCATCCTTCGAAACTCGTGAACGTGGGCGATCAGGTCGACTGCGTGGTGCTCAGTGTCAACCCGCAGGAGCGGCGAATTTCGCTGGGCATGCGGCAACTGGCTCCCAATCCCTGGGACGCGCTGCATGACAAGTACCCGGTCGGGGCGACGGTCGAAGGCAGGGTGCGGAACCTCACTGACTTCGGCGCTTTTATCGAGATTGAGGAAGGTATCGACGGTCTGGTCCACGTAAGCAATCTGAGCTGGACCAAGCGGGTGAAACATCCGTCAGAGGTGCTGAAGAAAGGTGACCGCGTGAAGGCCATCGTTCTGGCCATTGAACCGGACAAGCGGCGCCTTTCGCTGGGCGTGAAACAGCTTGAGCCGGATGTCTGGGAAACCTTCTTTGAGAAACACCACGTGGGCGACGTTCTCCACGGCAAGGTCCTGCGGGTGGCCAGTTTCGGCGCGTTTGTCGAGGTTGCCGACGGTATTGAGGGGCTTTGCCACAACTCCGAAGCCGTCGATGGCAAAGGCCAGACCCTGACTCTTGAACCGGGGCAGGAGCACGACTTCAAGATTATCAAGATGAATTCCGAAGAGAAAAAAGTCGGGCTCAGCATCAAGGCGGTGGGCGAGGAGGCCTCGCGTTCAGAAGTCGAGGCCTATAAGCAGCCCGTTTCCAGCAGCAGCAGCGGCGGCTCAACCATCGGTGATTTGATTACCTGGAAGCGCGCCGGGGGCGAGAACAACTAGATCATGTGGCGCGGGCGCCCGCGCCCGCGAGGTCTCGGCCGCCAGAAATGGCGGCTCTTTCTTGAGCCCTATGTCAGCTTCACTTCCACCAGCCTCTGGTCTTCCTCTGACACTTTGAAAAACTCCCGCGGCTTCAAGGCCATCATGTTGGCCAGAAATACTTCCGGCAATTGGCGGATTCTGGTGTTGTACGTATTGACGTCATCGTTGAAGAATTCCCGGCGATCGGCGATACGTTCCTCCAGTTCAGAAATGCGGTTCTGCAGACGCAGGAAATTCTCATTGGCCTTCAGCTGGGGATAATTCTCCGCCACTGCGAACAGCCCGCGTAGCGCGCCTGTCATCATCAAGTCTGCCTGAGCCTTCTGCCCGACGCTGGCGGCATTCATGGATGCCGCCCGGGCCTGGGTGACCGCTTCCAGAGTCTGGCGCTCGTGCTGCATGTAACCTTTTACCGTTTCCACCAGATTGGGGACCTCATCGTGCCTCTGTTTGAGCAGCACATCGATGTTCGCCCAGGCGCGGTCGTTGTCGTTCCGCAAACGAACCAGTTCGTTGTACATGATGACCAGATACAGCAACATTCCAGCCACCACGAAGAACACGGCCGCAGCCGCGACGATGCTCATCCCCATGCTTCCCCCTAATACAGTCCCAGATGCCAGAGCAGCAGAGCCAGGCAGAACAGCGCCAGCGCCGCTCCTCCGAAAACCATGCCCAGCGCGCGTTGGCGCAAACCCTGCTGGAGATCCTGCTCCGGTCTGCAGGAGATCAGGAACGTCTTTTCATTGCGACCCTTTACGATCAGGTTGCGGTTATGAGGGTCGCTCGCCTCCGGATTTTCGACGCAGGTTCCGGTGATGTGATACTCCTGCCCGGGCAGAATCAGATATTCATGCAACCGGTAGCGGCCGGTAGCTGCAGACATGGATACGGATATGGACGGCATCGGCACCGTTCCCGTCTCCCGAATCTGCTGCAGAAAGTTTTGCCGCTGCTGTTCCTTTACTGGATCATCGAGCGGGTGTGAAGCCATGATTTTCTCGACCAGCACGGCGGGGACGTTTCCCCGGACGGCGGCCCCACCGGCCATCGCATTCGGGATCATTCGGGCGATCTCCAGCAGCGCCTGCCTTCCCTGCTCACGTTTGGGATCGTCGAGCGGGCCCTTGTCAGCCAGCCAGTGCTCGACGGTGCCGGCAAGCTGGCGAACGCCCGCTTTCTCAACGTACTGCAGAAGTTCCTGATCGCTGGCCCCGGTTCCCAGGGCGGGCCCGACGTGATTGCTGTCCACGATCCGCGGAGGACTGGCAGCCAGGTCATATTCGGCCGCGTAGGAGTCAATCACCACTTTGCCGGTTTGATCCTGCAGGTAGAATTTAGCGCCGTCCATATCGGTGCGGTAGTGCGTCCAGGACCCGCTGCCATGGCTGTCGGTCTTGTAGTGCTCAATCTTGACCTGGTAGAAGCAGCAGGGGGTATGCGTGATCGGGCTCGGAATCAGCTGATCCGTCTGCGCGGTACCGCGTATCTGCACCAGGCCCATGGCCAGGCTGCGGATGGGCATGCGAGGGGTGTCGGCGACGATCTTGAATTCCCGGAAGACGCGAAAACCCTTGAAGAAGATCCAAAAGCCTGCCCCGGTTCCCAGAAGCAGTGCGCCCGTCGGATCGGATCGGCTCATGGAAGAAGGCCTAGCAGAATCCTAATCAATTCAACGACAGGGGAGCAACACCCGGCATCGCAGATGACAAGTGGCGTGAGTGTGCCTTCGACCGGCCTCTATTTCGTGTCAATTTTCAGATTGATATTCAGTTGCGGGCGGGTGTCGAACTGGCTCACCGTCTTGGTGTCGCTCTTGCGGCCGTTATATTGAGCATAAACTTCATAGTCGACGTTGGGAGAAAGAGCCGGAAAACGGTAGATACCTTCCTGGCCCACGATAAAAGTCTTTACAGCCCGGGTGCGGGTGTTGGCGAGATAGACTACGGCGTTGGAGAGCGGCGCGTCCTGCCGGTCCGTAACCTTTCCGGTCAGAAGACGGCCGGAGTCGGCATTCTTGTCTTTGGCGCTAACTGAGACGGGCGCTACCGCAAGGCTTGCCAGGAGCAGGACCAGAGCTACTGCATGGCGTGTTCTCATGAGGTTTCCTCCCCGGTCCCCGCCAACCGCCATCTCTTATCTTAGATGCAATCCGATATCCTGGCGCTCGTCCTTGTCGATATGCACCTTGACCTCGGCGTCCTGATGTAACTCTTTTCCAGTCAGCGACTTATAGCCCTTCAGATCAGCCCAGATGAAATAGTCGTTGGGGCCCTCAGGCACACGCTGGGCGAACTCTCCATGGTGGTCGGAATAGAGTTCCCAATGAGCCTTTTTCTGGTCGCCACGGCGAATTTTCACTTTCACTCCGTAGAGCGGGCGATCGTCCGGGCCCCAGACGGTGCCAAAAATCAGCGCGTAATTTTCCTGTCTCTGATCTGAGAACCGAGCTTCGCGGGCAAACATCTGAAAAGCGATCAAGCCGGGTACAACCATTGCGTAAGTGAGGATAGTCAGCGAGCGCAACGCACTGATAGGGGGACGCCTAGGAGTAGTCACCGTCCTCCGTCTCCTCGGCTTCTTCCTCATCGATTTCTTCCTCTTCGACGGGCTTCAACTCGATGGGATTTACCGTGATCACTTCGAAGTCGCTCCCGCATTCCGGGCAGGAAACAATTTCG
>DASZHW010000186.1:0-58706 GCA_035937515.1 Terriglobales bacterium | reverse complement strand
TGTTGCTCAGCTCACCAGACGCCCTCCCCCAGAAGACACATAATTCGTGTCGATGTGCCTGTGCCCATCGCTGTAATTCGCTTAGCCTTCTGGGAAGTTGAGGTCATGGTCGCTGACGAAAACTAGTTGTGCTGCTCCCGGCCCAATCGCGGCTCCGGGCTTTCCGTGTGAAATTCTTCGAAGAATTGCATCAGCCGATCAACCAGCCTGCGCCGGCCTCCGATGACATGGAGGCCGCTCTCATGCTGATGCTCTTCCAGAATCTTGTTCAAACTGCTTTCCAATTGATTCATACCGCACCACCCTCAGCTGGGTTCAAAGTTGATTGGATCACCGCGGGTCTCCGCGATCAAAGCTTCTGAGGCTTCTGAGAATCCGTATAGCAGAATAGCAATTCACACGTCCGAGCAGAAACTTGAAATTGTGATAGGGAGCATCGACAAATTCGATGGGCCTATTTGGAGGCGGAAGCCAGTTGCCGCACTGTGCTGATGAAGGTTGCAGTAGCCCGGGTGTGGGTACGATCGCGCCGGTAGGCAAGGCCCAACTCCCGCCACAACTCCTCATCCTGAATAGGGATAAGCTTCACCCGCCCGGCCAGGACCTGGTCGCGGGCAAAGCTGGAGCTGATGAGTGAAACCCCCAGCCCGGCGGCCACGAAGCTCTTGATCATGCCCACGCTGGGCAGCTCCATCCGGATCTGCAACTGGGCGGCATAGGGACGAAATAGTTTGTCCATTACCCGGCGGCTGTAGCCGGTCTTGGGAAAGAGTAAAGGTTGTTTGGCCACTTCGCTGACCGGCACTACATCGAGTTTGGCCAGAGGATTCTGCGGGCTCACCATCAGCATGAGCTGGTCACGAAAAATAGCGTGAGTCTTCAGGCTCGCGGATTTTACTGGCAGGGTCACAATACCCACGTCGATGGTGCCATTCTCCAGCTTCTCGACGATCTTGTAGCTGAAGTTGCGATAGATGCTGATCTGCACCCCGGGATACAAATGGCAGTACTTGGCGAAGACATCGGGTAACACGTAAAGACAGGTGGCCTCATTGGCGCCTATGACCAGCGTGCCGCGCGGACTCGCGCCCTGATCGGCGACCGCGAGCAAAGACTCATCCCGCAACTGCAGCAACCGTTCCGCATAAGCGAACAGCACCCGCCCCGCGGGTGTGAGCGTAACGTCCTTGCCGGAACGATCGAGCAAACGGTCGCCGTACTCCTGTTCCATCTGGCGGATCTGGGCGCTGACCGCGGACTGGGAGCGGAAAACCTTCTGCCCGGCGCGCGAGAAACTGCCCAGCTTGGCCACCTCCATAAATGTCACTAGCTGGTCAAAGTCCATTGGTTAGGGGCTGATTATATCCGAAGGGTAACCGCTTATCTGGACCTGTTGTCGGGAATTGGGCGCAGCTTCTGAGAATTGGGGCCTGACATCCGGAAAGCGGATTTCAACATGCCGTCCTCCTTCATACCGCGACCATAGCTTCCGAATCGACGACTGGCAGTGCATAAGCTACGGCCGTCGCTGGCCGTTTGAACCGCGTGAGGATTGCGGCCCAGGTCTCCGCGACCGAACAAGGCAGGACCAGTGGTTCCACGCGCAGAAAGGGTAGCGACCCCTCACAACTGAGCAGGCGAGAAACCCGGGGACTTCCGGTGAGACGCAAATGCTTGCGCAGCACCCGCCGTAACCAGAGCTCTTCCCGGACCTCCACTGGAGACAGGCGAACCGAGTGCTGGTTGTAACCGTAACCGCCAATCGAGTCGCGCAACAGATAGGCCAATCCGCCTGTCATGCCCGCGCCCAGATTCATCCCCGCCGGACCCAGGATCACCGCGACCCCGGCGGTCATGTATTCGCAAGCGTGCTGTCCAACTCCTTCCACCACGGCCAGAGCGCCGCTGTTTCGAACTGCGAATCGCTCGCCCACGCGCCCCGCCACGTACAGCTCTCCGCTGGTTGCTCCGTAAAGCAAGGTGTTGCCGGCAAGCACGTCTCCCCGCAAGCACGCTTCTTCTCCGGCCGTGATGGCGATGGTTCCTCCGGACAGGCTCTTGCCCACGTAGTCGTTGGCCTCGCCCAGAAGCCGGAAGTTCAAGCCCTTCACCAGAAATCCGCCGAAAGTCTGCCCAGCGCTGCCCACAAATTCATACTTCAGCGGCCCGGCACCAGGAAGCGCCGTCCCTTGCCGTAAGAGTGCGCCCGTCAAATGGGCCCCGATGGCGCGATCCGAGTTGGTGATGCGAAAACGGCGGCGCGCAACTCTAGTACCTGTGTCATCCAGGGTGCGATTCAATTCCTGATGCAAACGGCTTTCGTCCTCCGCTGGGCAAGCCGGCCGGCAGGAAGCAGGAATGGGATCCAGCAGTCCGCCCAGCATTCTGGCCGCTTGGGAGGGTCGGGGCCGCAACCGATCCGCGTGGCCCACGATGTCATCGATCGAACCGGCGCCAAGAGATGCCAAGAGCTCGCGGACATCGGTGGCCACTGCCCGGAAGTAGGTCTCAACCATCTCCGGCTTGCCGGTAAACCGGGTGCGCAATTTTTCGTCCTGGGTTGCGATCCCGACCGGGCAACTATTGAGATGACATTGCCGCGCCATGACGCATCCCAGCGCAAGCAAGGCCGCAGTACCAAAGCCAAATTCTTCCGCGCCCAGCAGCGCGCCAATGATCACATCCCGGGCAAACTTGAAACCGCCATCCACCCGCAGGCGCACCCGGCTGCGCAGGCCCGCCTTGACCAGGGCGCAATGCGCATCGCGCAAACCCACTTCCCAGGGAATGCCGGTGTTCTTGATGGAGGTGATCGGGGACGCGCCCGTGCCGCCATCGTGACCGCTGATCGTAATGACGTCCGCCCCGGCTTTCGCGACCCCCGTGGCAATGATGCCCACCCCCGCGCTGGCCACCAGTTTCACCCCGATTCGCGCGTAAGGATTGATGGCGCGCAGGTCGTAAATCAACTGCGCCAGATCTTCGATGCTGTAAATGTCATGATGCGGCGGCGGAGAAATCAGCATCATCCCGGGCACCGCGTGCCTTAAGCGCGCGATATATACCGACACCTTGCTGGCTGGAAGCTGGCCGCCTTCTCCGGGCTTGGCGCCCTGGGCAATCTTGATTTCCAGTTCATCGGCGTGAACCAGATACTCCGCCGTGACTCCGAAGCGGGCCGAGGCCACCTGCTTGACCCGGTTGTTGGCTTCTCCACCGTCGCCGTATACCTCGGGGTCTTCTCCGCCCTCTCCGGTGTTGCTGCGGCCGCCGAGGCGGTTCATGGCAATGGCAAGAGTGCGATGGGTCTCGGGAGAAATCGCTCCCAGTGACATCGCCTGGGTGCTGAAACGGCTGAGAACGGAAGCTTCCGACTCCACCTGGTCAGTGGGCAAGGGCTCGCCGGGAACAATCTCCAGGAGATCCCGCACCGCGACCGGCTCGCGCTGTTCGCCGAGCTCCATGTACGCCCGATGGTTTTTCGGGGTGGGAGATTTGATGTAGCGATGCATGCGTCGCACCAGTTCCGGCGAGCTGGCATGCAACTCTCCGTTGTGGCGGAAGCGATACAGTCCGTTGTCCTGCAGGTGCGCGATTTTGGCGGAGAACGCTGCCCCATGCCGGTCCACACAGTCCTGCAACAGATCGGTCAGATTTTTCCCGCCGAGCGAACAACTGGCGTCTTCGAAAAACCCGGCGCAAACTTCGCGATCGACGCCGATGATCTCGAACAGATGGCTGTTGCGGTAGCTGGCGATGGTCGAGATCCCCATGCGGGCCATCACTTTGCGCAGCCCTTTTTCCAGCGCAGCACGATAGCTGACCGCTCCGCCCTGCCTGAGACTCGCGGCCTGTTCCATTGCGAGATACGGAAATACCGCGCTCGCTCCAGCCGCAACCAGCAGCGCCACATGATGCGTATCGATGACCTGACCGCTTTCGATCACCAGTGGAATGTCTGAAGCGCCCGCTTCGACCATCACTTTCCATGCTGCCCCCAGCGCCAGCAGCGCGGGCAGTGCCGCGTGTTGCGAGTTTGCCCCTCGGTCGGTCAACAGAATCAGGCCGGGCCGCTTCGCCGATGCCTTGCGGATTGCTTTCTGCAGGCCGGCCAAGACTGCCTTGGCGCCCTCGATTCCCTCCGCAACGGGAAATGTAAAGGCAACTCGCTCGGTTGTGCCTGATTCCTTTTCGACGATTCGCAACTGGCCGCCGTCGAGCAACGGAGACGGGACCGCAATCCGTCCGAGAAATATCTTCGTCGACATCACGTGGCTTTCGCGCATGGAGTCGATGGGTGGATTGGTCACCTGCGCGAACCGCTGTTTGCAATAATCCCAGAGCGGGCGGCGAAAGCTTGAGAACGACGCGGGAGGCGCGTCATCGCCCATGCTCCAGACCGCTTCCTGGCCTTGTTCCACCAGCGGCTGAAAAAGCAGGCGATATTGATCGTCGCTCCAGCCCAGCGCCGCCATCAGGGGCTTGGGCTCAGGGGTCGGATCGAAACACGCCTGGTCAGTCGGAGGCACCACCACCGCCGGCGGCGAAGAGACTGTGCGAATGCCGTCGCGCAGGCGCAACGAATCTTTGGGGCGGACAAAATCACCGCTGACCGGATTCACCAGCAGAACTTCTCCCGGCCCGAGCCGTTGCCGCTCGGCAATCCTCTTGCCATGCAGATCAGCGATTCCCACTTCTGAGCCGACCACCAGCAAACCGTCGGTAGTTAAGGTGTAGCGCAGCGGACGCAGTCCATTGCGGTCGAGCTTGGCGCCCACGGTGCAGCCGTCGGTGAAGACCAGCGCGGCCGGGCCGTCCCAGGGCTCCTGCAGGCGCACGTGCTCTTCCAGGAATCTGCGCAATTCGGGCGAGGTCTCAGGCGAACGCTCCCAGGCGGGCGGGACCATGCCCAGCATGGCTTCGGTCGCTCCGTAGCCGCGGCGCAGCAGAAGCTCGAATCCGTTGTCGAAGCTGGCGGAATCGCTGACGCGGTCTTCGAGCAGGCGCACTCTCCCCGGTAGGCCGAGTTCACGCCGCAACTCCGTTGAGCGGGCCCGCAGCCAGCGGCGGTTGCCGCTGATGGTATTGATTTCGCCATTGTGCGCCACCATGCGAAACGGCTGCGCCAGAGACCAGCTGGGTTGCGTGTTTGTGGAGTATCGCTGGTGGAAGATGGCGAATGAACTCGCGAAGTCGGAATCACGCAGGTCGGAATAAAAAGCCGGCAATTGACAAGGCGTGAGCAGACCCTTGTACACCACGGTGCGCGACGACAAGGAACAGAAGTACGTTCCCGCAGGGGCGAGCGTCTCGGCTTCTTTTCGCAAGCGAAAAAGCAGAGCTTCCAGGTCGGCGGTTTTTTTTTGCGGAGAGAAGAAACATTGTTCGATGACGGGCAGAGCTTCATGAGCCCGCGGGCCCACTACTTGCGGATTGGTCGGCACCGGACGCCAGCCCAGACATCGCAGGCCCGCTTTCCTGGCCTGCGCCGCGATGGACCGGCGCGCCGCGTCTTCGTTTCCCGGCGGCAGGAATACCATGCCCAGCCCAAAGGCAGCGGGCAAATCAATTCCCGCCTCGCGTGCGTTCTTGCGGATGAATGTTTCCGGAATGCGAGTGAGGAGGCCGGCGCCGTCGCCGCTGCGCCCGTCGGCATCAACGCCTCCGCGATGAGCCAGGCGGATCAGGGCCTCGAGAGCGCGCTCTACGATCTCTCGCGACGCGCCTCCGCCGATTTGCGCAACCAGGCCGACACCACAGGCGTCGTGCTCGCTGAAGATGGAACTCGCACTCATCATACATCTTGTGTATCGTCAACAAACCCGGGAAGTACAATCGAGAATTTCGATGGCGCTGATGGATTTTTTGGGCCAGCGAGCTTTGGAGGAGCAAAAGCTTTAACCACCAAGGACATGAAGGTGCACGAAGGAAATCGGTATTAAGCCCAATGTTCTCCTTCGTGTGCCTTCGTGTCCTTGGTGGTTGACGATTTTCCTGGGTCAGCTTTCTTCGCAACCGAAGTCGGTCTTGATCTCAACCAGAGGCGCTATCGCCAGAGGCGCCGCGACGTGCAGGCCGCATTCTGTCTTCCCCAAGCCAGCCCAGCGTCCGGCGCGGGCGTCCTCTCCCGGGCGGACCGCTCGCGTGCAGTGCGTGCATCCGATGCTGGGATAGTTCTGATCGTGCAGTGGGTTGTAGGGGACGTTGTGCTTCCGGACATAGTTCCAGACCATCTCGGATGTCCAGTCGGCGATGGGATTGATCTTGATCAATTGAAACTTCGGGTCCCACTCCACCTTGAGCGCGGCGGCCCGGGCGGAGGTCTGGTCGCGCCGAATCGCGGTGATCCAGGCTCGCAGTTCGGTCAGCTTGGCGCGTAGAGGTTCGACCTTGCGCAAGCCGCAGCACTGATCCGGGTTGCGGCTCCAGAGCACTGCCCCGTGTTCGCGCTCCTGCTCGTCAGGAGTGAGCGCGCTGTAAACTCTTTCGACTTTGATTCCGTAACGTCTCTCCACCCGGTCGATCAGATCGTAGGTCTCGGGAAAAAGAAATTCAGTGTCGAGGGTGAAGACCCGTAAGTTGTGGCGCACTCGTGAGGCCAGGTCGAGCAGTGCCATACCCTCGACGCCGAAGCCGGACGCGATAGCCACATCGCCGTTAAACGTCGTGAACGCCCAGCTCAGTATTTCTTCCGGCCGCCACGTTTCCGCCTGCGCCTGTACCGGTTCGAAATGTTCTCTCACTCGGCACGCTCCTGGACAGTGAGGGCGTTTTGCGTCCGGGCGCTGTACCAGGCGAGGCCCTGAAGCGGGTCTGCGGGCTTCGCCAGCCGAACTACTCCGCCCACCACCAGCAGCGTGGGCGCGGGCAGCCGGGGGGACTGCGGCAGGTCAGCCACCGTGGTCACATGCACCTGCTCATCCGGAGAAGTAGCTTGCGAGATGATGGCGCACGCGGTCGCTTCGGGCACGCCGGCGCGGCGCAGTTGTTCCGCCGTGCTGCGGTAGTCGTGACCGGGCATGTAGACGACCACCGTGGCGTCGGCTGGAATCCTGGCCGGCCAGTCGGCGAACTCATCGGCTCCGGCGTGATGTCCAGTGACCAGCACCAGCGCGGACGCAACCTGACGATGCGTGAGCGGAATCTGGGCGCTGGCGGCCGCGCCCAGCGCCGCAGTCACGCCGGGAACGATTTCGAATTCAATGTTCGCCTGGCGCAGCGCTTCGATCTCCTCTCCGGCGCGGCCGAAGATGAGTGGGTCGCCGCCTTTCAGCCGTACCACCTGCAGACCGAGCAGCGCGTTCCGCACCAATAGCTGATTTATTTCCTGCTGGCTCACCCTGGGGCATCCGCAGCGCTTGCCGACGCTGAGGAGCTCGGTGGAAGGCGGAATGAACGCCAGGATTTCCGGACCGATGAGATCGTCGTGCAGCACGATATCGGCCGATTTCAGAAGTTTGAGCGCTTTGAGGGTCAGCAGCTCCGGATCGCCCGGCCCCGCGCCCACCAGATACACCTTACCCATCATGACCATTCTCCCTGACTGCTGTGCTCTATATAGGTTGCCGCTGATTGCGCCTGCTCGAAGGCCTCGCGGCTGGCCAGTCGGTGCAGCAGTCGCCGCCGTTCCTCCGGATCAATTGCGCTGGCAAACAATTCCCGCCTGATCTGCCCCAGGTGCGCCAGCCATTCGCCATACTCGGGCCCGAACTGTTCTTGCAGTTCGCGGCGGATTCTTTGTGCCAGGGCCGGGCTGAGGCCGTTGGTCGAGACGGCAATCTGCAAATTTCCGCGCCGCACGACGGCAGGATAGTAAAAATCGCAGTGCTCGGGATCGTCGACCACGTTGCACAAAATATTGCGCCGGCGCGCCTCGCGGAAAATGAGCTCGTTGACTTCGCGAGAGGAGGTCGCGGCGATCACGAGAAACACACCGTCCAGGTCCGAAACACCGAATTCACGCGCCTCCCAGGTGATGGCGCCAGAGCCGGCCCATTCCCCGACCGTAAAATTCACCCGCGGCGCGATCACGCGGACGGAGGCGCCGCCTTCAATCAGGCTCTCGATCTTCGGCGTGCCGACCGCCCCCGCGCCCACCACCAGGCAGGAGCGGCCTTCGAGTTTCAGGAACATGGGGAACAGAGTCATGAATCCTTAGCCCTCCACCGCATGTGGCACTCTTCCCGGCGATGGGTCGCGGGCAACGGCGGCCAGGAACTTTCCGGCAAGGCACTCGCGCAGTTCCGCGTCACTGTGTCGGGCAAAGAAGCGGCGGAGATTCTCACCGGGTACACGCTCATCCAGATAGCGGCGCAGGAGGCGCTCGATGGCGTCCGGAACTTCGCTGGCCAGGCAGCGATAGCCGATCGGCCGGGCGATTGACTGGTGCAGACCGACCGCGCCGCCGACGCAAAAGTAGTAGGCGTCCTGCTGGCGATCGTCGACCTTGATCTTTTTACCCTCGATTCCGATGTCGGCGATCCAGTGCTGGCCACAACTGTTAGGGCAGCCCGTGACGTGCAGCTTCAGGTGCTGCTCAAAGCCTGGGAGCCGCTCCTCGAGTTCTTCCACCAGCCAGCGGGAAAAGCTCTTGGTCTCGGTAATGGCGAGCTTGCAGAATTCCGAGCCGCTGCAGGCCACGGCGCCGCGCCAGAACGAAGAGCCGCCGACCGGCAGTCCGATTGCGTCCAGTTCGCGCCCCAGTTCGTTGGCGTTGTGCCGAGGCACGTTCACGATCAGGAGATTCTGCATGTTGGTGGTGCGGAGCTCGCCTCCGGCGAACCGGTCCGCGAGATCTGCGGCCGCGCGCATCTGCTGGGCGGAAATGCGGCCACGCAGCACCGCGGCTCCAACGTAGGCATACCCGGCCTGTTTCTGGGGATGGATTCCCACATGATCGCGGTAGACGTCGTCGGGAGGGCGCTCATCCACTGCGGGGTCAAGACGAAAGCCGATGCGATGCTCTAACTCCTGCTGAAAGCTCTCCGCGGTCCAGCCATGCTTGAGGAAGAGGAACTTAAGCCGTGCGCGTTCGCGGTTCTCGCGCAGCTTTTCGCTCTCGCGGAAAATCTCCGCCACTCCTTTGAGCACCGGAACCACCTGATGCCGCTGGACGAAGGCATTCAGGCGAACTCCAAGATGCGGATCGGTAGAGAGTCCGCCGCCGATGCGCAAGGAGAATCCGGCTTCGGAGTCCGGTCCGCCGCGGCGAATGGCGGTGAAGCCTACATCGTTGATCTCGGGGTAGGCACACCAGACGCGGCATCCGGTGATGCAGACCTTGAACTTTCGCGGCAGGTTGTAGAACTCAGCGTTGCCGACGAAAAACCGGTTGGCTTCGAGGGCGAGCGGGGAGGCGTCACAGATTTCATCGGCATCGACGCCGGCGAGCGGGCAACCGGTAATGTTGCGGGTGTCGTCTCCGCACGAACCCTTGGTGGTCAGGCCGGCGCGCCACAGTTCGTCCAGCAGCTCGGGCATACCCTCAATCGTCACCCAGTGAAGCTGTATGTTCTGGCGAACGGTCAGGTCGGCGGTGCCGCGCGCATATTTTTCGGTGACCGCGGCGATGGTGCGGAGCTGGTGCGAATGGAGCAGGCCGTTCGGGATGCGAATCCGGACCATGAAGTACGGAAGCGCTTTGCCCTCGCCGTTCTTGCCACCAATCGCGCCCACGCCATCGCCCTGGGTGTAGACGCCCCACCAGCGGAAATAAGTGCCGATCCATTCCGCTGGGATGGAGTCGAAACCCTCGCGGGCGAAGCGGCGAATCTCGTCGAGGCCCTCCCAGGGATTTTTCTCACGCTTCAGGCGTTCGACGCGTTGCGCTTTCGTTTCCGGTGCCGGGGGCTGCGTAGCTGGAATCGCCATAAGTTTTGGGCCACAAAAAACCCACCGCCAGCGAGTTGCACTGGCGGTGGGTATAAGTGCCGATCTCTAAATGATGCCTAGGTCAGCAGCCTCCTCGCGCCAGTGGGCACACACATACAACAACAAGTACAACACTGGCAGCGGGTTGACGAGCAAGCTGACATGAATCTAACGATGCTAGAAGGCCGACGGAAAACTGTCAATCTGCTTCTCGGTTCTTTGGATGAAAGTTTTGAATGAGACGCATCAAAAAAGTTGCAGGGAATGGTTTTCTCTTGGCGGAGCAGCTTGTACTCCGATTTGCTTCGTGGCGAAGCAAGCCTCCTGCAATGATGGAGTTACGGGTCTAGTGCAGAATGCAACATCCTTCGATGATCGCGAAACATTCAGCGCGATGAGGGCTCGGGGACAACCTTGGTGCCGCTACTTTTGAAGCCGAACCGGAGAATCCAGGTGCGGGGAGCATCGGAAGCAAACTGCCATTGTTGCGCTGCTTCCATCGCCTTACGTGCGAAATACTGGCTCGGTCCTTCCGAAACGAAGGTCGCCTTTGCAACTTTACCCGAGGAATCCAGATCAACTTTCACCGTAACCCGCACCGTACCCGTAATCGTGTCTCGGGCGGACCTGGGGATTGACGGAACAATTTGCTGAACGATTTTGCCGGGATCGGCGGTCTGAACGCTCGATTCTGGCTCCTCGGAGTCGGCGGCAACCGGTGCGGAAGGCGCAACAATGGGTTTCTTCTCCGCCCTGCCAGGTTTCGCCGCAGACGGTTTACTTTGTGCGGCAGAGGGCTTCGCTTCACTGCCTTGCGGCGAACTGGTTTGCGGTACGCTGCTTTGCGGTACAACGATCGCGGGTGCCGGTTCTGTCGAGACAGGAGAACTCGACGGCGCGGAAGAGACCGCGGCCGCGGGCGGTTGGTTAGGATGAGGGCTCAGCAACTTCGGGCCGAACATGACTGCCGCTACCACCAGAAGCACGGCCGCAATGGGAAGGATATAGCGCCACTTCCCGGACTCGGCTGGGATCCGCACAGTGGAAGACCGCTGGATCGCGGGCGCCGGTGGGGTGGCGCGAAGCCGCGCGGCAATGTCGGCGGCGGTGCAGCGTCGCAGGGGATCGCGGCGAAGGCAACAGTGCGCGATTCCCATGAAGGGCGCGGGGACGGCTTCCGGCACCGGCTCGGCAATGCCGTCGCACACCGGCACCCGCTGGGTCAGAGCTTCCATCAAGGTGATGCCCAGGGACCAGGCGTCGGAGGCGGGTGAAATCCTTCCCGCAGCAATTTCCGGGGCGTCGTACGCAGTCGGCTTGGCGGATAGAATGGCGTCGCCGGCCGCCACCAGGCTGTCGCTTGAGAGTTTGAGCTGATCGCGCGCCGCCATAATATTGGCTGGCTTCAGGCGGCCGTGCACGAATGACTTGCTGTGAAGATAGGCCAGCGCATCCAGGGCCGGCTCCAGGGTTTCGCGCGCTTCCTCCGGCGTCAGCGGACGCAGGGGAATAATCTGGGCCAGATTTTCATCGGCGTACTCCATCACGACATAAACCAACAAGGCGTCATTCAGTTGGCAGCGTCCGGTCTCGAAAATCCGGAGCAAGTGAGGGTGGGAAAGTTTCGCGGCCAATTCCCAGCGGGCGATTTGCAATTCTGCAGCCGCTGAATCAACGGCCTTGAGTTTGATCACGGCCTTCTGTGGATCCTGGCCGCGACGTTCGGTGAGGAACACGGCGCTCTTCTCCGAACCTCCAAGACATTGCTGCAGCGGGAAACGGCTGCTGACGATGGAGCCCTCCCATTGCTTCCAGTCCCGCGTCATCCGAGTTCCAGCATTTCCAGTCGGCATGAGCAGCTATTGTAAGCGAGCGAGCGGCAAATGTGGACCCAGCCTTGAGAAGTTTTGGCAGTTTTGGAACGAGCCATCAGGCAAATCGGCCAACCCCCAGCCAATTGGGAACGATCACCTCTCAGCTCCCGCCCGGGAGAGGAGTCCAGGCCGCATTCCGCCGCGACGACTCGAGAACCGCGGAGATGAAGCGCACGCCGGCCACACCGTCGTCCACCGTGGGAACGAGCAGCGAGGCGGGGTTCGGCGGGCGGCCCTCCAGGCGAGCGCTGATTTGCTCAGCCATGTCTGTGTACAGTTGGGCAAAGGCTTCCAGATATCCTTCCGGATGGCCCGCGGGAACGCGGCTGGCGTGGGCAGCAACCGCGGTGGCTGCAGGGCCGCCCCGGTAGATCGAAATGGGGGCCTTGCCCAGCAGGGCAAACCACAGGTAGTCGGGATCCTCCTGCCGCCATTCCAGGCCGGCCTTCTCTCCGTACACGCGCAGGCGAAGATTATTGCGGTTGCCGGTGGCGACCTGGCTGGCCCACAGCATTCCGCGGGCGCCCTGGGTGAAGCGCAACATGATCTGCACGTTGTCGTCGAGGCGCCGGCCGGGCACGAAAGTGTGCAGCTCGGCAGCCAGCTCCCGGCAACTCAGTCCAGTCACAAAACTGGCGAGATTGTAGGCATGGGTGCCGATGTCACCCAACGAGCCGGCGGGGCCGCTTTGCGCGGGATCGGTGCGCCAGGCGGCTTGCTTCTGGCCGGTTTGCTCCAGCGGCGTGGCCAGCCAGTCCTGCGCGTATTCCACGTGGACTAAACGGATGGGGCCGAGTTCTCCATCCGCGATCATCTGCCGGGCCTGCCGCACCATCGGATGGCCGGTGTAGTTGTGGGTGACGGCGAAGAGCAGCCCGGTACGCCGGACAATCTGGGCCAGGTCGAGGGCGTCTTCCAGCGTAGTGGTGAGCGGTTTGTCGCAGATGACATGGATGCCGGCTTCGAGAAACGTTTTGGCCGGCAGATAGTGCAAATGATTCGGTGTGACGATGGCCACGGCGTCAATGCGGTCTTTCCTGCCGGCCTCGGCCGCAGCCATTTCTGTGAAACTACGATAGGCGCGGTCGGGCGCGATGTGAAGGTCGAGAGCGGCCGAGCGGGCACGCTCGGGATCGGAAGACAACGCCGCGGCCACCAGTTCGAAACGATCGTCCAGCCGGGCAGCGATGCGATGGACCGCGCCGATGAACCCGCCGGGCCCGCCACCCACCATGCCCAGGCGGAGCCGGCGTTTGCTCTCGCCTTCCTGCTTGATTTCCAGTGTCACGGGATCTCCCCTAGTCGAGGCCCAGCATACGGCGATTGGCTGCCCGGTCGGAGCCGGAGCCGGCGAAGTCATCGAACGATCGACTGGCAGCCTGGATGATATGCCGTGCCACAAAAGGCGCGCCCTCAGCCGCGCCCTGGCCGCTACTCTTTATACAGCATTCCCACTCGATAACTGCCCAGCCTTCGAATCCGTATTGCGTGAGTTTGGAAAAAATCCCGGTGAAATCAACCTGGCCGTCTCCGAGGGAACGGAAACGTCCGGCTCTGTCGATCCATGATTGATAGCCACCGTAGACACCCTGGCGCCCGGAAGGATGAAACTCGGCATCCTTCACGTGGAACATCTTGATGCGATCGTGGTAGAGGTCGATGAACTGGAGGTAGTCAAGCTGCTGCAGGACGAAATGACTGGGGTCGAACAATATATTGCAGCGGGCATGATGCTTCACCCGGTCCAGGAACATCTCGAAGGTAACGCCGTCGTGCAGATCTTCGCCGGGATGGATCTCGAAGCAAAGATCGACTCCCGCTTCGTCGAATACACGCAGGATGGGGAGCCAGCGGGCGGACAATTCGTCGAACGCGGTTTCAATGAGCCCGGCGGGCCGTTGCGGCCAGGGATAGACGTAAGGCCATGCCAGGGCTCCTGAGAACGTGGCGTGGGATTTCAGTCCGAGGTTTGCAGATGCCCGCGCCGCGTGGCGCAGTTGCTCGACTGCCCAGGTCTGTCGGGCGTGGGCGTTTCCGTGAACTGCGGGAGGCGCGAAGCCGTCGAACATCAGGTCATAGGCGGGATGAACGGCCACCAGCTGCCCCTGAAGATGCGTGGACAGTTCGGTGAGCTGAAGGCCGTGCTTGGCCAAAGTACCAAAAATTTCTTCGCAGTAAGTCTTGCTTTCGGCCGCGCGTTTCAAGTCAAACAGGCGCGCGTCCCAGGACGGGATTTGTACACCCTTATAGCCCAGGCTGCCGGCCCAGGCAGCGATGTTTTCCAGACTATTAAAAGGAGCAGCATCGCCGGCGAACTGCGCCAGAAAGATCGCCGGGCCTTTGACCGTCTTCATTTCGGACGAACTCCGTTATTGACCGGATTGAAGTGGACGAGAACGTGCGGTGCCACTTTAAGGGCTGGTGGGAACGAAATCAAGGCGGGCATGAACCATGAAAAAAGCCTTTCCCGCCCATCGGCAAAGAGTTCTGAAAAAAAGGCGAGCCGCCATTCGGTGACGGCTCGCTCCTTCAGAAGGGCCCAGTCTCTTCAGAAGGAATAGATCAGATCGAACTGGTGACGCACGAGGAACGGTTCGGTCTGGCCGGGCGTTACTCCGGGCGCCAACACGGCATGCTGCAGGTTGCTGTTCAGGGTCCGTCCTATCCATGCGTTGTAGGCGGCCACAGTATTTGAGCGCAGCCGCCAGGAAGCAAAGATGTGGTGCTCAATGATGTTGGTCGCCGCCCGCTGTTCGCTTTCGGAGAAAGTAGCCAGGATAGAATCCTGGCCGGAACGCCAGAATCCATAGCCGAACTGCAGATCATTCCTGTTCTTGACCTGGCCGATGCTGATTTCTCCGAGATAGGCCCGGCCTTGCGAACCGATGCTGGTAATGACGGTCCCCTTGGAATCCAGCGGATGTTGGGCCACCTTGAGGTTGGATTCATATTCCAGCATCAGGTTCAGTGGAAAACGGGCCAGTCCCGTCTTCAACTGGTTGTTGAGGATGAAGTCCGCATATTCGTATCCGGAGAGGAAATGCCGCTGTCCTTTCTTGTCCACGACGGTGGCATTGGTCATGCCATTGGAAGCGATGGCACAAGGCGGAACGCTGGGCAGACCGGAACCCGTGGCGCAACCCGGACCTTCGCCCGGGATCTGAATGGGCGGGTTGCCGCTGCTGGTCGCCTGGGTCGCGAAAGCCGAAGCGTTCAGGATGGCGTCGGGGAAACCCCAGTCGATCAGCGTGAAGGACGGTGTGCTGGTCAGAGGACCTAGCTGGAATGTGGCGGAAGCGTTGCCGCCAAGCGCGACGGAATGATCGCCTTTCGCGACTTCGTTATAGAGGAGTTGCATGGCTTGAAACGTAACGTTCTTCAGCCAGGGCGTTTTCAAGTCCCAGGAGAATTTCTGGTTGAAGCCTTCAGGGTTGATGTCGGGATCCAGGGTAAGCGATGTGCGGGTCCAGGTGTAGGCCCATTTGCCTCCGGTGAGCGAAAGCCATTTGGCGGCGACAGGATTGAAGGTGATATATCCCCGGTCGAGGCCTATGGTCTTTCGCTCAAAGAAGTTGGTCAGCGTTTCGTTGGCTGAGGTGCTGTCGCCCAGCGAGCCCGTAGCCAGGGCGAAGCCTCCGATGAAGTTTTCGTTCAAGCGGCCATCGAGACCGAAGCGGACGCGCAGGCGGGCGCGATTGCGAGTAAAGCAGGTCGGGCAGTCCTGAAAAATATCCTCGCCACGCACCCGGATGTCTCCGCCAAAGCGGAAGCGACCCAGCACATCCTGCAGGGCACTGAGCCTCTTGTCTTCCTCTTTGGTCTGCTTGTCCACGAGGGACAGCGCCGTTTTCGCTTCGGCGGCGCTGCTGGAGGCCTGGTCGGCCCGCCGCTGGGCCTCAGCCGCCGACTGTTGGGCTTGCGCAGCCGTCGTCTGTGCCTGCTCGGCGCTGCCCTGCACTTTCTGCGCGGAGGCATTGGCCTGCTGGGTTGCATCCAGCAACTGCTGTAGCTGGGATTTTAGCTGGTCCAGCTGCTGGCGTTGTTCTTCGGATTGCCTTTGCTGTGCGGCGAGGGCGTCACGCAGCTCCTGTACTTCTTTGACTGTGACCCGCGCCGGGCTGGTGGATTTCTTGGGGGCCGCCTTCGGGGGCGCAACCGTCTGCCCCGCCAGCGCTCCGCTCATTACCAGAATGAATGTGCTGAACCACAGGAACCGTTTCATTTTCTTGTCTCTTTCTCCTTGTTGAGTTCTGGTTAAGATTTTTTGGTGTTGACTACGGGGCCGCTGCCGCAGCAGCCGGAACAGAAAATCCATAACTTCGCAACAAATCCTGGAGCGCAGGAGTTCCTAGAAACGCCACAAACTGGCGGGCGGTCTCCTTGTTGGCTGACGACTTCAGGATCACCGCGGCCTGCTCGATAGCGGGATAGTCATCCTTCGGAATCTCGAAGTACCTTCCCTTCTCCTTCATGCCAGGAGCCAATGCCAGGGAAAGAGCAACGATGCCGATGTCGGCGCTGCCCGAGACCACGAAGGAGGCGGTCTGCGAGATGTTCTCTCCCAGCACGAATTTCGCCGCAACTTTGTCGTAGAGGTTCTCGTGCCTCAAAGCCGCGACCGCAGCCCGGCCATACGGGGCATGCTCGGGATTGGCAATGGCAATCTTGCTGATGCTCGGGTCGAGCAGGACTGGCAATCCGCGACTTAGATCGAGTTTCGACTCCTTGGGAACCCAGAGCACAATTTTCCCCGTGGCATAGGGATAGAGAGTGCCGGGCTCGGCCAGTCCGGCGGCTTCGAGTCGTTTGGGATAGTCGATGTCCGCGGAGAAGAACAGATCGAACGGCGCGCCGTTTTGTATCTGCGCGAAGAAATTACCGGAGGAACCGAAGATCAGCTTGACCGTCTTTCCGGTTTCCTTTTGAAAGCGAGTCGCTACGTCCTGAAACGCGAATTGAAGGTCGGCGGCGGCAGCCACAGTGATCTCCTGCGCGCTGCCCAGACGTGCCGCGAATAGAAAGAGAAAAACAGCGATAAACAAATGACGAGATCTCATATCACGCCCTTGTGCGGAAATTTGTTGATTGGTGCCGCGAGCCAGTTAGTTGTGGAGACAACAACAGCCTGTGGAAGGCTCTGGCAAGGCTCGAGAGCGGCAGGGGGCTGCGCATGAGCAGGCCCGCCGTGAACCCTTGTCTACTCTACTGCGATCGTTCTTTATCGCGTCTTGGTTTATCGCATCTGGAAAGACGCTGTCAAGCGCTACCCCTGGTACATAGAAATTTGGTATAGGGAAATTTGGTACGGGGAAATGACGACTCTGCCCGTTGTACGATCGAAATTTGGCCTTGGGAAGCAAGTCTTTGTCCGTCGTATTGCTAGAACTTTCGGCTTTCGCGATCTACGATTCCCCCGGGACTGCGTGAATCGTTTCCAGCGATAGAAGCGCCGGGCTACTCCCGCGTGCCCTTGCGGACACTTCGGTGAACCACCATAGGCAAGACCCTTGACTCCAACTTTTTTCTGCGCTGGCCCCTGCCCGATTTGGCCGAATCCGGCCCGGCGATGTCGGCCAGGGTGGTGTGCTCCAGGATCTTGGCGGCGGCATCGCGGACCTGGAGAAATACCCGATACAGGGCTCGATGCTCGGCATCGCGATCAATCAAGTGGCGGAGCTGCTCGGCGTCCCCGAAAGGGGCTAGCGGTCCGTCAATCAATCGAATGATCTCGCTGAGATGAATTTCAGAAGGCGGGCGGCGCAGTTGGTATCCGCCCTTGGCCCCGCGCACGCTTTCCACCAGACGGGCGTTTTTCAATTCGAGCAGAATCAGTTCCAGGAATTTCTCGGGCAGCACTTCCTCATAGGCAATGTCACGGATGCGGATGGCGCCCTGATCGTGACGGCGAGCCAGCATCATCATGGCCTGCAGTGCGTAGAGTCCTTTGTGAGAGATCTTCATGAGTTGTCCGTCATAATGCCATAAAAGCCTATCTGATTACTAGGGTTTTATGAGCGGAGTTTATCACACCTGCCCGACGAGAGATGGATCGGGAGAGAAGATTGCGAAAGATAGAACGGAAAAGATGAGTGGCGAAGCCGGTCCGCGCCCGATTCACTCGACCCGGAGAACCTGCACGGTGATGTTGTCAGGGCCGCCGCGCTGCTTGGCTGTTTCCACAAGGGTCTTACAGATTTCATCGCACTTGTTCCCGTTGACCGCTTTCAGAATCTCAGCATCGGTCAGCAGGCTCCACAGGCCGTCCGTGCAAAGCACGAGCACGCTGCCGGAGGAAAGCGAAATCGGCTGTTCGGGGGAATCGGGAGTGACGGTATTGCCTGCTCCCAGGGCTGCCGTCAGGATGTGCCGTTGCGGGTGGGATTCGGCCTCGTCGGCGCGAAGCGCGCCGCTCTCGACCAGCCGGCTGACGTAGGAGTGATCATGGGTAACGCGGGAGATGGTGGAATCGCGCACCAGGTATAAACGGCTGTCCCCGACATGAGCGAAATAGAGCTGATGCTCGAGCAGGGCGATCGCGGTGCAGGTGGTTCCCATGCCATGCAGGTCGAGGAACTTGCCGGCATGTTCCTGGATGCGGCTGTGCGCGTATTGAAAACCCTGCACCAGCCAGGAGCGCGGGTCGCCGTCTGTGGCATTAGCGTAAGTTTCTTCGATGGATTCTACTGCAATGCGGCTGGCCTCCTGCCCACCTTCATATCCGCCCATGCCGTCGGCCACGATGGCCAGCCGGCCTTTCACTGGAAAATCCTGGTCACCGGCCGGTTCCCAATAGGAATAGCGGTCTTCATTGTTTTCGCGCTGGCACCCGACGTCGCTCAGGGCCGCCAGCTCAATTCCTGGCCGGACTTTCATTCCACCTCTTTTGCCATAGAGCGTTATGTGGAGTTTGGATTATACCGGACACGGCCTCACCCGATGGCCTGGCCGGGCTACGGTCCAGTCCCGGAGCAATCATTCCCTTGTATTTGTGCAGGATCAATCGTGAAATCAGGCCGCCCCTAAACCCAACTCCATGATCCAACTCCGTGGCCCACGGCCACGCCCGAACCACCCTCCAGAAGCGTATCCCGGCTCGGGGTTGTCAATATGACTTGCACGGCGTCCTTAAATGGCGTAAGACATTACGGTTCCGATTCTTGTACCCAGCATCTCATCCTGGCGCACCCAAGGCATATGGCAACTGTAACAGCAGCGAACCCGGGACAGGGTCACGAAGCACTCGGCAGAGCCGCCGGTCCGTGCATAGTCGTGCTTTTCGGAGCGGCCGGAGACCTGACCAAGCGAAAGCTGGCCCCGGCGCTCTATAACTTGGCCACGGCGAATCTGCTGCCCAGGAATTTCGCGGTGGTCGGAGTCTCTTACGACGATCTGAGCCAGGAGCAGTTTCGCAGCCAGGTAACCGGATTTTTGCAGGGTGAAGATCACGGCACCGAAGTTTGGGCCTGGTTTGGGCAGCGGCTCTACTATCAGCGCGGCGATTTCGGCGATCCCGCCACCTATGCGACCCTGACCGCCCGGCTGGCCGAAGTCGACAAGCAGCACCAGACGGAAGGAAACTACCTCTTTTATCTGGCCACTGCGCCCCGGTATTTTGCCCCGATCGTCCAGCAGTTAGGCAAGGCCGGTCTGGCCAATCAGCAGAACGGATGCTGGCGGCGGGTGGTGATTGAAAAACCTTTCGGCAGCGATCTCGAGTCGGCCAAAACCCTGAATCGCGACGTCAAGGCGGTGCTGGCGGAAAACCAGATCTACCGCATCGACCACTATCTCGGCAAAGAGACGGTGCAGAACATCATGGTGTTCCGCTTTGACAACGCCATTTTCGAGCCCATCTGGAACCGGCGCTATATCGATCATGTGCAGATCACCAACGCCGAGACCGTTGGAGTGGAGCAGCGCGGCGGATACTTCGATACCGCCGGCACGCTACGCGACATGGTGCCCAACCATATCATGCAACTGGTCAGCCTCACCGCCATGGAGCCGCCCATTTCATTCCAAGCGGACGCGGTGCGCAATGAGCAGGCGAAGGTGCTGCACGCGGTGCAGCCGCTCGATTCTGAGGACGTCCTGCAATCCAGTGTGCGCGGCCAGTACGGCGAGGGCGTGGTGGGAAAAGAACGGGTCAGCGCTTACCGGAACGAGCCGGGAGTGGCTCCGGAATCAAGAACCGAGACATTCCTGGCGTTGAGGCTGAACATCGACAACTGGCGATGGGCGGGCGTCCCATTTTACGTGCGCACCGGCAAGCGCCTGGCGCAGCGTCACACCGAGATCACCATTCAGTTCAAGCGCACTCCCTATGAGATTTTCCGCAACTCGCCCGTACACAAACACAGCAACCAGCTGGTCATGCAAATCCAGCCGGTGGAAGGAATATCGCTGAGCTTTGGCGCCAAAGTTCCCGGGCCTGTACTGAAGGTGGGATCGGTGGACATGAGTTTTGAATACAGCAAGTACTTCGGCGCGGCCGCCTACACCGGCTACGAGGTCTTGCTTTACGAGTGCATGATCGGAGACGCAACGCTTTTCCAGCGCGCGGACATGGTGGAAGCGGGCTGGAGCATCGTCGACCCGGTTCTGGACGTGTGGCAGGCTCTGCCCCCACGCCGGTTCCCCAACTATCCGGCAGGCACATGGGGGCCGGTAGAATCTGACGAATTGCTGGCCCGCGACGGCCGTCAGTGGAGGACAATTCAACCATGATTCTGGCAGGCGACATTGGCGGAACTCGCACCCGGCTCGCTGCTTTTGCGGTAGAAGGCAGCAAGCTGAACCGTGTAGTGGAAAAGTCCTACCCCAGCCAGCAGCACGGAGGACTGGCAGAGATTGTCGCCAGCTTCGTCAAGACCGAAGGCATCCCGGTGCACAGCGCCTGCTTCGGAGTGGCTGGCCCGGTTCGCGGCGGATCTAGCAAGATTTCCAATCTTTCCTGGACCGTCGACTCGCGTGAACTGGCCCAGCAGCTGCGTCTCGATTCGGTAGGTTTGATCAACGACCTCGAAGCCTACGCCTATGGCGTCGATGCTCTCGAATCAAAGGACCTGGTCACGCTGAACGCGGGGCAGGAAGATGCCGAAGGCAACCGCGCAGTGATCTCCGCCCGCACCGGCCTGGGCGTGGCCGGCCTTTACTGGGACGGGTTCCGGCATCATCCCTTTGCCTGCGAAGGCGGGCACACCGACTTCGCACCCCGGAACGACCTGGAAATCGAACTGTTCCGCTACCTTTTGAAGAAGCACGGCCACGTGAGCACGGAACGCATTGTTTCCGGACCGGGAATCAAGAGCATCTACGAGTTTCTGCGCGACACCAAGAAAGCTGAAGAACCGGGCTGGCTGAAGGAACAGATGGATAAAGCGCCCGACGCGCCCGCGCTGATCTCGAAAACAGCCCAGGAAAAGAAGGCCCCGATCTGCGAACAAACCATGTCCCTCTTCATGAACGTGTATGGTGCCAAGACCGGCGATTGCGCATTAAGCTACATGTCTACGGGCGGGATCTTCATCTGCGGCATTATCGCCGCCAGAAATCTCTCCCGGATGCAGGATCCGGCTTTCATGGAAGCGTTCCTGAGCAAGGGACGGATGCGGAGCCTGCTCCAGGATATGCCGGTCACAGTGGTCCTGAATGACGATTGCGGACTCATGGGAGCTGCCCGCTACACGCTGATTCAGAGAGCTTTCGGTAAAACGCGTCAGGCTTCGTAAAGCGGCGTGTCGCGGCCTCAGCACACGGGACAGGGAGGGATCATTCGCGGTTCCTCAGCAGCTGAGAAATTCCGTCCAGCGGAATTCCAACCCAGGACGGCCGGTTGTTCAATTCATATCCCAGCTCGTAAATCGCTTTTTCGAGAACATACACGTCCAAAAGCACGGCCAGCTCTTCCCTTCCGGCCGGAATAAAACACGATCTTCCCGCAACTTCGCGATAAGCCTTCAAGAAAGCCACTGACACCCACTTCTGCCAGTACCCAGCCCAATCACGCAGAGAGAGAGACGGGTCGGCCGAATGGTCCAGCAGGGACGACCAGGCGGCATAGTGAAATGACCGCATCATGCCCGCGACGTCCTGCAAGGGGGAGCGTTTCCTGCGCCGTTCTTCAAGCGGACGCGCGGGCTCGCCTTCAAAATCGATAATGACAAAGTCACTCCCCGTGAAGAGGACCTGGCCGAGATGGTAGTCGCCATGAATGCGGGTGAGCATGGCCGTCGGCTTGAGCTGCAAAAGAAGTTGAATGCGCCGGCGGGCGCGGTCTTCAAGATTGAGCACTTCGTCCGCTTCCCGCCGGATGGGATCGGGCATTCCGTCTTTGTGGAGGCGGAGCAAATCGAAGTTGGAGATCAAAGAGTTCACTGCGGAGTTCACCACGGTCCGCTGTTCCGCCTCGGAAAACGGCTGGGGTGCGAAGTCTTGAGCCCCTCGACCTGATGTCGACGCCGATGACAGAGCCATGTGAAGTTCCGCGGTCCTTCGGCCCAATAGCGCGGCCGAATTCAGATAAGAGCCGATTCTTTGCTGCGCCACTTCCGGAATGGCCTGCTCTGACAACCATAGAATCGGTTTTGCCGGATTCCCATCCGTCGCGAGACGTCCCGTTTGCCGGGCTTTCGCGTAATACTCCGCCAGAGCCCTGAGGGTGAACTGCCAGGCGTCGCCTTGATTGGCGACGAAGGCTTGAAGCAGGCCCAGCGACGTTGTGCCCGCTCCGTCACCCGCGTATTCCAGATGACCCGCGAGAGCGGGCACATTGCGGAAAGAAGTGTGTTCAGTCAGGAACGATCCGATTTCCAAATCGGGGTTCAGGCCTTCCTCCACACGCCGAAATAGTTTCAGCACCAGACGCTTCTCATAGATCACAGAGCTGTTGCTCTGCTCGGCATTAATGACTGAAGACTGGAGCCGGCCCTGCGACAGCTGCCACATCGAGCCCAGCGCGCGGGAGGGCACAGCACGAAGCTCTCCCTTGACGCCGCGCAGCAAAACCCCCTGGGCAATTGCATCCAGCAGGTGCCCAAGAAACTCTTGGTCGGAAACAGCATCGCGGAGCAGAATCTCTTCAGAATCCTGCTGGTAAGTCCGCAGGGTGGGGGCGGAGTCTTGCGGCGGCGGGGTGCGCGACACCTCGATCAAGGGAAGGTGATAGGTCTCCGCTGGACCATTGGCGTAGTCGACGCGCACTAGGGTGAACCAGGAACGAAGCCCGTTTGGACAGAAGGGGACGACGTCCAAGACTTCGACTGAGCGGATCGTGCGTGCCTTGCCGCCAAACCAGCGTTGCTTTACCAGGAATTGCGGCAGAACGGAGGGGAGGCCGCTCTGTAGAGCCGCAAGTAAGGATTTTTCCGGAGCTGGCATGCAAATCGCGAGACCGCGAGTGAGGTTGTTCGGACGGCGCTGCCTCACCCTCAACCCGATCCACCCTAAAGCGGAGAAAGCTCATCCTCTTTCTCTTTGCCCTCTTTCCTCTCATGGGCGAACCGCGCCTCCAGGAATCTTCTCGCGAGGTCCTGACCGCCAAGGCCGAACGCGATGGCCAGGCCCAGCATCACCGCTCCCAGCACAATCGCAAAAGCCAGGAGCATGGTGGAATCGGCCAGACCGAGTTCCTCGAAGACGGCCGACGCGGTGAAGACTGTGATCAGCACCCGGGCAGCGGAACTGAGCAGACGCGGGGAAGGCATGTCGGTGTTGACCGCCCAGAGCAGCGCAGCGCGCGAGAAAAAGCTCGCCGCCAGCAACCCGATGAACAGGAAGATCAGGGCGACCAGCAGGCGCGGCAGGAAAACGAAAAAGCGGGTCACGTACTCCTGCAGGCCCAGGATGCCCAGCGCGCTTACTCCCACGAGAATGAAACCCAGCCAGGCGGTCCAGAAGGCGAAGCGGCTGACCAGTTCCGTTGAAGACGGCAGAGCGGCCTTGTTGAGCAACTGCGTGGCGCCCGCGCCCTCGGAAAGCTTGTCAAACCTGATGAGGCGCAAAAAGCTGCGCAGAACCCACTTGACCAGGTACGCGATCACCCAGCCCACCAGCACGACGATCAGCATGACCATCAGGCGAGGCAGGAAGCGCGCGAACTCGCGGATCAATTCCTGCGTGGCCTGGGTCAATTCGCTCACAATCATTTCCCTCATGGTGCCCTCATTTCTTTCCGTTCCACAGTTCCACCAGGGACGGCTTCAACCGTTCACACGTCAGGCAAAAGTTTTCGATGTTCTGCTCAACTTCCTCCCCGGAAGCTTCACGGTTCTCGACCAGGAATGTGAATGCCCTTCCGCGATACAGAGGAGCCAGAGCCTGAACGATGTGGTCCCTGCTGATGACGGCTTTGTGATACGAAGCGGCAAATTCGTAGACGGTGCGGGCCCACAGCTCATCGCCATAACAGAAGTCGGCTTCCCCGAGAGCAGCGATACGTTGCAGCTCAGAAAGCGTGGGTGGCGGCAGAATTGACTTGAGCACCGGCTCCAACTCGGCCACGCCGGAGCGGAACATTTCATACAGCCGCTTGCGATTGACGCGCAGCGGCTCCAGAGTCACTTCCGGCGCCGTCCCCAGGGTGGGAACCGGCTGGGAATCATGGCTCGAGCTCCAGAGCGAAAAATTCGGCTCCAGCGACCAGAACAGAGCGCCCACGGTCTGGCGCATGGCTGCGACCAAGTCCGCGGAACGGGCATCCAGGTGCGGTTTGACCCCCAGAAAAGTCTGGGCCAGGCGAAAGCCGCCGGTGATGGCGGAAATGGTGAGCGCAATTTCCGTGCCCGAACGCCCGACTTCATGCACCCAGATTTCCTGCGCGAGGAAGTGGCTGCCCAGCGGCCCGGAGAAGGCAAATTCCGAGGCATACGGTTCCCGCACGCGCTTGCCGTAAAAAGCGCGGGTCATGGGATAAACCAGATTTCGCATGAGCAGTCCATCGAATTTGTGGCGGCGGTAGAGCGGCGTCACAAAATCGAAATTTCCCTGGTAGACAGGCCGCAGCAGGCGTTCGATCCACTCCGGCTCGAGCGTGGTGGATTCGGGCGAGACCACCGCACAGGCGGAAACCCGAAGTAAATCCGCCGCCGCCAGAATGGTACGCAGCGCCGCCCCCGTCGACGCTCCTCCGGGATATTCCGCGCTGATGGAATGTAAAGTGCGAAGCGCCTGCAGGTCCGATGTGGCCTCGAGATCGTTGATCGAAGCCCCCCGCACCAGATCCGGCGTCTGATCCCGCGAGCCTCCGTCCGGGTTGATAATGACCGCTCGTTCCCGGGGAAAATACTTCAGCAGGCCGGCCCGGATGGTTTGCACCACCTGGCCCACCGTCGCCGCGTTGTTGTAAGTGGGCACACCGACGAGGATGTCCGCCTCGCCGACATTGATCAGCTGGCGAAGAAACTCATCGGTAAGAATGCTCTCCTCGGCCAAACCGCGCCTCCGTTTAACGCCGCGCCCGTCTCAGATTCTTCGCAGACGGAACCAGTAAAACTGATAGGGCCCCATGGTCAACAGATAGGGCAAGTCCCCTACCCGGGGAAAAATATTCCTGCCAAACATCTCAATCAGGATATTGCCCTTGAAGGGGCGCAGATCGAGCTCCACCGCCTGGGCGGAGTTGGAGAGATTATTCACTACCAGAATGGATTCTTTCTCCAATTGCCGCACATAGGCCAGAATCCTGTGATTGGCGGGATAGAGAAACTCGATCGAGCCCCGGCCAAAAACCGGCGTGGACTTGCGCACCTTCAGGAGGCGTTTCATCCAGCTGAGCAGCGAATGGTCGAAGCGCTTCTGCGACTGAACATTGACTGCCTGGTAGCCATAGACCGGATTGAGCATGAGCGGCGAATAGAGGCTCTCCGGATCGGCCGTGGAAAACCCGCCGTTCCAGCCGCCTTCCCACTGCATGGGCGTCCGCACACCATTGCGATCGCCCAGATAGATATTGTCTCCCATTCCGATCTCATCGCCGTAATAGATGATAGGCGTTCCGGGCAGCGACATGAGCATGCCGTTCATGAGTTCGATTCTGCGGCGATCGTTGTCCAGCAAGGGCGCCAGCCGCCGCCGGATGCCGAGGTTGATCCGCATGCCCTTGTCCCGTGCATACTGGTCGTACATGTAGTCCCGTTCCATGTCGGTGACCATCTCGAGCGTCAGTTCGTCGTGGTTGCGCAGGAACAGGGTCCACTGGCAGGACGGCGGAATTTGCGGCGTCTGCTTCAGAATTTCAGTGATCGGCTTGCGGTCTTCCAGCTTCAATCCCATGAACATCCTGGGCATCAGCGGGAAATGAAACGCCATGTGAAATTCGTCGCCTTCGCCGAAGTAAGCGCGCAAGTCGGCGGGCCACTGATTGGCTTCGGCCAGCAGCATCTTGCCCGGGTATTCGCGGTCCAGCTTGGCCCGGAATTCTTTGAGAACAGCGTGAGTCTCGGGCAGGTTCTCGCACGAGGTGCCTTCCCTCTCGACCAGGTATGGCACCGCATCCAATCGGAAGCCGTCCACGCCCAGGTCGAGCCAGAATTTCATCACCTTCCACATTTCCTCGCGGACCGCGGGATCGTCGTAGTTGAGGTCAGGCTGGTGGCTGAAGAAGCGGTGCCAGTAGTAGGACTTCGAAACCGGATCCCGGGCCCAGTTGGACAGTTCCGTATCCACAAAGATGATGCGCACCCCTTGATACTTGGTATCGGTATCGCTCCAGACATACCAGTCGCGGCGGGGATTTTCCCGGGAACTGCGCGACTCCTGAAACCACGGGTGTTGATCCGAGGTGTGGTTCAACACCATTTCTACGATCACCCGGATGCCGCGCTCGTGGGCTGCCTGAAGAAAGGTCTTGAAATCGTCGAGACTGCCGTAACTGGGATGGACGGAGTTGTAGTCGGCGATGTCGTACCCGTCGTCGCGCAGCGGTGAGGGAAAGAATGGCATGAGCCAGACGGCGTTGACCCCCAGCTCCTGCAGGTAGTCGAGTTTCTGCGCCAGGCCCCGGAAATCGCCGATTCCGTCCCCATTGGTATCGTAAAAAGTGCGGACGTGAACCTGGTAGATGATCGCGTCTTTGTACCAGAGCGCGTCCTGAGACAATGGCAAGGCTCTTCTCTCCTCCCGATCTTCAGACGAAATAGTCGACGTTGCCTTCCGACCGTACCCGCCGCCGGACGCAGAAGATGTGGGCTGGTAGGCGCTGCGGATTGAGCTCGACGTAATTGCGGGGACCGCGCCACACATAGCGCGCGTCGCTCAGCAAATCGTGCATCTGGTAGGGCACGAGCGTATCGAGATGGAACTCATCCAGCGGGAGGTCGACCATCCCGGATTGAGTGCGATGCGGATCCAGATTCACGACCACGACGATGATGTTCAAAAAGTCGTCGGTCATTTTGCTGTATGCGATGATCTGGTCGTTGTCGACTGGGTGAAATCGCAGCCTCCAGTCGCTTCGCAGCGCCACCTGCTGGCGGCGTATCTGATTCACCCGGGCCATCAGTTCGGCCAGGCTGTTGGGATCTTCCAGGTCCCAGTTGCGAATCTGATATTTCTCCGAGTCCAGATACTCCTCGCTGCCCTGACGCACGGCGCGGCCTTCGCCCAGCTCAAAAGCCGGCCCGTAGATTCCATAGTTCGCGCCCAGCGTCGCCGCCAATAAGAGACGGATCATGAAAGCGGGCCGGCCGCCCTGCTGCAGAAAGTCAGTAAGAATGTCCGGCGTGTTGGGCCACAGGTTTGCGCGAAAGTATTCGCGAACCTCGCTCTGCGTAAGTTCCTTAAAGTACTCCATGAGCTCCCACTTGCTGTTTCGCCAGGCAAAATAGGTGTACGACTGGGTAAATCCCAGCTTGGCCAGTTCATACATCACTTTGGGACGAGTGAAAGCTTCTGCTAGAAAAAGGATCTCGGGATGCCCGTTCTTGATGTCGCCGATCAACCACTCCCAGAACTCGAACGGCTTGGTATGCGGATTATCCACGCGGAAAATCTTTACTCCCTGCTCGATCCAGTAGAGCACAATGCTTCGCAGCTCCTCCCAGAGCTCCGGGGTTTGGTCGGTCTCGAAGTCGAACGGATAGATGTCCTGGTATTTCTTCGGTGGATTCTCCGCATACTGCACGGTGCCATCCGGGCGCGAGCGGAACCACTGCGGGTGTTCCTTTACGTAAGGATGGTCGGGCGCGCACTGGTAGGCCAGGTCCAGGGCAATCTCCAGTCCCAACTGATTGGCCCGTGAGAGCAGGTGTTTGAAGTCTTCGAGCGTGCCCAATTGCGGATCAATCGCTTTGTGTCCGCCTTGCCGGGATCCGATCGCCCAGGGACTGCCCGGGTCCTCCGGCGAGGATTTCTCAGCATTGTTTTTTCCCTTCCGGTGGACGCGGCCAATGGGATGGATCGGTGGAAGGTAGAGAACGTCAAAACCCATCGCGGCCACGTAGTCGAGCCGATCGGCGCAGTCTCGCAATGTACCCGGGTGGCCCGGTCCGCTGGATGTGGATTCGCTGGATGTGGAACGAGGGAACATTTCGTACCACGCGCTGAATCGGGCTTTCTCGCGATCGACTACAACCGCCAGTTCCCTGCCATACGTGGTTGCCTGGCGGCGGTCGGCATTGCGCACCATCGCGGTTTTCAGTTCAGGGCCGGACGCCAGCTTCACCGCTCCCGGCAGGTCTCGGGTTGCCAGTTTCTTTATTTCTTCGGCTCGAGTAGCGAGGAAACCCCGGTCTTTTCTCCCGGCCCGCAAAGCTGCGGCCTCGATCAGTTGTACTCCTACTAAAATATCCACTGAGATGTCTTGAGCCGCTTCGAATTTCCTGGCGAGGTCACGGACCCAGGACTGAAAACGGTCGGTCCATGCTTGCAGGGTGTAAAAATGCCGGCCCTCCTCGGTCACAGGGAATTTTCCCTGCCAGCGATCATTGGCCAGTTCTTCCATTGCGACTTCTTGCCATTCAGACTGCGAGGCCGGGCGATGTCGCAAAACGGCCAGCAGCACGTCGTGGCCATCGGCGAAGATATCGCCGGTTACTTCCACAGGCTCGCCCACGGTTCGCTTGATGGGAAAACGGCCGCAGTCGACTTCCGGCTGCACATTTTCGATGATGACTCTGCGGGCAAATGGAGGCAGGACAGAGCCCTTCTCCAGGTCTGTCACGGACCCTGCTGACCGCCCGGAGTTGAGTGTACGCGCCATTCCGTCAGGGACAGGTATTGAAACCGGAGACACGCACCCAAGGCGCGCCGGAATCGGGAAAATAGCGGATATTCGGCCTGATTTCGCAATTTATCACATGCCGTGGGGAGTCGCGGCCCACCCAGGCACTTTCGTGTCGGCGATGAATCAGATGACGCAATGGGCCTCAATGCGACGAACCGTCGCCTTGATCAAGAAGCACTGCAGCTTCGAATCCAGCCAGCGTGATGCGCGAATCCGCGCCCACTGCCGGCGCCTGGGCCGCTTGCTGTCCCTTTCGGTCACCATAAGCAGCGTCCCCAGTCCAGAGAACCAGCCGCCAGCCTGGCGCCGCCGACGGAACCGGAATGCTCTGCGCGTCGCCAGACAAATTGCATACGGTCAGGGCCCGGCCGGCAGATGGATCGGCCCGCTGCAAGATCAACCAACCCGCCCGTTCGTCGAATTTCACTTCACTGAGATCCTTGCGACAGTTCCCCACACTCGGATGCTGCTTTCGCAGAGCGATCAAATCGTGGTAAAGGCGCAGAACTTCCGCATGAGGCGTGATTGTGGGCCTGGACCAGTCCAGCTTACTTCGTTCAAGAGTGGCGGGATCTTGCGGATCAGCAAAAGCGCTCGCGGAGTAGTGCGCGCCCATCTCTCGTTTGCGGCCGTCAGTCACCGCTTTGGCGAGGTCCGCGTTCTCGAAGCTGGTGAAGTAAAGGAACGGCGCGGTTTCGCCGTATTCCTCGCCCATGAACAGCAGCGGTACGAAAGGCGAGCAAAGAGTGAGGACGGCGGCCAGCTTTTGCTGCGAAAAAGAAACCAGGCTCGAGAGCCGCTTGCCCCGGCTGGTGTTGGCGATCTGATCGTGGTTCTGAATAAAGCCTACGAACTGTTCTCCTGGCCGACCCTTCGAAGAGCTTCCGTAATGCCGTCTTCGATAGCGTGAATATCTGCGGTCGAAGACGAATCCATCAGCAATGGATTTGGCCAGATCGGACAACGAGCCGAAATCCATCAGGAAGCCTTCGCGCTCACCGGTGAGCAACGAATAGAGGGCGTGGTGAAAGTCGTCGTGCCATTGCGCGTCCAGGGCATAACCACCTGCGGCGCGAGGATTGAGGAGGCGCACATCTTCCAAATCGCTTTCAGCGATCACCCAGGCCTGACGCCCGAGCCGCGCCGCCTGACGATGGAAGTCTTCCGACAATTCGTCGAGAATGTGGTGAGCACTGAAATCGTAGATGCCGTGGACGGCATCCAGACGCAGCGCGTCCACGTGATATTCGGTGAGCCAGTACAGCGCATCGTCAATGATCCAGCGGCGCACGCCATCGCTCTCGGGCCCGTCGAAGTTGATGGCCTTGCCCCACGGCGTGTGATGGGCGTCGGTAAATATGGGGATGAATTCGGGAACATAATTCCCTTCCGGACCGAGGTGGTTGTAGACCACGTCCATTACCACCGCCAGCCCACTCTGGTGGCAGGCATCGATCAGCTTCTTCAGTCCGTGGGGGCCGCCGTAGGACCCCTGGGGAGCGTAAAGGTGGGCGCCGTCGTATCCCCAATTTCGGCTGCCGGGAAATTCGGCCACCGGCATGATTTCAATCGCAGTGATGCCGAGATCGCGAAGGTAAGGCAGCCGGGGAATGACGCTCTCGAACGTCCCCGCGGCGGTGAAAGCCCCGGTGTGAAGCTCGTAGATAATGAAATCTCTGAGTGGCCGGCCAGCCCAGTCTTGATCCGACCAACGGAAGGAATCGGGATCCACGATGCGGGAAGAACCATGCACGCCCCGCGGTTGCCAGCGCGAAACCGGGTCGGGACGCTCTCGCTCACCGTCCAGCAGATACAAATAGTCCGTGCCTTCGCGGACCTGCTCAACCGTTGCCACAAACTCTGAGCCCTGGCTCTTGGACATGGGAACGGTTTGCGGCCGGTCTCCCAGAATTCGCACTGCCAGATTCCTGACATTTGGCGCCCAGACTCGAAATTCCACGCGGTTGCCGTCGCGGACCGATGCACCGTACCGGAGCCTCCAGGTTGCGCTCGAGCTATCTTGCATCGGTCGAGCCCTCGATATTCACCAGCAACGCGATGGGCAGATGCGCGAACGCCGCGGAGAGTGGAAGGACGGCGAGCCCGTTCCGGTGGATCGGAGTTACAGTTTGTCCGGAAAAAATGTCGCGATACGGACCGGAGGGAAGCACCCTGCGAAGAACCACCTCGTTATTGCCCCAGATTTCCTCTCCGACCGGGAGGCGCGCCGGGTCTCCGAGCTGAGCAAAGAAGCGGCCGGTGAGAACAATGGCGGTTCTGCCCTCGAAGGACCGTGCGAACGCGATCACGTGCTTGTGCCTGGCGCCTCCGGCACGCAGTGGCAGGTAGCTGCCTCGCGCCAGCAACGCGCGATGTTTCCGGCGGAACTGCAAAGCGCAGCGGGTTACATACATCTTGAGGCGGCCATCGGACGGATCGCTGGCCAGCTGATCGACGAGCGCGGCAGGATTCTCCGACTCCGCCTCGCGAAGCTGGCCAAGCAGAGACTGCAGATGCCCGTAATTCACTGGACGACGGTTGTCCGGGTCGGCCAGGCTGAAGTTCCAGATTTCCGTGCCCTGATAAAAGTCGGGCAGACCGGGCGACGCGATCTTGAGCAGCGTCTGTGAAAGCGAGTTGAAGATGCCTGCTCTTGCCACTTTCGCCTGCAGCGGCGCAAATGCTTCGAGGAAGGTTTTGCCCGACGAGCGGTCCAGGATGGAATCGAGAAAGCTGTGAAAGGCGGTTTCATATTCTGTGTCCGGATTGATCCAACTGGTGTGAACCTTCGCCTCGCGCAGGGCCTTCTCCATGTAGATGTGAACCCTGGTGACGAACTCGGAATACTCTTCAGCGTTCATCGGCTTGAGCGGCCAGGCCCCCAACAGTGTCTGATACAGGAAATAGTCCTCGTTCGCACTGGGCGCCGGTTCGCCCGCGACCAGGACCTTCCTGTCCTGGTTCAGGCGCTGCCACACGCGGATCGCGCGATACCATTCCGCGGGAATTTCCGACAGCACATTGATGCGTGCCCGGACGTCCTCACTGCGCTTGGTGTCATGCGTGGAACTGGCGAGCATCGCGTTCCGCCATGAGGCCCGGCGGGCCGCGTTCCTGCCGTGAAATGTTCCCAGCGAGATTCCGAACGTGTCGGGCGACCCGCCCACTTCGTTGAGCGAGAGCAGCGGGCAGTAGCGGTAGAAGGCGGTATCCTCCAGGCCTTTGGCCATCACTGGGCCGGTGAGTTGTTGAAAGCGCATGACAAACAGCCGCCGCTCCGCCCGGTCACCCTCGCCGATGCTGTCCGGATCCTTCAACAGCAGCAAATCCTGGATGAAATCAAATACCGATGCGCTGGTGGCAGGATTGCGGCGCTTTGCGGTCCGGATGGCGCTGCGAATGTAGCGCTCATCCTGTTCGTCGGGATGTTGTGTTTCCATGCGGACATAAGTGCGGTAGACCGGAAAGCAGGCAATGACCTCGCGCAGCGCGTCGCGGAGGCTCTCCAGGGTAAAGTCGCGGGAGCGGCGATGCTGCTCGGAAATCCGGTCGAGGCGGCGGGAGAGCACGTTCAGTTCGCTGGACATCGAGACTTGCATCACCAGCCGCTTGCTCTCGTAGATCAAATCCGAGTAGCTTTGCGACCAACCGGTGAACTTGCGGTACAGACGCTGGAACACGCGTTTCTTGACCCCGTCGACGAACAATCCGTTGAGCAGATTCAGGAAGCCATAGCCGGTGGTTCCCTCGATGGCCCAACTCGGCCGTAATTCCTCGTTTCCCACCAGAATTTTTTCGGCCGCCAGATAGAAGCGCCGCCGGGCGCCGTTGCCGGAGCCGTTGGCTCGCTCTCCTCCCGGAAGCGGAGCCTGGGACTGAAGGTCCTGGAAATACTTGAGCGGGTCGAACAGTCCGTCGGGATGGTCAATGCGGATACCGGCGACCAGGCCCTTCTGGATCAGGGCAAAAGGAATGCGGTGCACCGTGGCGAATACTTCCGGATTCTCCACCCGGATGGCAGCCAGGTCATTGATGTCGAAAAACCGGCGATAGTTGATTTCGTCGGAGGCGACCCGCCAGAAACTCAGGCGATAGGCCTGATCGTCGAGCAATCGTTCCAGCTGGTCGAAGCTGTGCGGGTCTCCTTTGCTGCCGTTGATGCGGGTCAGCACTTCCTGAACCGCGGCTTTCGTGACCTCGCTGGCTTCGAGAAGGGACACCAGTCGGCGCCGGATAATCTCCTTTTCCCGCTGCCTTTCCCGTATCTTGGCCGCGTCCGTTTCTTCGCGCGACGGCAAGTAAGAGAGAGCGGTCAAAATGCTCTCCAGTTCGAGGACGTAGCCGTCGTCGGAAGAAAGTTGTTCCTTCACCCGCGCGAGCACGCTCCGCAGAAGCGGGATCCAGGAGTGCGCTGCCAGCGGAAAGTGTGTGCCCTGAGAGTCGAGGCAGAAGATCCCGGCGTCATACACCACCCGAACCAGCTGGCTCTCCAGAACCAGGCCGAACTGGTCGGGCAGGAAGGGTAACAGGACTTTGTTTGCCAGTTCCTGCTTGGGCGGATTCCAATCGATGTCGAAGTAGCGCGAGTAGTCCGAGCTGGGCCCGTTTTCGAGAACATCCCACCACCACAGATTGGAAGGATGAGTGATGCACATGTGGTTGGGCACCACATCGATGACCAGTCCCATGCCGCGCTTCTTCAGCTGGTCCGCAAATCCGGCAAACTCCTGTTCGCTTCCGATTTCCGGATTGAAGCGCGTGTGGTCGGTCACATCGTACCCATGCTGGCTGCCGGGACGGGCCATCAAAAAAGGCGACGTATAGCAGTCCGTGATCCCCAGATCGTGCAGGTATGGCACGATCGAGGAAGCCTGGACAAAGGTGCAGGATAAATTCAATTGGAGACGATACGTGGAACAGGGAACGTAAGCGGGTTCGAATGAAGCCCTGGATTTCACCTGGTCGCCTCGGTCGTCTTCAGATGCTTCAAGTGGGCGGAAAGTCGTCTACAGGCCCGCTGGCAGTATAAACAGGGACCGCGAATCGTGCCGATGCGACATGAGCGTGCGGCCTTCGGCTATAGTTGAAGTCCGGCAAGCGCACGCCGGGAGAAGAAAGATCGGGGACAAACAGACAACGACATGGAACGTTACGTTTGCATTCATGCGCATTTCTACCAGCCGCCGCGGGAAAATGCCTGGCTGGAAGCGGTCGAATATCAGGATTCCGCCTACCCTTATCACGATTGGAACGAGCGCGTCACTGCGGAATGTTACGCGCCCAACAGCGCCTCACGGATTCTGGATGGAGACGGCCGCATTCTTCAGATCGTCAATAATTACTCCAGGATCAGCTTCAACTTCGGTCCAACCCTGCTTTCCTGGCTGGAACAGTCGAGTCCGGCAGTGTACCAGGCGATTCTGACGGCGGACAGCGAGAGCCAGCGCAGATTCTCCGGCCACGGCTCCGCCATTGCCCAGGCCTACAACCACATGATCCTGCCCCTGGCCACCCGCCAGGACAAGTACACCCAAATCCAGTGGGGGATCCGCGACTTCGAGCATCGCTTCCGCCGCCGTCCGGAGGGAATGTGGTTGCCGGAAACCGCGATGGACCTGCAGACACTGGAGGTTCTGGCCGAGCTCGGGATCAAGTTCACAATTCTTGCCCCCAATCAGGCGGGTCGGGTCCGTCCCCTCGGCGGGCGCGCATGGCGGAAAGTGGACGGCGGCAGAATCGATCCATCGATGGCCTATGCGGTCCGGGTTCCGGGGGGAAAGACGATCAGCGTTTTCTTCTACGACGGTCCCATTTCGCGCGCGATCGCGTTTGAGGATGTGCTGGCAGATGGCAAGCGTTTCTCCGAGCGCCTGCTGGGCGCATTTTCCGACGCGCGTACCTGGCCGCAACTGGTCCACATCGCCACCGACGGCGAGACCTACGGCCACCATCGCGCCTACGGCGACATGGCCCTGGCATTTGCCTTGAACCATATCGAGTCCGGCGAAGCCGCCCGGCTTACCAACTACGCTGAGTATCTGGAGAAGTACCCGCCCACCCAGGAAGCCAAAGTCATCGGCAACACCTCCTGGAGCTGTGCTCACGGAGTGGAGCGCTGGAGGAGCGATTGCGGCTGCAATTCCGGCGGGCACGGCGACTGGAACCAGCGCTGGAGGTCGCACCTGCGCCAGGCTCTTGACTGGTTGCGCGATACCGCAGCCCCGCGCTATGAGGCTGAAGCCGGAAAACTTTTTCCCCATCCATGGCAGACCCGGGACGCCTTCATCGACGTGATTCTCGATCGCTCCCGCGAGAACGTAGTTCGCTTCATGAACGGGCAGGCAAAGCGGGAACTTTCCCCGGCGGAAATCGTGCGCGGGCTGAACCTGCTCGAACTGCAACGCTACTTGATGTTGATGTACACCAGTTGCGGATGGTTTTTTGATGAACTTTCAGGCATCGAGACGGTCCAGGTGATTCAATATGCAGCCCGCGCGCTGCAACTGGCCGGACAACTGTTCGCGGAAGATCTGGCCATGCCCTTCCTCGACTTGCTGGCCCAAGCCAAGAGCAACCTGCCGGAGCAGGGAGATGGACGCTCCATTTATGAGCGCTACGTCCAGCCGGCAATGGTGGATCTCGAAAAAGTTGGCGCCCACTATGCGGTGAGTTCCCTGTTCGAAGAATACGGGCAGAACACACGCATCTACTGCTACGACGTGGAGCGGACGCAGTATCGTTCCTCCCGTCAGGGAAAGCTGCGCATTGCACTGGGGCAGATCGGTGTGACTTCCGAGATCACTTGGGCGTCGGAACAGCTGACCTTCGGCGTGCTGCAACTGACTGACCGCAGCATCGTCGGCGGAGTGCGCAAATTTCAGGGCGAGGAGGCGTATCGTGCATTCGAGCAGGAGTCGGAAACGGCCCTGGCTGGCGCCGACCAGAAGGAAATGATGCGGCTGGTGGAGCGGCACTTCGGCTCCGGAACTTACACCTTGCGCCTGCTGTTCCGCGACGAACAGAGAAAGATCCTGAACTCTCTTCTGGAGGAAGCGCTGCAGGAAGCTCGCGTGCTGCACCGGAATTTCCACAACGAGCATGCGCCTTTGATCCGCTTCGTTACCGATCTGGGCGTGCCCTTACCCCGGCGCTTCCGGCTGTCGATGGAGTTCACCCTGAACTCAGATTTGCTGGACGCTTTTTCAGCGGATAACGTGGACTTGGAAAAATCCAGAGAAATTCTTGCCGAAGCGCGGCGCACCGGCGTGCACTTGGACGCGGTCACACTGGAATTCGCCTTACGCCAGACCATCGAGCGGCTGTTTCAGCAATTTGTCAGCGATCCCATGACTCCAGGCCTGATTCAGCGCCTCGAACAAACGATAGAACTGGGCCTCAGTCTGCCGTTTCAGCTGCGCCTCTGGGAAGCTCAAAATGCCTACTATAAGTTGATGCAGGACTATGCCGGAAAAGTCAGGGAGCGCGCAGAAAATGGGGACTCCGGAGCGCAAGACTGGTTGGAGAGTTTCACCCGGCTGGGGGAAAAGCTGAAAATCAGAGTGCAGCTTATCCCGGCGGTCGCGGCCTGAGGGAGACTGACCTGAAGAAGACTGACCTCAGGACGGCCTGAAGAAGACCGGCCCTATCAATGGGATAGCCCGGCATCATAGCGGGCGCGCTCCACGTCCTTCACGTCCCCCATGGCTATGATTACCTCCTCTTTATTCACCACCGCGTCATCCGGAGGATTCACCACCAGTTCGCCACTCTTTTCTCCTGTCGTACGCTTCAGTCCCAGAACCAGCAGGTTGTAGCGTCCTTTCAGATTAAGGTCATGCAATGCGCTCCCCGCCCAGGGGGACGCGGCCTTGACTTCGATTTCTGCCACCCGCAGGGTCTTGCCCTGTTCCTTCAACATCAGATCGAGGAAGCCGACCACATGCGGCCGGCTCAATTCGCTGGCCATGCGCAGGCCGCCGATCTGGCTGGGTGAGACGACGGAATTGGCGCCGCCCGCAAGATGCGATCGGCAAAGTTGCGGTCCGCGGCCCGGGCCACGATCCGCATCTGGGGAAAGCGCTGGCGCACGATCACAGTCACTACCAGATTATCTTTGTCGAGCGGCAGCGCCACGATCAAGCCGCGGGCGCGTGCCAGGCCGGCCTTTTCCAGAACCTCTTCTTCGGTCGCATCGCCCACCACGTAAAGCATGTCCTGCAGAATCTCGGGATGCAGTTCCTTTAGCTTGCGGATATTGTCGTCGGACATATCTACTACCACGTGAGCCGTATTGGTCTTGCGCAGCTCCGCCACCGCATGCCGTCCGGTGTCGCCGAGGCTGCAGACAATGTAATGGCCGGTTAACCCATCGATGCGTCGCTGCATTCTGCGCCTCCAGAAAGGATTGGTGGACTCCACTTCCACCAGAAACGCGGCGACCACGGAAAAGACATACACCGTAATCGCCACCCCGAACAGGACAATGCCGATGTTGAACACGCGCAGGGCGGGATTGTGGCTGGTATCGACAATCTCCCCATAGCCCACTCCCGCCAGAGTGATGACTGCCATGTAGAGGGCTTGCAGGAAGGTGACAGAGGGACCGCCGAGCAGGCGGTATCCCGCCATGCTCACCACAATCAGGCTCAGCAGCAGGCTAAGCGCCAGCAGCAGGCGTTTGCGCAAGGCCATGGGCTAGCGCCGCCATTCATCGATCAGGTTCGCCACCAGCCCGCTCCATCCCGTTTGATGGCTGGCGCCCAGTCCCATGCCCGTGTCGCCGTGGTAATACTCGTTGAAGAGCAAGCATTCCTTCCAGTGCGGATCTTCCTGAAATTTGCGGTAGAAGCCAAAGCATGGCCGCCTGCCGTCGGGGCCGCGTTTGAAGATGGAGATCATGCGGTTGGCGGTTTCCTTCGCCATTTCGTGCGGCGTGATTCGGCCCGTGCCTCCGCCCGGCGCAATCGCGACTTGCGGCCCCACGGCGTCACCAAAGCGTAGGAACGAGTGGATCAGAAGATAGGTAGTTGGAAACCACAGCGGCCCGCGCCAGTTGGAGTTGCCCCCTTTTTGCTTGACCATGGCCTCGGCCGGTTCGTAACCCATGGAGTGTTCCCCGAACTGGAAGGGGTGCTGCTCGTGATATTTCGACAAACTGCGGATGCCGTAGGGGGAAAGAAATTCGTCGGAGTCCCAGATGCGCTCCAGCAGTCGTCTGAATTGCGTGGGATCGGCGATGGAAAGCACATGCCGCCCTTTGATGCCGCCGACCGAATAGCACGCATCCCCCACCAGGTCCGGCCGGTTCTTGATGAACCAGTCCACATCCCGCAGGAAGCCGGGATGGGCCTCCAGTTCCTCCTGTTCGAGCACTTCGATGGCATAGAGCGGAATCAGGCCCACCAGGGAACGTAGGCGGAACTTGTTGAACTCGCCGTTGGGGTAACGCAACACGTCATAGAAGAAGCCGTCTTGTTCGTCCCACAACTGGTAGTTGCGCCCGCCCATCTTTTTCATGGCCGCGCCGATATAGATAAAGTGCTCGAAGAACTTGGTGGCTACGCCTTCATACACCGGGTTGTGGTTGGCCAGTTCGAGCGCCATGCGCATCAGGTAGAGACAGAAGAAACCCATCCAGCCGGTGGCGTCGGATTGTTCCAGGATGGCCCCGTCAGGGAACTTCGCCCCTCGATCCACTACCGCGATGTTGTCCAGGCCCAGAAAGCCGCCCTCGAAAACGTTATTGCCCTGGCTGTCCACCCGGTTCACCCACCAGGCAAAATTCATCAGCAGCTTGTGCATGCATTTCTCCAGGAAGACGGTATCGCTCTTGCCCGTGCGCTGCTTTTCAAGTTGGTAGACACGCCAGCAGGCCCAGGCGTGGACCGGCGGGTTTAGATCGGAAAATTCCCACTCGTAGGCAGGTATCTGGCCGTTGGGATGCTGGAACTGCTCGAAGAGCAGCAGCCACAAATTGTCCTTGGCAAACTCCGGGTCGACCAGCGCCAGCGTGGTGCACTGAAAAGCCAGGTCCCAGGCGGCGAACCAGGGGAACTCCCACTTGTCGGGCATGGAAAGGACCCGCATGGAGTTCAGGTGGCGCCAGTGGATGTTGCGCATGTGCTTGCGCGACTCTGGCGGCGGCATCTTCGGATTGTCACCTTCCAACCAGCGGTTCACGTCCCAGAGGTAGACCACTTTTCCCCACAGCATTCCGGCCAGGGCTTGCCTCTGGATTGCCTTTTCTTCCGCGCTGGCCGCCGGGGGGTGCACTGCCTCGTAGAATTCGTCGGCCTCCGCCTTGCGCTGGCTGACGATTTCATCCACATCCTTGAGGGGAGCTTTCAGCTTTTCCGGCGTCAGGCGGAGCCGCAGGACCATCGACTTCCCCGGCGCGATACTCTGCGCATAGTGAAGGCCAGACTTGGTGCCCACCTGCGCCGGGTTCAGGCATTCCTCTTCATTAATGATGTAGCGGTGAAAAGCGTCCTTCACATGGGGCTTGAAATTTTCGGCGCAGCCATAGAGACGCACATTGTTGCTCTCGTTGTCCGTGAACAGCGCTTCCCCACCACCGGGAGCGTAGAGATACCGGGCGCCTAGTGAGTAGGCGAACTGTAGATTCCGCAGGCCAGTGGCCTGGGAATCGTCCGCCAGCAGGGTGATGTGATTCCCGGCTTCCGACGCCAGGCGAATGGAGGGTTCAGCCCCGCGCGGATCGGTCCAGGCCCAGATGTTGCGAAACCAGAGGGTGGGAATCAGGTGCAGATCGGCGGCTTCCGGCCCGCGATTGATGGCTTCGATCCGGACACAAATATCCTCGGGGCCGGCCTTGGCGTATTCGACAAACACATCGAAATAGCGGTCCTCATCGAAAACTCCAGTGTCCAGCAATTCGTACTCGGGCGCCCCTACATTTCCCCAGCGGTTGCGGTTCTCATCCAGTAATTTCTGGTACGGATATTCATGCGGATACTTGTAAAGCATCCGCATGTAACTATGAGTGGGTGTGCTGTCGAGGTAGAACCAGTATTCCTTGACGTCCTCGCCGTGGCTGCCCTCGTTGCCGGTGAGCCCGAACATGCGCTCTTTCAGGATGGGGTCGCGGCCATTCCAAAGGGTCAGGGCTAAAACCAGAAGCTGGTAGCGGTCGCAGATGGCGGCAATCCCGTCTTCTCCCCAGCGGTAGGCTTTGCTGCGGGCCATGTCGTGCGAGAGGTATTCCCAGGCACAACCATCGGGACTGTAGTCCTCGCGTACGCTTCCCCAGCAGCGCTCGCTGACGTAGGGTCCCCACCGGCGCCAGGGCGCCACGTGGCCGTCGTACTTCTCCACCAGGCGCTGGTGTTCGGGAGTGTGAGCCGTACTGTGAGTGTGACTGCCAGCTTTAGGCGTCATGGCCGACCTCCTGCCTTCCCTGCGCTTTCGGCGTAAGTCAGCATGCCGCGCTTCTCATGAACAGCGAACCGGCATTGCTTATACCCATTCCGGACGGCGAAATCAACTGCCAGCCTGTTCCCTGCTGGAATGGCCCGTCCCGGCCCCAAGTCACGCCGAAGTGCTTCTCAAAATACCACCCGGAGGAAGACTTTGATAAACTCCCCCGGCGAGAGGTTTGACCATGTCTCAGACGGCAGTCGTGGGCGAAGTCGAAAAGGGGGGCGGACGGTGCGGGGACCCCTGTGTGATGGTGATCTTTGGCGCGGCTGGCGATCTCACCCGGCGCAAGCTCATTCCATCGCTTTACAACCTGGCGAAATACCATCTGCTGTCGCGCGAGTTTGCCGTCATTGGCGTGGCGCGGAACGCCATGTCCACCGATGAGTTTCGCGCCAAACTGGTGCAGGATCTCAAGGAGTTCGTTGCCGGTCCGGTCGACTCCGACCTGCAGGAATGGTTTGAGCGGCACGTTTACTACATCACCGGAGAGTTCACCGATCCCTCCACCTACCAGCAGCTCAAGGAAATGCTCCAGAAGCTGGACAAGGACCACGCCACTCACGGCAACTATTTCTACTATCTCGCGACCGCGCCCGACTTCTTCGGCATGATCGTGGAAAAGCTGGCCGCCATCGGCCTGATGACTGAAGAGAATCACCAATGGCGCAGAGTCATTATTGAAAAGCCCTTCGGCCGCGACCTTGACTCGGCCAAGGCCCTGAACCAGCAGCTTCTTACGGTGGCCGACGAAAAGCAGATCTATCGCATCGACCACTACCTGGGCAAAGAAACGGTCCAGAACATTCTGGCCTTCCGCTTCGCCAACGGAATCTTTGAGCCCATCTGGAACCGCCGCTACATCGACCACGTGCAGATCTCGGTCGGGGAAACCGTGGGCGTGGAACTGCGGGGCGGCTACTATGACACCGCTGGCGCGCTCCGCGATATGGTGCCCAACCACATCATGCAGCTGATCAGCCTCACCGCCATGGAACCGCCGATTTCATTCCAGGCCGATGCGGTGCGCGACGAGCAGGCAAAAATTCTGCATGCGGTTCAGCCGCTCAGCTCCGAAGACGTCTTGACCCGCACCGTGCGCGGGCAGTACGGCGCCGGCCAACTCATGGGCCAGAACGTCCCCGCCTACCGTGCCGAGCCGGGCGTTCCTCCCGATTCACGCACGGAGACTTTCGTCGCGATCAAACTGCAGATCGACAATTGGCGCTGGGCCGGCGTACCGTTTTACCTGCGCACGGGCAAGCGCCTGGCCAGCCGGAGCACCTACATTGTGATCCAGTTCCGGCGTGCTCCCTTCATACTCTTTCGTGACACGGAAGTGGAAAAGCTGACGCCCAATCAGCTGGTGCTGCACATCCAGCCGGAAGAAGGAATCGCGCTGCGTTTTGCCGCCAAGACACCGGGGCCGGTGATGCGGCTGGGCATCGTCGACATGGATTTTGAATATTCCGACTACTTCGGGAAGCAGCCCAGCACGGGCTACGAGCGCCTGATGCACGACTGCATGGTGGGCGACGCCACCCTGTTCCAGCGGGCCGACATGGTGGAGGCGGGATGGAGCGTGGTCAGCCCCATGCTCGACCTGTGGAAAGCCCTGCCCCCGCGCAATTTTCCCAACTATCCTTCCGGGAGCTGGGGACCAAAAGATTCTGACGAGTTGCTGGAACGCGATGGCCGCCACTGGCGGAATTTCGACCAATAGTCCAGCCCGGCCGTCATTTGCTTTTCATTACGTAGACTCCGTCCCAGTCCGGCTCCGGCGCGGTCTCCATGAATTCCAGTGCGCGCTGCAGGAAAATCTGGGTCGGGCCATCCTCGGGGAAGGATCCCAGCAGCTCTCCAAACCGGCCCGCCGCTTCGCGCCAGTCCTGGGCATGATACGCGCTGATGGCGCGATCGAAGCGAGTGAGCAGGTCGGCATATTTCGGTCGGGCCGCCTCCACATCCAGCAGTTCGTACACGTGGACCGGCTGCTTCTTCCCTTTTACCCGTATCCGGTCCAGTTCGCGGAAGACAAACTGGTCCGCGACCTGCCGGTAAGTCCCTTCGCTGATCACAATGCGGCAGCGATATTCCTTGGTCATCCCTTCCAGGCGCGAGGCCAGGTTGACGTTGTCCCCCATCACCGTCCACGCCAGGCGCTTGGCGGAACCCATGTTCCCGACGTTGACCGGACCCGTGTTCAGGCCGATTCCGATCGACATTTCCTTTCGCCCCTGGGCCTGCCACTGGGCGTTAAGCTTCTCCAGAGCGCCGATCATCTCCAGGGCACAGGTGCACGCTCGCAGGGCATGATCATTCTGGGGATAGGGTGATCCCCAGAACGCCATGATGGCGTCGCCGATGTATTTGTCGAGCGTCCCCAGGTTGTGAAAGACGACGTCCGTCATCGCCCCCAGATATTCGTTCAACAGATGCACCAGCTCATCGGCGGTCATGCCCTCGGAAATCGAGGTGAAGCCCCGAATGTCGCTGAACATCACGGTCAGGTCCTTGGTTTCACCGCCCGGCCGGATGTATTTGTGCGGATCCTTTTCAATCAGGGCAATGACGCCGGGGGAAAGATACTGCGAGAAGGTCTTGCGGATCTTCCGTTTCTCGCGTTCTTCGAAGATCATGCGAAAGCTGGTGATGGCGGCGTAGTTGGCCACCAGCGTACCGGCGGGAATCACGAAGCTGAACCATTTGCCCATCGAGGCAAAACCGAAGTACACAAACCACGCGAAAGCCGCCAGCGCCAGCACCAGGGAGAGGGTCGCATACAGAGGCTTGATCCGGGCGAACCAGGCTCCGAAGACCAGGCCGAACAGCAGAATAAATCCGGCGTCGACCAGTTCTTCCCGCAGGCCGCGGGTCAGGAAGGTGCGTCCTTTTTCATCGTTGTGCAGCAGATTGTCGATGATGTTGGCGTGAACCTCTACTCCCATGTAGGTTCCGCTCTGGAAGGGCGTGTTCCGTAGGTCGCCGATCGCCATGGCGGTCGCGCCCAGCAGCACAATCTTGTCTTTGAAAGTTTCAGGCGGAACGGTGCCGTCAATGACGTCGGCCATGGAATACTGCGAATAGGTGCGGTAAGGACCGGAGTAGTTGATCAGGGCGGCTCCGTCGCGCGAGGGCCGGAGCTCGCGCTTGCCGAATTGGATGCGCTCCAGCCCGGTCTCGGAAATGTAGGCCGCGATCTCCTGGTCCGGAATCTTCTCGTATTCCCGCACCGACTGCAGCGCCAGGGACGGGAAAAAGTCCTGGTCCTGATAACGCATGATCAGCAGGGTATGCCGTAGGGTGCCGTCAGAATCCGGATTGATATCGATAAAGCCGTAAGACGCAGCTGCCTCGGCTAGCTTCGCTATATTCGCTTCGGCTCCCGCCGCCACCGTGCCGCCGTTTTCGACCCAGGCCCTGCCCATGTCGAAGTCGCGACCGTCCTTGGATTTAACCTTCAGCACCTGAGGAAATGCTTTAGCCCAGGCGACATTGAAGTATGCCTCCGCCAGCTTGGGATCGGATGACCTGGCGCGCTGCTGGTCAAGGAATAAATGCCCCAGTACCACGTTGCCCGCCTGCTTGAGCGCGGCCGCAAAGACTGCATCCTGGTCGCTGGCTGCCTCGACTTCTCGGATCTTTTGCAGCACTTCTGGCGAACTGCCCGGCGGAATCTGCGCTCGAAGCCTTTGCAGGGCTTCCACCGCCGAATTGCTTTCGGGAGTAGGAAAGGTAGCGTCGAAAGCCACTACCCGGGCGCCTGCCTCCGCCAGCCTCCGAACCAGCACCGCATACGATTTGCGGGGCAGCGGGAACGAGCCCAGCTCTTGCAGGGTGCGCTCGTCTATCCCAACAATAACGATGCGATTGTCGTGCGGGCGTGTGCCCCGCAGGGCGAAGCGCAGGTCCAGGGCGCGCAGTTCGATGTTTTGCAGAAAGAGGAATCCGGCGCGCCGGTTGCCACCGATCCCCGAGTAAGCGAAGAGAACCAGGCCCGCCAAGGTCACCAGCACGGCCAGAGCGAGGTCCACCTGGCGGGCCGAGACTCGACCCAGGCGTGCCGACCAGCCCTGTTTAGCTTGCGCCATATCTCCGGCGAGTGAAACCCGCCTTCCCTCGCGTCCCGCTAATTACACTGCGAGGGCGGGACCCCCACGGGACAACCCGAGGTTGGCTGCTGCGCGGGCGGCTTGGTGGTTCCGCGGTCTACGGCAAACACCAAACCCGTCGCGACGGCCATGAAACCGCCGAACAGCAGGGCCCAGTGCCAGGGATGGGTGGCGGCAATGGCCGCTGGCGGCAGGTCGGGAACCTCAGTCGAATCCATGCTTGCCCGCTGCACGTCGCTCGGCGTCGTCTGTGCCTGGTAGCCTCCGGGAGGGACCTCAGTGGTGATTTCCACCATCTGGCCGGCCGCAACATTCAGGGAGTTGCTGGCGTTGCTCGAGGAATCCGACTTGCTGGCCTTGGCGCTGCCCAGCGGGGTCACGCTCAAGAGTCCCGTGTAGCAAATCACGGTAGTCTTGTTGGCTTCATACCCGACGTAGAAGTCAGTGCCGATCACCCCGATAACCGCGTTGGGAGTATGAACTTCAAATTTTCCGTTGGGCTGCGTGATCTTTACCACTTTGCTGCGCAGCCGCCCCACACCCATTTCCAACGATGTCTGTTGCGAAGCCGCATCGTGCTGCACAACCCGCAACTCGCTGTTGGAGCCCACACTCAGAATGGAACCGTCATCCAGGCCCGCCCGCAGGCGGCCGCTGGCTGTGGTCTTGAGCAGGTCATTCCAGTCCAGGTCATCCTTCGCTTTGGTAGCCTTGTCATTCTTGGTGGCGGCCGGGATCAAGGCGCTGATCTGGCCTGCATGTTGCCCGCCCGCGGGCGGCGCACAAACCGCGGGAATCGGGGACAGCAGAAGGCACAATACTCCCGCAATGAGACGTCTCAGCGTGTCCAAGTTGATCCTTCCCCCAAACCAGATATGTTTTGTTCTTGCCGTCTAGGCGGATTCTAGGCCGAATTGTGCCATGGGGCTAAAGAAAGTCAACGCTTCGGAACCTTGGGAGTGACCACGGACCTACCCGAAAGTGTTGGCCCTGTCGTTCGGTCCCGCGCACGTCGCCTTAAGCAGGGCTGTCCCGGCGGCTGTGGATGACAAAGGTAAAAGGGTGAGATAACATCCGTTTTCTCGCGCGTCCCCATCGCGTAGTTTCCGGAGTGGAAGCCTGCAAAATCATCTGATCACCGACTGCCACGTGCATATCCAGCCGCTGGAGATGTTCAAGCCGATGGCGCTGGAGCTGATAAAGAAGAAGCGGGCAAATTTCGATCAGATCGCAGAATTCTGCCATTCGCCCGCGGCCTTTCTCAAGCATCTGGACTCTGCCGGTGTGGGGCGGGCGGTGCTGATCAACTATGTCGCGCCCGAAGTGATCGGCTTCAGTCAGGAAGTGAACCAGTGGGTCGCAGACTACGTTAAGGCCGACTCCAGGCGGCTTATCTCCTGCGGCGGCCTGCATCCCCGGCATTCCCCCAACATCATGGCCGACGTGGAACAGATTCTGCGGCTGGCGATCCGCATGATCAAGATCCATCCCCCCCATCAATTGCTTTTCCCCAACGACTATCTCCACGGCGTGAAGGAGCTGGAAATTATTTACCGCGCGGCCGAAGCCAATGGCGTGCCCGTGATGTTCCACACCGGAACTTCGATTTTCCACGGCGCGCGCAACAAGTATGGCGACCCCATTTACATCGACGACGTGGCCGTGGATTTCCCCAGGCTGAAAATCCTACTGGCCCATGGCGGCCGGCCGTTGTGGATGCAAACTGCGTTCTTCCTGTTGCGCCGGCACCCCAATGTGTATCTGGACATCAGCGGCATCCCACCCAGGACATTGCTGACTTACTTTCCGCGGCTGGACGAAATCGCCCACAAGACGCTTTTCGGCACCGACTGGCCGGGACCGGGCGTGCCCGACATCAAGAAAAATCTGGATGATTTTATGGCGCTGGGATTACGCGAGGAAACGCGCCAGCAGATCCTGGTGCGTACCGCACTGGAAATCTGGCCGGAATAGGCCTGATCAGGACCGTGCGGAGTAGAGGCCAGGCACCAACGGGCGCAGGCGCTTAAGATCAGTTGCCGGATTTCTTCTTCGGAGCGGGATCGGCTTTCGAAGCGAAAGTGCGGACATACGCGATCGCCGCGTGGAGTTCATCCTCGCTGAGCATGGTCTTGAATGCCGGCATGTTGCCTTTTCCTTCGGCGACGGACTGAGTGAGTTCAGCGTCGGACTTCTTCTGAATTTCCGCCGAGCGCAGGTCGGCGCTCTTCAGGCTCTTTCCGACCGCGGTATTGCCGCTGCCGTCGGACGCGTGGCAGGTTACACACTTCGCCTTGAACACGGTCGCGCCCGCGCTTGCATCTGCGCCTTCCGGCGGGCCAGGGAGCGCCGCCGTGAGCGGTACCACGGCAACCAGCATGCCCATCATGGTGATCCCCAGAGCAATCAACGCCAGGGCGGCGGAGCGTGACCGGTTTCGGAAGTGCAACTTCATTCGTCCCCCAATCGTGGCGCGATGAAATGGCCAAGCCGGAATCACAACCCGCTCAGCCACAGCCAAAACTTGGTCATTCTAGTGTTTCGCGCCGGTCAGCGCAACGGTGATGGAAGAATGCGCGGCCGGCCCGGTCCAGTCGATCTCGGCTCGCGATCATCACCCAAACCACGGCGCGGCCCCTGCTTTTGAACTGGACAACCGAAAGCAAACGATATAAAAAGAAAGAGCAATCACAAGCGGGGGCCTTGCGATTGCGGTCTGGGAGGAACGTGCTCAACGAGGAACGCCGGCGCGCCATTCTTGCTGTTCTCGACCGCGAAGGACGAGTTCTGGTCGCGGACATGGCGCGCAAATTCGAGACCTCGCAGGTCACGATCCGCAAAGACCTGGAAGTGCTGCACGCCCATGGACTGGTGCATCGTACCCACGGAGGCGCGCTGCCGGCCCGCGAGGGCGCGCTCGAAGACCCCACGTTGCGCGAGAAGGAAAAACTGCACCGCAAGGAGAAGCTGCGTATCGCGTCGGCCGCCGCCAACCTGGTAAAGGAAGGCCAGGTGGTAATTCTGGATTCGGGCACCACCACGACCGCCATCTCCCGCGCGCTGCGCAACTTTCATAACATTACGATTGTGACCAACGCATTGAATATCGCGGCGGAGCTCACCGGCGCCCCGGTGGAAGTGATTCTGACCGGAGGCACGCTGCGCAAGAACTCGTTTTCGCTGGTCGGCCCCATCGCTGAAGAAACCCTGCGCGGACTGAACGCCGATATTCTCTTTCTCGGAGTGGACGGCTTTGACGTGCATTACGGTCTGAGCACGCCTAATCTTCTCGAAGCCAAGGTGAACCGCATTATGGTAGAGGTTGCTAAACGGACGGTAGCGGTGTGCGATTCGAGCAAGTTCGGCCGGCGCAGTTTGTCCCTGATAGTCCCTCCCTCAGCTTTGCAGGAAGTGATTACCGATCATGGCATTCCCAAGTCCGACTTGCGCGCGCTCAAGAAATCCGGGATTGAGGTGACACTTGTCTGACGAGAAAGCTGTTGATTCATCCACTTCATCCCCTCCGCCCGGGGCGTATTCCCTTGCCGAAATCCTCTCCCAGCCACGGTTCTGGGGCCAATGTCTGGAAGCGCTGGAGCGCGAAGGGTCGCTCGCCGAAGTGCGCCGCCCCTTTGCCTCGGCCACGGAATGGTTATTTGTGGGCTGCGGTTCGAGCTACTACATCGCGTTGTCGGCGGCGGCATCATGGAGCGCCATCACCGGCATGCGGGCGCGGGCGGTGCCGGCCTCCGAACTGTTGCTGTTTCCTGAGCCGGTGCTGGCCGGATCGGAAAACCTGGCTGCTGCCGTAATTTCACGCTCGGGACAGACCTCCGAGGCGGTACAGGCGGCGCAGCTGCTGGAACGGGAGAGAAATATCCGGACGCTGGCCGTCACCGGCACGCCCGATCAGGCGCTCGAACAGTCCGCTACCGCAACTCTGCCTCTCCTGCCCTGCGGTGAACAGAGCACAGTCATGACGCGGTCGTTCACATCTATGCTGTTGGGATTGCAGTATCTCGCCGGCCAGAGCGGCGATCGCGCCTTCGCCGCGCTTCTGGGCAAGCTCCCTGCTTTGGCAGAAAAGGCCATGAGCAGGCTGCACCCGCAAATCCGCGACTTTGTGGAGTCGCGCCAGTTTGCCGACTACGTATGCCTGGGACAAGGACCGTTCTACGGCCTGGCCTGTGAAACGGCGCTCAAAATTACCGAGATGTCGGTGTCCTACGCGCAAAGCTTTCACACCCTGGAGTTCCGGCACGGACCGAAGTCGATTGTGGGTCCGGAAACGCTGGTGGTGTTCCTCTTGTCGGAATCGGGCTACGACGCCGAGTGTGATGTCCTGACCGAAGTCAAGCGACTGGGAGGGACCACCCTGGCGATCGCCAATCGCGCCGGCCAGCGGGCTCGGGCTGCATCCGATCTTCTGCTCGAGTTTGATTTTGTGTTACCCGAGTTGGCGCGCCTGGCGCCCTACGTTTTCGCCGGACAACTCGCCGGCCTCTACACCGGTCTGAAAAAAGGCTTGGATCCGGACCGTCCGCGGCATTTGAGCCGGGTGGTGGTGCTGGATGACGAAGAGTCCCGCCGGTCTGAGCCTGCCTCTCGGCGTTGAGATGACCCGCACGTCCGGAGGTGTGGGTCCATCCAACCCGCCAGCTGAGAACATGCCGTCGGCCTTTCGAATGCACACTTTTGCCTTGACAACGCTTGCAGAACGAAAGTAAAAGTAAGTGTTCGTAACGATTCAGCACAGTGTGGGTTTCCTGGCTCCGGGGTCTTTTCCAAAGCGGGGAAAGGACAGCAAGCCAGCCGCTTCCAAGGAGGATGGCCATGTCACAGCTCACCGGTTCTCGCCTCTCGGCTCTCCGTCACTCAGCTTCCCGTCTCGCAGTTCTGGGCGTCCTAATCTGCATGGGTCTTTGTACGACGGCATGGGCACAAAAAGATACCGGCAGCATCGCAGGGACGGTCAAGGATCAGACAGGCGCCATCGTGGCACGAGCGCATGTGACAGTGACCGATCTGGACCGTGGCAATCGCGTCGAGACAGTGACCAATGATTCCGGAGCCTACGTGGCCAGTCCGCTGCGGGTCGGTCGCTACACCGTTACCGTGGAGCATCCCGGATTCAAGCGGGCAGTCTCGGTCCCGGTTGACCTGGATGTGCAACAGCGCATCGCGGTCGATGTGACGCTTCAGGTGGGCCAGATTAGCGAGTCCATTGAAGTCACCGGGGCGGCTCCGCTGCTGGAGACCGAGACCTCGGAATTGGGCCAGGTGGTGGATCACACCCGAGTGGCCAACCTGCCGCTCAACGGGCGCAACTTCGCGCAGCTGGCACTGTTGACCGCGGGCACGGCGCCCAGTGAGCCTGGGGCCCGGGATGAAGGCGGATTCGGTTTTTCCGCCAATGGCGCGCGTTCCCTGCAGAACAACTTCCTGCTCGATGGTGTCGACAACAATTCCAATCTCCCAGACCTGCTGAACGAAACCAACTACGTGATTCAGCCTTCGGTAGAGGCGCTGGAGGAATTCAAGGTCCAAACCAATGCCTATAGCGCCGAGTTCGGCCGGGGCAACGGCGCCATCATCAACGCCACCATCAAGTCCGGCACCAACAGCTTTCACGGCAGCGCCTACGAGTTCCTGCGCAACGAGAAGTTCGACGCCAAGAATTTCTTCGACGATCCCAACAGTCCGATCGCCCCCTACAAACAAAATCAGTTCGGATTCACTCTGGGCGGCCCTATCTTTCGCAGCCGCACTTTCTTCTTTGTGGACTATGAGGGACTGCGGATACGACAATCGCAGACGTTGACTTCCTTCGTCCCCACCGACGCGCAGCGGGGGGGCGACTTCTCCGATCAGCTTGACCTGACCCAGCAGACCGGAACCGACTGCCTGGGCCATCCCACATTTGTGGGAGAGATTTTCGATGCCCGCAATGCCGGCAACGGATGCGGGGTGGCGTTCCAGTATGACGGCACGGGAAATCCGCTGAATGTGATCCCGCAGAATAAGCTGGATCCTCTCGCCGTAGCCTTCACCAAGCTCTATCCCGAACCCAACGTCAACGGCAACGGTTTCAACTTTCTCTCCAACCCGGTGCGCAGCGAAACCCGCAACAATTTCGACGTGCGCGTCGACCAGAAGTACACGGAGAAGGACTACGGCTTCTTCCGCTTCAGCTATGAGGACCAGCCCAGCGTGATTCCAGGGCCCTTTGCCACCGGTGGCGACGGCGGCGGATTCTTCAGCGGCGACGAAGACAACGCCTATCGCAGCTTCGCGACCAGTTGGACGCACCTGTTCCGCAGCAATCTGACCAATGAGTTCCGCCTCGGCTACAACCGGGTAAATTCCGAACGCCAGCAGCTCAATGCCGACAAGACCAGCGAGCAGCTGCTGAATTTTCCGGGAGGCTTTCCCGGTATCCCCAACGTGCCCGGCAATGGCGGCCTGCCCCAGTTAACCTTCAGCGATGTATCCCAGATCGGAAGCCCCACATTTCTGCCCTCGCACGAAGTGCAGAACACCTATGGGGTCTCAGAAAATCTGACCTGGGTGCGCGGCAACCACTCTTTTAAGTTCGGCACCGACATTCGCTCGGAGGAATTCACCATCTTTCAGCCCGCCGATCCTCGGGGCACCCTAGATTTCGGACCCGGCCTCACCGACAACCCGGCCAATCAGTTCACTGGCGGCTCGGGGTTCGCGTCTTTTCTGGTGGGCCTGAGCGATTTCGCCAGCATCAACAACCTGCACAACATCGACTATCACCATCAGGTGTACGCCTTCTACGGGCAGGATGACTGGCGCGTCACCCCCAGGCTCACGCTGAACCTGGGATTGCGCTACGAATTGTTCACAACCATCAAGGAAAGAAACAACGAGCAGGGGACTTTCGATCTTTCCACGGGCAGTCTGATCGTGCCCAAGGGATTGAACGTACAGCTCACCCCCCAACTGGCCGCGATCATTCCGGTGCAGGCCACCGGCACTCCAGGACTGATCTCGCCCGACATCAATAACTTTGCGCCGCGCATTGGCCTGGCTTACCAGGTCACCAACAAGCTGGTGATGCGCGCCGGATACGGCATTTTCTACGGTGGCGATGAGGCCGGCCCCTACTCCAACCCCAGCATGGGATTCAATCCGCCGTTCTTCACCAGCAAGAATTTCAATCAGCCTTGCGGCACACCTTCGGCGAATCCGGTGACGGTGGATTGTTCGCTCGTGGGTATTCCCACCTTGTCCAGCGGTTTTCCGGCCAACTCCCTGGTTGACCCCGAGCCGCCGCCGCTGCTCTTCTCGCTCGATCCCAAGCTGGTCACGCCGTATATGCAGCAGTGGCACTTGTCCACCCAGTATGCGTTGCCGTCGGAGACCGTGTTTGAGGCGACTTACGCCGGGTCGCGAGGACTGAAGCAGTACATCTATCTCAACGGCAACCAGGCCGCGCCCAATCCCGACCCTAACCTTCCCTTTGCCGATCGCCGTCCTTTTCCGCTGCTGGATGGCTCGATCGGCTGGTTCCGGTCGGCGGGACAGTCGAACTACAACTCCTTGCAATTGCGCGCCGAGAAGCGGTTCTCTCATGGGCTGACGTTCCTGGCGTCCTTCACCTGGGCGCACGCTCTTGACATTGCTTCCAACGCCGACCTGGGGGCGCAGAATGGCGGCGACTTCCGCTATTTCCGGGATCCCCAGGCCGAGTACGGGAATTCTGATTTCGACGTGCGGCGCCGTTTCGTCTTCAGTTACCTGTACGAGCTCCCGATCGGGCATGGCAAGCGTTTGCTGGGCGATGCCAGCGGAGTGCTCAACCAGATTGTCGGGGGCTGGCAAGTCGGCGGAATCACATCGGCTTCCACGGGCAACTGGTTTACCATTCTGGACACCAATGGGGTGGCCAACTCCGACGGACAGCAGCGCCCCGATCTGACTGGCGACCCGCGGGCCAAGCCCTGCGTTGCGCAGACGTTTTTCAACACGTGCGCGTTTGCCGATCCTCCGTTGGGTTCGTTCGGCGACGTTAGCCGCAACAGCGTCCAGGGCCCCGGACTTCAGACTTGGGACTTCTCAATTTTCAAGAACTTCCCCATTACCGAGCGTACCAAGGTGGAATTTCGCGCCGAGTTCTTCAACGTGTTCAATCATCCCAACCTGCAGTTTGTGAAATCCGGACCGCAGAACTCGATTGATACGACCACCTTCGGCACTCCGCAGTTCGGATTCCTGACCGCGGCCCGCGATCCGCGCCAGATTCAGTTTGCGCTGAAATTCTCGTTCTAGAAGGCGATCTCACGAGACCTGACCGCATAGGCGGCGAAGGTATACAAAGGAAAGCGGCAGCGCGAACCAGAGTTTCTGGAGTGACACGCCTCTTATGAGATGCCACGCATGGTGTGCCTGGCTCACGGTTTGCCTGCTGTCCGTGGTCCTTCCTTCCCGTGCGGCAGCTCAGCAGGAGTCCCTTAACATTACCGAGCTGCAAAGCGGTTGGAGTATGACCTCCGCGAAAAACGTCCAGGTTGAGGATGCCCAGGTCTCCCAGTCAGGTTTCGATGCCTCGCAGTGGTATGCGGCAAAGCACATGCCGGCGACCGTCCTGCAAATCCTGCAGGAGAACGGCGTGTACAAGAATCTGTACTATGGCATGAACCTTGCCACGGCGGGAGATCTCTGGAAGCAGGATTGGTGGTATCGCACAACCTTTACCGCGCCGCCCGGGCGCGACCTCTACAACCTCATTTTTGAGGGGATCAACTACCGGGCTGACATCTGGCTGAACGGCCATAGGATCGCAAATCGCGCCACCGCAGTCGGCATGTACAACAAATTCGAGTTTAACGTCACGGAATGGATCGTGGCCGGGGGCTCGAACGTGCTGGCTGTGAAAGTCACTCCCGAGCAGAGTCTCGAGGGAGAGAATGGCATCGAGCTCGGCGATAGCTGGCTGGACTGGATCAACTGGAAATACCTCGGTTACCGCGACCCCGAGAAGCACATCGATATCTCCTTCGTGCCGGACCGCAATGCGGGAATCTGGAAGCGAGTCTTTCTCAGCAGCAGCGGTGCAGTAACCATCCGCAATCCCTACGTCGCGACCGATCTGCCGCTTCCGGCGACCAGTCCAGCGTCCCTCACGGTGTATTGCGATTTGACCAACGGCACCGCCAAACCGGTCACGGGCACCATCTTCGGAGAGATTTCACGTCCGGGGAAGCCGTCGATCCAGTTCCAGCGGAAAATCTCGCTGTTTCGCAACCAGACCCAGGAGGTTGCATTCGCGCCCGCTGAATACAGTCAGCTCAACCTGGCTGACCCCGATCTGTGGTGGCCCTATCAGTGGGGTGCTGCGAAACTGTATCGCTTGAAGTTGCAGTTCAAAGCGGACGGCAAGGCTGAATCGTCGGATTCTCAGGCCATCGACTTCGGCATTCGCAAGATCACGCAGAAGCGTGACGCGGACAGAGGTTTCCCGGAGATCGGAGCCGGCGGCAACTTCTATTTACGGATTAATGGCAGAGATTATCTGATCCGCGGGGGCGTTTACTCGCCCGATCTCCTCTTCCGCAACGATCCCGAGCGCGACGCCACCATCATGAGTTACGCGAAAGATCTCGGCCTCAACCTGCTTCGCTGGGAGTTGAAGATCGCCGACGACACCATGATCGAACGCGCCGACCGCGAAGGCATGCCCATCATGCTGGGATGGATGTGTTGCGCCCAGTGGGAACACTGGGAGCTGTGGAACGCGGAAGACCAATGGGTGGCGCGGGCCAGTCTGCGAGCCCGCATCCGCGAGTTGCGTTCCCATCCTTCCGTGGTGATTTGGGCGAACGGAAGCGATGGCCTGCCGCCGGACACGGTGCTGAACGACTATCACCAGATCCTCAAAGAGGAGCACTGGCAGAATGCTGTGGTCGATACCGTCTCCCATGTAAACCGCACCTGGAGCGGGATTCACATGGCCGGTCCTTATGTATGGCGTCCTCCCTACTACTGGTTCAGCGACAGCTACGGCCCAGCCCGCGGCTCCTCGGCCGAGGAAGGCGACAACGAGACCATCCCGCCGCTCGAAAGCCTGAAGAAATTCATTCCGCCGGACAAGCTGTGGCCGGTCAATGAATACTGGTATTTCCACTCCGGCGCCAACGAGGGCAACAATACTCTGGAAAATATTCAGAGAGTCATCGAGAAACGTTTCGGCGCCTCCCAGAGCGTGGAAGAGTTTTCCCGGAAAGCGCAACTGGCCCATTACGAAGACGTCCGCGCGCAATATGAAAGCTATGCCACGCACTGGTCCAATCGCAAGATGATGATCCACTGGATGATGAACAATCCCTGGCCGTCTTTTTTTGGACATCTGTTCGACGACTACTACAAGCAGGGAGGAGGCTACTTCGGCGCCAGGAAAGGCTTGCGCCCGGTCAACGTGATCTGGGACTACTATGCAGCCGGAGACCGCAGCCGGGCGAAAGTGTTCGTCGTGAATCAGACCTCGAAGCCGCTGAGTCATTTGAAAGTCGCGACCGAATTCTTCAACCTGAACGGCGAGCGCAGGTTCTTCACCGAAATTGGCAATTTCAGCATTGCCGCCAACACTTCGCTCGAAGCCATGACCGTTCCCCGGGTTCCCAATGTCGATCCCACCTACCTGGTGCGGGTTTCGCTGGTGGAGGCAAATGACGACGCGGTCGCGGAGAACGTCTACTGGACCTCCGACACCAACGACGATCTTGGGGAATCAAAGAATGATGAGCAATTCAAGACCAGCCTCGTCCGCTGGGCAGACATGTCAGCCCTGAACACGATGCTGCGGGGCGACCTGAATGTCTCAACCGATGTCTCGGAAGCGGGTAGCGAGGAAAAGATCACGATCACGCTGGCAAATCCGTCGGGCCGGCTGGCGTTCTTTGTGCGCGCGGAAGTTACCCGCGGCGCCGACGGCCCGGAAGTCTTGCCCATCACTTATAGCGACAATTACATCACCGTGTTTCCGCATGAGGCACGAACCATCGTCTCCACTTTCCGCAGCTCTCTGCTCGCCGGACAGTCTCCGGGACTGCGGGTGGAAGGCTACAACGTCGACAAGAAAATCGTGCCCGTGAAGTGATGTCCAAAAGGCCGAGTTTTCCACAGCCCCGCTGAAGATCGGCTAAACCCTTACAAACACTAACGTTCCAAGTAGCACATTCGGGCCATAGGCGGCCCGGACCCCCATTGCTAGGATGTGCGTGGACAATCTTTCGGGGGAGGGCTTGTTCGACAAGCGTCCCATGACTCAAACGAGTCTGGGACGTTTTGTTTTGTGGGCACTTTTCCAGTCGTTACTACGCTGCTCCACGCGTCCCCGCAGATCCGGCTGCTATGATGTCTGACCGTTCAGAGAAGATTTTCCGGAGAGCCCCATGATGCCTTCATCCTGCGCGCGATTCCTTGCTTTCTTTTTGGGAGCAGCAGCCATCGCACTGAACTCCGCATCCGCACAGACCAGCGCTGCGCCATCGCCCGCGATTTCGCTCGAGGCGGTCTCCAGTTCCCAGCCACGACAGGACGGCATTGATATTCAGGCTGGCCCGGCCACCTTGCGCATTACCGCTCTGCGGGACGACATCATACGGGTGCGCATTGCGCCCGGCAGCGCCTTGCCCGAGGACGCTTCCTGGGCAGTGCTGCCCGGGCCACGCGGCCAGTCGGTCGCCGTGCAGCCGGTTCAGGATGCCGCGTCCGTCGGCTTCCGTACGGCAGCGCTCGAGGTGCGGGTCGAACGTAGTCCTCTCCGCCTTGTGGTTCGCGATCTTGCAGGCAATATCATCTCCGCCGATGCCGTGGGCCGTCCCACCAAATTCCAGCTTGGCGGTTTCACCGTCCACAAGACCATGCCTGGCGACGAGCACTACTTCGGTCTCGGCGACAAGGCCGGCACCTTCGACCGGAGAAACCAGGCCTACACCCTGTGGAATACCGACATCGGCCCTCAGGAAGCCGTCGACCCTATATATAAGAGCATCCCGTTTTTCCTGGGAATCGGTGGCGGCCGCAGCTATGGGCTGTTCCTCGACAATACCTGGCGGACCTGGTTCGACTTCGGCAAAGCGGCGCGTGACTTCTATTCCTTCGGCGCTGAAGGCGGCCCGCTGGACTATTACCTGATCTGTGGGTCAACCCCGAAGCAGGTGGTCGAAGGCTATGCCTATCTCACCGGGACCCATCCCCTTCCCCCGTTGTGGGCCCTGGGCTTCCAGCAGTCGCGCTATAGCTACACCCCGGAATCCCAGATCCGTGAGGTCGCTGACCGCTTCCGTGCGGACAAGATTCCCGCCGACGTGCTCTACCTTGATATCGACTACCAGTACAGAAATCGACCCTTCACGGTCGACCCTCAGACCTTCCCCAACTTCCCCGGGCTGGTCTCCGATCTCCGCAAGCAGCATTTCCACCTCGTCACCATTACGGACCTGCACATCGCCCGTGTCGCCAACCAGGGCTACGCTCCTTACGACACCGGCGAGGCCGGCAACAATTTCGTGAAGCGGGCGGATGGAAGCGAGTTCGTCGGCGTGGTATGGCCTGGTCCCGCGGTCTTTCCTGACTTCACCCGCGCCCAGACACGCGAGTGGTGGGGCGGCCTCTATAAAGAGTTCGTTCAAAACGGGGTTGCCGGATTTTGGAACGACATGAACGAACCCGCGGTCTTTGACGGCCCCGGCAAGACCATGCCGCTCGATAACATCCATCGCATCGAAGAGCCCGGCTTCGCCACCCGCACCGCGACCCACGCTGAGATTCACAACATCGTCGGACTGGAAAATGCCCGCGCCACCTACGAGGGCCTGCTCAAGCTGCGTCCCGACGAGCGTCCCTTTGTCCTCACCCGCGCCACCTACGCGGGCGGACAGCGCTACGGCTTCACCTGGACGGGAGACAATTCTGCCACCTGGAACAACTTGCGCATGGGCACGCAGCAACTGCTCAATCTCGGCCTCAGTGGAATCTCTTTCGTGGGCAACGACATCGGCGGATTCAATAACTCACCCGAACCTGACCTGCTCACCCGTTGGATTGAGATCGGAGCTTTCAATCCCATGTATCGCGACCACACCACCAAAGGCTCCCTGCCGCAGGAAGTCTGGGTCCATGGCCCCCAGCACGAAGCCATTCGCCGCCGCTACATTGAAACCCGCTACCGCCTGCTGCCTTACATTTACACTCTCGCCGACGAATCCTCGCGCACTGGTCTTCCCATGGTCCGCCCGATTTTTCTCGAGTTCCCCGAGGTCTTCACCCCGCCCTCGAACGGGTTCGGGAATCTCGACACAGAATTCCTGCTCGGCGCCAGCCTGCTGGTTGCTCCCCAGCCGTTCGGTGAGACGCTGGATAACTACGTCGTCTCGTTCCCGCAAGGTCAGTGGTATGACTTCTGGACCGGCCTCCGCGCTGTCATTCCTCCGCCCGAACCTTCCATTGTCCAGATTTCCAACGATATCGCCAGCAACGGACCGGGAACGCAATACCCGTTCCGGCCCTTCATTCACCCCACGCTTGACATTCTGCCGGTATACGTTCGGGGAGGAAGCATTCTCCCGCTCCAGCCCCTGATTCAGAGCACCGATGAAACTCCCAACGGTCCGCTGGAACTTCGTGTCTATCCCGGCCAGCCCTGCAGCGGGTCCCTGTATCTTGACGACGGCCACACTTTCCGCTATCAACACGGCGAGTTTCTCCGCCAGGCGTTCACCTGCCGGTCTGACGGAAACTCCGTGAAGGTTGATTTCGCCGCACGCCAGGGAACTTATGCGCCGTGGTGGAAGACTGTGGAGGTTGTGATTTACGACTGGCCGTCGGGCCACGCGGACGCAAAGCTTTCCAACAGCGCGGGACCGCTCAAGATGTCCTATGACGCGCACAGCCATGCCCTGCGCATCGTCATCCCGGATAGCCCGGGCGAGTCCGAGCTGCAGGTCAGTCAGCAGTGAACTGATATATTGACTCGACAACTTCTGCACTCGCCCGGGTGGCGAAACTGGCAGACGCACGGGACTTAAAATCCCGGGCCCCGAAAGGGGCGTGACGGTTCGATTCCGTCCCCGGGCACCACGTAACTCTAGCCGCTCGCGTCACTTCAGTTGATCCTCGAATTTCGCGACTCGGTTTCCGATTGCACTGCTGGCGGTGCATCAT
>DASZHW010000185.1:0-88634 GCA_035937515.1 Terriglobales bacterium | reverse complement strand
GAATCTACCTTCCATCTGTGTCGAACTGGTCCCATATCCCCTACACGACGGCCCAAGTATAATCCGAAGCCTTGCAGGTTCAGCCACATGGATTCGCTAACTCGACGAGCATTTCTCGAAAAGCTATCCGCTCTAACGGCTGGTGGGATTGTCGCGACCGGGGTGTGGGACGCCTTCGGAACTGGTCGATCAGATAAGTCAGCTGGCTCCCGGCCCCACATATCGTTGCCGCGCGCACCGCGGGATCGCATCTCCGTTGCATCGTACCCGTTTCGCGCCTACATCGAAAGTCCAAGCAACGACGAACGCGACCCCAGTTTGCCTGGAATGGACCTCACGGATTTCGCGGCCGAGGTAGTTAAAAAGTTCAACGTCCACAATATAGAGCCTCACAATCGTCATTTTCCTTCGCTTGACCCTGCTTATCTGGGCAGTTTCAAGGAAGCGTTAAGAAACGCGAGCGTGAAGGTTGTGAATATCGCCGTCGATGGCCAGGACAGCTTTTATGATGCGGACCCTTCCACTCGCAAGAAAGCAATCGCCTATGCGAAGAAGTGGGTGGACGTGGCCGTCGAGATCGGATCCCCCAGCATCCGTACGCACATTCAGCGACCGTCTAACTCAGTGCCAAGTGTGCGTCGCACAGCGGAAAGCTTGTGGGAAGTCGCTGAGTACGGTGCCGGGAAAAATGTCGTCGTCAATTTGGAGAATGACGATCTAGTCAGCGAGGATGCGTTCTTCGTGGTGAAAGTGATCGAGGTCGTCAACCATCCCTATCTTCACGCCTTGCCCGATTTCGCAAATTCCATGATGACCGGCAATGCTGATTTCAATTACCGGGCACTCCAAGCGATGTTTCAGCACGCCTACTGCATTTGCCATGTGAAAGACGGCGAAAGCGACGATCACGACAAGCTGCTGAATATTGACCTGAAAAGAGCGTTCGACATCCTGAAGTCCAGCGGATATCGAGGCTACTGCTCGATGGAATTCGACGCGCCGGGTGAGCCCTACGCGCCGACCGCACGACTGATCGAACAGACCCTCCAGTATCTTGCATAGCCGCTTTCGGCTCATCCAGAAGCCGCTTGGCTCCCGGGTGCTCGATCCAGAATCGTCTCAGTGGCGGCATCCCAATACTGTTTGTTACCCGAAGAGTAAGCCTCCGCTGCCATCATGCAGGCCACCGAGTGAGCGAATCCATCCTGCACCGTGCAATGAGGCTGCTGCCGCGAACGCATGCATTCGAACCAATTGGCCATGTGTTCCAGCGATAGGTCATCAATGCCCATGGGCGGAAGCTTTGTTTCGCCCGGGAGAAGAACGTATTTCGAGGCTCTCGTCTGGTCAATGTTGGCGTTGTCCTCATGATTCCCTTTCTCTTCGACCAATTGGTATCGGGGACTGCCTTCGTCTCCGATGTTAGTCAGGGTTGCTTTTTTCCCCATATAGCGTGTGAAGCCTGGGGAGTCGTTGCCGAAGCTGGTTGAGTAGCTCACAAGAAAACCCTTTGGATATTCCAGTAAGGCTTGAAACGTATCGGCATTCTCTCGGCCATCACGCCACGCAAAAATGCCGCCGTGAGCCACCACTGAGCGGGGAAAGCTGTCGTTCATGAACCAATGCACGAGGTCGATCGCGTGGCTCATCCATTGATCGGGGATGCCGCTTGAAAATTCCTTGTAGAGGCGGAATTCGCAATAGACTTGGGGATCAAACGGGCGATTGGGCTTCGTCAGCAGCCATTTCCGCCAATCCGTATCCTGCTCTCGGATCAGCTTTGTTTCCTCACGTCCACGCCACCGGGGGCCGTGGTAATTCCAAACAATTTCCACCTTGCTCACTTCTCCGAGAACGCCACTCTGAACCAATTCGCGAGCCGCTTTGGGATAAGGTTCGCTGCGATGCTGCGTACCCACTTGTACAATCCGTTTCGATATCATGGCCGCGTCACGGGCCGCCTTTGCCTCCGCCAGCACATTGCCCATCGGCTTTTCAACGTAGGCGTCCTTGCCGGCTTCGACCGCCATTTTCAGGATGGGCGAGTGGGAGTGCTCGGGTGTGGAAATAATCACCGCGTCGACGTCTTTCAAAGCAAGCACGTCCTCCAAGTACTGATACGCGCGTGGTGCGCGGCCATAATACTTTGTATTCACCGCGACTGCCTTCTCGCGGTTCAGTCGCCACAGATCACACACCGCGGTAATCTCGACGTTTTGCCTAGTCTTCAGCTGAGACACGATCCAGCCCAAATCCCTGCCCCGACTCCCGTTGCCGATGTGGCCCACTGAAATACGATCGTTGGCGCCCAGAATCTTGTTGTACGAAAGAGCTGTCCTGGCGAACGCTGCACCCCCGGCAAGTAGGGCCGCGGACTTGGTCAAGAATGATCTCCGATCGATGGTTTGTTCCGGATCGCTCATGCCTGTCCTCCTGTGTGGATTAGTTCCAAGTGTCCCAGCGGCGCGCCCAATTATGCCAGAACCACTGGCCCGGCCGAGGCGCAGATTGCTGTGGAAAAACCGCGGGCGTCCGTCATTGGACCGATGAATGGGTGAGTGGTCGACCAACCGGGAGCATAGCCGTTGAGCCGCACATGATCAAAGGTGGCTTTGTCTTCGGAGGTAATCTCGCGCTACGGGCCGAGTGCGAGTAGACCGAGAGAACGAAATTACCATTTAGTTACTGTGTGCAATTTTGAATGATCTCTATTGACCATCCAGGTCAGATTCCTGAGCGGTACGATTGTGCTCTTAATTACCGGACGTTGAGCTCCGAGGCTTTTTAGGACGCGGATAAATCGAGGCAGCCCTGAGTCAGAGTTCGCCAATGCCGACGAGTCCGGGCGTTGAGCCCGAGTCTCGCTGCTTCAACGTCGTGAGAACGGAACCATATCCCCACTTGAATTGATTGTGCCAAGGTGAGATAGGGATGGCGAGTAAACGTACTCTCGGTTTGAGTCCAGCAGTTCTCCGCAGAAAGTTCGGCGTTGGGATGACTGTTCGGACCTACCGAGACAACGAAGTCATCTTTTCACAAGGGGATACGGCTGATGCTGTCTTCTACATCCAGAGCGGCACGGTGAAGCTCACGGCGGCCTCCACGCGGCGCAAAAAAGCCATAATCGCTTTCCTGCAGCGAGGTAGCTTTTTTGGCGAAGGCTGTCTAGGAGGGCAATCTCTGCGGATTTGCACGGCGAGATCAACTGGCCAGTCCAATATCACTCGACTGCGAAAGGAGAACACGGTTCGCACGCTCAAGCGAGACCGGCAGTTTGCAACGCTGTTTGTTGGATATCTGCTTTCCCGGATTATTCGGATCGAGGAAGACCTGGTGGATCAGTTCTTCAATTTCAGCGAAAGGCGACTGGCGCGGGTTCTGTTACTGCTTGGGCAAATAACCAAGGAATCAAAGCCGGAGTGCCCCCTGAAGGTGAGCCAATCAACCCTGGCGGAGATGGTTGGTACCACCCGCGCAAGGGTGAGTAAATTTATGAATGGGTTCAAGAAGAAGGGCTTCGTCAGCTACAACGGCGCCTTGCAAATAGATAGCGCACTGATCACTGGCTTCCTGCAAAGTCGACCCTTGTCAGTTGCCACGAAAGCGTAGACGCGGCCAGAAACTCGTTATCGACTCGTAACCAAGACTAGTGATTTCTGAAGCTGTTTTGGGCTCTGCGGATGGCAGCTAGTCGTGAAGGACGACATTCAGAAGTGAACTGTGAACTTGCAAGGCATCGCCACCGTGATAATCAATGAAACCTAAATTTCTAAACCTGTTCATGAAAAAACTAACCCGTGAACGAGTTGTACCCACCATCTCTGCTAGAGTTTCCTGACTGAGTGTGGGGATGACGACTTCGGGCTTACCTTCCTTGCCGAAATGAGCCAGCAGTAGCAATATCCGGGCCAGTCTTTTTTCACTGGAATTGAAAAGCTGGTCAACCAAATCCTCTTCGTATCGGATGTTCTTTTTCAGCAGACATCCCACGAACATATCGGAAAACGCGTGCTCCCGGTGAAGCACTTCCATCATGGACTTCTTATCGATTCGCATCACAGAGCAATCGGTCATTGCGGTTGCGGAGGACAGGCGGAGAGGCTGCCCAGTAAGGCAACCTTCTCCGAAGAAATCACCCTCGTTCAGAATGCCTATTGTGGCTTCCTTCCCGATTGCCGACACAACGGTGAGTCTTACTTTTCCTTCCTGTATATAGAAAACGGCATCGGACGATTCGCCCTGAACAAAGATCGGTTGCTTCTTGGGAAAAGCCGCGATCTTCCTACCGCCGTTGATGATCGAAAGGAATGTCTTGGGGTCGAATTTGCTGCGTTTCTTGGCCGATACCACGGGTGTCATGACTAGCCCCCTCAAGTTCCGAATGCGCAGAAGGCCATTTCCTATGACCAAGGAAAAATAAATGCGCGCACGAAGGGCTGGAACAACGTCAAGGCTCGCGAGAAAAACCTAACTAGTCGTTACACTCATATCACCCCTTGGTGTCGAAAGTCAAACGCTCCCGCTGTGGCCATTCGGCTATTTCCTGGGTCACGCGGCCTACTCGGACGCGATCTCCCCTTGGTTGAGTAACAGGTCTTTCGGAGTGTCACGTCCTGCGCATGTTCTAGGAAACTGACCGTCTGGCCCTCTGTTACAATCCTCGTCCTGAGGGGGACAACATTGGCGAACTTATCTGGGGTGTTAAAGCAGTTGAAGAAGGAACGTGCTCAAGTCGAGCGGCAGTTGTCGGGTCTTGACGCAGCAATCAGGGCATTCGCGAGCGTCTATGCCGGAGGAAAGCCAGGGCGCAAACGGCCCAAGATGTCAGCAAAGGGCCGCGCTCGGATCGCAGCAGCACAACGTAAGAGATGGGCGAAGGTCAGGAGGCAGAAAGGTAAAGCGTCCTAGAAAAGACAGGGTACCTTAGGCCCGCTGACGGCAACGAGCACTGACTATCTGCCAGGGACGGCAGAACCCGAAATTCTTTACCACCACCCGTACAGGCCCGCGTCTTTCCAGCTTGAGCGGAAAATGCGTGATTCCGCGCCCGAAAATACGTCATTCGCCCAGGCTAGCCAGGGCGTATAATCCGCGCCGCTATGATTGACAAAGCCCACTTGCGGGATAAGCCGGTAGTTTTCCGGCTATTCAATTCCGCGATGATTTATTCTGGCGTCGTGAGATTCGTCGAGGACGATGGCTTTTGGATCGAGTCGCCGCCACTGATTGGCCAGCTCTATGCCGATCAGGCCTGGAGCACCCCTGTTGAGCGCATCCAAGATCCGGTTCTTTTCGTGCCAACTTCGAGTCTGATGTATTTAATTGCAGCGAAGGAGTGAATACGCCGATTACGTCTGCGCTCTCGTGATCGTCGACTGGGTCGGACTTGGTCTCTTTGAGTCACTTCTCAGTCCAGTGTGTGTAATCACCATCAGCTAAGTTGATTCACCCGCAGTTGAAAGTCGGTATCGCCTAAACACATAATACTAAAAAGTTTTGATGAGAGTAGTCAATTATGTAAGTTCGATTACCTGGACTTTCTGCAAGACGAAGTCCTCAATTGCCGAATTGAAAACTCTCTTCGATTCCATCATCCAGGCGACATGGTCGAGGGCATGATCCTCGCGTTGGGCATAATACCGATTTCCCAGCCATACGTACATTTTAAGTTGACCTTCGAGGATTCTTTGGACAATGAAGTCAGTTTCCGAGGGCTACTGAGTGTGGACCGGGCGGCAAAGCCACGAAAGCGAACCGTGTCAAAAGAAGCCGACTTATATGGTCCAAGTACGCTTCAAGAACAAAAGTCGTTGTGAGTGAACAACTTCGGCCATTCCCCAAAGAGGCAGAAATACGCGGACTCTACCCCCGGCAATGTCTCTTCGGGAGGACATTCTTTGAAAATCTCCGTCTTCCGATCCACCCTGAGCAGCAGGTTCGGGTTCTGGAGCATTACCGTCTTGGGTCCCGACCGGCGAAGAACTGCCAGACGGCTTCACTGCTGTGGAATTATTCGTCATGAATGCAGACTCCGGTTCGGTCTTGTGACAGCATTGGGCCGTTTCACCCCGGCATAACTCCAAACGCGGACTCAGTCTCTTAGGTCAGCGCTAACTCGCAAAACTATGACGTATTTTGGCAATGAAAAGCGCCTTCTCGTTAGAAAAGAGTCGGCGTCGGTTCTCCGACGAGTAGGCGATAAGCCTGTCCGGGGCTTCTCTTTTTCGAAGAACCTTCCAGGACCGCCGGAGAAGACCAGTTTGCAGGATATTTGTTACGCGATTTTGCGAAATGAAGCCAACAAGTGATTTAGTTTCCATATAGATGATATTGCGCGTCGACGCCAAAGAGTTTCGCGATCTGGCGCAAAAAGTCAAAGAGAACTAGACTTCCGCATGTGATATTGTCGGCGGCTTCTTTCGTGGCAGCGATGGCTAAAGCGACGGTTCTCCAAGCAGCGACGGCATCCGCAAGAAGGATGACGGTGTGACGGTTCCAGGGCAGAGACGCCTGTTGACCATGAACATGGGGTCGGCGACTCTGAAGTCCGCCCTGTATGAGACTGGAGATCAAGCGAGACTTCTCCTCTCCGTGACCGCCGATCTGACCGCAGGCTCCGGCGGCCGCTTGAAGATTGCAGACGCCAGCGGGAATGCACGGCTCGATTCCCGGGTGGATGGCGGGGACTTCGATGCGGCGTTAACCATGATGTTCACGTGGCTTTCTGGGCACGGACATCTCTCAGGATTGGCCGCTGCAGGTCACCGCCTGGTCCACGGGGGGCCGCAATACACAGAGCCGCAACGGATCACTCCGGAAGTCTTGTCGGAGCTGGAGCACCTGGTCGCGCTCGATCCAGACCACATGCCTGCGGCGATTCGCGGAATCCAGTTCATCCGCGGAAGATTTCCGGAACTCCCTCAAGTGGCATGCTTCGACACGGCGTTTCATCGCTCGCTTCCCAAGGTTGCGCGGATGTATGCGCTGCCTCGACGACTCTTTGACGAGGGGATTTCGCGGTACGGCTTCCACGGCCTGTCTTACGAATACGTGATGCACGAACTGCAGGCGCTGGAGGGAAAGCTTGCGAACGGACGCATCGTCATCGCGCACCTGGGCAATGGAGCCAGCATGGCCGCGATCAAGGATGGGAAAAGCGTCGATACCTCGATGGGCTTCACGCCACTGGAAGGACTGGTCATGGGGACTCGTTCCGGCGATGTCGATCCGGGCGCGCTGCTGTACCTACTCGAACAGAAGAAAATAGCTGCGCAGGCAATGAATACTCTTTTGAACAAAGAGTCTGGATTGCTCGGAATCTCAGGGACATCCGGGGATATGAGGGACTTATTGGACAAAGCGCCGAAAGACATCCGAGCGGCGGAAGCGGTGGATCTGTTTTGCTACCGGGCAAAAAAGTATATCGGCGCCTATGCCGCAGTTCTTGGCGGGTTGGACTTGCTGGTCTTTGCGGGGGGAATTGGAGAACATGCGCCCGAGATTCGTGAGCGAATCTGCCATGGCTTAGACTTTCTGGGGATCCGGCTGGATGCTCTGCGCAATCAATCCAATGCAGCGTTGATATCGCTCGAGGGCGCGGTGAGAGTGCGGATCATCAAAACGGACGAGGATCAGATGATCATGCGGCATATGGTCTCAGTGCTGGGGTGGTCCTAGGAAGTCGCCGATTCCTGGCTTTTAATCCTATATTCATATCCTATATTCATGGGGACCTATAGGCTTGGATGTTGGGAATCGGCCTGGCGGAATACTTGCGGAATACTTAAGGAGCAAAGATGTTTGAATTTGATGCCGCTTTATCAACCGTCGTCGTGGCTGAGGAAAAAGGGCAGAATGCCGAGGAGACGGCAGGCAAGGCAAAGCCCGAAGGGCCGCTTTCCGCCAGTTTGATGGATAAGATCCACCGCTACTGGTACGCGGCGAACTATCTCTGCGTCGGCCAAATTTACCTGCTCGACAACCCGCTGCTCCGGGAGCCGCTCAAGAAAGAACATATCAAACCTCGACTGCTCGGACATTGGGGAACATCTGCGGGGCAGAATTTTATTTGCGTACATTTGAACCGGCTGATCCGGGAGACGGGGGCCAACCTCATCTACATCTCGGGGCCGGGGCATGGCGGCCCGACGCTCAACGCCTGCGCCTATCTGGAAGGCACGTATACCGATGTGCATCCTGAAATTACGCAGGACATTCACGGCATGCGTCTTCTGTTCCGTTCTTTTTCAACGCCGGGCGGCGTGCCCAGCCACTGCGGTCCGCACACGCCGAATTCGATGCATGAGGGAGGCGAACTGGGCTACGCGCTGGTTCATGCGTTTGGCGCGGCCTTCGACAACCCTGACCTGATCGTGGCTTGCGTTGTGGGGGATGGTGAAGCCGAGACCTGTCCCCTGGAAGGAAGCTGGAAAGGCGTCGATTTTCTGAATCCCGCGAGAGACGGCGCGGTGTTGCCCATCCTGCATCTGAACGGATACAAAATCTCCGGCCCAACCGTTCTAGCCCGCCGCAGCGATGCGGATCTCGTGTCTCTCTTTAAGGGACGCGGCTACACTGCCCACTTCGTTGAGGGCGATGATCCCGCGATCGTACATCAGCTGTTTGCCGCTACTCTTGACCGTTGTTACGCCGAGATAAGAGCCATCCAGGGCGATGCGCGCACCCGTGGCACCGCGACCCTGCCCTCGTGGCCGATGATTATTCTGCGGACGCCGAAGGGATGGACATGTCCGAAGGAAGTGGACGGCGTGCCCATTGAAGGTACATTCCGCGCACACCAAGTCCCGCTAGCAAACGTTTGCGAAAATCCGGAGCATTTGAAGATGTTGGAAGCCTGGATGAAGAAATACAAACCCGACGAATTATTTGACGGGGATGGGCGCTTGATCGCCGAACTGGAGGAACTGGCGCCCGATGGAGATCGCCGCATGGGTGCAAATCCCCAGGTCAACGGCGGACGCTTGCTGAAGGCGCTCGATCTTCCCGATTTTGCCCAATATGCGTTGTCCGTGCCGGGTCCGGGAGAGGTGGTTGCGGAAGCGCCACGCAAACTCGGAGAGTATCTGCGCGACGTCATCAAGCTTAATCCCGACAACTTCCGACTATTCTGTCCCGATGAGACCAACTCCAATCGCCTGAATGCGGTATTTGAAGCGACCAATCGGTGCACGATGGAGGAGATGGTTGCGATCGACGACCATCTGGCTCGTGACGGGCGCGTGATGGAGGTGCTCAGCGAGCATCTTTGTGAAGGCTGGCTTGAGGGCTATCTGCTAACCGGCAGACATGGTGTGTGGTCTTCGTACGAAGCCTTTGCCCAGGTGGTGGACTCCATGGTGACCCAACACGCGAAATGGATGGAGCAATGCCTGGACTATCCATGGCGGAGGCCGCTGGCGTCGTTGAATGTCTTCCTCACCAGCCATGCCTGGAGGAATGACCACAACGGATTCAGCCACCAGGCGCCGGGTTTCGTCGATAACGCGTTGCAACGCCGCAGCGAAGTGGTGCGAGTTTACTACCCACCGGATTCGAATTGTCTGCTGAACGTGTTCGATCATTGCCTGCGCAGCCGGAATTACATCAACGTCGTTACCTGCGGCAAGCAACCCGAATTGCAGTGGCTAACCTTTGACGAAGCTCTCGCTCATTGCTCCCAGGGGGCCTCGATATGGAAATTTGCTACCAATGATGGCGGCTCCGAACCCGACATTGTTCTGGCCTGCGCGGGCGACGTGCCGACCATGGAGATTTGCGCGACTTCCTGGCTGCTGCAGAAGTGTGTGCCTGGGATCAAGGTACGCGTGGTGAACGTGGTAGACCTGAATGTGCTGATGAGCCCCGACGATCATCCGCATGGCATGGACAATATTTCGTTCAATGCACTTTTCACCCGGGATGTGGATGTGATCTTCGCGTTCCATGGCTATCGCTGGCTCATCCACAGCATGGTGCATGGGCGCGCGAACGAGGCCCGTTTCCACGTTCGTGGATTCAATGATAAAGGCACGACCACCACCCCGTTCGACATGGTGGTGCTCAATGGGATGAGCCGATTCCACCTGGCCATCGATGCGCTCAAGCATGTGCCACGATTGCGCTCGCAGGCGTCGGACGTGATTGACCTGCTAAACCGGAAGTTGTATGAACATCAGGCTTACATCCGGCACCATTTCGAAGACCTGCCGGAGATCCGGAACTGGCATTGGACCAAAGACTTCAGTGAGCCCACGGCGCCGCCGCCGCTGGCAAAAGAACAGCCTCGGGCGCAGCTGTTTACGGATTCTTAATTACAACGGCGTTTGCCAAGGGTCAAAGTAGAAAGCTCGCGGGCAAGGTCCAAAAGAAAGAGGACACATCGAAATATTGGAGAAGTAAATAAACAGGTCCGGCGCAGCAGCGCCATAAAACAGGCAGATACGGGCCGTTGCCCTCAGGCGATCTTCTTTGCGCCTGTCTTGGAATGCTTGCCCAGGACTTTCTCTACGTAGTCCTCTAGTGCCGCCTCCATCCGTCTCTTCGCGTCCTCAAAGCTGCTCCCGTGAACAGTGACCGACAGTTCCTCGCAAACCCCGGCCCAACCGTCATCTTCGGCCCAGAATGCGCAGTCTCTCGCTACACTGGCCGAGACCTTTAGCTTTACTGCCTGGGAAGTCATAACACCTCCGGACGCCACTCGTGAGACAGTTTCCTTGATCGCGCCCCACACCCACAACGTCACCATTGTCGCAATTCACGGGCGCGAGATGCAAATCCGAAAAAGACTCTCAGTCATCCGGACTCTCTGACCACCTGGAGTGAGCAATCCTGCACAGTATTGCCCTTGTGAATACGGAATACTGTTGAACCAAGTCATAAATCTTTTCAGGTTCGATAAGTTCTGGGGGCCATGGTTTGAAACTTCAGGAGGCCGGTAATGTTTCACACAAGGAATTGGGTTCAACTGGGTCTGGTCGTGGCCGCGCTCCTCGTTTTCAGTGCGCGAAGCCTGGGGCAGACCATTTCGTGCTCGTCCGACGACGGCAAGCGGCACTATTGCTCAGCTGATTCGCGCCGCGTCCGGCTGGTGCAACAGCGGAGCGAGTCTGCCTGCCGGGAAGGCTATAGTTGGGGCTCGGATAATCGGGGCATCTGGGTGGATCACGGCTGCCGGGCTGATTTCGCGATCGAAGGCGGCAGAGGCGCCTCGGACCGGGACCGCGATCGTGATGGTGACCGCGGGTATCATGGCGACAACTACGCATCTGGCCAGGGACAGGTGGTTTCGTGTTCATCGGATGACATGCACCGGCACTACTGCCAGGCCGACACTCACGGGGGAGTGCAGCTGATCAAGCAGCATAGCGACTCGTCATGTCAACAAGGGCGCAGTTGGGGTTTTGATGGCCGGGGAATCTGGGTCGATCACGGCTGCCGAGCTGATTTTCAGGTCGGACGTTAAACGGGGACAATCATTGCATCGACAAGTTTACCGAGGCTGACCCGATCGCAACCCTCTGTTCCGCCGCATCAATCAGTCAGAAGTCTGGCAGCCCGGGAAATCTCACCAGCGCTACTGCACGTCGATGGTCGACACGCTCAGGGCGGGAAGCGTGATCGTCAGTGACGAGCCGTTGATCGGCATTTGTTGCACCTGTACGGGATGGATCGGGTTCTGGCCTTGCGCCGAAGATGCGGTCATCTGGTAGACAGTGGCGGTTCCCGAGAGGGTCACGCCGTTGATGGCCGTCACCTGGGGAGAGGTGGAGCGATTGATGGCAACGAACACAAACCTGCCCGGCCTGGTGCTGTCCGAACTCGCGTAGACGGCTACGTTCTGCACCTTGCTGGAAGTAGCCTTCAGCGAAGTGTCGCCGAAGCTGGCGGTTGCCCCATCGAAGCCGCGGAACGCCCGGAACCCCGCCAGAATATAAGGGCAGTTGCCCAAGGGCCACAGAGTCGCCGCGAATAGTCCCTGGGCACCGAAGACGCCGAGATTATCGGCCTGGGCGATGGTACCGGCGATGTGGTTGTCGCCGCCGTTTTCATACTCGGTGATGGAAATCCTGGTGCCGGGAAATTCGGCGTTGATCTTCGCCTGCAGCCGCGGCAGAAGCCTGATCGGTTCTCCCAGCACATCATTCGTTATCCACGAATTCTCGGTGAAGGCCGGGTCCCATAAGCTGCGCGGGCTCTGCACAATGGCCTGCACCTGTGCCGCGGTCAGGCTTGAGCCGGTCAGGTTGGTGACGCGGGTGCTGCCGTCCGTGGCTTCCGAATACCAGTGGAAGTCATAAACGTCGATCAGTGGTTTCCCGTACGCGTCGGACGCGGTCTTCATCGAGGGCAAGTATTTGTCGGGGAACCAGTTGGCTCCGTCGGGTGTGGCCGAGAGCTCGCCCTGCCAGCTGTAGATGCCTTCAAATCCGTAGTGCACCGGCCCGAAAATCATCACGTTGGGGAACTGGTCCTTCAGGGCTTTCGTGAGCGTGATGGTCTTTGCGATGTAGTTGTCGGACGAGACTGGGGTGGGGCCCTGGACTTCGAGGTGCGTCGAATTCCAAAGTTCCGGCTCGTTATCCAGACTGACGAAAGTGGGGAGCGGAGCATTCGCGCTGAAAATGCCGGGGATCTTCTGGTCCATCGACCACAGGAACTCGTCCATATAAACGTTGGCGTCAGTGGTGCTGGGGGTTTCGGTGAATGCAGCGGGAGTGATGGTGCTCTTTTTGTCGATCACCTGCTTGAAGCGGCTCAGGTCGGGCGGATTGGTCACGCTTACCGGACCGCTCTCATCGCCCGAAACCAGGCCCTGAAGCTGGACGGTCATCACGCTCGCCATGCCCAGACCCTGATCCGCAGCGACGAAACTACGCACCGCTTCAGCCGGGGTGGTGCTCGAGGTCAGGAAGCTGTCGTTTTCGTAGAGGAAGTCGCTACCTGCATTGGAGGCGTTCGTCTCCCAGTTGTAAGCTGTCCAGCGATTGCCGCCGGCGCGGTCCAGGGTGAGGTGGGGCGGCGCGCCTGCGACGCCGGTGTAGAAGTTGAGCCCGTAGATCCACGGCGAAATGGGTTTGGTGTTGGTTGGATCCACCGAGATGGTCACGTCGGGCACGGCTGCGTTTGGCGTCGCGCTAACCTGGCTCGAGTTTGCGCTCTCTCCGGCCGCGTTCAGCGCCGATACAACGTAGAAGTATGTCGTGCCGTTGGTCAGGGCGATATTCACGAAGCTGTTGCCGGCCGGCGTACCCACCTGGGTGTATGGCCCACCACTGACAGTAGCCCGCTTCACGTGATAACTGGTCGCGCCACTGCTGGCGGTCCAGGACAGGCTTACCTGCTGATTCCCTGCAGTCGCTCCGAGGCCGGTGGGCACAGCTGGGGCGGATGACACCGGGGCAGCAGGAGTGGCGGAAACCTGGCTCGAATTCATGCTTTCGCCCGACGTGTTCAGCGCGGAGACCACGTAGAAATACGTCGTCCCGTTGGTGAGACCGGTATCGGTGTAACTGGCTGCGGCCGGGGAGCCCACCTGAGTGTATGGCCCTCCGCTCGTGATAGACCGCTTTACGTGGTAGCTGGTCGCGCCAGTGCTGGCAGTCCAAGTCAGGCTTACCTGCTGATTGCCTGCAGTGGCGGCCGGGGCGGCGGGCACGGCGGGAACGGTGACGGTAGGGGAGGTCGTGCCCGGTCCGCTGCCGGAGCTGATTCCGCCACCGCAGCCGAAGGTCAACCCCGCCAATAGCAAAGCCGCCAAAACTCGTGCACTTCTTGGTCCCATAATGGAACGAATGGCCCCGGCGAAATCGTAGCGTAGGAGAAGCTGCCTCGATAGAGCGTCGGAGAACACCAAGGTGCGCGGTTAGAGTCTTCAGAAGTGCATGGACTTCGGTGTAACGGTGTCCGCGCGGGAGGTACTCCTGCAGAGTCGAGAGCGATTGGACCGGATGCGAGAGTCGTCGGACTCGGGTAATCGTCGAGGTTGGATTTTATCCACAGGTTGAACCATCCGCGTCACTTCTTGCGCGATGAAGCAGCGTTTACTTTCTTACTTCGCTCGATCACAGCAGAACTCCGCAGGAGAACGCCGCAAGATGACCTGGGCCAAGACAAGGGACACGCATTTTCTTGGATTGCCGACTGCAGTGCTCTGCGTAGCCTGCGAACTCATCAGCGAAAACAACACACCGTATTGTCTGGCCTGCGGCAGCAGCGCTCTACTCGGGCTGTCGCGAGTGCTAGGGGGATCGCTGCGCGGGCGGCCGACGGTTCATTTGATCGAAGACGCCGAACTCGATCGCCTGGTGCGGGAACTGCTTCAGACTGTGCCTGCTTCCCCTGCGCTGTCAGGTGAGGACCATTTGCCGGGTTCGTTTGCCCGGCAGGCTCCGGGGCGGCATCATCTTCGGCGTGACTTACAACCCGGCGGGCCATTCGATTCGGGATCGCCCAATCGCGTGACTGAAATCGATCTTCAGCCCGCAATCAGCTCGATCGCAGAGCGGGCCCAGGCCCTGACCGGCGCCACCGGAGCGGCCATCGCGTTGCAAAAAGGCGATGAGATTGTCTGCCGGGCACGGTCGGGACGCACGGCGCCCGACATCGGGGTTCGTCTGCAATCCGATTCCGGAATCTCCGCCGACTGTGTCCGCACCGGCCAGGTGGTGCTGTGCCACGACGCTGAGAAAAACCCTCGTGTGGACTTGGCGGCCTGCCAGCGGCTGGGGGTGCGTTCCATTCTCGCGGCCCCGCTGCGTCATTTCCGCCACACCCTGGGAGTGTTCGAGGTGTTTTCGGCCGCGCCTTATGCCTTTGCAGCGCGGGATGTGGCTACTATGCAACTGCTCTCCAGCGTGATGGTGGCAGCGCTCTCGCGGATTTCTTCCCGGCGTACTCCGGTGCCAGGGCCAAGCGCTTAACCAGCATATTCCAATTTCTGCAGGTGCATCCCTGCCGGTTACTCCGCCAACGAAGCAGGGGTTCGCAGATCACGCTTGGAGTCTGCGGGAATTGGTGGGACTATTGAAGGCCAGCGGGAGTGGCGGGATGAAACTCGGAAAGCTGCTTGGCCTGATTGGCTTCGTAGTCGGTTTCATCGGCCCATTCTTCTTTTATTCAGTCCCTTCCACTTTTCGGTCATATCTTGCCTGCCCGGTGTGCGCATACAGCGCACGTGACTTTCAGGCACCCATTGTTTTGGCCAGCCATCGGCCTGAGCGGACTAATCCAAGGACTTATCTATGCTCTGCTCGGTCTCGGGATTGGGTATTCGATTTTTAAGATCAAACACTCAACCTAACATTTCAAAGCGGCCCACTTCCTGATTTCTCACCATTTTCTCACCGGCGACGTCTCTGGGTTAATATGTTAAGAACCTTCCTATGGAGCCCACCGGGTCCAAGCCGGCAGGAGTTTCCCGGCAACCGACAAACATTGATGAACACCGTCGCAGCGTGCGCCACCGGGTGCACAGTCCCGCCTATGCCAGTCTGGATGCCGCTTCCGTGCGGGCGAGTTCTGATCTCAGCGAAATCGTGGACATCAGTGAAGAGGGCATGTCCATCCGGACGACCGGCCCACTGGAGATTGGCCGTAAACTGAACCTGTCACTGGATCTTTCGGAGACGAAGACCCGTATTCGCGCCCCCGGACAGGTGATCTGGTCGGATGATTCGGGACGGGCGGGGATTCGCTTCGTGCAACTGGCAGGTCAATCCCTGCAGCAGCTCAAGGAATGGTTGTTCGTCAACATTCTGAGCGCTTATGACCACGCTCGCTCCTACGCGTCCAGCGGGGATGGCGATGGGTACGAGGGAAAGCGCAATGAATTTGTCCCAGTGGCACCGGGTCCTGACTTGTCGAGACCTGGGTCATCGAGGTCAGGGTCATCGACATCAGGGCCGGCTGGTTCCGGGCGGGCAGGAAGTGTGCCGGGGCCGGTCGCGGTCGAGCGGGAAGTGAGGCCGGGCGGTCAGGATCGAGGAAGCGCTTTGCAGAGGATCGCGGAACACGCATTAACCGAGACCGGAGCCGGCGGCGCGGCGATCGCGCTGTCGCAAGGGAATGAGATGGTCTGCATGGCCAGCGCGGGCTCGGACGCTCCTCCATTCGGCAGCCGGCTCCAGGTGGGGTCGGGATTTTCCGGAGAATGTGTGCGAACCGGCAGGACATTGCGTTGCGACGATTCCGAGACGGACGATCGCGTGGATCGGGAGAGTTGCCGCGCGCTCGGCCTGCGTGCCATGGTAGCCGTCCCGGTAAGGCGCGGAAACAGAGTTGTTGGATTGCTGGAGGTGTTTTCGTCCCGACCCTACGCCTTCAACGCGGAAGACACGGCCCTGCTGCAGAGGTTGGCAGGGGACATCTTGTCGGTGCTCGACCAGGGCGCCGATTCCCGGTCTTCGCAACTAACGGTGCCGGTGCCGCTGATGACGGAGGAAGAGGCTGCGGCTGCGATGGCGCCGGAGCAAATCGAGGCGCGGCAGCCGGAAGAGGTAATGGCGGGGACGGTGGCTGCGGCGAGGCCTTCCTCGCACAAGCGCCGGAACACAATCATGATGGTGGCGGTGGGTCTGACGCTGCTTTTTGCGCTGACCTGGTTGATTGCGCCCTGGGCCTCGAGACTGATGCGCCAGTCGGATGCAAAGGCTGCCCGGACACCTGCGCCGCAAGCGGCGGCTGCCAAGCAGACCGAACTGTCGGACGATGTCAGTGACCTGGCCAGCTTGCGAAGGGTGGCAGAACGCGGCGATCCCGCCGCACAGTTCGCTCTGGGAGCGCGCTACGCCACGGGTGAAGAGGTCGAGCAGGATTACGTTGAGGCGGTGCGCTGGTTCACGCAGGCGGCGGAGCGCGGACACATCCTTGCCCAAGCCACATTGGGGGCGTACTACTGGGCGGGACGAGGAGTGCCGCCCGACCTTACCAAAGCCTACTTCTGGTCGGTGCTGGCGCAAGCCGGAGGAGACCAGGCCAGCAAGTACCGGGTGGCGGTACTCACTTCGCGGATGACCCGGAGCCAGATTCTGGCGGCACAAGAGCAGGCCAATGACTGGCTGCGCAGCCACCAGATGGCAGGGAACACTGCCCCGAAGCAATAGATTGGGTCGCGATTTCTGCTGAATGCGGCCATCTGATCGGTTGCGTCATCCCCAACCAGGATCCCGTTAGCCTCGTCGTCCCGCCGAATCGGGTGAATCGTCCGGAGCAGATCGGTCTAGAATAACGACAGAGGTCTTTTCGTGGCTACCCTTCGCGACATCGTGTATGAGAATGTCCGGGAGGGCGAGCTCTACGAAAAACTCGATCGCAACCGGGTGCGGTGTTACGCATGCGGCCATTGTTGCCCCATTCCTGAAGGTCAGCCGGGAGTCTGCAAGGTGCGTTACAACCGGGGCGGGACTCTGTATGTGCCCTGGGGCTACGTGGGCGGAGTGCAGTGTGATCCCATCGAGAAAAAGCCCTTCTTTCATGCGTACCCGGGCGCCTTGGCGTACAGCTTCGGAATGCTGGGCTGCGATCTGCACTGCGGATATTGTCAGAACTGGGTGACGTCTCAGGCTTTGCGCGACCCGGATGCGGTCTCGCCGCCGTTGCAGGCTTCGCCAGAGGCTCTGGTTCAGGATGCGCTACGCCAGGGAGCCAAGGTTCTGGTCAGCACTTATAACGAGCCTCTCATCACCAGCGAATGGGCGGTGGCGGTCTTCAAGGAGGCGCGGGCGGCCGGTCTCAAGACCGGTTTTGTTTCCAATGGCAACGGCACGGCGCAGGTGCTGGAGTACATTCGGCCGTGGATCGATTTCTACAAAGTTGACCTGAAGAGCTTCGACGAGCGGCACTACCACGAATTGGGCGGGCGGATCGGGCCCATCCTGGAAACCATTCGCAGCCTGCACAATATGGGAGTGTGGCTGGAGATCGTGACCTTGCTGATTCCCGGCTTCAACGATGGAGACGATGAACTGAAAGCTCTGACCGCATTTCTGGCCGGCATCTCTCCCTATATTCCCTGGCACGTGACCGCGTTTCACAAAGACTACAAAATGGACGACCCCGACGATACGCGTCCGGAAGACCTGCAACGGGTGGCCGAGATCGGCAAGGACGCGGGTCTGCGATATGTTTATGCGGGAAACCTGCCGGGGCGCGTGGGCAACCTGGAAGACACGCGTTGCCACCAATGCGGAGAGATGCTGATCAAGAGAAGCGGCTATTTTGTTCGCGAGTACCGCCTGACCTCCGAGGGACGGTGCCCTTCATGCCAGGCGGCCATCCCCGGGCGGTGGGCGGCGGGGTTTGAAGGTCAGATTACCGATCATCCTTTCCTGCCGCGCCGAGGCTCCCGTTTGGTTACAATCCCCAATTAGAATGCCTCGACGGCAAGTTGGATTGATCTGCGTGGTGCTGTGCCTGGCGGTGGCCTGCTCGCCCCGGGATTTTCTGACGCGGCGGCTGGCAGGTGATCTGATCGCGGGCTCCGATACCTTCAAACTGACGCAGCAATTCTGGCTGCGCACAGGCGTGGTTTCCAACCGGGACTACACCTCGCAGGAATACCTGGTGCTGCGCCGCCGAGGCTGGATTACCGGCGGCAACGTTGCCTGCCCTGCCGACATCACTCCCGGGCCGTGCTGGGACATGGTCATCACCCCGCTGGGGGTCGATGCTTTGCGCGACTGGGTGGCCGCGTCGGCCGCCAACTCGCAGTACATCAGCGTGCCGGTAGCGCAAAGAGAGCTGGTGGGAGTGACCGGCATCCGCAAGAACGGAACTGTTGCGGATGCGGATTTTCAGTGGAGATGGGCGGCGGTGAATGAAGTGGGCTCAGCGCTCTACGCCAGAACCGGAGACTTTAACTCAACGGTGGGCTTCGTTCACTACGACGATGGCTGGCGCGTAGTGGAGGGCAGCGCTCCAAAAAACACCCAGAGCCTGAGCGACGCGTTGAAGAACGCGGAGCCGGCGCAATGATGCAGGAGTTGTTGGCGGCCGGCGAGGTTACGGGACGGGTTGCGTTGTTTTGCCGCAGCCGTGTAACCTCCATTCTTGCTCATCGCGCATATGACGACCCGAAATCTTCGATTGTTTTTCCTGCTCGCTGTTTCTCTGCTCGCCTCCGCCCAGGCTGCCGACAAACCCAAACTTACGCTGGATGAGTTCTTCAACTCGGTTGACATTACCGGGGTGAAGCTCTCTCCCGACGGTCAATCGGTGGTGATCTCGACCGATCGGGCGGATTGGGAGCAGAGTATCTTCCGCGACGATCTCTGGCTGTACCGCGACGACCAGCGGGGCGGAGGAAGCCTGACGCAACTGACGCAATCCGGATATGACAGCCAGCCGCAATGGTCGCCGGACGGGCGCTGGATCGCGTTTCTCTCCGCACGCGGCGCCGCCAAAGGTGGGAGAAGCTGTGAAGAGGCATCGGTAAGCGATGAGATCCCACAGCTTTATTTGATCTCGCCGGCGGGAGGCGAGGCGTTTCCGGTGACCCAGGGCGAGGAAAAAGTTCACGCCTTTGCCTGGTCGGCTGACTCCAGCGCGCTGTATTTCGCCACCCGAACACCGTGGACCAAAGCGCAGAAGGACGCTTACGAGAAAGAGTGGAAAGATGTTTGCCAGTATCGCGCGGTTGAAAGGGGAGACCAGGTCTTCAGGGTGACCGTGGCTGACGCCATTGCTCGACAGGCAGGAGCGGGCAGCACGGCGCCGGATCCCGAGAAAATTTCCGACGCCACGCCGGGTGCTCGCGTGCTGGCCAACACTCCGTGGCGCATTTCCCAGATGGCCGTTTCTCCCGACGGCCGGCGGCTGGCGTTTGTGACGGAGTCAGTTTCGGAACGCAATGAGGGAGTAGAGGAATTCGAAATCTACTCGATCGATCTGGCGAATGCCGCGCCAGACCGCGCGCCGCGGCAGCTTACCCGCAATGAGGCCATCGAACAGGACATTCGCTGGAGCACTGACAGCCGCCATGTGTTTTTCCAGGTGGACTACGGTTCGGTGGAGGGAAAATACAGCGATAGCCAGACCCGGCTGTACTGGGTGGACGCTGACGGCGGCGAAGTGCAGCGATGGGCCGCCGATTTTACCGGACAGGTGGCGGGCTATGCGGTTGCGGGCGATGGCAGCGTGCTGGCGACGGGCTGCCTGGGCACAGAAGTTCAGGTATATGGCCAGCCCGGGCCGGCGGCGGCATTTTCGGCACAGCACGGTAGGCCCGGCACGTACCGAAACATTGCCGTGGCGGCGCGTTCTCAACGCCTGGCTTTCGTTTACTCAACTCTGGACAAGCCGCCGGAAGTTTATCTGGCGGAAAGCGCGGACAAGCTGCCCGCAGCCCGAGCCCTCACTTCCTTCAACCATCTGTTCAGCGAACGCGATCTGCCTCGCGGGAAGCCGTACCGCTGGAAAGCGGATGACGGAACCACCATCGAGGGCATGCTGATGTACCCGCCGGGAAGATTTGAAGCCAAACATCTTCCCCTCTTCGTGCTCATTCACGGAGGGCCCAACGAAGCCTGGGGCAATAGCTTCGAAGCCGATTGGTATGTCTGGGACCGCCTGGCGGCCACCCAGGGATGGCTGGTGTTTGAGCCCAACTACCGCGGCTCGGTGGGCTATGGGGACGAGTTTCTCAAGCGCATGGTGCCGGAGATCGTCTCGCGACCGGGCAAGGACATTCTGCAAGGCGTGGACGCGCTGGTGAAGGATGGGATTGCCGATCGCGAGCGGCTGACGGTTGGCGGATACAGCTATGGCGGATACATGACTAACTGGCTGATCACGCAGACCACGCGATTCAAGGCGGCGGTGACAGGCGCAGGAGCCGTGGAGAACATCGCCAACTGGGGGAATGATGATTTGACCCGGGATGATGCGAACAATCTCGGCGGCCGCCCCTGGGAAGTTCCCCAGCGCTACAACAGCGAAGCTGCCATTTTCCAGATCGACAAGGTACGCACCCCGACGCACATTGTCTCGGGCACAGATGACGTTCGGGTTCCCACACTGGAGAATTATCTGCTCGACCATGCCCTGCACTCGCTGGGCGTTCCCAGCACGCTGCTGCTTTTTCCTGGCGAGGGGCACGAACTCGACCAGAACCCGTGGCATGGCAAGATCAAAGTGCGGGAGGAGTTGAAGTGGCTGCAGAAATACGGCGGCGTGGAGGGTGCGCCGTCTCCTTAGCGACTTGAGGGCGCGCCTCCAACCGCTGGCAGCGGGTGCTTTCCGAAAGGGTTAGAGTCCGGTGTGTTTCGCGGGAGCGCTGGCCATGTTCACCCGATGTGAGGTAGCGGCGAATTGCGCGACGCCTTTGTACAGCGCTTCGGCAATGGCCTGGCGATAGCTTGAGTTCTGCAGTTTGTCCTCATCCTGGGTATTGCTGACGAAGGAAACCTCGGCCAGGATGGCGGGCATGGAGGTTCCGGTGAGGACCACATAAGAGGCTTTCTTGACGCCGCGGTTGCGCATTCCTGGAATCTGCGCCGCCAGCGCTCGATACAGGGACTGCTGGACTGCAACGGCAAAGCGGCGCGACTGCCGCACCTTTTCCCGAATATCGACGTCGGTCCAATTGATGTTCTCGGTCACTCCTGAGTTCTCGCCAGCCTCCCTGGCGTCAGCCTCGGGGGTTCGCGCCCGCAGGGAAGAGTAAGTGTTGGTGTAGTAGGTCTCGGCGCCGCGCGCGGAGGAGTCATTGCTGTAGTTTGCGTGGACCGAGACGAACATGTCGGCCTGGGCCAGGTTCGCAATTTCCGTCCGCTTTTCCAGAGGAAGGTAGTCATCCCCCAGGCGGGTGTAGACAATTTCGGCGTCCAGACGACTCTGCACCAATTTTCCCAGACGCTCGACGATGTCCAGCACCAGATCTTTTTCCATCAGGCCCTTGCGTCCGACCGTGCCCAGGTCCCAGCCTCCATGCCCGGCGTCGAGCACCAGGCGGAATTTAGGCACATGGATGCGCGACGGGACAGTGAGCTTGTTTCCCGCCGGGCCAGGAATGGTAAGGGAAGGAGACTGCGGAGCGATGGCGACGAGCGCGCCGCTCTTCGACACATCACTGACTGGACCGGCCGGAGGCGACGCCGCCTTCTGAATCTCCACGACGAGCCGGTAAGGATTGGACTGCATGCTGACCGAGAAATCGGACGCGCCCGTCGTTTCCAGTACCACCCGGCTCACGCCTCGCCGAGGTTGTGCGACGCGGACTCGGGCCAGAAGGGTGTCACCCACTTCGATGGTTTTGCCAAACAGGCCGGGAGCCAGGACGGTATCGTGAAGATCGATATAGATACGGTCCGGTTTGCTGATGCGGTGGGCTTCGTATTGAACTTCGCCCTGAACATCAATCACCACGGTGCTGGAATCGGCGGAGGAGACGTGCCAAATGCCGGTCACCAGTTGCCGCAAGGCTAGCTTCGGATCGAGGACGTGGGTGGAATCGGTCCTGGCGCCGGCGGCGGGTGAAATCGTCGCGGGCTGGTCCAAAGCAGTCGAAGGAGCTACCACTGGCGCAGAATTCGGCGCCGGCGCGGAAGAGGATCCGGTTGCAGATGGGGCACGGCGGGCGATTCTCCACCAGGCTACCAATCCGGAGACTGCGGCCAGCACCACCAGCACAAGCAAGACCAGGAGCGCAACGCGAAATTCTCCGGTGGGTTCACTCTCAACACCTGGAGGATTGATCTCAGTTTCGTGGACGGCTGCGCTGTTCTCGGAGGAGGCCGGAAGGGTTACGCTTTCCTCCAAGTCCGGAATGGTTTGCGGCGAAGCCTCTGCTGGTTCACCTGCCACCAGCCGATGGGAGAGTTCCGCCAGGCGGCCTTCTTCTTCCGGCTTGAGGGCCGCGAGGATCAGCTCAGCGAGAAGGTTCAAGCTGCGTACGTCGCTGTCGTTGAAACCGTAGGGTCCAGCGGAGAAGGCTTCCAGCAAACCGATGGTGCCGTGCAGTCCGGCAATCGGGACCGCCACCATGGAGCGGGTGCCCAGCCGCCGGCAGACTTCCACGTCCACTCGACGGTCTTTCTCGGAATCGTCGCAACGGACAATTCCGCCGGAGCGCAGGCAGGCTCCGGAGAATCCCGAATGCGGGTCCAGCCGAACCCCTGGATCAGGGGCGATAATTCCCGCGGAGGCCCGGCAAACGATGGCATTGCCCTCGGCCATGGCAATCGCGACACCGTCCGCGCCGGTGATGGTAAGCGCCCGTTCGGCTACGAGATGCAGCACTTCGTCGAGGACAAAAGGCTCGAGCTCCCAAACCTCGGCCGGGTCGGCCTTACCCCGCTGCTCGCGATTGCGGCGCTGACGCAGTTGCTCATGCAGACTCGAGAAAGCGAGAAGGGCCTGCAGCGCCTCGTGACCTGGCGGATAAGTAACCGCAGGAATGGCCGATGAGGGAGGGGCAGGCAGGCGGGAGTCCGCGGCCTTATCGCCATCAGCTAATCCCAGGCTCGTGTTGTGAGGATTGGCGCTCATCCTGGCGGCGGAATCTCTGTGGATAATTTTTCCACAGATATTTTCCACAAACCGGAACGAAATCAAGCGACAAGTGCCTGTTGAATCAACACTCACGCTTGTGACAATTCCAGTTCGGCCTTGGGCGTGGGGATCGCCGACTGGCGTCTTTATACGTTACAGTGGATTTGTCCTGATCGCAATATCCACATTGCACGAAGGTGGCAGAACTCGGGGATTTTTCGCCGCCGTCAGCGGGCAAAATACGCTTTACGCCCGAAGGCCATTGCGCTTTAGGGCGGATTGAGCATATCCTTTTAGAAAGAAAGGCTTACAGGGCTGTGGAAGAAGACTCAGGGAAGAGGAAGTCGCGCTGGCTCTGGCCCCTCGGCTTGACCGCGACGGGGCTGACGGGTGCAGCCGTGGTGCTGCTGCGCGGGTGCTGGCACGGCAAGATGAGTTGGCCGGTTCGCGCTCACGGATACTCCTACCAGGTCTGCATGGGTTGCGGAATCAAGCGTCTTTTCGACGAAAAGGCCTTCTCCGCCTATGGACCGTATCGCTATGACCTTAATAGCTTGATCGCGTGGGAACGCGCTCATCAGGGCGAAGCCTTCCCCGAGGAGCAGCGTCCCGCCTCCTAGATTGTTTAAACCAGACAGTTTGAGTCAGAACCACTGAACCAGCTTCGCTACTGAGAGGCGAGCAGCGCTCTTGGCTAAGATTTGGCCATGGGGATGGCTCCGCTTTCCCGAGCCGGCGCAGTTGGACTGGCCTCGCGGCCACCGCGGCGTCACTATCGCCATCCCATCCCGAACCTGGCCTACGTGAATCTGGATCACACCAATGGCGGCATCATCCGCAATCTGGGAGAAACCGGCGTTGCCATTCAGGCGGTGGCTCCGGTGTGCACCGATCAACAAGTCTTCCTGCGCTTCGAGTTGGGCAATCCACGGCTGCGGGTGGAAGCGACGGGACGGGTGGCCTGGATTGACTCACTGGGACAGGCAGGGATTGAGTTTCTGGCGGTATCGCAACGTTGCCGCCGCCAATTGAAAGAGTGGATCTTTATCCAGTTGCTGTCCACGGCCCTGCAAACGACCGGAGATCTGAACCTGGCGTATGGCAGAAATGGCGAAGCCGCGGCGCTGCTGTTTTCCGCCGCGGGCCGCCCGGCCATCCGGCTGGCGCCCAGAGCTGCAGAAACTTTTCAGAAGGAAGAGAAGGACCAGCGGGCGCGAGCGCTGCATCTTTCCTGGCTCCCATTTGCCATCGGATCACGCGCGCTTTCGCGGCTGGTGGATGGTTTGATCCTGCTATCGTCCGTGCTGCTTTTTATCGTGATCTGTGTGGCCATCGTCGGAGCGGTGCCGACGTGGCCGGTGGCGGCGGCCTTCAGCGTGGGAGTGACGGGCGCGCTGGGAGGAATCTACTGGCTCCTGTTCCTGTTCTGGATCGGTTGCACACCCGGAAGCTACCTGGCGCGTCTCGCCTGCCAGGAATTGGAGGATGGGAATCTGCAGAGGGAGGAGCGGGCAAGATTCCGGTAGGAAAGAGCAGTTGTCAGTTGCCGGTAGTCAGTTAGTGAGTGAAGTATTGACGTTCCAGCCAGAGTTGCAACTGCCGCTTCGTGGCCGCACTGGTTTCCACAAAACGAATTCCGGCATTGCCCTGCTTGTCGGTCCAGGCCACCTCGCCCAAAAACTTCATTGTTTGTTTCGTTCCCGGCAGGGTGAAGGCTACTTTCACCGGGCCGACGGTGCGCTGTGGCCCCTGCATGCGCACGCCAATCCCTCCCTGACTGAGATTCATGAGATGAGCGCGCTGCCGGTTGCGAACGGTGTAGGCAAGAGTTACCGGGACATCCAGAGTCTCGCGATGGTAGCGGAGCCTTCCGTCCAGAATCATATTGCGCGCGGCAGAGAGAGTGTGGACTGCCTGTTCGACCGAGATGGGCTTCTCAAAGATGAATGAGGCGCCCTTGGACTCGAGGTGCTTGCGGCCACTGGAGCCACTCACGATGATGAGCGGCACCGCATTGGCAAAGGCTCCGTCCTGCAAGCCCTTCAAGACTCCAGCCGCGCCGTTGAGGTCGCAATCAATGATGAGCGCGTCAATCTTCGACTTGGCCAGCTTGAGCCGGGCGCGTTCCGGTTCCGATTCAATGTCCACAACGATGCGGAGACTTCCGAGAATGCATTCGAGAACGCTGACTTCCTGAAAATCGCGGGAGACCACCATCGAAGAGAGTGTCATTCCGCAACTGTAGTCTGGCGAGTGAGCAGGCCCTAGATAACCAAGGTAATAGAGCGGACTTCGGCCCTTGGCTGCCGATTGCGCCGCTGCGGATTCAGATCTGATTTTGCAGAGCGGAGGTCCGAGGTTCGACGTCCGAGGTCTGCCTGCGAATTTCCTGCCAGAGTTCCTGGCGTCCCTCGCCGGTTCTCGCGGAGTAGGGCAGGATGCGGGCGTGCGGGTGCTCCTGGGCCAGAGTCTGGAGAGAGTTTCGCAACTGATTGCCTCCAAGCCGGTCGCTCTTGGTGGCAATGATCAGAGTCGGGCGTCCAAGAGCGGAGAGAAAATTGAGCAACTGGCGGTCTCCAGGCTGAGGCGGCACGTTCACATCCACCAGAGCCACACACAACGCCAGGCAGGGACGCTCTTTCAAATAGGGCTCGATGAAGCCCGGCCATTGCTGCGAAATTTCCCGCGAGACTTTGGCATAGCCGTAACCGGGCAGGTCGGCAAAGATGAGTTCGGGCTGGGGCTTTCCCGGCCAGCGCACTTCGAAGAAATTGATCGCCCGGGTGCGCCCGGGAGTGGAACTGGTTTTCGCGATCCTGGTGCCAAGCAGCGAATTGATGACACTGGACTTGCCCACGTTCGATCGGCCCAGGAAGGCGACTTCGGGCAATGACGGCGCAGGGAAGTGGGCGGCATCACTCGCCGACAGGATGAACCGGGCTAGAACACGCATAGGTTAGTTTGCGGTTTCAGGCGGGAAGTTGCAAGGGGAAGGGAAACTGCAGCGCTAGCCATGGGGTTCAGTCCAGTCCGAGTGGGCGTTTGTTTTCGATGTCTTTTTCTTCGATCGGCCGATACTTGTTCCAGAAATAGAGAATACCGGCCACCAGACCGCCAATGGCGAGACTGATCAGGAAAAACCAGCGATAGGCGGGAAGCCAGATCAACAGAATCAGAATGACGGCCGCGACTGCGATGAGGCTGGTCCTGCCTCTGAGATAGCCTCTGGGGGCTGCTGGCTCAGTATTCTGTTCCACACGAATACCCTGCCACTATTTTATAAATTCAACGTAGCTAGGTGTAGCCTTTTCTTTGCGCTCTTTGCGGTCAAGAGCTTTTACCGCAAAGTTCGCAAAGGAAACCCAAGCGAAAAAGGCCCGCTGGCGCGAGCCTTGCTGAAAAATTGACCTCGAAACCTACTGATGCGCCGTGGGACTTTCCGGCGGCGGCGTGATGGACGCGATGGGTTGAGCAGTGTCCTCGCTGACCTGCGGCAGGGGCTGTTCCAGGGCCACAGCCAGCACCTGATCCATGGTTTCCACAAAATGCAGTTTCATGGCATTGCGCAAGTTCTCCGGCACTTCGGCCAGGTCTTTCTCATTGTCCTGGGGGAGAATCGCCTCGAACAGTCCGGCGCGATGCGCGGCCAGGAGTTTTTCTTTCAGTCCGCCGATGGGCAGCACTTTGCCACGCAGGGTAATCTCGCCGGTCATGGCGAGATCGCGGCGCACAGGAATCTTGCTCAGAGCGCTGGCGATCGCGGTGGCGATCGTAATCCCGGCCGAAGGACCATCCTTGGGGATCGCCCCCTCAGGCACGTGCACGTGAATATCGAGGTTACGATAGAAATCCCGCGACAGACCCAGGCGATGGGCACGGGAGCGCACATACGACATGGCGGCCTGAGCTGATTCCTGCATGACGTCGCCCAGCTTGCCGGTCAGCGTGAGCTTGCCTTTGCCGTCGACGACGGTGGCTTCGGTGCTCAGGATGGAGCCGCCGACTTCGGTCCACGCCAAACCGGTGACCAGACCAACTTCGCTCTTTTCGTGCGCCAGGGTGTCGCGGAACTTGATCACGCCCAGAAAATCGTTGACGTTGTCCTGCGCGATGGCGACGTTGTAGGTTTCGCCTTCCTTCACCACCTTACGCGCGACCTTGCGGCAGACGTTGCCGATCTCACGCTCCAGGTTGCGCACGCCGGCTTCCCGCGTATAGGAACGGATCAGCGTGGTGATGGAATCGTCGGTGAACTTGAGGTTCTTATCGGTCAACCCAGCTTGCAGAAGCTGCTTCTTGACCAGGAACTGCTTGGCAATCTCTACTTTCTCGTACTCGGTGTACCCGTGCAGACGCAGCACCTCCATCCGGTCCTGCAGGGCCGGCGGGATGGTGTGCATCACATTGGCGGTGGCAATGAAGAATACCTGCGAGAGGTCGTATTCCACGTCGAGGTAATGATCCACGAACATGAAATTCTGTTCCGGGTCGAGCACTTCGAGCAGGGCCGCCGAGGGATCGCCGCGGAAGTCCATCGACATCTTGTCGACTTCGTCCAGCATGAAGACCGGATTCTTGGTGCCCGCTTTCTTCATCATCTGGATGATCTGGCCGGGCAGGGCTCCGATGTATGTGCGGCGATGGCCGCGAATTTCGGCTTCGTCGCGCACCCCACCAAGCGACATGCGCACGAACTTCCGGCCGGTAGCTTTGGCAATCGACATTCCCAGCGAAGTCTTGCCGACTCCCGGGGGGCCGACAAAGCAAAGAATGGAACCCTTGGGATTCTTGACCAACTGACGCACGGCCAGAAATTCCAGAATCCGGTCCTTAATCTTTTCCAGCCCGTAATGATCTTCGTTCAGGACCTTCTCGGCACGGGTGATGTTGCGAATTTCCTTGGACCGCTTCTTCCAGGGAACGGCCAGCAGCCAGTCCAGATAGTTGCGCGAGACCGTGGATTCGGCCGACATGGGCGGCATGGCTTCGAGCTTCTTCAGTTCCTGCACCGCCTTGTCACGCACGTCCTTGGGCATTCCGGCCGCTTCGATCTTCTTCTTCAGTTCGTCGAATTCGCTCTTCTCGCCGCGGCCCAGTTCCTTCTGGATGGCCTTGATCTTCTCGTTGAGGTAGTACTCTTTTTGCGCCCGTTCCATCTGCCGCTTCACCCGGGACTGGATGGTGCGGTCCATATTAAGTTTTTCGATTTCGATATCGAGCACATCGCCGATACGGGTCAAACGCTCGGCGGGATCGAAGATTTCCAGCAGTTCCTGCTTCTCCTCGATGGAGAGCTGCAAGTTGGCGGCGATGGTGTCGGTCAGCTTGGCCGGATCCTCCATGCGCACGGCCGCGATCATGGTCTCGTAATTCAGCGACTGGCAGAGCTTCACGTACTGCTCGAAAAGGGCGGTGACCCGCTGCATGCCGGTTTCGATCTGCGGGTTGGTCTCGGTGGCATAGCGGGCGACGCGAAGCGAAACCTGCATGTACCCTTCGCTCTCGCTGATCTGCAGAACTTTGCCGCGCTCGATACCCTCGACCAGAACCTTGATGTTGCCATCGGGCAGCTTGAGGCTCTGCACGATGTTCACGATGGTGCCGACCTGGTAGATTTCGTTGGGCTTGGGCTCGTCGATGCTGGCGTCGTGCTGGGTGGCGAGGAATATTTTCTTGTCGGCTGCGAGCGCTTCTTCCAGGGCGCGAACGCTCGATTCCCGTCCCACCACGAACGGAGTCATCATGTACGGAAAGATGACCACGTCCCGGATCGGCATCATGGGAAGTTTCTTGGTTTCGAATTTTTCCTTCGCTATGCTCACTCTGTCCCCCGAGCCCGACTGGCCAAACCCCTATTGTAGCGCCCGCTGCGCGCCAGCGCTATGGTCTACCCCGCCTTCTCCATCATGGCGAGGGTGACGCTGCGCTTCTCCACCATTTCCCGCGTGACCTCGAACTCCTTTACCTTCTTCTGGCTGGGCAGATGGTACATGAGATCGAGCATTAACTCTTCCAGAATCATACGCAATCCGCGGGCCCCCACTTTGCGAGCCATGGCCTGGCGGGAGATTGCCTTGAGAGCGTCATCGCTGAATTTCAGACGCACATTCTCAAATTCAAAGAGGCGCTGGTATTGCTTGATGATGGCGTTCTTGGGACGGGTCAGGATTTCGATAAGCGCGAACTCATCCAGGTCTTCGAGCACGCCCACTACGGGCAGGCGACCGACGAACTCGGGAATCAGGCCGAAGCGGATCAGGTCTTCAGGCTGGATGTCGCTAAGCAGCTCGAAATTCCGCTTACGACTGGCGGCTGGAGTCTCTTCCGGTTCACCCTCTTCGACTCCGGCCTTGAAGCCCAGCGATTTCTTACCCACGCGCCGGCCGATAATTTTCTCCAGGCCGACGAAAGCGCCGCCGCAGATAAACAGGATGTTGGTGGTATCGACGGGGGTGAACTCCTGGTGGGGATGCTTGCGTCCGCCTTGGGGGGGAACATTGGCGATGGTGCCTTCCAGAATCTTGAGCAGCGCCTGCTGCACACCCTCGCCGGAAACATCGCGAGTGATCGAAGGGTTCTCGTCCTTACGTCCGATTTTGTCCACTTCGTCGATGTAGATGATACCGGTCTGGGTGCGTCCGACGTCGCCATCGGCCGCCTGCAGCAGCTTGAGAATGATGTTCTCGACGTCTTCGCCGACATAGCCGGCTTCGGTCAGGGTGGTGGCGTCGACGATGGCGAAAGGCACATCCAGCATGCGCGCCAGGGTCTGAGCCAGCAGAGTCTTGCCGGTGCCGGTGGGGCCAATCAACATGATGTTGGACTTGGTGAGCTCCACGCCGTCGCCACGCTGGCGGTTCATGTAGATCCGCTTGTAGTGGTTGTAGACCGCCACCGCGAGTTTCTTCTTGGTCTGCTCCTGGCCAATCACGTACTCGTCGAGGAAACTTTTCACTTCCTGGGGCTTGGGCAACTGGTTGGGCGTGGTGGTAGGAGGGGTGGCGGTGCGGTCATCTTCAAGAATGGAGTTGCAGACTGCCACGCACTCGTCGCAGATGTAGGCCCGGGGATAGTCGCTGGGGGATGAAATGAGCTTGGCCACTGCGTCCTGCGACTTGTGGCAGAACGAACAGCGCAACATCTCCTCGGTGCCAGTCCTGTTTTTCACTCGGCTTTACTCCTTCGTTAACCCGCTCTCTCCCGCCCCAGACGCCCTTCGCCGGGTCGGCAGGAGAAGTCGTTTCGCGCCGAGACTGATCGGAAACTGATCGGGCGAAACCCGATCATACCTTTATCTCGTCTTATAGATGATATCGTCTATGATTCCGTATTCCTTCGCCTGCTGGGCGTTCATGATGAAGTCGCGTTCCACATCTTTCTCCACTTTTTCCAGCTTCTGACCGCTGTGCTTGGCCAGTAACTGGTTAGTAATCTCTCGCATACGCAGGATTTCCCGGGCGTGAATGTCAATGTCGGTGGCCTGGCCGGACAGCCCACCCATGGAAGGCTGATGGATCAGAATGCGCGAGTTGGGCAAAGCCAGACGTTTCTTGGACTCCCCGGCAGCCAGCAACAGCGCCGCCATACTCGCGGCCTGGCCGATGCAAATGGTGGTGACGTCGTTCTTCACGTACTGCATGGTGTCGTAAATCGCCATGCCCGCAGTGATCGATCCCCCCGGCGAGTTGACATAAAGCTGGATGTCTTTCTCGGGATCTTCCTGGGCCAGAAACAGCATCTGGGCAATGACCAGGTTGGCAATGTTGTCGTCGATGGGAGTGCCAATGAAGATGATGTTGTCGCGCAACAGACGGGAATAAATGTCGTAGGCGCGTTCGCCCCGGCCCGTTTGCTCGATGACCATCGGCACCAGCATCATTTTTGGATCGTTCACATTCACCGTTCCACACTCCTATTTCCGACTACTTGCTCTTCTGGGAGGATCGAAAATGTCCGCGTCAGGCGGACTGGCGATATAGAAAATCGAGGGTCTTTTCGCTGCGGATTCTATTTCGGATTCTATCGAGCGCCCCATCACGTGTCAAACGAGCCCGGATGGCTTCGGGCGTCTGTTTTGACTGGGTGGCGAGCGCGTCGATTTCCCGATCGATTTCCTCATCGCTGACCGCGATTTTCTCCTCCTCCGCAATTCTGTCGAGCAACAGGGAAGCCTTTACTTCATGCAGCGCCTGCTCCCGCTGTCCGACCCGTAAACGGTTCAAGTCCATCTTCTTGAGGTCTTCGGCCTTCATGCCCTGGGCGGCGAGGGCGCGCAGACCGCGTTCCAGACGAACATCAATTTGCCGCTCCACCAGCGCGTCGGGAACTTCGAAGTCGCTGCGCTTGACCAGTTCCGCCACCAGTTTGTCCTTGGCTTCGTGCTCGGCGGCGTGTTTGCGCTCCGCTTCCATCCCCTCGCGAACCCTCTGGCGAACTTCCGCGAGAGTCTTGAAGTCCCCGAGTTCGGTAGCGAAATGATCGCTCAGTTCGGGCAGGCTTTTCTGTTTGATGGATTGCACGCGGACGGTGTAGGTGAAGGTCTTTCCCGCCAGACGTTGTTCGGTTGCATCCTGAGCATAGACCACGTCAAACACGCGTTGTTCGCCCGCCGAGGCTCCGCGCAGATGCTCGGTGAACTCGGGCATGGTGTTCTTGCCCGCGATTTCGACCAGCACGTCATCCATATGAACCGGCTTGCCTTCGCCGTCCTTGGGCTGGCCGTCGAGTGAGACCTGGGCGAAGTCCCCATCGGCCAGGCTGCGGCCTTCCACAGGGCTGAAAGTGGCGTGCTGCTCGCGCAGGCCGTTCAGGGACTGCTCGACTTCCTCTTCGGTGACCGCGACTTCAGGTTTCTCAGCGCGCAATTCTTTGTAGCCCTCGACTTTGATCTCGGGCATCACTTCGAAGCTGGCCTTGAAGCGCAGCGGTTCGTTTTCTTTCAGGTGAAGGTCGGTGACCTGCGGTTGCGATACCGGAATCAAGCCCTGCTTTTCCGCCTCTTTCCGGAAATAGCGGGGAACCAGCGCTTCGACGACATCGCTCTTGAGATCCTCGGCAAAACGCTGGCGGATGATCGATGCCGGAACGTGGCCGCGGCGGAAGCCAGGGATGCGCGCCAGCTTCTGATATTTCTGGATCAGGGATTCAGTCTCGCGATTTACTTCGTCGACGGGAATTTCAACCGCGATCTCACGCCGGGCGCTGCTGCTGGTCTCAGTGGGGCTCACATGTACCTTTCAAAACTCTTACCACATCCTGGCCCATCGAAGTTCGACTTGCGGACGCCACCTTCCCGATATGGGAAAAGAGTCGAACGCACTCCCTGTAGGTCTGAGTGTAAAGACAGGAGGAGAGAAGCGTCAAACTCGTTGGGCCGGATACAGGGTGACAAACGTAACCTCGGGAGGACAGAGGAAACGTACGGGCGGGTTGATGACGCCGAGGCCCCGATTGGTATACACCTGCAAGCGGCCGACCCGATTTAAGCCGGTGGGATATTTCTCCGCCATGGACGGGAGTATCAGTGGGCCGATGCCCGGCAGTCTGACCTGGCCGCCATGCGAGTGTCCGGAAAGCTGCAGATCAACCGGGAAGGATGCGGCTTCGTCGGCGAAGTCCGGTTCATGGGCGAGCAGGATCGTCGCTTCCGACGGAGGTACGGACCGCAGGGCCTGACCCAGATCGTCGGTACCGACGAGCGCATCGTCGACTCCGCAGATCCAGATGCGGCCGCGGCCGCGTTCCAAAGGAATCGCGCGGTTACGCAATACTGTAATGCCACGCGCGCTAAGGGCGCCGTCAACAATCCTGGCGTTGTTCCAGTGATCATGATTCCCGAGGACTGCCATCAAGGGTATTCCGGTAACGGTGGCCAACACATCGGCGCAGGGTTCCGCATGAAGCGCGCCGGCCCGGCCGTTTGACCTCCCAAATGGATGGGAAACAAAGTCTCCGGTGAGAGCCACGAGATCCGGACGGAAGGATTGAGCAAGCCGCAGCGCACGCTCGAGGCCTGGTCTCCCCATGTAGGGTCCGAAATGCACGTCGCTGATCTGGGCGATGCGGAAGCCGCGAAACTCTTCCGGTAACCTTTGTAGCTGAATGTCAACGTGCTCGGCGACCAGATCTCTTGGTTCGATGAACAGCCCGTCTGCGCCGGCCACCGCGGCCAGCGCTGAGACGCCCACCAGAAATGTCCTGCGAGTCAACATCTCCGCTCCATGTTAGAAGTCTAGCATTCTCCTTTCCACGGCATTGTTCCGCTTACAATGTGACGACATGCGCGCGTGGCTCACCCAACTGAACTGCGAAGTGGTCGCCTGCACGCGTTGTCCGCGTTTGGTGGAATATCGCGGGAGAATCGCGCGCGAGAAGAGGCGAGCTTATCTCGATTGGGATTACTGGGGAAAACCGGTACCCGGCTTCGGTGATCCGGATGCGCGAATCCTGGTGCTGGGCCTCGCCCCAGGAGCACACGGCTCAAACCGCACGGGACGGCCCTTTACCGGAGACGCGTCGGGCAAATTCATGTACCCGATCCTGTATGAAGCCGGATTTTCAAATCAGCCGCAGGCTACGGATCGCGGGGATGGACTCAAACTCAAGAAGCTTTACATCACGGCTGCGGTACGCTGTGCGCCGCCAGACAATAAGCCCCTGCCGCAGGAGCTGGCCAACTGTGCGCCCTACCTAGATCGGGAAATGGACGGACTCAAGCAGGTGAGAGTCGTGGTGGCGCTGGGCAGAATCGGATTCGAAGCTTATCTCAACTATCTCAAACGTCTAGGCCTGCTCAAGAGCAAGAAGCCTTTCCCGTTTCGACATGGCGCCAGCTACCGAATGCCGGATGGCAGGATCCTGCTGGCCTCGTATCATCCGTCGAACCAGAATACTCAGACCGGAAAGCTGACGCGGCAGATGTTCGCCAGCGTCTTTAAAGAAGCCAAGTCGCTCGCCGATAGAGAAGGATAGGCGGCAGCCGCCGGGTCGGATTGCTTGCCCATCCCCAGGCGCGCTGGGGGCACAAGTCAGCAGGGTAACGTGCCGGGGGCGGAGCTGCCTTTCGCAAGCTACCCAAGAAATAGAGGTGGCGTTCCTCCCAATGTGATCACTTCAGCCTGGAGACCGTGACCTCAAGCTGGAATTGCCGCTTGGAGTTCGGATCGTCAACGCTGCCGATGACAATTGACCGGCCTACGACCGCCACTGTGCTGCCGTTGATGGTGAACTGTCGCAACGCGGGGTGGGGGCCGGGACCTTGGTCCGCGGTCGCGAAGTTACTGACTTCACTCCGGACCTCTAGCGATACGTCGCCTCCACGCTCTTTGAGCCGGCAGAAAATAGTCGTGCCTACATCCAGATATTGGAATTCACCCTGCTTGTACTCAATCGGAACGCGAGTGCCGATCTTGATCTGGTTGGCATCGCCCGCGTTGAGATTCATTGAGTAACGCCGTGAGTTGATCCGCTTACTGTCCTCCAGTTCGTTCATGGAGAAGTCCATGCGGTAGGCATTCGGCGGTTGCTCCTGCGCTTCGGCGGGAGTCTTAGCTGTCTCCTCGAAGCGGCCCGGCTCGGCTCCCCAACATAGAGTCGTCGCCAGGAAAAGGGCACACCAGAGGGTTTCAGTTTTTCGCATTTTGGGCCTCCCTAAAGTTATTTGGGTGTTTCTGAATTTCGAGCGGCGTCTTCATCCGAGGAAAGCATCTGAGTTTCCAGTGCATCCTGCCGTTCGAGCCTGGTTTGCGCCTCGGCCACCAGCACGGCCTCACGCCGAAACTCTGCCACATATCCAGCGAGGATCCTCTCCTGCTCACTCAACGGCTGCGGCGAAGGAAATTGCTCCAGCCGGGGAGGGGTAGGGTCAGATTTTGCAATAACTGCTGAGCGAGCCGGGTTCCTTGGGTACTTCACGCCGCTTAGTGGTGTCTCCGTTACCTCACTGGCTGCCAACTCTGCCAGGTTTCGCGCGCCCGGTGCGGAGGTCTCTCTTGCTGTCGAGGCCACGGGCGCAGTCCCAGCCGGAAATGGAGATCGCGTCAGCCAGAAGACGACGCCGATGGCCACCACGATGGCCGCAATGGCCGCGAGTCTCGCCCAGCTTTGCGACCGCCAAAACTGGCGTTCCGGTTGCGCGTGGTCCTGCACATTCGCCAGGACGCGGGCCTCCAATCCGACCCGGGGCTCAATTTGCCCATACCGTTTCAAATGGGCATCCAGCAACCGCTCCGCAAAGCGCTCTCTTTCCTCAGGTTTCATAACGTTCCCGGTAAAGCTGCGAACTTTTCCCGCAAGATTTGCCGCGCGCGGAACAAGCGCGAGCGCGCGGCTGCGGCGTTGATCCCCAGCACCTCCGCGATGTCGGTGGTGGACATCTCCTCAAGAGCGGACAGGATCAGCGGATCGCGCAACTTTGCGGGCAGCGCCGCTATCAGCCCTTCGAACACCGCAGACATCTCCTGGCCGAGCAGGGCCTCATCCGCGGAGGCGGCAGCCGAAGGAATGCGACTGGCCATGGATGCCTCCTCCAGAAGGACTTCCGGCGCTCTTCTGCGCCGTTCGAGAGCGACGCGCCAGGCAATCCGGGCCAGCCAAGTGCGAGAATCGCGAATCCCAGCCAGCTTCCTCCGGTAGCGCAGCACGCGGAGGAACGTCTCTTGCGTGGCATCTTCGGCGTCATGGTGATTGCGCAGGACGGTGTAAGCTACGCGATAGACCAGCCGCGCATGTTCCCGAACCGCCAATTCCAGGGCATCGTCATCGATTTGCTCCGCTGCCAAGGCTTGGCTCACGAGCGCCTGTCCCGTCACTAATTGTCGTCCCTCAAACATGAAGACCGCCCGGCGGGATGAATTGTTCAGGAATATTTCTGCGGAGTCAAAGGGAACGCGCAGACAGATGGCAGCCCAGGGTGAACCACAGGCTCAGAAGCCCACGAAGACCGGCTCGGGCTCCAGGTGAATGCCCCAGAGTTCTTCCACGCGCTGCTGAATATGATCTTTCAATGCCAGGATATCGGCGGCGGTAGCTTCGCCGCGGTTCACGATGGCCAAGGCATGTTTGCGCGAGATTCCGACGCGACCGCTGCCGTAGCCCTTGCTGAAGCCTGAGTGCTCTACCAGCCAGGCGGCGCTTACCTTGTGTTGGGCATCGAGCGCAGGAAAGCTGGGAATCTGCAGGCCCTTGCGTTGGGCTCGTCCGGTCAACTCCTGATATTGCGCGGCTGCGAGTACGGGATTCTTGAAGAACGAACCGGCGCTGCGGCAGTCCTCGTCTCCGGGTGTGATCAGCATGGCTTTGGTGGCGCGAATGCGCCGAACCGCCTCCCGCGTGTCCATGAGGGTGGGAGTCTCCTGCCAGCCGGCGAAATGTCTTTTCAGGTCGGTGTACTGGATGCGAGGTTCGCCGCCCGGGGTCAGGGTATAGGTGACCCGCAGGATGATGTAGCGGCCACGTTCACTGGTGTTGAAAATGCTGGTGCGGTAACGGAAACCGCAAGCCTCGGCGCACAGTTCGTGGAGCTGGCCGTCCCTGAGATCGAGCGCGAGCACGGAGTCAATCGTTTCCGCGACCTCCTGTCCGTAGGCGCCCACATTCTGCACCGGAGTTCCACCGACGCTGCCGGGAATCCCGCTCAGGCACTCGACGCCGGCACAGTTCCGGGCGACGGCGCGAGCGACGAACCTGTCCCATTCCTCGCCGGCCCCGACTTCGAAGACGGATTTGCCATCCTGCTGGCGCTCGTCAATTCCGGAAATCCCGGGTTTCAAAACCAGACCGGGCCAGCCTGCGTCGGAGATCACCAGGTTGCTGCCGCCGCCCAGCACGAACAGTGAGAGAGCGTGGGCACCGGCAAACTGGACCGCTTCACTTACTTCAGCTGCGGTTCGAGGCTCGGCGAAATAGCGCGCCGCCCCGCCCACCTTGAAAGTGCTCAAGGGAGCCAGCGGAACATTTTCCAAAATCTTCATGATGGTATGATCGCTTCACTATATACGACCGGTTGAAGCGCTCAACAGTGGTTCACGGTACGTCAGGACATCAACTGGTGTGACTTGCCGGGCTAGTGAATGATGGCGGACCGCGGACGTATTAGAATGATGTGTTGCCATAATTGAGAGGGAAAATGTATCCAGAGATCATGGTCGTCCCGATGCGCGAGGATTTGACTCGGCTCGGCATTCAGGAACTCCACACCGCCGCCGAGGTGGATCGCGCGCTGGCCAATCAACCGGGCACGACGATCGTGGTGGTGAACTCGATTTGCGGCTGCGCCGCCGGGCGCATGCGTCCGGCAGTACGCGCAGCTCTGCAACACGCCAGCCGTCCGGAAAGAATGTTTTCGGTCTTTGCCGGTCAGGATAAAGAGGCCACGGACCGGGCGCGCTCTTACTTTACGGGCTATCCTTCCTCTTCGCCTTCGATCGCCTTGCTGCGCGACGGCAAGCTCGTCCACATGATGCAGCGCAGTGACATTGAGCACCGCGAAGCCGCGGACATCGCCGCCGAACTGAAACACGTGTTCGACAAGTTCTGCGCCAAGCCTGCACCGGTTTCATAACGCCGCCCGCCTGCCCCGGACATCTGGGCCTACGTGTGTGGTTTTAAAAGCGGAACAGGTAGGACGCCTTCACGAACAATCCGCGTCCGTCGTTCTTCAGACGGCCTCCATGCAGCACCTGTCCATCCTCGTCATTGCCCAGAGGGAGCAGCACGTTTTCCAGATTGCTGTTGTAGCCGACGTACAGGGCGGTGCTAGGATGCACCAGGTAGGTGATCAAAAAATCTGCGTTGAGATTCCTGGTGGTGTCCAAAAAAGTAAAGGCCGGGTTGGCCAGAACGGCGTCGTACTGACCGATGAAGCGGAAGGAGAGTCTCTTGTTGTACTGATAGTTCCACTTGGAGCGGATGATGTGATTGTTCATGCTGCCGAACGATCCCAGCCGGTTGTGCAACCGCAGAAGCAGGTAGGTGTTGTCGACGCGCAAGGACTTGCTGGGCCGAACCGTCAGCGTGGTGGCAACGCTGGTTCTGCCCGCCAGGAAGGGGGCGACGTTGTCGGGCGCATCATAGTTGACCCGGCTGCCGAAGCGGAAATCGAGATGGAAAGAGACCGGCCGGTAAACACTGGTGTCCAGTTTGACCTGGGTGGTGTGACGCACATATTTCTGGTTGCTGGTCAGCACACTGAAGTCGCGCGGCCGCAGCAGTTCCATCTCTTTGGCATACAAGACCATCAGGAAGGTCTGTCCTAGGAGTTCGGCGCTCAGCGAGGGAATGTAGCCGGAGCCGAGATAATTTCCTTCATGGTCGAGGGTGTGGTAGACCTCCATCATCGGTCCCCATGAAATCAGGCGTTTGCCTTCGGGCCGGAACCTATACTCCGCGCGGTTATACAGGTTGTGGATGTCGGGCTGAGGATCAAAGCCGGTGAAGGTGCGAAATCCATCGCTGCGATCCGAATAGTCCATGAAGTAGTTCAACTTGCGCCCATCGCGTTGCAGGGTGACCTCGGCGGCAGGACCGGCGAGATAAGTTCCCAGGATGCAAGTGCTGTTCAGAGGGTCGCTGCACAGGGTGGAACTGACCACCCCCTGGAAGTTCGCCACCCAGTTGGAATTGAGCTTGAGGCGGCCGTCGATTCCGCCGACGCGGTTGAAGTACGGACCCATTTCACGATCGGTGAACATGGCTCCAATCGTGGACTGATTTCCAATGTCACGGCTGACGCGGCCCACCGTGAAATAGGCATGCTTTCCGAACAAGGGATCGCCGGGAGCAACTTCGGTGCCGGGGGAAGCGTCATCCGCGACCAGCAGGCCCACGTCCCAGGGGCCATCTTTTCCTGTCAGCCGCACGCCCCATTGCGGGTCCACAATGCGCCGCGTGAACAGGAGAGGAATTGGTGTCAGGAAATAGTTGGAATTCTCCAGAAAGAACGGGCGTTTCTCGGGGAACGGGACTTCAAAACGCTGGTTCACGGTCACCTGGGGTTCGTCAGACTCGATCTGGCTGAAGTCGGGATTCGCGGTCGCATCCAGTACAAACTTGTCCTTCAATACCGCTTTGGCGTCCAGGCCGATTTGCCCGAAGGCATCGCGCTGGGTGAACTTGGGATCATTAACGTCACGCAGATCTACGTTGCGGTAGGAACGAAAAATTCCGTATGGGATGAGCTGAAAATTGTGGCCGGGAGAAATGTGTTCCAGGCCGAAAGCGTCTCCTTCCTGGTTCAAACGGCCGGTGATGCGGCTGGAATATTGCGGCCAGAATGAACTCTCGTTGTTACGCAGGATATTCCGGTTCAGCAGGATTCCCCAGGTTTGCGGATCGGTCGAGGCAAAACGTAAGCTGCGGAAGGGGATGGCCATCCTGACCACGAAACCCTGGGGCGTGATTTTGGCCTCGGTCTCGAAAACAGTGTCGAAGGACATTTCGAAATCCTGGCCTTCGGTCCACAGCGCGTCCGCCTGCACGCCCAGCGGATTGGAAAAAAAAGCATAAGCCCGCCGGTGGTCATGGAACGTATCCAGCACTAACTCGACCGTGTCATCGTCAAACACGTCCTCCCGGCGCGACAGCCGGGCGCGAATATTGCGCGGTTGGTTATCGAAGCAGATGAAGATGACGTACAAGTTCTTTTCGTCGTAACCAAGATAGGCCTCGGTGGGCTGCGATACCGGTTCGCCGTCGCTGGGGACGCGCTGAATGAAATGGTCCACCTTAGCCAGTTTGCCCTCCCACTTGGGGCTGGGCTTCATTTCCAAGAAGTCTTCGAGTTGAGGCGGGCTGCTCACCCGGGGAATGGTGAGCTGAGCAAAGTTCGGCTGGGGCGCGGCCAAGGCCGCTCCGCCGAGGCTCAGGAAGGCCAACAGCGCTCGACAGCAGATATTCTGTCTCGCTCCCCGCACGCCCCCTCCGTGTCAGCGATTCGAGTGTTGGTGGCTTAGACGCGAGCGTGCCGGCGAGGTTATGGATGTCAGGATGTAAAAGGTTGTTAAGCAGGAGGACGATAGAGTTTTCCAACTGCGCGGAATGTCATTTCGTTCGCCCGGCTTCGGGTGCGCCGCTTCCAGGCAAAGAACAGCTCAGAGTACGTGAGAGTGATGTAAGAGCGTGGAACGATGCCGAGTCGCTTTGCGGTTCGGTCAATCCAGCGCGCCGGCCCTTCGATCTCACCAAAACAGCCGATCGGTGTTTCGTCCACAACCACGTGCCCGCGGCCATCGCTCCACTCGGCGCGAAACTTTTCGTAACGGAAGGTGGGGACATAACCCAGAGCCCGCAGGATTCTCTCCAATTTAGCGCCATCGGCGATCAGAGTTTCGGTTTCGATCCGGGTCTTGTGTCGGCCGGCCCTGCCTTTTGCCTTGTGGGTAAGCAGCCAATTGGTCCCGTACTTCCGCAGGCGCAACAACTCGCCGCGCTTTTGCAGAGGCCTGCCGGGGAGGTCGTACAGAGTGTTGAATTCGCGAGTCCGCGCAGTCACCAGGCGAAATCCGGCGGCCTTCAGTCGGCGCGCAAGGGCGGGAGCGTCAGCGATGCGAAACTTGATTTCGATTTCGTTGCTTGATGCCATCAGAGGTTCAGGAAAATGTCGGCAGCTTCACCAGATCGTCGCGGGGCACGGATTCCACAGGATTGCCGGCTTTCCGCCAGGCCGCCAGGCCGCCCACAATGACGAACGCGTTGAATCCCTGCTCCCGCAGCGTGTGCGCCACCCGGGCGCTGGTCACTTCGCGCGCTCAAGTACAGTAGACATAGATGTCTTTGTCCTTGGGCAGGGTTTTGAGTTCCTCGTTCAGGTTGTTCGGTTCCAGGCGGATCGAGCCCTTGATGCGGGCGGCTCCCGCGTCGTAGTAGCCGTGGCTGCGCACATCCATGAGCAGGATCTTTCCCGGATCTTCCGATGCCAGGCGGCGGGCCAGTTCCTCCACCTGCACACGCGGTACCACTCTATAAACGGCGTGTTTGCGATACAGCCAGATGCGATAGACGATGTAGGCGGCGATGCCGATGATGGTCACGGCCTCGACTGCCCGGCCGGCTGCCTGAAAGCCTCGTACCATGGCGGCCAGAAAATCGCGAAACAGAAAGCCCGCGGTCAGATAGGCGCCAGCGTAGAGCAATGCGCCCAGGGTGTCCAGGCGCAGAAAATGGTCCCAGCGCATACGCATGCTGCCCGCGAGCGGAGGCGCCATGGTGTTGACTCCGGGAATGAACTTGGCGATCAGCAGCGTGGTCTTGCCCCGTTTGTAGAAAGATTCGGCGGAGCGCAGGATGCAGGTTTCGGGGTTGACCGACAGCTTGCAGAGTAAACCGAGCAGGGTCCATCCCATGTGGCGTCCCAGTATGTAGAGCAGGGAATCGCCCAGCATCATAGCCAGGACGGCCAGCAGCAGAAGCTTGATTCCGCTGAGCGCGCCGGATGCGGCGGCGGCGCCGCCCGCAATCAGCGCCAGGGCTGCGGGAACGGGCAAGCCCACGGCTTCGGCCAGGACCACGGCAAAAATCACAAGATATCCGTGGTGGCCGATCAGTAAGAGTAGTTTTCCCATGCGGGAGGTGGTTCCGGCTCGCGTTAGTATAAAGAAAAAGGGCGGCCTGTGCCGCCCTCTGGTCTTGCAGTTGGGGAACGACTACTTGGACATGCTGTCGGCCTTGAGCATCTTCACACTCATGACGTGAATCTGGCCCTTGTCGGCATACACGTGGGCGCTCACTTCTACGTGATGGCCCTCATGTCCCTTCAGAACCTCAGGGTTGGCAATATCCCACGCCTTGTTGTCCTTGTCGGAGACAAAGGTCAGCTTGTCGCCGTCCGCTTTCACGGTTCCCTTGAGGTTCTTCAAGGGTGCGGCGGGCGCCGTCTTTGCCATGCCACTGTCTTTGGACATGTCCTGCGCAAGACCCGCCACGCTCAACATGACGGAAAGGGCCAGTGCGAGAATCAGCAACTTCTTCATATTTCAATCTCCTTAATGGGGTTAGGCTTGAAGGTTCGATTAAACTGCCCGTGAGATTTACGGTCTGGAGCGAAAAGCGGATTTCCTTCCTGACCAAAAAAGATCCACCTAATTCTAGTCCAGGAGGGAGCCTCGTGCCATCCCCAAAAAGTCCCGCCGTACGCAAGTACATCAATTTGCCACGCAAAGCCCAATTACCGTTCAGCGACGCCGTACTGGTGGGCGACACCCTTTATCTTTCCGGACGAATCGGTCTTGACCCGGCTACAGGGATGGCCCCGGCCAGCATCGATGAGGAGCTGCGGCTGCTGTTCGACGGCTTCGAGGCGGTGCTGGCCCAGGCCAAGATGACGATGAACGATCTGGTCTGGGTGCAGATCTACTCGCCGGACGTCTCCCTCTGGGAACGCTTCAATGCAGCCTACCTGAAGCGCTTTTCCAAAGACCTGCCGGCGCGGGCGTTTATCGGATCAGGCGCGCTACTCAAGGGCGGGCGTTTCGAAATGCTGGGAGTGGCAGCGCGGAGATAGATCAAAGATCAAAACGACGAACGACAAGGTGCTCTCACTTCTCTCTGGCCACCACGAAATCGGGCGCCCACAGCAGGGCCCGCTTGATTTCGCTGTCGGGAAAACTGCAAATCGCATTGCGAGCCAGCGCGGCGTACTCCATGGCCCGCGCGTTGGCGGCCTCCAGCGAGCCATAGCGCTCCAGAATTTCCAGGATTTCCTTGTGGGTCACTCCATCGAAAGCGCGTTCCCGCAGGATGGTCTGGATCGCCTCCCGTTCAGACGGGGTACAGCGCTCCAGGGCATGGATCACCGCCATGGTGACTTTGCCTTCCCGCAGGTCGCTGGCCACAGGCTTTCCCAGGACGTTCTCGGAGGCAGTCAGATCGAGCACATCATCGACGATCTGGAACGCCATCCCCAGGTCGCGACCGTAGCAAGCCAGGCTCTCTTCCTGCTCGGGAGTGGCCCCGCCCAGGATGCCGCCCATGCGCATGCAGACGGAGAACAGGCAGGCCGTCTTGCGGAAGATCAAATCGAAGTATTCATCGAGGGAGATGAGCTTGCCCAGTTTTTCCATCTGCAGTAGTTCGCCCTCGACCATCTGCTGGGTTAGTTCGATCAGGGCGTCGAGAATACGGAAGTTGCGCTCCTGGACGGCGACGCGGAAAGCCTGCATGTAGAGCCAATCGCCGGCCAGCACACATTTGGAGTTGCCCCACTGGGTATTGGCGGCGGGACGGCCGCGGCGGGTCTGGGCTTCATCAATAATGTCATCGTGAACCAGCGTAGCGGTGTGAATAATCTCCACCACTGCGCCCAGCCGGATGGCGCCGCGTCCTTGGTAGTGGAACAGTTTCGAGGAGAGCAGAAGGAGAGCCGGGCGGATACGCTTTCCGCCGCCGCCGCGCAAGTATTCGCCGATCTCGGTGATGGCTTCAACGCCCGAGACCGTGTCGCGCCCGAACTCCCGCTCGATGGCGGCCAGATCGTCGCGCAGCAGCTCGAAAAATTCCTTCCCGTCAATGGCGGCGGGCGTACTCACTAGTTTGTCCGGTAATTCGTAAACTGCATGTCGATTCCGAAATCCTGCTGTTTCAGCAGGGCGATGACCGCCTGCAGGGTATCGCGATCCTTGCCACTCACCCGCACCAGATCTCCCTGAATCGATGCCTGCACCTTGTTCTTCGAATTCTTGATCAGCTTCACAATGTCTTTGGCCTTTTCGATGGGGATGCCCTGCTGCATCGTGATTTTCTGTTTGGCAGCGCCTCCCAGTGAGGATTCAACCGGGCCGTGGGTCAGGCCCTTGAGCGGCACGCCGCGCTTGGCCAACTTCTGCTGCAGAATGTCGCTTACCGCTTTCAGCTTGAATTCGTCGATCGAGTGCAGAAGGATCGCATCCTTGCCCTCAAGTTCGATGTTGGACTTCGAGTCCTTCAGATCGAAGCGGGTATGAATCTCCTTAAGCGCGTGCTGAATGGCGTTGGTGACTTCCTGGAGATCGATTTTGCTCACAATATCGAAGCTGTTTTCCGGCATGGCCTTTCCCCGGATACGAGATGCAACCTCTGAGGGTACCAGAAGATGCGATACCCGCGCCCGCTGATCTTTCAGGGCGTGCGGGTTCACCTTTTAACGCAAATCAGGAAGAGTCTTGAACCGCAAAGTTCGCACAGCGACCGCAAAGAACGCTAAGAGGCTGAGACCGCTGAAATGAAGGTGGGAACCAATCTCTGACCCACGTCTAGTTTGACCCTGGCAGCTTGAAAAAGCGGTAGAAATTGGCGGCAGTCAAATTGCCGGCTTCGTCGGTAGAGAGCCCCCGCAACTCGCCCAGTTGCCGGGCCACTTCCTTGACGAAGGCGGGTTCGTTGCGCTTGCCGCGATACGGCACCGGCGCCAGAAAGGGTGAGTCGGTTTCGATCAGGAGGCGTTCCAGAGGCACTTCCTTGGCGGCGTCGCGGATGGACTGGGCTTTGGGAAAGGTGATGTTGCCGGCGAAGGAAATCATGAATCCCAGATCCAGCGCCCGTTTCGCGTAGGACCAGGTTCCGGTGAAGCAGTGCAGAATTCCGCCCAAGTTGCTGGATCTCCAATGCCGTTCCAGAAGATTGAGGCAGTCTTCCCAGGCATTTTCGCTGTTCTCGGAAGGCCGGCAATGGATGACAATCGGCAACTTCGCGGTTTTGGCCATCTCCATTTGCCGGAGGAAGACTTGCTGCTGGGTCTCGCGAGGGGAGTGATCGTAGAAATAGTCCAAGCCGATCTCGCCCCAGGCAATCACCTTGGTCCGTTTGGCCAACTGCTGCAGCTCCTGAAAGTCGGCCTCGGTGGCCAGTTTGGCCTCATGAGGGTGGATGCCGATGGTGGCGTAGATGAATTCGTATTGCTCGGCCAGTTGAATACCACAGTCGAGCGACCCGGGTCCGGTCCCGCTGCCAATGGCGACGATTCTTTCAATCCCGGCTTCCCGCGCTCGCGCAATCATCGGCTCGCGGTCGGAATTGAACTGCTCCATTTCGAGATGGGCGTGGGAGTCGATGAACATCGGTCGTTGGTCGTCAGTCTTTGGTCGTTGGCTTCCAGCACCGGCCTTCAGTCTTGAACTTGATAAGGACCAGACCGCGACGCCGGAAATCTGATGTCCGAGGTCGGCCTACTTCAGTCTGGTTCCTACCGGCACGTCCTCCAGGAAGGACGCCAGGACTGGTTTCCCACCCTCCGGGGAGGCGGCCACGATCATTCCGTTGGATTCCAGCCCACGCAATTTTCGCGGCGCCAGATTGACCACGATCACGACCTTGCGGCCGACCAGGGTTTCCGGCGCGTAGGCCTCAGCGATTCCGGCCAGGACCTGGCGAACTTCGGTTCCGAGGTCAACTTCCAGGCGCAGCAATTTGTCCGCGCCTTTCACTCTCTCCGCCACTTTTACCTGGCCTACGCGCAGTTCGACCTTGGCAAAATCGTCGATGCTGATCTTTCCGTCAGGCACGGTCGCAGCCGGTTTTGCCGGGGCCACGGACGGGGTTGGGGTAAGGGCCCTTGGAGCCGATGGAGATGGGGCAGGCATGGTCGAGGCGGGCGCGAGAATTTTTTCTTCCACGGCAGGTGAAGCCGCGCGTCTCTGTTCCTCGATCTGCTGCATTCTCTCGATGGCGGATTTGTCGGCTCGTGGAAACACGGGACGCACCTCTCCCAATTTCGTTCCGAGTTTCAACTGGCCCCATTGCAGGTCGGCCAGCGAAAACTTGCGAATGTCCCCCAACCCCATCTGGGCCCAGATTTGTGCTGTGGCGTCGGGAATGACGGGATGAGCCAGTGCGGTCACGATGCGCAGCGCCTCCGCGCTGGTATAGAGAATCGTGGCCAGGCGGGAGCGGCTTTCGTCATCCTCTTTTTCGCCCAGCGCCCAGGGCTGATTCTCGACCAGATACTTGTCCACCGCTGCCACCAGTGCCCAGGCCGCTTCCAGGGCGCGGGAAAACTGGCATTGTTCGAATAGCGCATGAAAATCCGCAATCGTCTGGCGCGCGGTGGTGGCGATATTATTTTCTTCGGCGGCCCGGCTTCCCGAGTGCGACGGGTAGGGCACCTCACCCTTGAAATAGCGTCCAATCATGGTCAGCGTGCGGCTGGCCAGATTGCCCAATCCGTTGGCCAGATCGGCGTTGTAGCGCTGCACCAGCGCGTCGAAGGAAAACGAGCCGTCCTGTCCGAAGACAATTTCACGCAGCAGAAAATAGCGCAGGGCGTCGGTGCCGAGAACATCCAGAATCGTCTCGGTCCGCACGATGTTCCCGCGTGACTTCGACATCTTGTTTTCTTCGAACAGCAGCCACCCGTGCGCCATGATTTTCTGCGGCACCGGGAGGTCCGCCGCCATGAGGAGGGCGGGCCAGTAAACGCAGTGGAAACGCACGATCTCTTTGCCGATCATCTGCAGGTCGGCGGGCCAATACTTTCCGTATTTCTCCGGATCGTCCGATCCGAAGCCCAATGCGGTGATGTAGTTGGCCAAGGCATCGAACCAGACATAAATGACATGCCGGGGATCGTCAGGCACGGGAATGCCCCAGGAAAGGGTGCTGCGGCTGACGGAAAGATCGCGCAGGCCGGAGCGCACGAACGACATCACTTCATTCCGTCGAGTCTCCGGGCGAACGAAATCAGGCTGCCCGGTGTACAACTCCATGAGCTTGTCCTGAAATGCGGAGAGCTTGAAAAAGTAATTTTCTTCGCGCACGGTTTCCGTCGGACGCCCGCATTCGGGACAGGGCTCGCCGGGTCCGATGGAGTCCACGTAAAGCTCGTCGAACACACAGTACTGGCCGGTGTAATGTCCCTTGTAGATGTAGCCGTTGTCGCGGATGCGCCGCCACAGGGCCTGCACGCCCAGCTTGTGACGGTCCGAGGTGGTGCGGATGTAATCGTCGTAGGTCAGGCCCATGCGGTCCCACAAGGCGCGGAACTGGGCGGAGACCTCGTCGGTCAGCTGCTGGGGAGTCTTTCCCGAGGCTTGCGCGGCCCGCTCGATTTTCTGTCCGTGTTCATCGGTGCCAGTGAGGAAGTAAGTGTCGAAGCCCATCATGCGCTGGCGACGCGCGATGGTGTCGCAGGCAATCGTGGTGTAGGCATGCCCGATGTGGGGGCGGGCATTCACGTAGTAGATGGGCGTCGTGATGTAAAACTTCTTGCTCATTGGTGGTTCCCGGCCGAGCGCGACCCTTAGGACTTCGCATCCTTCAAATATTTTTGCATTGCCTCCTGCATCACGCTCTTCAGCGGCACATGATGCTGGGCGGCAATTTTCCTGCAATCCTCATACTCAGGCGCGTAGTTGGTGACGGCGCCATTCAGGCTGGCGACCTTTAGTCGTACGTCTCCCCAGCGAGTCACGACGGTGATCCACTTGCGTGCCAGGGTCTGCCGTTGTTCCTCGCGCCGCCGGACGCCCAAAGTGCTGGTTTCCGTGAAAATGATCTGAGTCAACCGGGACGCGTCTTCTGGCTTGGCCAGGACGGTGAGCAGCGTGCCGGGACGGTTCTTTTTCATTTGCACCGGCAGGGCAAAAGTATCGAGGGCGCCGGCTTCGAGCAGACGGTCGACGACATAGCCAAAAACCTGCGGATTCAGATCGTCAAGGTTGGCTTCGAGCACGGAGATGGTTTCCTGCGAAGTCGTGCCGGCCAGCGCGGGTTGCGACTCGCCGATGGTCAAGCGCAGCACATTGGCGTGTCCGGGAAAATCGCGGGTGCCGGCGCCGTAGCCGCATTTCTCGATGGTCAAGGCGGGAAACGGGGCAAACCGCCCAGCCAGGGTCTTCACAATGGCCGCGCCCGTGGGCGTGACCAGTTCTACCTCAATGCCGGAGGAATAGACAGGCGCGCCCTTCAGCAACTCCAGCGTCGCCGGAACCGGTACGGGAAGAACTCCGTGGGCGCAGGTCACAGTTCCTCCCCCGACATTTAATGGAGAGCAGACGATCTCATCCACGGCCAAGGCTTCAACTCCGATGGCGGCGCAGACGATGTCGACGATCGCGTCCACCGCCCCGACCTCATGGAAATGGACGGCTTCGATGTCAGTCTGATGGATCTTGGCTTCCGCAGCCCCCAACGCTTCGAAGATGGCAATCGCGGTGCGCTTCGCGCCGGGGGAGATATTCGCCTTGCCGATCAGCCCACGAATTTCCTTCAGCCCGCGGCCGGGCTGGTGTTGATGTGGCGCTGCCGCTCCCGCTGTTTCGTTTCGCGTCTGATTGTAGTTGTGTTCCCGCAGTTCAGCGTGCTCATGCGAGTGCTCGGGTTTGTGGGCGTGAGCGTGAGTGTGAGTGTGAGTGTGAGTGTGGCTCTGCTGTTCCCAGAAAACCTCGCGGGGCAGCTCCTTTTCGCCGCCGGCAAAAACGTCCACTTTTGTGGCCGCGATGCCGCTACGGTTCACCCGGGAAATTTCCAGTCGCGCACCGATGTCAAGAGCCGCAATGCTTTCTTCAAAGAGCTTCGCCGGCACGCCTGCGTCCACCAGGGCGCCCAGGAACATGTCACCGCTGATGCCGGAGAAGCAATCGAGGTAGGCGATGCGCATCTGAAAACCTTAAACCACGAAGGACACCAAGGATCACGAAGGCGGCAATTTCCTTCGTGTGCCTTCGTGTCCTTTAGTGGTTGAAATCCTTTGTTTCGGCGATGCATTCGCGCCGAGACACTCATCATAGGGAACGCTGGATTCCTCGTCAAACTTCGGAGGCTCGCACGGTTTGTTACAATCACTCTTTTCTTCAACAAGTTAGGGGAATTCTTGTATCGCCACCTGGAACGCCGCCTGGCCCAGCGCATGAGCGACTTCGTCCGCCGCACCTACGCGCTGGACCTGCCCAAAATCGTCATCGAACAGCCGCCCCGGATCGAATTTGGCGAGTACGCGATGCCCCTGGCTTTCGAGCTGGCCAAAAAGCTGCGCAAGGCGCCGCGCAAGATCGCTGAAGAAATCATCAGCGGGATCGGACCTCTGGAGGGCTTCGAGAAGTTCGAACTGGCCGGCGCGGGCTACATTAACGCGCGGGTCAAGCGTGAAGAACTGGCATCCGCACTGGCCGCCGATGTGAGGCCGCGGGCCGCAATTCCTGGAGGGAAGATTCTGGTGGAGCACTCCAGCATCAATCCCAACAAAGCGGCGCACGTCGGTCACCTGCGCAACGCGATCCTGGGAGACACATTTGTCCGGTTGCTGCGCTTTGCGGGCAGGGAAGTGGACGTCCAGAACTACATCGACAACACCGGTGTGCAGGTTGCCGACGTGGTGGTGGGCTTTCTCAACCTGCAGCAGAAATCGCGGGCCGAAATTGAGCAGCTTGCCCGCCAGGAACGCTTCGACTACTACTGCTGGGACCTCTATGCCCAGGTCTCGAAATGGTATGAGCAGGACAAGGAAAAGCTGCAGGTTCGCCAACGGGCGCTGCGCGCCATCGAAGAGGGGAATAATGAAACTGCCGCGGTCGCAGACCTGATCTCGATTGCGGTCTTGCGACGCCATCTGGAAACCATGGATCGTCTGGATATCGAATACGATTTTCTTCCTCGCGAGAGTGAAATTCTCCATCTGCACTTTTGGGACGCGGCGTTCGAAAAGTTGAAACAAGGCGGTGTCCTCACCTACGAAACGGAGGGGAAAAACAAGGGTTGTTGGGTGATGCGGCGGGCCGGCACCGCAAAGCCTGCAACCACAGAACACGCAGAGGACACGGAGGGGGAGCAATTATCCGAGGAAGACCAGAAAGTCATCGTTCGTTCGAACGGCACGGTGGGCTATGTCGGCAAAGATATCGCTTATCACTTGTGGAAGTTTGGACTGCTGGGTCGCGATTTTGGCTATCGCAAGTTTTACCGCTATCCCAAGGGGAACGATTGCTGGATCTCGACCAGCGTGGGCGCGCTGGATCATCCTCACTTCGGCGGCGTGGCGGAAATCTACAATGTGATTGATGCCCGCCAGGCCGAAGCGCAGAACACCGTGATCGAAGCGCTGCGCGGGCTTGGCTTTAATCAGCAGGCCGATCACTACACCCATTTTTCGTACGAAATGGTCGCGCTCACGCCGCGCTGTGCCGCCGAGTTGGGATACGAACTCTCCGACGAAGACAAAAGCCGCCCTTACATTGAAGTTTCCGGGCGCAAAGGTTTCGGGGTCAAGGCCGACGACCTGATTGACGCGCTGCTCACGTCGGCGAGGAAGGAAGTCGATGCGCGGCATCCCCAATTAGCCGAAGGCAAGCGCGCCGACATAGCCAGCCGAATCGCAGTCGGGGCCTTGCGCTATTTCATGCTGAAGTTCACCAAGTCATCGGTGATCGCATTCGACTTCAAGGAGGCGCTCAGCTTTGAGGGTGAAACCGGTCCTTACGCGCAATACGCGGTGGTGCGCGCGACCAACATTTTCCGCAAAGGCGGATTCAATCCTGATGAATTTGGCAAGCGCCCTTCCGATCTCATTTCCAGCGCAGATCTGGCGAAGTCTCTGGCCGGCGAGGCGGGCAACGACATCTGGGAGCTTTGGCTGGCGGCCGCGAAAACCTCTTACGTGATCGATCAGTGCATCGCCACCACGGAGCCCGCGTACCTGGCCAAACACGCGTTCCAGCTGGCCCAGTTGTTCAACACCTTCTACCATCGCTACCCCATCCTGACCGAAGCCGACGAGAGCCGAAAGAAGTTTCTGCTGGAAACGGTGGCGGTGGTGCGCAGAGAGCTGACGCGAGTGCTGGCGGTGATGGGAATCAACGTGCCGTCCGTGATGTGACTGACGCCCTTACCGTCCCACCACCAACACTTCAAAACTGTCCGGCAGTATCGACGGCCGGGGATGCGGTTGTTCGGCGGTCGAAGGCGGAGGGAGACCGAACTTCGCGGTCACCAGGAAAATCTGATGACTGGCGAGATCCAGCGCCATGGTTCGCGCTCCACGTTCGGTGGGGACATTTTCGGCGACGCTGAACTTGTCCGGCGAGTCCTCATGCAACACGGTAAGCACACCTTCGCCGCAGGAAGCGAATGCCAGTGCGGTTTCCGGATCGAAGGCCGACGCGTCCACGCCTTCGCCGATGGGAAGCGTGCTGATGATTTTCCCGCTGTCGGCATCGACAACGGCCATGAGCTTGTTGCCACAGCCGGAAAACAGGCGCCGATTCTTGCGATCGATTGCCAATCCTGTCGGTTCCTCACAGGGAGCCAACGGCCAGCGTGATTTGATCTCGAGCTTGTCCGGATCCAGGGCCAGCAACTGGCTGCTGTCTTCCAGGTTGACGAAAACTTCTCCTTTCCCGTCGCTGACCGCGAATTCGGGCTTTCCGTTCAGCTTGATGGTACCGATCACTGTTCCCTTGGCCGCGTCGATGGCGGTGGCATCGTGACTTCTGCCATTGAAGGTAAAGACGCGCTTGCTGGCGGGATCATACAGAATGGCGTCTGGATTCTCGCCCACGGTAATCTTGCCCACAACCTTCAAGGTTGCCAGATCGAAAATGCTCACCGTGCCCTCGCGGCCATTGCTGATAAAGCCGCGTACAAACTCCGGGGCCAGGGCGATGCCGTGCACTCCGGGAGTGTCCGCGATATCGCCGACCGGCTTACCGGAATCGGCGTCGATTACGAGTACGTGCGTTGAGCGGGAGAGGTACAAACGGCGGGAAGCCGGGTCGAGGGTCAGGTAGTCCCAGCCGCCTTCGCCGCCGAGTTTGTAGGTTTTTATGACGTGGTAACCCGAGCCCGCGGCCAGACCGGCCGTAACCAGGAGCAAGGTAACCAGCGGGAAAACGGCTCGCACAAAACGTAAGGGCTTCATTTCCATCGCCTCCAGCGGCAAAGGTAATAACCAAAGTACCCGGCCGTAACTTTACCCCATTATGGAACACTTCTAGACTGCTGCCATGCATTCCTGGGAGGGAGATCCGCGTCCGGAGCCGTCGCCACAGTATGGCGACATGCAGCCCAGCCCGGTTTTCAAGCAGGATCAGTCCATTGATCCGCAGGCCGGAAGCTGGCGCGTGCTATTCGCCGTGGCGGCGGGGATTCTGCTGGCCGGGTTCTTCGTCACCGGCAATGCGCGGGCGGCATTCGAACAGGTAAGCAAATTCCTGACTTTGCAGGGAAAGCCGGAACCGGCCTCTCCCGCACTGCTGTCCGAACATGAGATCGAGAACCTGGAAAACCAGACTCCACAGGAGCAAGCGGAACTCCTGCTGCAACGCGCCATCAATCACTATGCCGGCGCCACCGATCAAATCGCGACGCGAGTCTCGAGCTGGTGGGGGAAGCTGAAACTCACTCCCCGTTTCAATGGGCTGATCACGACCGCGCTCAACTCCGACGATTTGAGGGTGCGGGCGGCCGGCATCGAAGTGGATCTGGTGGCGATGGGCGCGGTCAAGACGCCGGTGACCGTGGAACGCCTGGCGCAGCAAGTACAAGCAGTGGATGGTCCTCGATCCCAAAAGGTCTGGGCGCTCTGGGAACTGGGACTACTGGGCAATCGCGGAGTGGAGCCGGAGCGGGTCAGCGAGATCCTCATCGGGCAGCTCCACGACTCCGATCCTGAAGTGAGGCATTGGGCGGTCGAAGGCCTGGCTTACCTGGGAACCAATGAGTCCATAGCCCCGTTGCTGCAGGCGTTTCACGACGACCCCTCGCCCATGGTGCGCGAGCGCGCCGGGTGCAGCCTGGCCCAGTCCGGCATGCTCACCCAGGAGCAACGCCACAGCGTGATTCCGCACCTCCTGGACTATGCCGACGACTCCTCTCTCGACTCGCAGACACATACCTGGGTTTACCAGGCTCTGCGCGACATCACGGGAAAGAACCTGCCCAATGATTCGTCCGCCTGGAGAAACTGGTACAGCGCCAGCGGGGGATAAAGAGAATGGCTCGTGGCCAGTGATCCGTAGCCAGCGAACCCTGAACGCTGACCACGAACGACTGACCACTAGCCCCTGACCGCTAACGACTGACTACTGCTGCTACTCCGCCATCTTCGCGACATGCAAATCAAAGCCCGTCTTTGGCAGAAGCGAGGTCAGCTCGAACGCTCTGAATCCGTCGCCCGCGATTTCGGTATGACGGTAGAGCCCAGGTTCGCTGTCTACAGTCTGGTGACGTCCGTCCATGTGATTGAGAAACTCCTGCGCCTGGCGAACGTCGGCTTCGCGGCTTTGCGCTTTGGTGACGACCGCTTCCGCCGCGTAGGACCGCACCAGCTTGGGCCAGTATTTCTCCAGCAGATTGGTGCTGGCGAAAATATCTGCCCAGACCATCTGGCCGTTGACTGCCACCACCACGCCCACTGCATTCTGATCGCGTAGTTGGTGAATCAGGCTTTGGTAGTTGCGTTGGATGGGCTCCGCTACCGAGTCAACTTTCTCTCGCACCTGTTTGTTGTCCATGACTCGGGCATACGAAGTGGTCGCGTTGAGTTCGGGCGCGGCTGCGACCACAACGCTCTCCGCCATTGCCGTCCGGGTCTTACCCACCTCCGCCCAAACCATTTGCTGGTTCTTGTCGGCCATGGCTTTGGAGCGGACATTGGGGGCCGCCATCGGCGCCTGCACCACCCCGCCAACCCCGCCAGCCTTGGTGGCTACCCCGAACCGGTCACTGCTGCCGGTCCAGCGACCGGGCTCGACGCAGAAAACCCCGAGATCGATGGGATCACTTTCAGGCGGGACAATGCGGTCCTTGCCGATCACACGGTCCTGTTTTCCTCCGGTCACAATCTCGCCCGCCAGCAGGATCAGCGGCCGATTGGAGTTGTTTACCAGCACCAATTGGTCAACCTGTGCGCCTTGACTCGGGGTTGGTGTTCGCCGCCGCATCAAGGGCTGAAGGTGGCCTGATTCGGTCACGATCACTTCGCCCGAGCGCAGACCTTCGTCCAGGGTAAGGAATTCCGCGGTGTCATAGGACTGCGCGGCCACCACCGGGAAGACGGTGAGGTTTCCCTGGCGGATGGGCGCCAACACCTTGTGACCGGAGATGGGCGCTGGTCCTCCGGAGTGGGCCTCGCCGGGCATGAAAAAGAAAACTCCGGCCAGCGATCCTGACGCGAGAAGTAGAAGCAACGGCTTGAGATTCATGGTGTTCCTCCTGTGTGCGCCCGGCGTCTCGCAGGCTTGGCAGGTCCCCCGGCCCGCCGAGCCCGGAGTTCCGGGCGCTTATTCGAGGAACGGCAGATTTTCAGGTTCTTGCATCAGAAAATTGATAGCATCCGGGGTGGCTTTGCCCGCCATGACCAACCACGGTGTCCAACCCATAGCAGGACCCGCTGCGGGATTGGAATCGGTGATGACCGAGCTCTTTCAAAAGAGCGGGGACTTTGGGCTTAGCCGTGAGCAGTTTGGCGCCATCCTGAACGAAATCGCCACCAAATATCTGCCCACGGACGCTTCTCCCCGGGAGACGGCTGAACTATTTGCCAGCTTGCGGGTGGAAGAGCTGGCGCTGGCCCGCGCCTGTGCGGCCGGCCAGGAACGCGCCTGGGAAGTTTTCATGGCGCGCTACCGCGAGAAGCTGTATGACATTGCGGGCTACATTGCCAGGGAGAATTCCGCCGCGCGCGAGCTGGCAGATTCGCTCTATGCCGATCTCTATGGGACCACCACCCGCGAAGGACAGCGGGTGTCGAAACTCTCTTCTTACACCGGCCGCGGTTCTCTGGAGGGCTGGCTCCGCACTGTGATGGCGCAGGAGTTCGTGAACCGTTACCGCCGCCAGCGCCGCCTGGTAAGCCTGGACGAAGAGAATGAAGACGGCGCTCAGTTCGCCGCTGCCGATCCGGAACCCACGGTTGCCGTCGATCCGCGAGTAGAGACAGCCACCGATGAAGTTCTGTCCAGTTTGCCGCCGGAAGAGCGCTTCATCCTGGCGTCGTATTATTTAGATGGGCGCAAACTGGCGGAGATCGCCGGCATCTTAGCCGTGCATGAATCCACGATCAGCCGCAAGCTCGACAAACTGGCCAAGTCCCTGCGCAAACAGATTCTGACTTCCCTGGTGAAAAAGGGCATGAGCCGGCGTCAGGCTGAGGAGGCCCTGCAGGTGGATGTGCGTGACCTGAGCGTGAATATCCGCGAACGGATGGCGCAAGAATCCAGCCCTGCGGCGTTCCCTGATAAGAAGCCAGAAGTTCGGGCGCCGGACTCCGGACCTCGGACGTCCGGCCTCGGACCCTAGACTCAACCGCAAGGCTGCGGGTCTGCGACTGGAGTTGAAGAGAGCGAAAACAGGAATGGAGCAAGTCCCCAAAATCGTGCAACAGCGGCTGCGGAGCGCGGCCAGGCCAGGGGCACATCCCGATGCCAATATGCTTTCCGCGTTCAGTGAAAAGCTGCTCGGCGAAGGTGATCGGACGCAGGTGCTGGGGCATTTGGCGGAGTGCGCGGTGTGCCGCGAGACGGTTGCGCTGGCGAACGCGGCCAAGGGTGAAGCACCGGAGGCTTCTGCGGTGCCAGCTGCGCGGCCGGGATGGCTCACCTGGCCCGCGCTGCGCTGGGGCGCGCTGGCCGCGTGCGTCGTAGTGGTGGGGACGGCAGTGACCCTGCACTATGAATGGCGGCCGGAAGAGAGGCCTCACGCCGCTGCGGAAATCTCCGCGCCTGCGGCGTCGCCTCCCACCGTCCTGCTGGAGAGTCGGGACGCCGGCGAACTGCACGAGAAACTGGCGGCGAAGATTCCGCCTACTTTGCCATACCAGTCGGAGCGCGACCGGGCCATGGCAGGAAAACTGGCCAGGGAACCCGGCGCCACCAATGGTCGAACAGACGACTATGCGGTAATGGACCGTCTTCAAGCCGGACGGGCGGGAGCCAACGCTCCTGCGGCAGACCAGGTGACCCGGAATGCGCTCGCCAATTCCATCTCGGTCACGGCTGGCGCGGCTAACGTGCGCCAGAAAGCAGGAGGCGCTGCCTCCGCTCCCGCTCCAGTTCCTTCCCCCGCTCCTGTCTCTCCACCTGGCGCCAAGACCGCGGGTGCGGAGGAAGCGAAACAGAGAGATGACGTGAGCAAAGTAGGGCCGGTCACAGAAACCGTGACGGTCGAGGCTGAGGCGCCGCAGATGGCGACAGAGTCCCCGTCAGTGAAACCTGTCGATAAATCAGCCGTCAATAAATCCGTTAAGGACAAAGAGGCTAATCAGGCTCAGAAAGCGCCCGCGCGAATGGTGGGCGGCATGGGGCTCGCAGATCGCAAGGCGGACATGGCCCGCGCAGAAACCACGACTGCGGAAACTACGACTCCCCTAACGACGACTGCGGAAACGGTCTCAGTTCAATCGAAAAAATCCATGTCTCGCGCCGGAGCCAGCGCGGCACCGCGCTGGACTTTGTCGCCCGAGGGCGGGCTGCAGCGCTCCATCGATTCCGGCCGGACCTGGCAGACGGTGCCGTTGGCTCAAGGCGTCGTGTTCCGTGCGCTCGCGGCGAATGACGCCGACATCTGGGCCGGAGGCAATGCAGGCGTTCTTTATCACTCTTCCGATGCGGGCCAGCACTGGACTCAAATCACGCCGCGGGCGGGGGGCAGGCTCCTGGCCGGCGACATCATCGCCGTCGAATTTGCTGATCCGCAGCATGGCAAGGTGACCACTTCGAACCACGAAAGCTGGATCACCAGCGATGGCGGGCAAAGCTGGCGGGTAGAGTGAAATGCCGGTTGGGCGTTCTTCCTTCGGCCCATTCTGATTTTCCTCGCTGTCTTCTGATCAGAAATATCAATGGTTTGGGAATGACTCGAGTCTGCGCGTCGCGCACGGGGAGATTACTTCCTGTTACTTCCGCGCGATTTGTGGCGTGACAGAAAAGCGATTCGCGGGTTACCAAAGTGACGTTTACAGCAAAACAGGGCGGGCCTACTATGCAACTCGTGGTTTGGCAGTTCTGGGGGAGGGCTGCCGGGGCGTCCTGAACTGAAAAGTTTAGGGCGCTTTTTTATTTCACTTAGACACACCGCCCGCTCCCATCCCCGCATCGCTCAGGGACTGGACCACCGCAGCCAGAAGCCTGGAACTGAAGAGCTTTCCTGCCTTTGCGACTTCTTCTACAGGCGTAGCATCAAATGGGGTGTTACGATACATGGCAGCCAAAATGGCTGACCGGCCGTCCTTGACCCAACCTTCAGGGTGAGCGGCCCTACGGAGGAGAAATGGCAGGGAACGGAGTTTTGGAAGTGACCGATGCGAATTTTGATCAGGACGTGCTGAAGTCAGACCAACCTGTCCTGGTGGACTTCTGGGCGACCTGGTGCGGGCCTTGCCGCGCCCTTGCTCCCATCGTCGATGAGCTGGCGAAGGACTACGACGGCAAAATCAAAGTCGGCAAGATGAATGTCGACAACAACAGCGCCACACCCATGCGCTACGGAGTCCGCGGGATTCCGACGCTGCTGGTATTCAAGGGCGGACAGGTGAAGGAACAGATCGTGGGCTACGTCCCCAAGGAAACGATCCAGAAGGCGATTGATAAGCACGTTGGGTAAGCTGTCAGCTTTCAGCCATCAGCATTCAGCTAAGAAGCGCCTGGGGAAATTACGGGCGCTTTCCTTTTGGGGACGTTCTTGATTCGCTGCACGATGCCGACTGAACGGTTACCGCTGTTCTCAGTACTTCCTTAGGACTCCAATCACTCTTCCCTGTACTTCTACCGATGCCGCCGGCACCATGATCGGCTTCATGCTGGCGTTGGAGGGCTGCAGGCGGATGTTCTCTCCCTCGCGATAGAAGCGCTTGAGGGTGGCGTCGGATCCTTCCACCAGCGCAACCACGATGTCTCCGTTATGTGCGGTCTTGCTCTTCTCCACCAGCACGTAGTCGCCGTCGAGGATGGCTTCATCCTGCATGGAGTCGCCGCGCACTTCGAGCACGAATACTTCCTTGGAGCGGACGAAGTCGGCGAGTGAAATGGTCTCGTTATTTTGTACGGCTTCGATGGGCTGGCCGGCGGCGATACGTCCGACCAGCGGCAAGACCATTGTCGTGTTGACCGCCATGGCCTGCTTCAGCCGGCCCTTGGGCGGCAGCAGATCGATGGAGCGGCTGCGGTTGTAGTCGCGCGTGAGCAGGCCTTTTTTCTCCAGGTTGGAAATGTGCTTGTGCACCGTGGCCAGGGAACTGAGTTCCAGGCCTTCGCCGATTTCCTCGAACGAGGGAGAGTAGCCATTCTTCTGCACGAACTCGGAGATGAAGTCGTAGACCTGCCGTTGCCGCTTGGTGATCGCCATGGGATAATTGTAGGCGAAGATTAAGCGAAGTCAAGAGGGTAGGCAAGGAACGGCTGGCGCCAGCAGCAGCGGACGCTCTCGGGCCACATCAAACGGTTGCCAACGCGTTGACCTCAGCGTCCTCTGTGTCCTCGGTGGTTCGATCCGCTCGCAGGCAATTTCCTACTGCGCAGTGAGCGCCTTCAGGAATTTGTAGTAAAACTCCACCGCCCGATGGAAGGCTTCCACCCGCACACGCTCATCTTTTCCATGGGCGCGGATGTCGTCGCGGTCGATGGCTTCACCCGAGACACAATAGGTCGGCATGCCGGCCGCGTTGGTGTAAATCCCGTCCGATGCCCCGGTAGCCATGTCGGGAATTACGGGCAAACCCGGCCACATGCTGTCGGTGACTTTCTCCAGCGGCTGAAACAGATCCGGGCGAAGCGGAGGCGGCGGGTAGGCTTTGCGATTGAGCACTCCGCCGATGGCGCCCAGCTCCTTTACCGAAATCTTGGGATCGGCCAGAACTTTTTCCAGCTCTTGCCTGATCTCCTCGGGAGGATGTCCGGGCAGGATGCGGCAATTTACGTTGGCCTGAGCGGTTTGGGGCAGGGCGTTGTTGGCATGGCCACCGCTCAGGCGGGTGGGCACGCAGGTGGTGTGCATGATGGAGTTATCAATCGGGTCTTTCGACAGGCGCGCCACGGCGGCCATGTCCGGGGGATTCTTCAAAATGGCCTGCATGTCGACTGCCCGGTCGCCGGTGGCGATTTTGGTCATGCGCTCGTAGTAAGCGCGGGTGATGTTAGTCAGCTCAAAGGGGAACTGATAATGTTCGAGCCGCGCCAGCCCGTCAGCGAGATGATAAATAGCGTTGTCGGGCGTGGGCAGCGAGCTGTGGCCGCCGGGATTGGTGACGGTGAGCTGATAGTCCGCGTACAGCTTCTCCGAGGCGTCCACGGTCATGAATTGCGGCTTGTCTTTTTCCGACAGGATTCCGCCACCATCATGGTTGAGCACGAATTCAGCGTCGATCAGCTCGCGATGGTTTTTGATCAGCCAGTCCACCCCGTTTGAAGTGCCGCCTTCTTCGTCGGCAGTCAGCGCCAGGATAATGTCGCGATCCGGCACGAAGCCTGCCTTCTTGAAACGGATCAGCGTGGTCGCCATGATGGCATCGCCGTCCTTCATGTCCTGGGTGCCGCGGCCGTAGTAGTAGCCATCTTTCTCCACAAACTGAAACGGGTCGGTGGTCCAGTCCTCGCGGCGCGCTTCCACCACGTCGAGATGGCCGATGAGCAGCAGAGGCTTGTGCTTGCCACTGCCGTGGAGCCGCACGACCAGATTCTTCTTGCGGTCGTTGGGGCCGAGGATGTGGAGGTCGCTCTCGGGGAATCCGGCGTCACGGAAACGCTGCGCCATGGCCTCGGAGGCGGTCGTCACGTTCCCCACGGAGTCGGTAGTGTTGATCTCGACCAGTTGTTTGAAAATGTCGTGGGAAAGCTGCCGGGCGGCATCGTCGATCTGGGCCTGGGGGGAGAGAGTAAAGAAAAAAAGAACAGCCATCAGCAAGCACTTATGATGTTTCAACCTGAGCTCCTGGGAAAACCGGGATCGCTGCGCGTTCCAAGCTAGCAGAATTGCCGCTCTCCCGACAATCTAGTCCAGGGAATCGATCTGCGCCGCCAAACGTTTTGGCGCTGTATTGCGCCACGCCGCCGCCAGTGCCCGTCGCACGCTTTCCTTTCCGGCGGCTTTCAGACAGACCTGGGTAGCGCCGCGGCGTCCCCACGTGCCTTTCAGGGGGATAAAGACTTCGGGCTCGGCTTCGAAGAACCTCGCCTGATCCAGGGGATTGAGTTTCACCATCGCCCAGGCCTTGTCCGGGTAGGCAAGCGTGGCAAAAATCTTGCCGCGCACGCGGAAATCAGGATGGTCCATGTGCTGCTTCTCTTCGGTTTCAGGAAAGCTCAGGGCCAGGCGGCGAAACTCTGCTTGGGTCATAAGAGGAACTCCGGAAGCTGGTTTGGGACGACCGGGTTAGGGGTGCGGGTCGGGATTCTCCGGGTAGATCTTGATCCAATGAGTGCGGAACCGTGGATTGATTTTCTTACCCTTGACGTCGATGTAGACGACTTTGGATTCGAGATCGGGCATGTGACAGTCGATGCAGTTCGCGGCGATCGCTGTTCCCATTCTAGAGTAAACACCGCAAGTCTGAATCTGGTGGCAGCTCAGGCAGCGCTGCGAAAAGTCCGCAAGATTACGCTGGCTCTGATGGACGTCATGACAGGTTGAGCAGGTCATGTTCGCAGACGCCTGAAAACAGCGGCTCTTCTTCAGCAGCTGTACCTGTTTGCCGTGAACGTCGGCCTCAGCCTCGGGGTCCACCGACCCGAAGTCAAAGTAGTTCGAGAGTGGTTGCCCGGCAACGTAAGAGAAAGGAGGCGCCAACCGGCGCTCTCCGCGGCCGCCGTGGCATTGCGCGCACAAGTCGAATTGGCGGGCGGGTACCAGCTTCACCGGGTCGATGATCGCTCCCGGGTGCTCTGTCGTCCTCGAACGGGCGATCGCGACGTGTTCCCGGCCCGGACCATGGCAGGTTTCACAGGAGATGCCCAACACGAAATTCTTGGGGTTGTAACGGTTTCCATTCGGCGGGTCCAGGGCCTCGAAATATGTGGCATGACACTCGAGACAACGCGGAATGATGGGCCGCTCAAAATTCGCGGTGCCGGCGACGTATCCGGGACTGTCAATCCACTGCTTGAACACGGTCGAGTAACCGACCGGCAACTGAAACAGGGAATCTGCGTCCCAGAACAGGTAGGTTTGGCCCTTACCTCCAGATCCGGTGACCAGGTCGAGACGTTCGGTGCGCGACCACGTCTTAGGCGGCTCTCCCCACACTGCCGTCTGGAAAAAACCGTCCGCCCGGGAATCCATGCGAAAGTACAAATTTGGATTCGAGGTTTTCAGAATGTTTGTACCGGGGCCGAACGTTCCCAGGATGGAGTTCTTGTCTGCGATCTGCGAGGTGAGATGGTGAGCCGTCTTGTAGTAAGCCTCGACCTTGTCCTGATGACAATGGCGGCAGGCCTCGTCGCCGACGTAATCAGGGCGCACTGCAACTGGTTGGGTCACGGCCGGAGAATTCGATCGCGCGCCAGTACGGGCGGGTTTTTGATTGGAGGGGACCTGGGTCGCGGCGGAAGAGGCCAAGGCCAAGAGCAGGACGACACTGGCCAGGAACATACCTTAGAACCTGCTTCATATTAACCGAGAAGTTCATGAATCGCGAAGCCATTTCAGGAGGCTAGCAAAGGGTGAAGCAGGGGGATGTCAAGTCCTTGTCATGGCCGTGTAAAGAATTGTGAATTAAAGGGTCGATGCCGAGCCGGTGTGGACGGAATTGGTGCTGAGCGGAAGGAACAAGCCAACATGGAATGTTCCGAGGGTGACGTCGGCGCCCATTACATGCGGGTCAAATAACAATTTTGTGACATTTTTTCACTTGCCAAAAATTCGCGGCCATGGCATCTTGAAATATATTCTTCTCAAGAAAGGACGCCCGATTTGGCGGACCAAAACCACAAATCGCTTAGCGGGCAGTTCCGGCGAATTACACGCCGAGACTGCTTCAGGGCGTCGCTCCGAGTGCGCTAAGTACTTTCTTCGGCGCTCCTTAACGCAAAGCCAAACACTGCAATAAGCGGCCACAGTCCTTCGCCATGCTGCGCTTCCAGGCGCGACGAACGGCGATCGAATGACGGCCAGATACCCGACACTCGCTGGGTGGCGTAGACCGCGGTTCCTTCAATATCAGAGCAAGCGGCTGCGGTCGCTGGTTCCCCCAGCATAAATTCACAGGGTCAGTGGTGATTGGCCACGGCTATAGGCGAAGCCGCCTCCGGGCGGTGAGGTTCGACGCCTGAGGGGCGCAAGCCCAGCCGTGACCGCATGTTCCCTGACCAGTTTTTTCTTGTATGAGCAGCTTCAGCGTGAGAAACGGAACCGCCCGGGGAAGCGAGTCGCTCTGCGACTCCTGCTACTGGGCCCACATTCAGAAAGGCTTCGCGGAGAGTGAAGAGGTTGTGCTTTGTGCTTTCCTCAGGCCGGCGCGACCGGTCCCGTCTAAGGTGAGGCACTGCACGGATTACAGCGACAAGCGCGTGCCTAGCAAGCAGGATTATGGAGGACATCGCCTGGATCATTCGGACGAAGGAAGTGAATCGGCGGGTTGGGTTCTCAACGGTTGAGGAAAGAAGTGAAGGGCAGGGGCAGGACTTGAACATTGTTTCTACGGATATTCGAAATGATTGAATTGCTGAAAAATATGCTGACCGGCCAGAACCGGCTTGCCTCCGGTGGTTTGCTGCTCATGGTGATCGGTGGCGTGAGCGTCTATCTGCGGGCCGTACCTCAGCGGCTGTGGCATTGGCTCGTCGACCAAAGCACCATGATGATCACCGTGAAGGACGACGACGCGGCCTTCGTTTGGGTAAAAGAATGGTTCCTCGAACAGAAATTCCTCAGGCGGATACGGCGCGTCGACCTGGATACGACGATCCGGAGCGAGCGGGTTGCCCTCATTCCGGCGCCGGGCAGTCACTGGTTCTGGTATGGCGGGAGGCCGTTTCGAGTGGAATTTGCTCGCAGTGACAACACCCGGGAACGAATTGCGAGGCGGATTGAATCACTGACATTCTGGACCCTCGGACGAAAGAAAACTTTCCTGGAACATTTCGTGGACGATGTGGTGGCGTGCCACGAAAAACGACTGGGCATGCGATCATTTCTGTATACCTACGACGATGGATGGGACTGGTTGGAAGGCTACGCGCCACGGCTGCTGGATTCGGTGATCCTGGAGCCGGGTGAAAAGGAACATCTGGTGCAAGATGTTGAGTACTTCCGGCAATCGAAGCGACGGTACGCGAGCCTGGGAGTTCCCTACCACCGTGGCTATTTGTTGTACGGACCCCCGGGGACGGGCAAGACTTCGCTGGTGTCGGCGCTGGCGGCAAATTTCGGACTCTCGATTTATTTGATCAATCTAGCCGACTTCAACGACCGGAGTTTGATGAAAGCAGTCAACCGGGTGCCGGCGAATTCTGTGCTGCTGTTTGAGGACATCGATTGCATGAAGAGCGGCAAAGCCCGTGCGCCGTCGAGTCCAAGCGTCAGGGACGACGGTACTCAATCGCGATACGAGAAGGAGAACATTGCTGACCGGAACGGTGTCACTCTTTCCGGGTTGCTGAATGTGCTGGATGGTTTCAACGCACCGACGAATATTTTGTTCGTGATGACGACGAACAGAATCGAAGTCCTGGATCCGGCGTTGCTTCGGCCGGGGCGAATTGATTACAAGTTGTATCTGGGAAAGGCCAGCGACCGCCAGAAGATTGAGCTCTACCAAAGATTCTTTCCTGAAGCATCGGAGTCGGAGGCTCAGGATTTCGTGGAAAGCTATCGATCGGCGGAAACGATGGCGGAATTTCAGGGATTGCTGCTGGGGCTGGAGCAGGGACAGAGAAGCTGCTGGGCAACGCCTATTTCGGGCGTGCTTGTCCGCGGGTAAGTACACAGGTCTTTTCGCTTCGCTCACCACGACAACCCCGACGATCAGAGGCCAACATGGCGCGAGTCATCATCCATGAGCCGGGTCCGCACACTCATGAGAGCGCAGCGGCGCGGCATGTCTCGCTGGAGCGTGAGCTGCGGCTTTTGGTGCTGGCCTCGGGAGCGGGAGAGCAACCTTCCGCCGCGGGCTCGGTCGCAATGGTCGAACGAATCACCGAACTGGCGCCCAAGGTTGCGCCGGAGAGAGTCGCGGCCCTGGCGATCGAAGCCCGCACCAAGACCAGGCTGCGCCGGGTGTCGCTGCTGCTGGTCCGGGAGATGGCGAGGCACAAGACGCACCGTCATCTGGTGGCGGACACGCTAGCATCGGTCATTCAGCGTACCGAGGACCTCACTGAGTTCGTTACGATTTACTGGGAAAACGGACGTGTGCCGCTGTCCGGTCAGGTCAAGAAAGGACTGGCAGCGGCATTCCCGAAGTTCGATGAGGACCAACTGGCGGAGCACGACCGCAGCGGCCCGGTGAAGTTGCGCGATGTGCTCTTCCTCTCGCACGCCAAGCCGCGCGATGCAGCCCAGGCCGGCGTGTGGAAGAGGCTGATCTGGGGACGGCTAAAATCACAGCCCAAGGGATGACATCGGCCGGCGACGATCCAGTTTGCCTTGTCATCCCGAGCCGCCTTCACCCTCTACCACTACCGAACCCCAGATGGTTACTGGGAGAGGGGAGACGGCAATGTTAAGATCACTTAGCAGTCCAAAGCGCAGGAGCCGAGCGGTTCAGAGGAGCATCTGTCGATGAGATTTGAAATGCTGGCACTCTATGGCGGTCCCGATCAGATGATGACGGTCACCTCGGGCCTGGCCGGTGTGATCGGCCTCCTGCTGCTGTTCTGGAACAAGGTGGTAGGACTTTTCTTCAGGGTGGTACGCATGTTCAGTCGCTCTGGCGCGCCCGCGAGCGCGGAGGCTTCCAAGGAAGCTCCCAAGCAAACTCCGTAGTTTCGGATCCGCTTCTTGCGCAAAAAAGTCATCGTCATCGGCTTGGACGGCCTCGAGCCCAGCATTGTGGAAACTTTGCTGGAACGCGGCGAGCTTCCCAACCTGGCGAAGGTGCGGGCTGCCGGCGGCTACAGCCGCCTGCAAACCACGTATCCCGCGCAGACGCCGGTGGCGTGGTCCTCGTTCGTCACCGGTACCAATCCCGGCGGCCACGGAATCTTTGACTTCATCTGCCGCGATCCTGAAACCTATCTTCCCGATTTTGCCCTGACCCGCTTCGAGCGGCCCAAGAGCATGCTGGCTCAACCCCGCGTCGTCAACCGGAGGAAGGGAGTTCCGCTGTGGCAGCCGCTGTCACAGGCCAGCATCCCCAGCACAATTCTGCGCTGTCCATGCACGTTCCCGCCCGAGACGGTGCTGGGGCGAATGCTAGCCGGGGTTGGGGTTCCCGATCTGCGCGGAAGCCAGAGCAAGGGCACGTTCTACACCCAGGACAAGACTGTGACGGCGCAGGAAAACGAGCAGCTTGTCTACCTCGATTCAGGACCGGAGATCGTCAGCCGGGTGATCGGTCTGCGCAACACGCGGGTCTCTCCCGCTGCCGACACCTTTTGTGAGATACGCGTCCGCGTGGACAAAGCGGCCGGCAAACTGGCGATTCAGACGGGCGGCACGCCCGCGAAGATTGAAGTTCCGGCAAAAAGCTGGAGCGACTGGGTGCGCTTCAAGTTCAAGCTCTCCCTGCTGCAGTCGGTGAGTGGAATCGCGCGCTTTTACATCCGCCAACTTGAGCCGCTGGAATTCTATCTTTCTGCGGTCAACTTCGATCCAGCGGCGCCCATGTTTCCGGTCTCGGCGCCGCCGGATTACGGGCGCGAGCTTTCGGAAAAGATTGGCCTGTTTTCCACCCTGGGCATGGCCGAAGATCACAACGGTCTGAATAACGGACGGCTCGACGAAGCCGCTTATCTTCAGCAATGTGAATTGGTATTGGGCGAGCGGGAACGGGCCATGCGCTTTGAACTCGACCGCTTCCATGAAGGGTTGTTTTTTACGCTATTCGATACGCCAGACCGGGTGCAGCACATGTTGTGGCGCTTCCGCGACCGGGAGCATCCGGGCTTTGAGCGGGATCTTTCTCCCGAACTGGCAACTCGGATCGAAGAACACTACCGGCGCTGTGACGCTTTGCTGAATCCGGTGCTGGCGAAGGTGGACGAGAATACGCTGCTGATCGTGCTTTCCGACCATGGTTTCGGAACTTTCCGCCGTGCTTTTGATACCAACACGTGGCTGTGGCAGAACGGGCTGTTGGCGCTCAAGGACAGTCGCAAACCCGGCGAGGAGATGGGAAATGGATTCGCGGCAGTCGACTGGTCGAAAAGCTTCGCTTACGGCGTCGGCCTGGGGGGAATTTATCTGAACTTCAAAGGCCGCGAAGGCGCTGGGTGCCTCGAGGAAGGTGCCGAGGCGGAACGAGTCCGCAAGGCTATCCAGACTGGTTTGGCCGGGTTTCCCGATGAGCGGACCCAGCGCCCTGCAATCCGCAGTGTGTCCCGGCGCGAGGAGCTATACTCGGGTGGGTTTGCAGAGAGCGCGCCTGATTTGCTGGTGAATTTTCATCGCGGATTCCGGGTTTCCTGGGAGTCATCGGCGGGCGGCTTTGCTCATTCCGTTCTCGAAGACAACAAGCGCCGCTGGAGCGGAGACCACATTGTCGATCCGGAAGCGGTTCCGGGAATTCTGTTCATGAATCGCGCGGCGCGGCATGGTCACGCGCGCATCGTCGACCTCGCGCCTACGATCCTCAATTACCTGGGCGTGGCGATTCCCGAATCCATGGAAGGCACGGCTTTACTCTGAAGAATGAAAATCTGCGTGCTCGGACTGGAAGGGGCGGCGCCAGAAATCATCTTTGCCGATGAGCAACTGGCGAATTTGCGCCGGCTGATGGATCTGGGCGTCTACGGGCGTCTCCAAAGCATAATTCCGCCTGCTGGCATTCCGGCCTGGATGTGCATGAGCACCAGCCAGGACCCGGGATCGCTCGGGCTGTACGGGTTCCGCAATCGAAGCGATCATTCTTGCGACAAACCTGCCTACGACAAACTTGCCATTGCCGACTCAGCGTCGATCAAGGCCCCGGCGGTTTGGGACCAACTGGCGGGGAAGAAGTCGATCCTTGTGGGCGTGCCTTTGAATTGTCCGCCGCTGCAGGTGAACGGGATCAGCGTGGGCTGTTTCCTCGCCCCGGAAGGAGTCAACGTTGCTTTTACTTATCCACCGGAACTCAAAGTCAAAATCACAGAACTGGTGGGGGAATATCCCGCGGACGTGAAGGGCTTGCGCGCTCGGCCGAAGGATCAGCTCAAAGAAGAAATCTTCAACATGAGCCGCAAGCAGTGGGAGGTAGGGCGCTGGCTCCTGAGCGAGCAGGATTGGGATTACTTTCACTTCGTGGACATCGGCCTCGACCGCATGCATCAGGGCTTCTGGAGCTGTTTTGATCCGATGCACCCACGGTTTGAGCCAGACAATCCCTATAAGAATGCAATTCCGGAATACTATCGCCGGCTCGATGAGCAGATTGGGAGCGTGCTCGAACTCCTGGACGACCAGACCATCGTGCTGGTGATTTCTGCTTACGGCGCACAGAGGTTGGATGGGGCCCTTGCCGTCAACGAATGGCTGATCCGCGAGGGGCTTCTCGTGCTCGACGAGTATCCGCAAACCCCGACGCCATTTGAAAAGCTGAACGTGAACTGGAGCAAGACCAAAGCCTGGGGCAAGGGCGGCTGCTGTGCTCAAGTGTTCTTCAATGTGCGGGGGCGCGAGCCGCAGGGAGTGATCCCAGCGGCCGAATATGACCAGTTCCAGGACGAAATGAAAGTCCGGCTGGAAGCGCTTCCCGGCGAGGACGGCCAGCCGTTGAATTCGCAGGTCTTCAAACCCGGAAAAATTTATCGCAACCTGCGCAACGTGGCCCCGGACCTGATTGCGTTTTTCGGCGGGCTTCACTGGCGCGCGATTGATGCAGTTGGGCACGGGAAAATCCATGTCCAGGAGAATGACGGCGGCTGCAACCCCTCACCACACGGAATGTTTGTGCTGACCGCTCCGAATTGTCCGCTAAGCGGAGAATACGAGGGCGCGCACCTGCTCGACATGGCCCCCACGTTGTTAGCCCTTGCCGGTTACGCAGTTCCCGACGCGATGCAGGGACGTTCGCTAGTGGCGGGAATGGAAAAGAAAAGCTCCCGCGGCGGTCCGGGCGGGGAATCGGAAAGAATCGTACACGACCGGCTGGCGGGGCTGGGGTACGTGTAGCGCCTGCACTAGATCAAAGCAGACTCCTCGGGGCTGAAGCCCACTCGGAATGACAAGCAATGACAAGATCGCCGCCTATCCGAAACGGCTGGCGCCGGGGCGCCGGAACGCGCTCATGAAATCGTCCACATCCTGCAGGGTAAATGGCTTGCGCAGGACGGGAGATCCGGTGATGAAGGCATAGTGCTGTTGCGGATTTTTCTCGAGCAAGGCATCGACAAATTTCGCCCCGCCGGCGCGGGAGCCACGCATGAATTTCAAAGCGATCAGGACAACGTCGTGTGGCCCCTCTTTAGAGTGCATGCGCAACGCCTCACCACAACTGGACGCCAGTCCAACTTTGTAGCCCAGTTTGGTGAGCATGACTCCCAGAAGCGTTCGGGTGGTTTGTTCAGCCTCAACTACCAGGATTTTCACGGGGTTCCCCCTCTTGAAACCCAGTTCTTGGACAGCGGCTCAGGGAAACATTTTAGCGTCATAACCGGGCGGACTGGCGTATCAGTATTGGTGCGACGGGCGACAGACCGTGAATCCGGAGGTCCAGCGCTGAAGTTCAGCGGGAAGGGTCAGAACTTGCCGGCAAGTGGTCGCTTACCAGGGCGAGCAATTCGTCGCGCAGAAGAGGTCCGCAGGCGAGCAGTCCGGATAAGAGTGGAGACCTGTGATTGCAGAGCAGGGTAGAGTTCTGCAAGGTGCTGACGAACCCGCCCCCGCTGCTTACCAGCGCTACTCCCCCGGCCACATCCCATTCGTGCTTGGGCGTGAGCGTGAAAGTGACGTCGGCCAGTCCTACCGCCACCAGCGCCAGTTTGTAGGCCACCGATCCGATGGGGCGAACCTTGAGCAGAGTCTTCTGGAAGCGCTTCCACTCCCCACGCTTCATTTCGCTGCGACTGGCCAGCACCAGGGCGCCCGCAAGGCTCGTCCTCTGGCTGGGGCGGGCCGGCTTGCCGTTGTAGGTCACGCCCGAATCCACCGACCCGAGAAAAATTTCGTTGGTAGCGGGGTTGCAGATTCCTCCCACCACCGGGCGGCCATCTTCCACCATAGCCACGGAAACACAAAACTCAGGAATGCCGGCTACGAATTCGCGGGTTCCATCCAGAGGATCCACGATCCAGACGCGGCTCTTGCCGAGGCGAGACAAATCGTCGGTGCTTTCCTCGGAGAGCCAGCCCTCGCCTTCGCGAATCAGTTGCCGGCGCAGCACGGCATCTACGGCTTTGTCAGCTTCGGTGACGGGATCGTGGCCAGCTTTGTACTCGGCTTCGATCGCACCCAAAGTGAAACGGGCAAAGACCTGGCGGGCAGCCTCCAGCGCGGACTGAATCCGCTGCAGGGTTTCGGCGTGAGGAGAGTCGGGCATCAGGAAGGCTCGCCGATGGAGCCGACGAAACCCTCGCGTTCGAGATGCAGAATGATTTCCTGGGCCGCCTCCTCGGGGGTCAAATCGGCCGTGTTGATTACCACCTCGGCGTCCTTGGGTTCCTCGTAGGGATCGGAAACGCCGGTAAATTCCTTCAGAACTCCGGCCCGCGCCTTGGCATAAAGTCCCTTGCGATCGCGCTGCTCGCACACCTCGATCGAAGTGGATACATGAACCAGAATAAATCCTCCCAGCGGCTCGATCATTGCGCGCACGTGTTTGCGAGTGGCGTCGTAAGGGGCGATGGGAGCGCAGATGGCGATGCCGCCATTCTTGGTAATCTCTGAAGCCACGTAGCCGATGCGCCGAATATTGATGTCGCGATGTTCCTTGGAGAAGCCGAGTTCGGACGACAGGTGTTTCCGCACCAGATCCCCATCGAGCAGGGTCACGGGACGGCCGCCGGTCTCGAGAAACTTGGTCACCAAGACGTTGGCGATGGTCGATTTGCCTGAACCGGAAAGGCCAGTGAAGAAAATAGTCACACCCTGCCGGTGGCGGGGAGGGTAGCTGCGCCGCAATTCCTGCACCACCTCCGGATAGGTGAACCAGGTGGGAATGTCGCGTCCTTCATTCAGCCGCTGCCGCAGCTCCGTTCCCGAGATGTTCAGGACACGAGCACCGGCGGGAACTTCGTCGTCGGGGAAATACTTGTCCTGGTCTTCGAGGTAAACCATCATGTTGAAGGGAACCATGGTTACGCCGATGTCGGCCTGATGTTTCCTGAACAGCTCTTGCGCCTCGTAAGGACCGTAGAAGGGCTTTCCCTCGGTGTCCTGGCCGGGACCGGCGTGATCGCGCCCCACGATGAAATGGGTGCAACCATGGTTCTTGCGAATCAAGGCGTGCCAGATAGCCTCGCGCGGTCCTCCCATGCGCATGGCCAACGGCAGCAGCGAGAGTTTCACTGCTCCGTGGGGATACTTGGAAGTGAGCAACTGATAGCAACGCACGCGGGTGAAATAGTCCACGTCGCCGGGTTTGGTCATGCCCACGACCGGGTGAATCAGAAGATTGGCTTCCACCTGTTTGGCGGCGCGGAAGGTCAATTCCTGATGGGCGCGATGCATGGGGTTGCGGGTCTGGAAAGCGACGATGCGCCGCCAGCCCAGACGCGCGAACTCGGCGCGAAGCTCGGCCGGAGTCAAACGTAACGAGCGGAAGTCGTAGTGCGAAGGAACCTGAGCGCCCTCCACGCGGCCGCCGACATACCAGGGTTTGGCCTGATTGATTGCGTAATCGGCGCCGGGATGCGCCTTGCTGGTGCTATGAAAGACCGCCTGGGCTTCGGCTTTGCGGTCGGATTGCCAGACTTCCTCCACATGCAGGACTGCCAGCATGACTCCCTCGGGATCGCGCAACGCGATCTTGCTGCTGCCCGGTTTGAGGGACTTGGCGAAATCTTCGCTGACATCCAGAGTGACCGGCATGGGCCAGAGCAGTCCGTTGGCCAGCCGCATGTTGCCGCACACGCCCTCGTAGTCGGCGCGCGTCATGAATCCGCGCAAGGGAGAGAAGCCCCCGCTCATCAGCAATTCCAAATCACAGAGCTGGCGCGCGGTGAGATCCCACGACGGCCAGTCTCTTGAGCGGGCCTTGAGTTCGTCGACAGCTTGCGGTTGTGCGACCAACTGGATTAGTTCTCCGCCGTGGGGCGGGATCAGGTGACTGCTCGAATTGCTCAAAGTTGTTGCCTCCTGGGTTCTTGTCGAACAACAATTTCGCAGCGTTACGGCAGGAAGATTCTTTTCACGAATGGATGTCGGAAGGCTGAGGCGGTTGTTCCGCGCACATCGTCGACAGTGCGGCGCTGGTCGTAGACCCGCCTTAGTTCGGGCAATTTCATAGAAGCATCCAGTGTAAAGCAAATTTGTCGAGCCATCATGACGACGATCACCCCGACCGGTCATCGGTCGGAGATGACAACGAGGGTCCGCTCGGTTCCCCGGTTCCAAGCGCGGGTTCCCATCAATGTGACCCGGAGTTAACTCTCAAGTTATCAGGTGAAAGGTGTAATTAGTTCCAGGTAATCCTGTAAATCAAGGAAAAATTTCGCGCAGTTTCTCACTTAGCTTCTAGATAAAGAACTTAGGCCCACAGGCAGGCAGGGAAGTTGTGCCGAAAAGTCGGCAGTCTCGGCATTTGTGAAGAGAAAAGCTGGCGCTGTAGCGGCTTTGGATTTCCCCGCGGGTCCATTAGCAGCTTCGGTCTTCCTCGGGTGTAGACGGAAGCGCGGAAGAGCCCCTTTCCCACGCTTGTAGCTCGACGACTATGTTAAAGAAAACAAGCAGCCTTGCTCAATGTGCGCCCGGTCTCGTCTATACCCTGTCGTGAACTGTGGAAATCGTTGGTGCTTTGTAAAAAGTGTGAAATCCACGCCCGCCTTGGCAGTGTGCATGCTATGAATTTTGGGAGAACACGGGATTACTTTGAAGTACGCAGTTGTTTCGAGGCCGTGAACGGCCCCGTGCACGAGCGACTTCGCTTCATCAATCGCCCTACTCGGGCCTGAGTCGTTACCAAGGGGGAAGCCGAAATGCGGGAAAGTTCTATTCGGCTGGGTCCGCGCGAGCAGCAGATTGCTGAACTGTTGCTGCAGGGCTGCGACAATTCAGAGATTGCTCGGCAGCTCAAGATAGCCCGGCGCACAGTCAAAGCTCACTTTAATCGTCTTTTCTTACGCTTTGCCATCACTGGCGGGATCAAGCGCGTGAAGCTCGCCACAATTCTTTATCGGAGGCAGCTATGTTCAGAGAACAACGTTATGGAAACCGGATACCCAGTTCGCGAGAGCGACAAGTTATCGAACTCGTCGCCCAAGGGCTCAAGAACCGTGAAGTCGCGGACGCCATCGGGACGACGGAACACGTCGTCAAAAACTACTTACGAATCATCTATGACAAGCTCGGACTCTGGAACCGGGTCGAGCTCGCGCTCTGGTACGAAGCTCGCCGCAGCGAAGTCCCAGCCCACGCCTGAGGTCCTGGAAAGCTGGGAACATAATGTTCTCAGTCTCGATCAGCCCGGATCGCGGCGCAATCTCTATCGCTGAACCGCATCTGGTTCCGCCCAAAAAACTAAAGGACCCCCGAACGGGGTCCTTTTAGTTTTTCGTCTTGTAGTTGATTTTTTCCGCCACCCGAAGCAGCGGGGACCAACGCGCCCAAATCACCGACAGCCGTATGCTTCCAGGTTCTGCAGTTGCTGGATCGCTGAAGGAGAGCCACGCTTGGCGGCAGCCAGGAGGAGAATGCGCGCCTGATCGCAGTTCCGGGGAACACCGTCCCCTCGCAGGTAGAGGTCGGACAACAGGACCGCAGCCGTGCTGTTCTGCTTACGGACCGCTTTCCACAGCAGCTTGGCTGCCTCCGAGGAGTCCCTCACGCCCAAACCGCCGCCGAGATAGCGCTGAGCGAGTCGCAGATCCGGGCCTCCACTTTCCGTCTGGTCGTGGTCTTTGCGGGCGGGCCCGGTATCGAGCAAGGGCGATTTTTGCGATGCCTGCTCAACTCCGGACGCAAAATCTCGCGATGGCTTCTGGGCCGGCGCAGGATTCTGAATACCGGAGTCCCTGGAGCCGCCTGAAATCTCGTCCGCCGGACGACTGGCGGCTCTCGACGACGGATTCTCAGAGAGTGGGGCCGGAGGAGCACTCGCCCTGGGCGCCACAGTTGTGCCCCGAACCGTCGCAATGGATCCAGGCTTCGAACCCCATTGGAGATAGGCAAAACAGGCCAGGGCAATCGTGAGCCCTGCAACCACAAATTTCCATCCCCGACCAGACCCAGCCTCCAGCTCGGCCGTGTCCTCAAAAATCCGGTTCGGCCGCCACATTACGTTCCTGTCGGAGTAGGCGGGCGAGGCACCCGAGATGGCGTTTTTATCTGTACCGTACAGCTTAGTGTTCAAGGTTGCGCCACATCGGCCGCAGAACTTATGGCCAGGAGGATTGACGCGCTGGCAGGCCGAACACGTGACCTCCTGAAGTTGCTCAGAGTGAGGAAGATCTGCGGGACGGGCAGCGGACTGATCTCCGCCAACTTCTTTTCTGATTTCCTCGAGGAGTTTGCTCACGGCCTGTTCCCGCTTCTCCGGCGGGTTGCTGAAGTAGGCTTTTGCCCAACGGTCAAGATTCCGTTCCAGGACTGAATTGCTCAGCGGGTTCAACTCCGACTGAGGGGGCGCGCCTGGCTTGCTATCCCAGAGGTTGGCCAAGGAAATCCTCCGTCGGGATTCTATCAAACAAAAGAATCCTGGCCTGTGCAAGGAAGCCGGTTCGATGTGGAAAATCGGGCACGTGGACCATGCTTTCAGGGGCAGGCTTTCCGGCTGGCGGGCTCGAACTGGTCCTGTTGCGCATCCCGCTGAGTGGTAAACCTCCCGTCGGGAGTCTTGCCGTAAGCCTCGCTGCCCGGGCAGTGGTAAAGAGCGGTATGGACATCGACCCAGACCTGCGTGTCCGGATTTCCCATATAAACGGGCGCGGGTGGGGCCTCCGCCAATCCGAGACTCACCATCAGCCTTTCCATCGGAGTCAACTGCGGTTCGGGTGGCTTTTGAGGCTGGCCGGTCGTCGCCGGGGACGCATTCGCTGCCGAGGTGGTTGCCGTGGGATGGATGCCCCAGCCGGAAATTACGATCACCAGAATGAGGGCCGCGATTCCAATATAAATGTTCGCCCGGCGCCGTTGCCACTGGTGGGCCAGCCATCGCGCCTGGGGACTCCGACCCTTTACCGTTTCCAGCCAATCTTGCGCTTTCTTGGCGGAACCCCAGGGATAGACCGGGGCGATCTCGGCGGGACGCGCCAGGTCGGTGGGAACAATGCGCAGCAATTGCCCGCCCTTCGTAGCCCCTGCCGGGTCGTCGGCCGGTGCTTCGAATTGACCGGGAGTTGGCTTGGCTTCGCTGGTCAAGCCCGGAGTCGCCGCAGACGTGAGCGGCCTCGGATCGTGCTCCACGCGCACAAGGTGGGACTCCGGAGCTGAGCTTGAATCGGGAAGCGTATTTTCTTTGGGTGCGCTGATTTCCGGATCTGCAGCGGGCTCGTGGGCGGCACACAACTCAATCAATTCCTGGAGAGATGCGGGCACTACGCTGGGTAGAGTCCCGGCATTCTCAGGTTGTGCCGAGGCTGCCGGGGACTTTCCGTTGGACGAATTCTCTTCCGCGTAGGGGATGATGCGGGGTGAGTCCGTTTCGCTTTCAAGACCGCGGTTGAGGTTCGCGACCGCGCGCGCCGCCCCACAAATACCGCAGAAAGCTTCGCTCCGGTCGAAGAAGTCGCTGCCACAGACGGAGCAGGTGTCGAGGCCGCGAGCGGCTCCAGCTTTCGTGCCGGCTGAGGACGCCGCAACCGTGTTGCCTTCGGGCGCCAGGGCTTCGCTTCCCAAACGTTCGATCTGAGGTTTGATTCTTTCGAGAGCTTCGAGCATGCTCTGGCGCTCGGAAGCCAGGGCCTGTTTCCATTTCATCCGGGCCGCTGTGACCATGGCTTCACTGAGCAATCCGGCCATGAGCTCGGCCGTGCGCACATCGGCTTCCCGAAAAGAGCCGGCGCCCGCATGGCGCAGCTCGAGAACCCCCGCAACCTGGCCTGCGTGATATACCGGTACCGCAATAAACGCTTTCACATCGCGATCACGGAAAAGTTTGGCTTTTTCGGGAGCCAGCGTGGCCACGTCGGCGTACTGCTCGGCCACTCCTCGGCTGATGCAGTCCGCGGATAGCGCGGAATGCGGCGCGACCCGGTTTCCGGTATCGGCCTGGGCGGTGCCCGTGCCTGCACGATAAATGAGCTGACCCTGTTCCAGGATTCCGATGGCGGCCCCGGAAGCATTGGTGATCTTCTGCGATCTTTCCGCAACCAGCGCGGCGGCGGCAGTCAGATCCAGCTGCAGGGTTTGAATCAACTTCTGAGTTTCTACGATGCCGGAAAGATTGTTGGCAAACTCGGCGTTGGATCCCTTGGCCCGCAAGCGGTCGTTGTGCTCCTGCAGCACGAATGCCGCAGCCAGAAGCTGCTGGAAGGAAGCTTCATCCAGAACAGGCTTACGTTGCGGGCTGGTAGCAGTTTGCGTCACGTGAGCGAGTACTCCGCCAGCCGGTGAGGGATTCCGGGAATACTATTGTAATGCAATCCGCCATCCAAACTGAGGGTTGAAAACACACCCGTAAGGTCGGCGTCCCTGGTTGGTGCTATCGGCGATAAAGGCCCGGTTCCAGGGCAACATACTGCAAAATAAGCGGCTTATGTTCACCGGTTGTGATCCTTCGGGGTCCGGCCAAAAACCCAAGAGTGAGATTCTGGATTGCGAGGTTGAGTTGGATGAGCGGGCAGTGTGCAAACTTGTGCAGCTTGATTGCGAACAGAACGTGGCTGGTTACGCCGGTAAGGAGGAGGTTACTTCCGGCGCATTGCGATGGTTACTTAAGTAGAAGTGAACCGAGGGAGTGATGATCAGGGATAAAACCATCGAGACCAGAACGCCACCGATCACTGCGATGGCCAGCGGCTGCAGCGTTTGAGAGCCTGCGCCCAGCGCGAAAGCCAGAGGCAGCATTCCCGCGACGGTGGCGAGCGCGGTCATCACAATCGGACGGAGGCGGCGGCGGGCCGCTTGCAGCATGGCCTCTTCGACCGACATTTCCAGTCTGCGGAATTGCTGGTCCGCATCCAGCAGCAGGATTCCATTCTTGGCCACGATGCCGATCACCATGATCATTCCCATGAAAGAGGAAACATTGAAGGTGGTGCGCGTAACCAGCAGCGCGATGAATACTCCTGAGGTCGACAGCAGGGCCGAGGCCAGGACGGCCAAGGGAGCGGCAAAGGATCCAAACTCGAAGAGCAGAACGATGAAAACCAGAACAATGGCCAGCATCAGCACAACCATCAGGTCACGAAAAGATTTCTGTTCCTGCTTGTAAGTGCCGCCGTACTCCACACGAATGCCGGCGGGAAGATGCAATGCGTTCACGGCTTTCTGCACCTGGGAAACGGCGGTTCCGAGGTCGGTGTTTTCCAGACGGGCGGTCACCGAGACATCGCGCTGCAGGTTCTCCCGCCGGATTTCCGTTTGCGGCGGGAGCTCGGTAATGGCGGCCAGTGATCCCAGGGTTGCGGTCTTCCCGGTGCTGCTGGTCAACAGGGTGTCGCGGATCGCCTCCAGCGAGGCGCGGCTTGCGGAGGGAAATCGCACTCGCAGAGTGTAAGGACGGTCATTGCTGACGACGGGCGTGGCGGCTGGCGCGCCATCGAGGATCGTGGCGGCATCGGTGGCGACCTCTTCCGGGGTGAATCCGGCGCGGGCCGCGATACTGGGATTGATCTGAAAAGTAGTGGCGGGTCCGCTGATCGTGTTTTCAATTCCGTCCAGCACGTCCACGACCCCTGGAATCCTGGCAATGGTTTCTGCGACTTTCGGAGCCCACGATTCGAGCAGCGCCCCATCCGGCGAAAACAACTTGATCTGGATGGGCTCGGGCTCGCTGGTCAGGTCGCCGATCATATCCTGCAAGACCTGCACGAACTCGACTCGCACCGCTGGTTCCTGCGCGGTCACCTTGGCCCGGATATCCTCGATGACGTCCTCGATGGCGCGGCTGCGGTCTTTCTTCAGCTTGACCAGAGTGTCACCGCGATTGGCTTCCGTGACCGCCGCCAGCCCCAGCTCCAGACCGGTGCGCCGGGAAGTGCTCTCCACTTCAGGGACAGCATTCAGGATCTGCTCCATACGGCTGACCATGCGATCGGTTTCCGCGAGCGAAGAACCGGCCGGAGTCCAGTAGTCCAGGGTGAATCCACCTTCGTCCATTTCCGGCATCAAGTCAGAGCCGGAATAGCGATAGCAAACGTAGGAGACAAAGACCAGCGCCAGGCTCATGGCGGCCAGCCATCGCGGGCGGGCCAGGGCACGTCGCAGCCAGCGGGCATGGAAGTCCACGATCCCGCGGAAGAGCTTGCCCAAAGAGGCATCTTCGGCAGCCAGCACACGCGTGATCGATTCTTCTTCGGTTGGGGCGTCGCTCAAAGGAAGAGTGTGTCGGCCGCGGATGAAATACTGGCTGAGATTTGGCGTCCAGGTCAGCGCCAGCGCCAGCGAGACAAACAGTGATGCTCCCATGGTGACCGCGAGAGCGCGGAAGAATGTCCCTGTAACTCCGGTGATTGAGATCAGCGGGAGAAATACCACAACCGGCGTGACCGTCGAACCGATCAGGGGAATCATGATCTCCCGCAGAGCGCCATGAATCGCCTGCAGACGTCCTTCGCCGGCGTCGCGATGCAACACGATGTTTTCCACCACGACGATGGCATCGTCAATCACCAGCCCCACGGCGGCCGCCAGCCCGCCGAGTGTCATCAGATTGAAGCTCTGGTTCATCCACTTGAGAACAACGAAGGTCACCAGCACCGTGACCGGAATCACCAGCCCGGCCACGATCGACGTCCCCCAGTCGCGCAGGAACACCACCAAAATGATGGAAGCCAGGATCAGACCGAGCAGGATGGCGTCGCGTACGCTCTTGATGGAATCGCCCACGATGATCGACTGGTCATAGAACGGCCGAATCCCAATCCCGGGCGGAAGGGATTTGCGAATCTCTTCGATCTGGGCATGAACCTCGTCCGCGACCTGCATGGTGTTGCTCTCGGGTTGACGGTTGATGTTCAGCAGGACAGCCGGCTTGCCGTTGGCGGTCACGATCGTGTAGCGCGGCCTCACTCCGGGCGCGACCGAGGCCACGTCCCCGATGCGCACCGGAATCCCGGCGGGTGTGTTCCTGATCACCGTATCGGCGATCTGTTCGGGTGTATGTACCTGGCCGCTCACCAGCCCCAGCACCAATTGATGATTGCGCTCGAAGAGTCCCGGTGAATCGATCAGGTTGGTGCGCCGGATCGCATCCAGAATGTCGGTAACGGTGACGCTGGCTGCGAGCAGCTTCACCGGATCGGGCGTGATGTGAAATTCGGGTTGCTGGCCGCCTTGCACCAGCACCGTGGATACTCCGTCGAGCCGGTTCAAGCGGGGCTTGATGTCGTAAGTCGCCATCTCCCACAGTTGGGTCTGAGGAACGGCGTCGGCAGTAAGGCTGTAGCCGATGATGGGAAAGCTGGCGAAGGTCATGCGGTTTGCCACCACGCCGGCGGTGGGGGGCAGTTCCGGCTGCACTCGCGAAATGGCCGCATTCACGTATTGCAGGGTCTGGAACATGTCCACGTTCCAGTCGAAAAACAGATCGATCTCCGCCGAGCCCCGGCTGGTGATGGAGCGCACGTCCTGCAGTCCAGGGACGCTGTTCACCGCTTCCTCGATGGGACGGGTGATGGTCACCATCATCTGGTCGGTGGGCATGACTCCGTTGTCCACCGCGATCAGGATGCGCGGGAAGTTGGTGGCCGGGAAGACCGAGACCGGAATGCTGAAGGCAAGATAGCCGCCTACCAGCGCCAGGGTCAGAATCACGAAGATGACGGGCTTGGAATGGCGGGAGAACCAGTAGGCGGATTCCGGCGATGGCAGGCGCTCTCCGCCGCGGTTATTTTGCATCAGTGCTTTCCGTCATTCCGGCTTTCCGCCACTCGGGCTTTCTGCCTTGACCTTGCTGTTCTCAGGCAGCCCGTAAGCCCCGAATCCGACTACGCGCTCACCCGCCTGGAGCCCTTCGACAATCTGAATGGTGTCGCCCTCGCGAATGCCGGCACGCACCTTCCTCTGATGAACGTGATGGTCAGCGCTGACCACCATCACGGAAGTGCCGCCGTCCTGCGCCGTGAGCAGCGCCGCAGATGGAATCACCACCGCGCCGGGAAGGGTTTGCGCCAGCATGGAGACCTCCACGCTGGTTCCGGGCTTCAGGCGGAGGCCGGGGTTCCTGATTTGTACCCAGACTTCGACTGTGGTGCTGTTGGGATCAAGCGCCGGACTCACCACAACCACCTTGCCCTCGACCGGATTGTCTTGTCCAGGAATCCCGACCGATGCCGCATCGCCGGGCTTGAGCAGGGCGGCTTCGGGCTGCGGGATGTGAGCCCGGGCGACGACTTGCGAAATGTCGATGACGGTGAGAAGTGGTGTGGCGGCAGCAGCCATTTCTCCGGGATACAGCGGCCGGTCCGCGACCACGCCGTCAATCGGGCTCCGGATTTCTGAATAACTCAGTTGCGCTGCAGAGCCCAGATACTTGCCCTTGGCGGATTCCAGTTGGCCCGCCGCTGATTTGAGCTGCTGCTTTTTCCCGACCGCCAGCAGAGCCTCGAGATGCCTTTGCGCGATTTCATACTGGTTGCGGGCGTTGGTCAGGTCCACTCCGGCCTGGTCGACTTCCTTGCGTGGCATCGCCCCTTGCTGAAAGAGTTCCTGCCGGCTGTTGTAGATCTTCTCTTGCGCGGTGAACAATTCTTTGGCGGCCTGCGCGTCGAGTTGCGCCTTCTGAACTTCCTGCGGCAACTCGGAGACAGTGGTGGTCTCGTATGCGGCCTGAGCCTGGTCATAGGAACCCTTATTTTCCTGGGCCGCGGCCGCCAGATCGCGATTCTCAAGTATGGCCAGCAGCTGTCCCTGGCGCACCTTGCTGCCACGCTGGACGTAAAATTTCTTGACCGGCGCGCTGATCTTGGGAGTGATGGCCGCCTGCTGCAGAGGAAACAGAATCGCCGCCGCCCTGACCGCACTCTGAATGGTCTTTTTCTCTACCGACACCACCTGCACCGGAACACCCGGCTCTTTTTCGCCGGAATCCCTGGAGCAGCCCAACAGCGCCAGCGGCGGGACCAGTGCGAGGAAGGCGATGGTTCGCAGTCGCGGCGCTACGCTACCACCCAAAATCAGAGTTTTTCCGGAGCTTGCCACGTTCAGAAGTTCCCCGTCAGCGTCTGCAGATTTGCCACCGCCACCCGAAAGCGGGACTGGCCGTCGCTGAATGCGTTGCGGGCCAGTGTAACGGTATTCTGCGCGTCTACGACCTCCAGCACGGTGGCTTCTCCTGCTTGATAGCGCAGCGTGGTCAGGCGCAGGCTCTCTCCCGCCAACTCTGCCGACTGACCCAGAGAATCAAGTTGAAGGCGGGCGGTCCGGGCCTCCTCATAGAAGTTGCGCAAATTCGCGAGCAGTTCCCTCTGGGCAAAACTCAGCTCCACTTGTGCCTGCTCCCGGCGCAGACCGGCCTGCTTCAACCGGCTGCGATTGGCTCCCCAGTTCCAGATTGGTAGTTGCAGGGTCGCTGTCGCCGCGTAGCCGAGGTTGCGAATGGTCGCTTGCGAAGCGGGATCGAACTGGCTGACGGCATAGCGGCTGGCATCAATGCCGTAAAAATAATCCAGTTTGAGCGAAGGCAAAAAGCCGGACCACGCCGCGCCCACTTCCTGCCGAGCCTCCTGCAGTGCGCCAAGGGCAACCCGCAACTCAGGGTTTTGCCGCGCCGCAGCGGCCTGGATTTCGGCAACGGCAGGCAGCGGTTCGGGCGTTTGCAGGTCGTCGACCACGCTGAAATTCTCGTTGAAGTCCGGGAAGACCAGCACGGCCAGCTCCAGGCGGCTGTGATTCATCTCCAGTTCTGCTTCCTTGAGGTCGCGCTGTTGCTGCTGGGACTGGATCTGCGCCTTGATCAAGTCGGAGTGCGCCACCTCTCCACCCCGTTCGAGTTTTTGACTGATGTCGAGGAAACGCTGTCCCTCGCCGGCGGCGCGTTGGGCGGTGGCGTACTTTCGCTGCGCCACCACGAAATGGTAATAGCTCTGCACCACGGCCACGACCAGACCGCGGGCCGCAATCTCGGAGCGGGCCCGCGCCACCGCCTCGGCCGCCCGGGCGCGCCGGTAGTCGGCCACTCCCTGCAGCGAAATCTCCTCGTGAACGTCGCCCTGGCTGATGTATTCATGCACTCCGTTGCTGGCGATGAATCGTCCTGCAGGGGTTCCATTGCCCTGAGTGTAGAGGAACCCCGCGTCGTAGGTCGCACTGGGCAGCAGGGCTGCGCGGCCCTGTACGCGATCTTCTTTCGCGAGGCCGTACTGCGTCACCGCGGCCCGATACTCCGGATTATTTTTCCGGGAGCGCGCGATCGCATCCTGCAAAGTCAAAACCAGCGGAGCAGTGCTGGGTGCGGGAGATGGATCGGCGGCGACCGCAAGCGTCGCGGCATCAGGATTGGCCTGGGAGAAGGCCAGCGTGGTCAGAATCCACAGCGCGCAGACCGACAGGCCACCTGGCTTGAGGGTGCGGACGGAAAGGGGATTCTTGGGTGGTCTGACTAGCGATCTGACAAGCTTCGGTCGGACGAGCATTGATCGGACGAGCATTGATCTCACCATGCGTGGCCGGTTGCCAAAAACGCCAATCATGACAGCCGGAAGATTAAGAAAAGCTGAATCGAGGATGTTTTCCACGTGACCAAGGTCACTGACCCGGACCGGGAAGTTCCACGGTCATGCGCGTGCCCTCGCCCGGAGCGCTGGTGGCGGTGATGCTGCCCCCGTACGCTTCCACCAGGGCTTTCGCAATCGCCAGGCCTAGGCCGAAGCCCCCGGTGGTGCGGGTTCGAGACGGGTCTCCGCGGTAAAAGCGCTCGAAGACGTGCGGCAGGTCGGCGGCGGAAATGCCGGCGCCGTGGTCCTGGAATGAAACCCAGGTTCGGCGATCGTCGTGGCTGACCGCAACTTCGACCGACCCGCCCTCGGGACTGTAGCGCACCGCATTTTCCAGGAGGTTCGTCCACACCAGTTGTAAATCTTCACCGTCGGCGCGAATGGGAATGGGGCCGTCGGTGGCAAGATGAATCTCGGTGCCTCGGGCCTCAGCCAGACCTCGAATTCGCTCCACCGCCGCTTCGCAACTGGAGTTGATGTCGACCATACCAAGATCACGGCGGCTGGTATCGGCCCATTGTTCCGCCCGGGCCAGTTGCAGCATCCGTTGCAGCAGTTGCTCGAGCCGGTCCATATCCTGCAGGGACGCCTGCAGGCCGGCGCGATATTCCTCCGAGCTTCGCGAACGCTGGAGCAAAGACTGCAACGTGGACTTGAGCACTGCCACCGGGGTCTTCAGTTCATGGGCGGCATTGGCCAGAAATTCCCGTTGCTCGGCGAAGGCGCGCTCCAGCCTGGCCAGCATCTGGGTCATCGATTCGGTCAAGGGGCGCAGTTCCTGAATTTCTTCCGTCTCCTTGGGCACCTGCAACCGCCAGCTCTGCGTGGAGATCAGGGCCGCCTGCCGGGCCAGCGCCTGGAGAGGCCACAAGCCGCGCCGAATCCGCCACGAAGCCAGCCAGGTGGTGGCTCCCAGCAGCAGCAGGCTGGCCAGCGCAATCAATGCTCCCGCCAACTTCACCTGTTGCCGTATGCGGACGGTCGGCGAGGCGTAGACGATGGTCAGAGTTTGCGGGCGGAACAGCTTGCCCTCTTCCCGGTCCAGGATCGGAACATGCTGCATGCGCAAAGCATGATAGGGCACTCCGGCCCAACTGAAATTCCAATGCTGACTCGGGCCGGGCTGGAATTGCAGACCGTCCGGCCAATCTTCGGAATGAGTCAGCAACCCGGTGCGGTCCGCCCACACCATGAACTGGTCCGGATGATTGGGGTCAATCGATTCGGGCAGCAGGCTGTTGTCGAAGTACACATTCCCGGTGCCTTCCTCGGTGTAGCGCACCAGGGCCGCGACGCTCATGGCGTGGGCCTGCATGCCGGTGTCGAGCGTGGACAGCAGGCGCGAGTAGGTGACCACCACCCCGGTGATCACAAGACCTGCGGTGAGGATGGCCTGCGACAGTGCCACGGTCACGATCAGCCGTCGTTGAATGGAGTCGCGCCGCATGTCGGTTCCCTGGAAATCAGTCCTGCAGCATGTAGCCCTGGCCGCGCAGGGTACGGATGAGCTGCCGTGACGAGCCCTCCTCCAACTTCCGCCGCAGCCCCGAGATGTAGACCTCGATCACATTGCTGAACTTCTCCCAGTTGTAGTCGTAGAGATGTTCGAGCAGTTCGGTCTTGGAAACCACGGCGCGGGGGCGGTGGGCGAGATATTCGAGCACCCGGTACTCCATGGCGGTCAAGGTAATCGCGCGTCCGCCGCGCTGCACCGTGCGATTGACGGTGTTCAGTTCCAGATCGCCGATGGTGAGGACGGGAGACGGCTGGCCCTTGCCGCGGCGGATCAGGGCCTTGGCCCGGGCCAGCAGCTCGCCCAGATCAAACGGCTTGGTCAGGTAGTCGTCGGCTCCGGCATTGAGCAGGGCCACCACCGATTCCTTGTCGTCTCGCGCAGTGAGAACCAGAACCGGGGTGTGCTGTCCCGACTTACGGATGCGCCGCAGCAATTCCATGCCATCCAGCTTGGGCAGCATGAGATCCAGCAGAACCACATCGTAGGCATTGGACTCGACCAGAAACAAGCCTTCCTGGCCGTCGGCCGCGATGTCCACCGCGTATCCCGCGCTTTCGCGCAGGCTGCGGGCGACGTTCTCCGCCAGCCGGGGCTCGTCCTCGACCATCAGCACCCGCATCCGAGGTCCTCGCCGGCATTGATTTCGACAAGACGCATACCTGCAACCTTAACTCGTTCTCAACCAGGTTGGAAGTGCGGGCTAGGAGACGGGTTGCCGGGAAGAACGCTGATTTTGGGCTTAAGCCGTCGCTCCAGGGTTCGGAGCCCCCACCAATTTCGGGGGGCGTCGTCGGTTGAGGTTTTCCATTCCGGTGGCTGAGGTTCGTTTTGGGACAAAGAGTCCCGCTTCGGGCTCGCGGCTGGTCTCTGAAACGAATAGCCCAGACCCAGATGTAGCATTCGCAAGGATTTGTCCTTCCGTGCAGGATGGCGAAGGTTTGGCGAATAAGTTGCTTCTCATGATTTCGACCTGGGGACAGCGGCACAATCCCGGCGGTCAGTTAAGGACACACGATGCTAAGTCTCAACCACATCAAGATCACGCCCCGTGACGAAGATGTCTTGCGGCTGCTCATGCAGGGCTGCAGCAACCGGGAGATCGCGGCCCAGTTGAAAATCAGTCCGAGAACGGTCAAACAACACCTGCGCACCTTGTTTCTGCGAGCCGGGATCCGGGAAGGACGCAAGCGGCTGAAACTGGCCACGGCCATGTACGCCAAGGAGCAGATGAAATCATGCAACCGCGACAACGTCTGACCATCAAGGAAATGCAGGTCGCGGGGTTGGTCTGGGAGGGCCTGACCAACCGCCAGATCGCGCACACCATCGGCACCACCGAGCAGGTAGTGAAGAACTACTTGCGCAACACCTTCGACAAACTGGGAGTGCGGAGCCGCCTGGAACTGGCCATTTATGTGGCCGGCCACGTGAGCGAAAGTCCTCCCGTGGAAAATTACCCAGACTTGCCGGCCATCCGGAATTGGCGCTGGGATGGACAGGCTACGGAAAAAGGCTGCAAAAGCTTGCGCCGTGGCCTCGGGTCATCGATTCCATGTTCCTCCAAGTAATTGCCAGTAAAAGACTTACCTTGCTACCCCCGGCCATTCAATTGCTATTCCAGAAGCAGGGCAAGGTCCCAGGACCCTCCGGCGCTTCCCCAAGCCAGCCCCAGTGCGACCCTCGCGAGGAACAAATGGCTTACAAGGAAACGTTTTGGATGGCTTGCGACTCAACCGAACAGATGCGGGCCGAATACGGCCCGTTTCATAGTCGCGAGGAAGCGGAACAGGAAGCCCGCAAGCTGGGTTTCGGTTATCTGTTGCGCTACGAACACATCATCGGCGACAAGGAAGATATCCAGGAAGTGCGCTGCATCTTTCTGGAACTGCCGCCCGGGCCGATTGCGGTTCCGGCGCGCGTCGGGCGCAAGCTGCATACCCGCTGCGCTACCTGCGGCGCATGCGCGATTCACGAGGAAGCGTGGCAAGCCGAAGTGTGGGCAGACATCCATGAGTTCGAGCACTCGCGCCATCGCGTCCGCCTTTTCGAACAGACCCGCTCAGAGGGACTGAAGGAAATCGCCGACTGGCGCGACACCTGCGCTTAAGTCCAGCGCCATAGCTTTCCGGGCCAGAACCACACCGGATCCTCCGGATGAACAGCAGGCTGTTTTTTTGCTAATCTGTAAGCCGTGACGCCGCTGGCGGCGCTCACTCCCGGAAAAAAAAATGATGCTGCTGATCTCGGTGTTGTTGGCCCTGATTCCCCTGGTGGGTATCGTCTGGATCGCGGTGAGCGGTTCGCTCACCACCGTGGACGGATTGTTCATGTCGCTCATCCTGCTGGCCATGTCCGGCATCGTGGGCCTGAATATCCTGCTTGAGCTGCGCAAGCTGCGAGCGGGCGGGCTGAGCTTTGCCACCGCGACTGCCACTTCTTCCGGCGGGCTCAGGCAACGGGGCAAGGTGGAGAGCGTTCAGTTCTACGAGTCCGGCGTGGGCCAGCCCAACAAGTCGATTGTGATGCTGTCGAATGGTGTGGATGCATCTTCCCAGATGCTGGTGTTCGAAGGCGACATGCGCAACGCTCTGCCGGTGGGGCAAAAAGTGGACATCACGTTCCGCAAGGAAAGCGGATACAACGTGCTGGCCAATGTGGACTACGCCTAGCCCGGAGAGCGCGAGCGGAACGCGCCCACGTGGAACGACATTCCGCAAGCGTCGCGCCCATACCGCATGAAGCGACGCTCCATCACAACAAGAGATTACGAACGTAACGTCGAACGCGGTTTTCGCGAGCCACGCCTGCCTGAATTGCGGTACAAGTGCTGAGGAAGAGTGTTCCAGAACAGGGAAACCTATGGGCGCCACAGGAGCGGCAATGTCGCGGTCCAGTGAAGAGCAAACGCCGCTTCCTCCCATGCTGGCCCGGGCGGAAGAGATCCAGCAGCAGATTCAGCAGCTTTCCGGGCGCGATCTGCAACTCTGGTCGATCGGAATTCTGGTCATCCTGGTGCTGACCTCGGGCGTGCTGGCGATGGCGCTGCCCAGCCTGGTGTGGGCGCAGCGCGTCATCCATTTAGACCATTCGTATCTGCCGCAACTATTTTTCGGACTCATCTCGCTGGTCCTGCTGTTCAACATCTACCTGCTGGCGCAGAAAAAGAATCTGAATACGACGCGCCTGGCCCTGATCCGGGAACTGGTGTTGAACGAGCGGCTAGAGAGCCTTTCGTTGATCGACCCGCTCACGCAGGTGCTGAACCGAAGGGCGATGAACGAGCTGATTCCGAGAGAGGTGGCGCGCTCCAACCGTCTGGGCAGCAGCCTGACTTTCATGGCGCTGGACTTGAACGGCTTTGCCACCATCAGCTCCAAGTACGGAGCGCTCGAAGGCGATCGGGTCCTGGTGGAGTTCGCCAAGATATTGAAGACGGTGTTCCGGGGCGCGGATGTGGCGTTTCGCCAGGGTGGGGAAGAATTTCTAGTCATGATGCCGGATACCACGGAAGATCAGGCCAGCGCTCCGGTGCAGCGGCTGCTCAAGGAAGTGGACCAGTGGAATCTGGCCAGCAAAAAGGGATATGAACTTTCCTTCAGTTGGGCCCTGGCGCCCTATGTCGCGGGTTCCGACGCCGAAGACGTACTGCGCGCTGTCGACCGCAAGATGTATTCCAAGAAACACAATCTAGTGCCGGTGTTCTAAAAGGGAAGAACTTCTTTTCGGGGATCGCAGCACCTCGGCCGCCGGGATCGCCTCACTGCAGCTTTGCATACTCCGCCTTGGCTTCCTTCAGGATGGGGATGTCGGGGTCGGCGTCTTTGTTGGGAGTTGGCGCTCATTGTGGCAGACCGACTCGGCGCACCAGATCCTTGAAACGCGGGTCCGAGTGCAGGCTGTCGAGTTCGGGGTCAACTTTCAAGAGGGTCAAGACCATGGAACGATCCGTGTAGGCCTTTTCGAGCGAGGCAAAGGCTTGGTCCTTGTCGCCAAGGCCGATATAAATCTCGGCGAAATCATAAGCGGGGACATAGCTCTGATTGGAACGCTCTTTGAGCTCCTTCAGGATTTCTTCAGCCTTGCCTTTCTTCCCAGACACTGCATAGGCGTGACCCAGCTCTGCTGAGGGCCAAAGTATGATTGTCTGTGTTTCGCTCGCCCTCTGGAGCTCCGCTAGAGCACCGGGAAGGTCGCCCTTGGCCTCGTAGCTCAACCCCAAGAACATGCGAGCGAGCCAATAATTCGGGTCCATGTCGAGGGTCTTACGAAGCGTGTCGATGGCCAGGTCATATTGCCGCGCACAGTAGAAGTTTTGGCCGACAACCGTGTCGGTCTCGGTGGAAAGCGGATCTAGCTCCAGGGCACGCTTGCTCTCTTCGAAGCCTTCTTGCGTCCGTCCCACGGAGATCAAATACCAGCTGTAGTACGCGTGAACCGAGGCATCCTCAGGACCAAGCTCGACTGCGCGCCGGAGTTCCTTCTCGGCCGCATTCCAATCATAGTCATACCAGTAGTGAATTTTTCCCATCTCGAGATGAGCTTCGGAGAGCGTGCTGTCTAGTTCCAACGCCTTCTTTGCCGCCTCACTCGCCCTGGGCATGGAATCATGCGGCGATAGGAAAAAATCGTCGTCCCCGTCAGAATACGCAAAAGCCAATCCACCGTAGGCCAAGGCATAGTTGGGATCCAGGTCGATCGCCTGA
>DASZHW010000184.1:0-22611 GCA_035937515.1 Terriglobales bacterium | reverse complement strand
TCCTTCGCACCCCATTCACCAGTGCAGTTGCTCCCTAGCGCCGCCGTAGCGGAGCGAAGCCCCTGCACAGCGCAGCGGAGCGGAGCCGGCGCCCATCCCAGCTTCGACCTTCTGAAGCAGGGGTGCTTTTTCATAATGCATCGACCACGGCTCTCCATCAGGGGAGCTAGGGCTTGGCGGGGACCATAGCCCTGTCTGGCGCAGTGGCGGTCGCCACACTCGCTCGCGCGCCGCCTGGCAATTCATCCCCGCGGAAGTATTGACCCTTGGCGGCTCTCATCTCCGGCATGGCGACATAGGGCTTGCTGTAATCGTTGGCCGCGTTCCAGAACAAGAATCCGATGCCGCCTTTGTCCTTCGCGGTCTGCACCTGGACCTCAATGTATTTCGGTGAATAGGTCTTGGTTCTCCAGCGGAAGGCCTGCAACCACGGCCGTACCACTACGCCGCTGCCTTTGGTGATCGATTCAAAGCGAACCATGGACTCGCCGATGAAGTGTTCGGGCGCGTCTCCGGGATGCGCGATGCCGTCCATGCCGAAGAAGTGGGAGGGGTAGATCATGGGCGAGAGCACATCGCAATTCTTGGCCATGCGCACGATGTCCTGACCGGTATGCGCCAGGTCAACCGGGCGCTGCCAGGCCATGATGCCGAACACATCGAGCGACAGCAGGGCTCCCGTCGGATGCAGCTGGGCGTACGCATGTTTCAGGAAGTCCCCAATCACGTCCGAGCGATGCCACTCCGGATGCTCGGTCTGGAAGACGAAGCTGGCGTCCTTCTGGTCGCCCTCCGCCGGGAAGCGCACGTAGTCAAACTGAATCTCGTCGGCGCCGGCTTCCGCTGCCTGCTTAGCCAGCGCGATGTCGTACTCCTGCACTTTGAGCTGCGAAGGATCGGTCCACACTAACTTTCCGTTTTCGCGCCACGGCTGGCCGGTCTTGTGCGACTTCACTGCCAGTTCAGGATGCGTCTCCACCAGTCGCTGGTCGCGGAAAATGGCAACCCTGGCGATGGCATGCATGTTCTGGGAATGCAGGAAGCGGATGAACTTGGGCAGGTCGTGGAATGCGCTGTGGTGGCTGCCCAATAAGGGATGATCGAAGGGGATGGTCACCTTGCCGTCGCTGTCTTTGATGTCGAACACGACGGCGTTCCCGCCCACTTCGCGCCAGCGGCGAATGATGCCTATGCCGCGGTCGCTGGCCGCCATCAGTCCGGTCAGGTAAACCGCGCGCACTTCAAAATCGCGTTCTACCGGGATGGACTTTTCCACGATCGGCTCGAGCAATAGTCCGGGGACAATCACGGGCTGGCCTGCCTTCAAGAATGTGCCGTGCAGATCACCGTTCGCTTTATGGATCGCATCACCCAACTCGGTGGAAGTCAGGTAGGAGGTCTGCGCCAGATAGCGGCGGGCGATGAGCGGGATGCTGTCCCCTCGCTTGGCGACATAGAGCGCGCTTCCCGGAGGCGCTACCGGCAGGACCAGCTCCGGCGCCGGAGTCTTGGGGGCGACCGGAGTTGACGACTTCGAGGTACGCAACAGTTTCGGGTGCGCGGTCTGTGCCGGAGCGGGTGGAACGATCGCTATCTCGCATACCGCCAAACCAAAAGAAAGAAAGAGGATGCTGGCAAGAGTTGAGGGGCCCAAGTGGCGCAAGGTGTTCTCCGTGAAAGGCTGTTTTCAGGGATGCTACCTTCGGTCAAATTCGCCTGCCAGTTACGTCGGGACAGCGCCAAGCGGGCTTCGCTCCAGCCTGGAGCCCCCGGGAACCCTCAAGTGGCAAACTATTTCCCTTTGCCCAACCCCCCTGCGAAGGGGACTTCCTTTCTTCGCCCCAGGGCTGCGATCTAACCCCTAGAGAGAGTTACAAATGAGGGTTTCAGCGGATTGGCGAGCCGGTTGCAGTAACTAGCCTTGCCGAAGCAATGAGTTGACAGGATTTGTCTCTCATTACGAGACGGCGGACCCGGTCTCCCTGGACCTAACGGGCCCCAGGAAAGGAAAAAGCAGGGCCAGACCCCTTATGAAAACCGTCGTCAACACGATGCTCGACCCTACCCGCCGCTCCAATGATGCCCGGGAGTTTGAGAACGCCCTTCGCCGCAGAATCGTCGGTCAGGACCAGGCCGTCGAAAAAGTGGTCGAGATCTATCAGATGTTTCTGGCGGGACTGAATCCTCCTGGCCGTCCGGTTGGCAATCTCTTGTTCTTGGGGCCTACGGGTTCCGGGAAGACCCGTGTGGTCGAAGCCATGGCCGAGGCTTTGTTCGGCGACCCTCGCGCCTGCATCAAGATTGACTGCGCGGAATTTCAGCACTCCCACGAAATCGCCAAACTGATTGGCTCGCCTCCGGGATACCTGGGCCACCGCGAAACCCACCCCTTGCTCACTCAGGAAGCATTGAACCAGTGGCACACGGAAGGCCTCAAGCTTTCGATTCTGCTGTTTGACGAAATCGAAAAAGCCTCCGACTCGCTCTGGCAGTTGCTGCTCGGAATCCTGGACAAAGCCACCTTGACGCTCGGCGACAACCGCCGGGTCGATCTTTCGCAGTGCATCATCATCATGACCTCCAACCTGGGCGCGACAGAAATGAGCGGCCTGGTGGATGGAGGATTGGGCTTCGCGCGCAAAGCCACCCAGGTCGACACCAGTTTCGACGACAAGATCAGTCGCACCGCGGTTGAAGCCGCGCGACGCAAGTTCAGCCCCGAATTCATGAACCGCATCGATAAATCGGTGGTCTTCAGAACCCTGCGCTCGGAGCACTTGCAGCAGATTCTGGAGATCGAACTGGGGATGGTACAGCAGCGCATCCTGACCGCTTCGGCCATGAATCAGTTCGTGTTCAGTTGCACTCCCAAAGTGAAAAGCTTCCTGCTGCACGAGGGGACCGACCCGAAATACGGAGCGCGTCACCTGAAGCGGGCCATCGAGCGCCACATCGTATTTCAGCTCGCCAACCTGGTGGCTACGGGGCAGGTCCGGCTTGGAGACTTCATCCGCATCGACCTGACCCCGGAAGGCAAGCTCATGTTCATCAAGGAAGCCGAAAACGCCATGGTTCCCATGCTGCTGGAGCGCCAGGGAGCGGCCGCCGGAGCGCCGCCTATGTCGCGCTCGGCGCGCACTGTGGCCCGTCGTGAATTTGGCGCCACGGGAACACTGGACGGCAAATAGTTCTCCGCCAATAACCAACCTTAAGGGTGCCGGAAACTGGCACCCTTTTTTGCGTAGGGGCAGGTGTCCCCACCTGCCCGGCGGAGCGAAGCTCCGCAAGCCCTTAAGCTCAGCTTAAGAAACCATCGAAAATCTCCGGTGAGCTTCGCTCACCCCGCCCAGATGAGGACATCGGGGCCTACGGGGCCGGTTGAGATCACTGTGGTATTGGTTCTGCATCTAAAATGGGGAGCTATGAGTGGCAATTCAGTCATCTCACGCTGTCTGGCGGTGCTCCTGGTCTTTTCCGTCGCCGCGACGCCGGGGCTTGAAGCACGGGTCACTCCCTCACACGGCTTTGACATGTTTTCCGCCCAGGAAGAAGTCCAGGCTGGCCAACAGGCGGCCGCCCAGGTCAGCAGGCAATTACCCTTATTGCCGGACTCAGACCCGGTCACCCTCTATATCCAGCGTCTGGGCCGCGAACTTGCCTCCCATGCCCCAGGTGAGAAGTGGCCTTACAGCTTCCACGTTGTGAACCAGAAGGAAATCAATGCTTTTGCTCTGCCCGGCGGACCGGTGTTCGTGAATCTGGGAACGATCCGCGCCGCGGACAATGAAGCCGAACTGGCCGGCGTCGTGGCGCACGAAATTTCCCATGTGGTGCAGCGCCACGGGACGCGAGCCGCCAGTAAGCAAATGGCAGCGCAACTTCCATTGGCGGTTCTGGGCGGAGTCATGGGCGGGGGCGCGCTCGGACAAATGGCGCAACAGGGACTTTCGTTCGGTCTGGGCTCCTATTTCCTGAAGAACTCCCGGAAAGCTGAATCGGAAGCCGACCTGCTCGGCACCGACATCATGTACGACACCGGATTCAATCCTCGCGCCATGGCGGACTTCTTCACCAAGATCGAGCAGGAAGGGGGAAGGCGGGGGCCGCAGCTTCTCAGTGACCACCCCGATCCGGGAAACCGCGCCGAGGCGGTGGCCAAGGAGGTCGCCACCCTGCCCAGAAAGACCAGCTATCGCGGCGATAGCGCGGAGTTTCGCAACGTCAAACAACTGGTCGGGGGCATGAACCCGCTTTCCGCACAGGAGATCGCGGACCGTCAAAATCCCGCAATGAGCGGCTCCGGCGGCGATGCTCGGCCCAACGCGGGCCGGCCCGACGAGGGCCTGCGCAGCTTCAGCCACCGCGATTTCCAGGTCTCTTATCCTGAAAATTGGCGGGTCTTCGGCGATCAGAATTCAACGGTTACGATTGCTCCCGAGAATGGAGTGATTCAAAACGCGGTGGCCTACGGGGTCATGATCAATACTTATCAACCCGAGGATCAGAATGCCACCCTCGATCAGGCGACTCATGATCTGCTGGCGTCGCTGCGCCAGTCCAATCCCGACATGCGGGTAATCGGGCAAGATGAAGATATCCGGATCAACGGTGTGAGCGGAAAATCCGTGGACCTGATTGGATCTTCACCCCTGCAAGATCAGAGCGGACGTCCGGGGCGGGAACGGGACTGGCTGGTGACCTTCGGGCGCCGGGACGGGACATTGCTGTACGTCGTGTCAATCGCCCCCGACAAAGACTTCGAATCGATGCGACCGACGTTCGAGCAAATACTGAAGTCGATGAAGCTGCGATAGGGCCCGGACCTCAGTCGACTAGCGTGCGGCAAATGCCTTGCCGCGCACGGTCGTGTAGACGGCATCGAGAATTTTCAGGCTATCAATATTCGGCACCGCGCCAACGGTGACCGGATCGCCGATATAAAGGACTTTGTTATCGGCGTTGCTGAACACCGGCCATGCGGGAAGGCCCGACCCGTTTGGATCGCCGGAGTTCGCGAAGTTGACCCAGTGAGACTTCTTCGACCAGTCTGCGGTCTGCCTTGGTCCAACTCCAGGCTTCCTGGTCCAGATGGTCGAATACATACCAGAGCTCCGCGAAGTGGCTCGCCCCCCAACCTTCATACACGGAACCGGCCGGGAAGGGTGGCTGCTGCCGAAATGAATAATAAAAGACAGGATTCTGCCCGGTTCGGGCTTGCACCCTCGCCCAGGCCCACATGTCCCAGCCGAAGCGAAGGTCGCGCTCGAGGTCGAGCCGCGCCTGTCGCGCCTCTTCATCGGTGGTGTGGGGGTACGCTGCGATAAGCGCAGGCGGGAGCTGGCCGAAGCTGTGCTCCAGGTCGCTATCAAAGGTGGCGGCCTTCACATGGGAGACGTCCGTTAAGGAACGCGCCTCTTCTGCGTTCGAACCAATGAGCAGCGGAACATCGTTTTGTTGCCCTGAAGTGAACGCTTCATAGGGCGAAGCCGGAAGCAGGCACGGATCGATCACCGGGTGAACAATGCCGTCGGCGTTGCCCGTGAGCCGGGCCGCAGGCAATCGACGGAGTTCTTGCAGCGAGGTCGCACCGAGCGAGGCGGCGTATTTCTCCCCATCGTGTTCGGCATTGGCCAGCAGGTACTTTGGTGCGAGCTGGACCGGCTCAAAGAGACCGCCACTCTCTCCGATGGCTCGCTGAAACAAGCCTTTTGCACGCGGAGAGGCCATCAGAAGACTGGCCGATATCGCTCCCGAAGATTGACCTGCGATGGTCACAGTCTTGGGATCGCCGCCAAAGGCTGCAATGTTTCTCTGAATCCATTCCAGTGCCGCAATCTGGTCCATCAGTCCGTAGTTCCCGGACGAGTGGTGCGGGGACTCGCGCGTCAGTTCGGGATGCGCAAGAAAGCCCAGCGGCCCCAGCCGATACGCGATGGTGACCACGATCACGCCTTTGTGCGCAAGCCGGTCGCCCCAGTACAACGGCATCGACGCCGAGCCGTTGATGTAACCTCCCCCGTATATCCAGACGATTACCGGAAGGCGTTCCTGCGAGCTTTTCGCCGGCGTCCAAATGTTGAGGTAGAGACAATCCTCACTCACGGTCGGCGGGGTCTCGCCCTTCATGGATACGCCATCTTGCATGCACGCCGGCGCAAACGCATCGGCTTTGCGGATGTCAGTCCAGGGAGTGACGGGGACCGGGGGGCGCCAACGCAAGTCACTAATTGGCGGGGCGGCGAATGGCACGCCTTTGTAGATCCTCAATCCGTCTTCAACTACGCCGGATATCGCGCCGGATTCCGTCCTGGTGATCGGAGTTTCAGATCGTTGGGCCAGCGTTATAGCCGACGTTGCTGGAACGGTTACAAGAAGTAGGGCGTTGGTTAGAAATCTGGAAAGGAACATCGCGTCTTCACTTCCTGGGCATCAGATTCCGGCAGTTTCCTGTCGGCGTACTTCGCTGGCTGCCCGCAAAAGCGAAGAAGGTGAAGCAACTGCAGTGAATCGAGAGAATACGATGGGCTGTGTTCTACGATTTCCTGATAAAAGATACGGCTTGCACTGTGGTTTTGTTCCTTCAGACTCGGGAGTGCGGCCGAACGACATGGGTGGCAACGACACACCTACTAGCTCAGGTTGAATGATTGTGCTGAGGTCCGAGATCTGAGGTCGAGGGTCCGATGTCCGAACTTCGAGGCCTGCTCTACCCGCCCTGCTTGAGGTCGGTGAGCACTTGCCGCGCGATTTCCTTCAGCGTCTCGAACACTCCCGGACCCTGAAAAGCTACCGCTTCAATCATAGGCTCATTCTTCCGGCGCAGTTGCTTGGACAGCGCATCGACCGGCAGGACATTGGGCAGATCGCGCTTGTTCAGTTGCAGGACGTAGGGAATCTTGTGAAAGTCGTAACCGTGTTCCTTGAGGTTGGCCATCAGGTTGTCCAGGGCCTCGACGTTGGCGTCCATGCGCTCTTCCTGAGAGTCGGCGACAAAAACAATGCCATCCACGCCGCGCAAAATCAGCTTGCGGCTGGCGTCATAAAACACCTGTCCAGGAACTGTGTACAGATGGATTCGGGTCTTGAAGCCGCGGACCGATCCCAGGTCCAGCGGGAGAAAGTCGAAAAACAGGGTCCGTTCCGTCTCCGTGGCCAGGGAGATCATCTTGCCTTTTTGCTGTTCGGCGGTTTTCTGGTAGATGAACTGCAGATTCGTCGTCTTGCCGCCTAGACCGGCGCCATAGTACACGATCTTGCAGTTGATCTCGCGGGCCGCAAAATTGATGAAACTCAAGACTTCCCTCGGGACCGTTACCGGACGGTCGCACCCAAACCAACGTCACCCGGTCAAAAATTTGGCTTGATACTGCTGGTTTTATACCACACGGCCCGGCGGCAACGGCAGGTTACTCCGGTTACTAGGTTGAAGCCTTCCGGGATCAGAACTCGACCGCGCTTCGGCATTCAACGCGACAACCCCACGGGATAGTACCCTTCTTTTGCAGTCACTTTCAGGTCGGGACGCGCGACCTGCACTACGATCTCGCGGTGGGTATTGCTGGGCGTGGCATGGGTGAGATAACCCAGCGTGTACTGGTTGCGCGCATCGCCCAGGGCGCGGGCGTAGGTGCTTTCAATGGCGTCACGCGAAAATCCCGGGAAGATCTCGCCTCCGGTGGCGCTGGCGTACTTGGGCAGGATGTCGCTGTAACCCAATCGCGAGCCCGAGAAAGGTACATGCAGCTTTTGCAACTGGCCGTATCCCGGGATCGCCGACCCCTCCACGGCGACGGCATACACCAGAACTCCATTCGACAGCAGAACTTTGAGGGTGTCGCGATAGCTGGCGTTGCTGCGGTACTCGCGGCCGTCGCTGACGATGAAGATGACCCTGCGCCGGGCCCGGTCCCGCTTACCCAGATCCAGCGCGGCCGCCACCAGGGCATCATTGAGCACGTGCGACTCTTTGGGGGGCGTAATCACCCGCGATGAGCCGGGATCGATGGGGACGCCGTTTACCATCGGTCCTTGCGGTCCCATCGGACCACTGGTCACGGGAGGTCCGTTATTTCTGCCTCCGACCGTCTTCAAGTCATTGAGCACCGCGGTCAATCTGCGGCCTACGGCGGCGAAATCGGCCATCCTGGACACGTTGCTGCTGTAGGTATAGATCGAAACCTCGTCGAACTCGCTGAACGCTCCCTCCAGCGCTGAAAATGTCTGGTTCACCTTCTGCACCGCTACGTCCGCCATCCCCAGATCAAAAATGACGGCCGCGGACAGCGCAAACGGGTCGGTGGTGAAGAAATTCAGGTTCTGCTTCTTGCCGTCCTCGAACACGGTGAAGTCCCGGGGAAGTAGCCCATTCACCAAGCGTCCGCTGTCATCCTTGACCATCACCGGCACCAGCACCTGGTTCACATTGGCCACGACCTTGTACAGTTCGTCGCTCGACGGAGTACGCTGGGCGGGCACACTCCCAGGGGGGGCGGTCGTCACTTTGAAGGGAGGCGGAGCAGGATTTCCCCCAGAACCTGGATTGGGTTGGGACGCAGGATTCGATTGCGTGGGCGGGGCTTGATTCGGAGCCGGTGGGGCCTGATCGGGAACTGGCGGGCCGGGATTGCCTGTCGGAGGCACACTGGGAAATGGCCGGGATGCCGAAGGCGCATCCGGAATGTCTGATTTCGGCTGTTCCTGGGCAGCTACGTTCCCGCAGGCCAGGCCAAGCGCGACCATCACCACCCCAAGGGTCTTCAAGGGTTCACCGATTGCTGAAGCCACGGGCACCTTCTCCGCCGGACAGCAGCGTTGATATTTCCGATGCTGAAACCGGCAATTTCGTGCATCTAACCCTGATGGAATAGACTAACAAAAACTGCGAGAGAATATCTGAATGCTGAAAATCCGCCGGTTTCAGGGATATGCGGCCGCGATGACTATCGCCGCCGGCCTGTGCTGTCCAGGTCTGCTCTCCTCCCAGCAACTTCCCCGCCTGGCCGGCCAGCCGGATCAGACCAACCCGCAGGACGAACCGGACCAGTCCGTCAGCACTCTGAAGGTGAACGTCAATGTGGTCCAGCTCTTTTTCAACGTCAAAGACAGAAAAGGGGCGCTGATTCCCAGTTTGACCAAGAACGATTTCGACATTCTCGAAGACGGCAAGCCTCAGACCATCAAATACTTCACGGCCGAGTCCAACCTTCCCCTGACCCTGGGTATTCTGATTGATTCGAGCGGTAGCCAGCAGCGGGTGCTGGAGATGGAGAAGGAAGTCGGGGGCAATTTCCTGAACGAAATTTTGCGCGACAAGGATCTGGCGTTCGTCATCAGTTTTGACGTCGACTCCAACCTGCTGCAGGACTTCACCAACTCGCCGCGACGGCTCCGGGCCGCCCTGGACAGTGCTCGCATCAATGCCCCGCCTTCCAGTTGCGGTGGGATGCCCGGTCAAGGAGGCGGACCGCTACCTTGCAGTTCCAATCCCAAGGGAACGGTACTCTACGACACCGTCTACCTGGCGGCGCATGATCAGTTGGCCAAGGAAGTCGGGCGCAAGGCCATGATCCTGCTCACGGACGGCGAAGACCAAGGCAGCCAGTACAAGATCAGCGAGGCCATCGAAGCGGCCCAGAAGGCGGACTCCATTTGCTACGTCCTGCTGATCGCGGATCGCGGCTTCTACGGCTTCGGGGGATATTCCGGTGATCGCGAAATGAAGAAACTCGCGGGCGAGACCGGCGGCCGTGTCATTGAAGTGGGCAACAAGATGGACAAACTCAAACAAGCCTTTGATGAGATCGCGATGGAGCTGCGCAGCCAGTACAACATCGGCTACACTCCCACCAACACCGCGCTCGACGGCAGCTTCCGCAAAGTGGAAATCCGCGCCAAGCAAAAAGACTACAAGATCCAATCCCGGACGGGATACTACGCGGTCGCGAAGAGAGACTAGAGGCCCGCCGCTTCCACCGCCACCGACCCTGAGGCGTCCACCACTCGGCTCTAGCTGGCTTTGCCTTCCTTCGCCATGCGGGCCTGGGTGGCGTCATAGTTCTCACCGTAAATTGACGGCACTTTCGCCCCCATGGGCCGCAAGTACACCGAGAGCTGTCCGCGATGGTGAATGGTATGGTTCAGCGCAACCTGCAGAAACAAGGCCGCGGGAAGCTGGAACAGTCCCCGGAAGTCGATCATCCTGGTCAATTGCTCCCCACTGAGTGTTTCCAGCCTGGGTAGATTCGCGGCAAAGCTCTCATCGAACCAGGCGGCAATGCCGGCAGAGTTGGTGATTGACTCGGGCCGATGAATCGGACTGAAATCAAACACCCCGACATGGATTCCAGTCAGAAAACGCTTTTCCGCTGCCACAATGTGCCAGGCCAGTTCCAACGCAGTCTTGGAAACGGTGTCCGGGCGGTAGTCGCCCTTGTCCAGGGGAATGGCTTCGATCACACGCTTGGTCGTCTGGTGCTCGGTCTTGAGCGCCGGCAACGCCAAACCGAAAGCAAGTTTGGCTTGATCGGGAGTGAGCTGCGGAGAAGACATAGGTTCGATCCTTTCACTCTTTTGAATTCTTTCCAGCTAGTTGGATGCTTTTCAGCGGATTAGCGATCTCTCACCCGGATTACGAACTTCAGGCCTGACCACACTTCATTTACCGCGCAAACTTTCACGTCCACCAGTCCCGCCAGCAGTCCGATTCTGCGCACATCGTTTTCGTTCAAGTCGGTGGCGATCCCGGACGCCTTCTTGGGCCAGCTCACCCACAGCATTCCAGCGGGCGCCAGCCGCCGGGCATAGCGGGGAAACTGCTCCTTCATCTCCGCCTGGCTCCGGACAAAGATCATAGCGAAGTCGAGCGCCGCCTGGCCGTCTTTCGCCATTTCACAGTCGGCGAGAGACTTCTTCAACTCCTTGCTGACGCCAGTGGGCAGTTCGAAGAACGCGGCCTTGAATTTTGGTTTGATGCCGAGTTTTTTGGGAAGGGGAGTGCCGGAGTAGCCCGCCATCACCATGCCCTATTGATTGGGAGCGAAGTAGCCGCGCCGGCTGCGGACGCGCAGGCCCTTGTGGTTTTGCGCCAGAATTTCGATGGTGTGATAGCGGCCATCGATGCGCAGGTCGGCGGGCTTGTAGGAAAGCGCGTACTGGCTGCGGAGTTCATCCTGGATTTCGACAAAGGCATTGGCCACATCGTTGAGCTGAAACGGAAAGAAGGCGCGGCCGCCGGTGGCATCGGCAATGCGCTCCAGAACTTTGTCGCCGGTGCGCCGGGTTCCGGTGACGTTGGTGCTGATGGTATAGACGATCACTTCGGCGCGCTGCGCCATGTCGATGGCTTCCTCGCGAGTGACATGGCTCATGTTATCGTCACCATCACTGAGCAGGATGATGGCTCGCCGCACCAGCCCGGTCTGCGGCGTCTTCAGCAGCTTGTCGCGGCAGGCGTAATAAAGGGCGTCGTACATGGCCGTGCCGCCACCCGGCTTCAGGGCGCGAACTCCGCGCGAAAGCGCTTCCGTGTCGTCGGTAAAGTCCTGGGTCACGTCCGGAGTCACATCGAATCCAACCACGAAGGCCTTGTCGTATTTGGGCCGCACCGTCTGGTTGAGAAATTCGATGGCTGATTCCTGTTCGAACTTGAAACGGTCGCGCACCGAATTGCTGGCATCCACCAGCAGCCCCACCTGCAGAGGAAGGTCGGTCTCGTTGTGAAAGCTGCGGATCTGTTCCGCCGGCTTGCTGTCGTCGAGCACCGAAAAATCATTCTTGGCCAGATTCTTCACGTAATGCCCGTGCTTGTCGGTCACGGTAAAGACCACGTTGACTTCATTGACGGTCTTGGTAATCGTGGTGGCAGCATCATCGTCCGGGTTTGAGATCGTGGCCGGTTTGGTGTCCCGGGCTGCATTTGCCGGCGGCGCCGGGCTCGACTGGCCCGGACCGGCAGAAGGATCGGCCGGAGGCGAAGTTTGCGCAGAAGCCGAAGCGGAGGCCTCAGTCGCCTGTGGTTCCGGCTTGGCGGTTGGCGCGACCGGTGGAACCTTTTTCGGCCTGCTGCGCTCCTGCTGCACCGCGGACGGCGCGGAAGGCAGTTCTTCGGACCCGGAATTCTGGGCACAGACCGTCGCAGTCAATCCCAGGGTGCCCAGAAGCAACGCAATGCCGCGAAACCTCATGTGCCTTCAATTATAGCCGCAACCCCCGCCGGTTCACGCACCCAGATTTTGCAGAAACTCTTCCAGTTCCGCCGGCAAAGGGGCGGAAAACGACAGGGTTAGCTTGGTTCGTGGGTGCTGAAATTGCAAACTCGCCGCATGCAGAAAATTCCTGGCCAGCGACAGCTTGCCTCCCTGCTTGCTGCTCAGCTCGCGGGGCGCCCCATAAAGGGTGTCGCCCACGATGGGATGGCCGAGCGACGCCAGGTGGACCCGAATCTGGTGCGTCCGCCCAGTATCGATCTGCAATTCCAGCAGGCTGAATTTCCCATAGCGGGATTCCAGCCTGCGCTGCGCGTTGTAGTGAGTGATGGCTTCGCGTCCGCCGGTTCGCCGCGTGGTCATGCGGGTCCGCCGTACCCGGTCGCGGCTGATGTTGCTGCTGATGGTTCCGCGGTCCTGCTTCAGCCAGCCTTTCGCCAGCGCAATGTATTTCTTCTTGACCTGCCGCCGAACGAACTGCGCCGCCAGCCGGCGATGCGCTTCGTCGTTTTTGGCCACCAGGATCAGACCGCTGGTGGCCTTGTCCAGACGATGCACAATTCCCGGCCGCAAATCTCCCCCCAACGACGACAATGCGCCAAAGTGATGCAAAAGGGCGTTCACCAGCGTGCCGCGATTGCGTTCGTCTTCGGTGGCGCCGGCTCCCGCGTGCACCATCATGCCCGCCGGCTTGTTCACCACCGCGAGATCCTCATCTTCGAAGACGATGTCGAGTGGAATGTCCTCCGCGATCGCCCGCAAAGGCGGCGGCGCCGCCGCTCCAAGGATCGCGATTCGCTCGCCTCCATGCAGGCGCGCCGACGCGCGCGCAGCCCGGTCATTGATCAGGACCTTGCCCTCCGCAATCAGCTGCTGCACCCGGGCGCGGCTGACTTCGGAGAGTTGCGCGGTGAGGAATCGATCCAGGCGCTTGCCGGCATCTTCCGGAGTCACGGAAATCAAGGATGGAAATGGCTCAGGCATGGCACGCGTAGGGGCGGTTGTCCTCACCTGCAGAGCTCAGCTCCGCAGATTCGCCCAGAGCAGTTTACCCGGCTGACGCTAAGGAAGCGATGCCGATTGAGCAGCTACCGCGCGGCCGGCGCCGCTATCGGTCTGGTCACACCGCTGCGCAACCACCAGATCAATCCACCCGTGATCACCAGGCCGATGGCCACCAGTTGCGTCCCGGTCATGAGTCCTCCAAAGACCGAACCGCGCCCGGGATCATCACGGATGAACTCCAGGAAATAACGGGCCACACCGTAGAGAATGAAATACGCGCTGAGCACCTGTCCATCAAACTTCTTGCGCTTGAACAGCCACATCAGGATGAAGAAATTCGCCAGCTCCACCGCGGCTTCGAAAAGCTGGGTGGGCTCGAGGGGCACGTTCAGTGGTGTGCCGGCGTTCAGTTTGGCAAACCCGCTGGTGAAGGTCACGCCCCAGAAATGATGGGTCTCCTTGCCGTAGCAGCATCCGGCGGTGAAGCAACCCACGCGTCCGATGGCGTGTCCCAGCGCCAGCCCCGGCGCAAACGCATCCCAAGTTGCCAGCGCCGGCATGCGGTACTTGCGCATATACCAGACCGCCGCGGCAGAGGCCCCGATCAGTCCACCTGAGAACACGCCGCCCGCCTGCAGCGTCCCCAGGCTGAAAATGTCTCCCGGATGAGCCGCGTAGTAGCTCCAGTCATTGACGATGTACAGAATCTTGGCGCCAACAATGCCGCACAGGACCACCAGGACTCCAAGATTCCAGGCGTGATCCGGATCGATCCCCTGTTTCTTGGAATTGCGAACGCTGATCCACAGCCCGACCAGCACGCCCAGGGAAACCAGGACTCCGTAGGTGGGAAGGAAGAACCGTCCGATATGAAAAAGCTGAGGATACATCTGCCGGTTTAGATGCGTGAGCGCGGAATTTCGCTACGCAGCCAGTTTATCAGGAAGGACAGTTCAGGCAGGGCGGGATGTAGCCAGGAGTTCGCAGCCAGCAGCTAAAAATCAAAGCCGACCCACTGGGGCCGTGTGGCGGGCCGAGAATGAACCCGTCGGTAGACGTTGGGAACCCGCCGAGACCCTTTAGGCATCTCCGCATGACGGAGCACTGCACACCGGATCAGATTTTCGAGTCAAGTCCCCGTTCATTCGGTGTTGGTTCAAAAATCGGTTACCACCATCACCAACCTTGCAGGCCGGCTTTCAGAGTGGATGCTAGGGGAAACCTCCCCGCGTTGGCAAGAGGGGACATGTAAATAGTTGGCAATCGGTTTGCCAGCAACTTTCGGAACCGGCTCCCGCCCCAGGGTTCGACCTATACTGGGCGCCACCATCTTTGGTGCCAGCTATTGAGCGGGGCCGGCGGCCCAATAGCTGCTCCGGGCCAGCACGGTCGCGGTGCCCGGATCCTTCAACCGCACCCGGATGTGGTGCAGTCCCGGCTTCGGATTCTTTGGTTCGAAGCTCAACATGTAACGGTTATGTAAATGATTGGTGAAATCCATCATGCGGGTTTCGAATCGCTTGCGCGATTCAAACAGCTCATATTCGCCGCCGCTCATGGTCACAATCGCTTTGCTGACATTCTTCCTCAAGGCCTGCCCTGCCATCAGGATCGGGCCATTCACATCGGGCCGAACGTTCCAATAGACTTCGTCCCGGTTACTTCCCCGCTCGGTGTCCAGCACCTGTGACAGCGAAGGCGAGAACGTCAGGCTGTAGACAGTGGTATTGCTGTCGCCGATCAGGGTCACTACATCGTCAACCCTGGCCCAATGGCTGCCGTGGTCGCGGGTTTCGCTGATCAGCAGCAGCACTCTCTGCCGGCCCTCCGGCGTCTTCTTGAGCAACTTCACCGCGTAGTCCACGGCGTCGAGGATGGCCGCGCCATTGTCTCCCGCCTCCAGACTGCGCAGAGATTCGCTGATCTTTTCCGGGTCGCCGGTAAAGTCCTGCACCAGGTTCAGATGGCTGTCGAACGAAAGCACTGCGATCTGACTGGAGTTCTGATCGAGGATAGGCGCCAGCATCGCACTCAGGCCTTGCACCCTGCCGAACTCGCGCCATGCCCGCCGCCCGGTCTGGACCGCCAGCATCAGCGAAACCGGCTCCGCTTCGGCAGATTCGTCCAGTTGCACGGTTTGTTCGACGCCATCGTCGTCAATGACGAAATCGGCGGCATGCAGTCCGTAAATCACATGACCGGTAACGTCACGCACCAGGGCAGGCACGATGACCACGTTCGATTGAGTGCGAAAGGTAGGTTCCTGGGCGAGGGTGACCGCAGCAGCCAGGAAGAACAGAAGGTAAGAGCTCCGCTTGATGACGCTATCCTGCCCGGCGCTTTTCTCCCAGCACTTCGTCGAGCGCGCTCGAAAGATGTTGCGCCCGCCGCAGATAGTCGACCGATCCCGCATCCTGGCTGCGCTTCACCAGATGGTATTCGTCGGCAATATTCAACGCCGCCAGCACCGCCAGGCGCGCCGTATCCACCGTGTGGGTCTGTTCCGCCACCGCGCGCATCTTGCCGTCTACATACTCGGCCAGCTTGAGAATGTACTCGGGATCGGAGCCGCGCAGATTGTAAGCCTGGTCGAAAATTTCCACCCGGACGGCGTTGTTGCTGGGATCCTTGATTGCGGAATGCTTGGTGGCGGTTGCCATACTGGTTTCTCCCCTAAGCCCCGAGGCCGCGGCCTGATCAGCCGGCCGCCTGCTCCTCGGAAATCGATTCGATCTGCGCCAGCATCTTCTCCACTCGTCCGCGGATCTCCTCGCGTTCCTTGCGCAGCCGTACCATCTCGCGGCGCAGGCCTTCCACTTCTTCCTCGCGTTCTTCCAACTGCTGGCGCACCCGCTGCACGTCGCGTTCGGCCGCCGACCGGGCTTCCCGCGCCGACTTGTACAGCTCAATGGTGCGATAGACTTTCTCTTCCAGCGCCTGAAAATCGTCGGCCGGAACCTGCGCCGATACCCCTTCCGCCATCCTCACAGACATGATGCCACCACTTCCTCAGGGAATTTGGGAACTTGAGCGCAGTATACCGCAGAAAGCTGTGCAGAAAGCAGAGGCTTGGTGGAGTCTTGTCCCAGGTGAACCGGGTGTTTAGACGGGCAAGGTCCAGCCTTCCCAGTCTTGGCGTTTCCTGGGCAAACTTTGAGCTGCCCTTTGCGAACTTTGCGGGCAAAGTCTTCAACCGCAAAGGGCGCAAAGAACGCGAAGGGCTGCAGGTTCCCTTGTTGTCCTTAAGTGCTTTGTGGTGAGACCCGCCATTCCGCGTCCGCGTTGACTTACGTCGTCCGCGCCCCTAAGATTGCAGCCCTGCACGCTCCTGGTTCATGATCGGCGAAACCATTTCGCACTACCGTGTTCTCGAGAAACTCGGCGGAGGCGGGATGGGTGTCGTCTATAAGGCCGAAGACACCGAACTGGGCCGCTTCGTGGCTCTCAAATTCCTTCCCGCCGACGTCGCCCAGGACCCGCAATCTCTCGAGCGTTTCCGCCGCGAAGCCCGCTCTGCTTCCGCCTTGAACCATCCCAACATCTGCACCATCCATGAGATTGGCAAATACGAAGGCCAGTCGTTCATCGTGATGGAGTACCTGGACGGCGCCACTCTGAAGCACCTGATCGGCAACCGGCCCATGGACCTGGAGACGCTGCTCTCGCTCGGGATCGAGATCGCTGATGCGCTGGACGCGGCCCATGCCCAGGGCATCGTGCACCGCGACATCAAGCCCGCCAACATCCTGGTCACCAAGCGCGGCCACGCCAAGATTCTGGACTTCGGACTGGCCAAGGTGCAGAAGACCGACACTTCCGCCAGCCAGGTGGCAGACGCAAATACCAACTCGGGCACGCTGGGTAACGAAAACCTGACCAGCCCCGGCTCCGCGGTAGGCACGGTTTCCTACATGTCGCCCGAACAGGTTCGCGCCAAAGAGCTCGACGCCCGCACCGATCTGTTCTCCTTCGGAGTGGTGCTTTACGAAATGGCCACGGGCGCGGTCCCTTTTCGCGGCGAGAGCTCAGGCTTGATCTTCGAAGCCATCCTGAACCGGGCGCCCTTGTCTCCGCTGCGTCTGAATCCCAACTTGCCTCCTCACCTGGAAGACATCATCAACAAAGCGTTGGAGAAGGACCGCGATTTGCGCTATCAGGTGGCGTCCGAGATGCGCGCCGATCTCAAACGCCTGAAGCGCGAAACCGACACCGGACGGGTGGGAGCGGGTAGTTCAGGCGCCATACCCGTGGCCCAGGCGCCCGCCCACGAAAAAGAAAGCGGACCTCTGCCCGCAGCCCGGAGCGGTGGTTCATCGTCGGGCTCGGTCGCGGCTGCACCTGTGGCTCCTTCCTCATCGCCTTCAGGCGCGGCCAGAGTTGAGGGGACGACAGCTGAGGTTCCCGCGTCCGGCGGTAGAAAACTGTGGAAGCTCCTGGTTCCTGTGGCTGCGCTCGTAGTAGCCGCCGCGGTTGGGGCCGGCCTTTACGTGCGTTCCCGGCCCGCTACACCGTTGACGGAGAAAGACACCGTGGTGCTGGCTGACTTCGACAACAGCACTGGCGATGCGGTGTTCGACGGCACCCTCAAGCAGGCGCTGGCGGTTGACCTGGGTCAGTCTCCGTTCCTCAACGTGCTGTCCGACCGGAGGATCAATGAGACCTTGCGATTGATGGGCCGCGGCCCCAACGATCGCGTCACCCGCGAAGTGGCGCAGGAAATCTGCCTCCGCACCGGCAGCAAAGCGCTGCTGGCAGGATCCATTGCGCGATTGGGCAACGAGTACATGGTCGGCCTCGAAGCGGTGGGTTGTGGCACCGGCGATTCTCTGGCCAAGGAACAGACGTCAGCCGCCACTAAAGAGGACGCAGTCAAGGCCGTCGGCCGCGTAGGCACCAGCCTGCGGGCCAAGCTGGGCGAGTCGCTGGCTTCGGTGCAGAAGTTCGATGTCCCCATCGAGGCCACCACACCCTCGCTGGAGGCGTTGAAAACTTTCAGTATGGGAGTGACCACGCAGGAGCAACGAGGCGATTCGGAGGCCGTTCCTTTCCTTCGCCGGGCGATTGAACTCGATCCCAATTTCGCGATGGCCTATGCCCGCCTGGCAGTGGCGTACGGCAATCTTGGCCAGCCTAGCCTGGCGGCAGAAAATCTCAAGAAGGCTTACGCGCTGCGAGACCGGGTGAGCGAACGGGAGAAATTTCATATCACCGCTGACTACTACGCTTTCGCCACCGGCGAACTGGAAAAAGAAGCCCAGACCTACGTTCTGTGGATGCAGAGCTACCCCCGCGACGCCATTCCCCACACCAATCTCGGGGACAATTCCAAGACCCTGGGACAATACGACAAAGCGGTCACCGAGACCCAGGAGGCGATTGGTCTGGAACCGGGAAACCTCTATGAGCACACCAATCTCGCGATGGACCTGATCGCGCTCAATCGTTTCCCCGAAGCCAGGGCCGTGCTCGACAAGGCGAAGTCCCTCAACCTGGAGGGCTGGACCCTGCACCTGTTCTCCTACTACCTGGCCTTCCTGAACAACGACACGGCGCAGATGGAGCGCGAGGTGGCGTGGGGCGCGGGGAAACCGGGAGCGGAAGATCCGCTGCTTTCCACGCAGTCCGACACCGAAGCCTATTACGGACGCCTGGCCAAGGCGCGGGACTTCACCCGGCGCGCCGTCGATTCCGCCGTCCGCGCCGATTCCAAAGAGACTGCTGCCTTGTGGCAGGCGAATGCTGCCCTGCGCGAAGCCGAGTTCGGCAATGTGGCGGCGGCAAAGCAGGGAGTCGCAGCGGCTCTGGCCCTGGCTCCGGGCCGCGATGTGAAACTGCTGGCAGCCCTGGCGCTGGCACGAACCGGCGACACCGCGCGGGCGAAAGCCATGGCGGAGGAACTCGAGAAGAGCAATCCCACCAATACCGTGCTTAAGCTTTACTGGCTGCCCACGCTCAAGGCCAGTATTGAAGTCACCCAGGGAAACTCAACCCGGGCGCAGGAATTGCTGGAAGCCGCGGCGCCTTATGAACTGGCAGAGCCGCCACCGCTGCAAGAAGGAACTTTGTACCCGGCCTACCTGCGTGGCCAGGCTTATTTGCTGGCACACAATGGCAGCGCCGCGGTCGCCGAGTTCCAGAAGCTGCTCGACCACCGTGGCATCGTAGTTAACTTTCCTAGCGGGGCGCTGGCCCGTCTCCAGATCGCCAGGGCTTACGCGATCTCGGGCGACACCGCGAAAGTCAAAGCGGCCTACCAGGACTTTCTCACGCTCTGGAAGGATGCCGACGCCGACATCCCCATCCTGAAAGAAGCAAAAACGGAAAACGAAAAGCTGCACTGACTCGCCCCGCCGAACCTTCTGATTCACCCCGGCAGGTTCGTCCTTTCCAGGATCGCGATTCTTTATTAAGTGCAATAAATACATTCACTTACGGCGATTGTCCGGGTTGATTGGGTAAGTGCTGATTGTTCCCTCCGGAACACCGGAACGACGGTGGAATTGCCCCTTGCGTGCTTCTATGCTAATTTCGCCGATCAAATCCACCTGTGCGCTTCCTTTTCCAGCACGAGAAGTCTTCCTTAGCGACGCCGGCGACGGTTCAGGCTGAGGTGCCGGAAGTCCACCACGCCGAACTGGCCGCGGCCTACTTCGGCGAGCGCCAGGGGGGAGACCTTTACGACTTCCTGCGCGTGGGTCCCAACCGGGTGTTATTTGGCCTGCTCGATGTCGCCGGCCGTCGCGAGCAGAATGAGGCCATCGTCTCTGCCGCTCAGCAGACGTTTCACGAACGCGCGCCGGAACTCTTCACCGGCGACGACATCAACGAGGCCGACGCCATGGCTGAGTTGTGCCTTGAACTCAACCGCTCCATCATGACTGTGGAAAAAGGTATCCGCTCCTGCCCGGCGTTTGCGGGTTGCTACAACGAAGACGTAGGAACGGTTTGCTACTTCAACGCCGGACACCCTCCCGGACTCTTGCGCGACGTCACCGGCATCACCGAGCTGAAGGCGACAGGCCTGCCGCTGGGACTGTTTTCCCATGCCACCTGCGAGGCGCCGCTGGTGGGGTTGCCGCGGGGCGGAGCGCTACTGCTGGTTTCACGCGGACTGCTGGAAGGCCGGCGGCGGCGTGAGGAATTCGGACTCGAGCGCGTCAAGAGCGGCCTGCAGCAAGAAGCCAGTGCGAGCGCGAAAGAATTGTGCGCGAACGCCATCGAGGGCGTGCAGCAGTTCATGCGCAAGCCGCCCGTCCATAATGACGTGACCGCTCTCGCTCTGGTGCGGCCGCAGGCGTAACGAATATTGGTGTTGCTCTAGGTCACCGGTGTGATTTCTTTTTTCCCACCGTTGTGGCTGCGGGTTCCGGCTGCTCCGGCGCCAGTTCGTCCGCAGTCACAAAGATCTGTTGGATATCGGTGGGGATTTCGCTCAACCGCTCGAACGCCTTTCGCATTAACGGACGCACCACACCCATTTCATCCAGCAATTTCTTCGCGGCGGCGTAGTCTCCCTGGGCCTCGATCGTGAGCAGATCATGGTCCAGATCGCGAACTGCCTGCTTGAACCTTTCCAGGTCCAGGGTGAAGGTCTGGTCCCCGCCCTGCGTGACTGCACCGTGGTCCATCAGGTAATTGAACTGGACTGCCATGCCTTTGCCGTGGGCGTCCTCGAGCCCGAAGCGCACGCTGCGGAACATGGAAGCCAGATAAGTGGTATAGAGCTGGCGCTGGGCCGCGCCATCGGATGGCAGGACGGCGGAGAGGTTCATTTCTCTGGCGTGATCCATCATGTACTGCAGCGCGAACAGGCCGGTGATATCGGCCTTGGCCTCTTCGATGGCGCTGTAGAGGTCTTTCAATTCTTTTCGCACTGTAGTGTCGCGGCCATCCACGGTGATCTGGTGCGGCCCCAGCCCGTGCATCAGTTCATGGGCAACGATGTGGTTGAAAAATGACTCGAAATTCACATCGACCATGGCCGGTGAAGAGAGCACGCGGCGCGCGATGGGAAGCAGCACGCTGCGAAACTTGGCCTCCTGCACATTCCTGAGCATGACCCGCTTGCTGCCCTGTTGCTGCACGATGCGTTCATCGTTGGGGAGATTGTAAGCGGCGGTGGCGATGCCGTGGTTGCTGTCGCCGGCGTAGAGAACTTCATCCACCACGCGGATCGGCGCGGCCTTGCCCAGCTTGGGGTTGCGGTATTGCGGATCCAACGGAAGATTGTTTTCGATGTCCTGCAGGTGCGCGCTGAGCACGGAAAATTTCGTGGTTTCGTCGTCGTCCCGCAGGTTCACGTAGACTTCGAACGCCGCCTTGTAGCCAAAGACCTGGTCGTTGTAGGTCTCATAAGGGCCGATGGTGATGTCGAGGGGCGCGTCCAGATCCATCCAGGCCAGATCGCTGTCGTAGTAAGTGTTGGAAAGGAAGGCATCGGCACGCAGGTTGAGGAAATTTTTCAAGGAAGCATTTTCAGTGAGGCCGGCGGCTTCTTTCAGCAATTCGGAGGCCCGCGTCAGATTGTCCTTGTACTCTTCGCTGTAGGGAACGGCGACCAGTGCGCCATTGCTGGCGGAACGCGTTCCATTCTTCCAGCGGATGACGGTGAAAAAGCTGCGGGCGTGATCCTGGTCCTCTTTGGGCAGCGTGGCGACCCAGGTTTCAAAATCCTGCCTGGTCATGTCTTCCGGATAGAAATTCGATCCCGGAGGCTTCTCCGCCGGCACGCCGGGAATAAAAGGCCTGTATTCATCCAGCGCGGACCAGGGGCCTTTGTTGATCCAGAAAAGCCGCAGCCGCGCTTTGCCGAGCGGCGTGGTGTCCTTCTGCAAGCGCGCATAGAGATCCAGATCGCCGCTCCAATATTGCTTGAGAAAGACGGGATTCATGAGGCGACCGGCTTCAATCAGTTTGGCCAGCGCCTGGCGGTCTCCCCCGGATAACCTGGAGATGTCCACCCGCAAAGGTGTGGGGGCAAAGCGGGCGGCCATCCTCTGCAATTCAGCCAGGCCGGGAACGGGCGCGCTGGCTTTTCGTTTGGTCTTTTGAGCGGTCGCGGGAATAAAAGTTGCTCCGAGACACAAGATAAGTACAAGACATGCGGAAAGCTTCATTCACCTCTCCGGGTGGTCGTCGGGGTAGGGAAACAAATCATGATAGCAGGATGGATTCGCAGAGTGGTTACCACGAACGACTCTAGGGAGACTCTGATTAAGCTCTCTGCTTTCCACAAGCGGTCAAGTTAGAGTGTCTGAGGAAAGAAACAGAGGAGACTAGCGATGATGACCGGCTTTGAGCAGTACACGAGGAAGACGCGGCGAGCGATATTTCTGGAAGAGATGGAGCCGGTGGTGCCGTGGCGGGAGTTGTGCAGACTGGCGGAGCCGCATACTCCCAAACC
>DASZHW010000183.1:0-1836 GCA_035937515.1 Terriglobales bacterium | reverse complement strand
ACAATACTGGAACAAACCGAAAGAAACCCAGGATGCTTTCGTGGACGGCTGGTTCAAGACGGGCGACATCGGCAATCTGGATGCGGAGGGATTTCTCTCCATCACCGATCGCAAGAAAGATCTGATCAAAACGTCGGGCGGGAAGTTCATCGCGCCGCAGCCCATCGAGAATTCGCTCAAGCACAATGCTTTGATCGCTGAGGCCGTCGTGTTGGGTGAGAAGCGCAAGTTCCCTTCGGTGCTGATTGCACCGAATTTTCCGGTGCTCGAAGACTGGGCCCGCAGTCATGAACTACCTTTTGCTTCGCGGCAGGAGCTGGTGGCCCGTCCCGAGGTACGCGCTCTGTATGAGGGCATCGTGGACGAGTTGAACCGGAATCTGGCCCGGTTTGAAAAGCTGAAGCGAGTGCTGCTGGTGGCGGATGAATTTTCCGCCGAGAATGGGACGTTGACTGCCAGCATGAAGCTGCGCCGCCGGGTGGTGGCGGAACGTTACCGGAAGCAGATAGAAGAAATGTATGAGCAGGCGGAAAAGGCGGGGCCTGGGACACAGCCGAATGCATAGGTCCTTCGTCGGCGGGGATTCGCTTCGCGAATACCCGCCTCCTCAGGATGACAGGAGTAAAGAAACTCGTGACGGACTACCGGCACCCTTGCTTTGAGTGTACCTAACCTCCTACATCCCCATGGTCCAGTGTCTCATCCAATAGTGAATTCACCGGAGCAAGATCGTATGTCTAATGCACGAGCGCTCGACCGAGTCTGCTGCATTCGAGCACTAATTCTTCTACTCTCACTTGCAGCGACCCTTAGCTTTGCCCAACAAGCCGGGGACAAGCCGCAAACTAAAGAGTCGCCTGATAAATCGAAACCTCTTACAGCTGATTCGCACTCTTCCGATTCTCCCGACATCCTGCGGCAGCTGAACAGTGCGCTGGAGGAGCTGGCCGCCAGGGTCTCTCCTGCGGTGGTGCAGATTCAGACCAGCGGATACGGGCCGCTGAGCGAAGGGGACGGTGACCGCGGACGGACGGCGTTGATCGTTCGCCAGCGCGCGGTGGGCTCGGGCGTGATTGTGGACGCGAACGGCTACATCATGACCAACGCCCATGTCGTGGAGCGAGCGCAACGGATCCGCGTGGCCTTGCCGATGTCGTCGACCGGCTCTCCGACCAACATACCTGCTGGCAGGCGCCAGCTGTTTGACGCCAAGGTGCTAGGGATCCACAAAGAGAGCGACCTGGCGTTGCTCAAGATTGAACAGACCGATCTGCCTACGCTGTCGCTGGAGCAACCGCAAAACATTCGTGTGGGACAAATGGTGTTGGCGGTCGGTAGTCCTGAGGGATTGCAGAGCTCGGTCACGATGGGCGTGATCAGCGCGGTGGCGCGGCAGGCCGATCCCACAAAATCTCTGAACTATGTTCAGACCGACGCACCGATCAATCCGGGCAACAGCGGTGGTCCGCTGGTGGACATGAGCGGTCATGTGGTTGGCATCAACACTTTCATCCTGAGTCAGAGTGGCGGAAGCGAAGGTCTGGGCTTTGCCATCCCGGCGCGCGTGGTCAATTTTGTCTATCACAGCCTGCGCAAGTATGGACACGTCCACCACGTCGAAATCGGCGCCGGAGCGCAGGAGATCACGCCGACTCTGGCCAACGGCCTGGGACTGCCGCAATCCTGGGGCGTCATCGTGGACGATATTACACCTGACGGCCCCGCCGCCTCCGCGGGTGTGCAGGTGCAGGACATTATTCTTACCGCCGATGACCGGCCGATTGAGACCATGTCGGCACTCACCGCGGCCACTTATCTTCATAACCCCGACCACCC
>DASZHW010000182.1:0-2210 GCA_035937515.1 Terriglobales bacterium | reverse complement strand
TGAGCGCGGAGCTGCGCGAGGCGGGCGATGGTGTCGCGGGCGTCGTTGGCGTCACCACGCTCGGTGCGGTTCCACGAATGCTCGAAAATGGTTTGACGGGTGGCGCGTTCGCTGAGTGAAACCAGGTCGGGCTGTTGCGTGGTGTTCTGAAGCGGAATTACAAAGCCTTCGACCTGTCGGTTCTTGGCCGCCTGAGCGGCGGCTGCGATGCGAGCCTCGGGGAGGCCGGCGAGCGTGGCTTTATCAGTGGTGGTGTACGCGCTCGCCTTTGTAGCGGCGAGGACTTTATTGGTGAATGCGTCCGAGAGTGAAGACGCTTCTTCGTTGAGCTTCCTTAGTTCGGTCTTGTCAGCATCGGATAAATTAGCGCCCGCGTGTACGAACTTCTCGTAATAGCGCTCGACCAGGCGGAGAGACTCAGGGTCGAGCCTGAGCGACGCGCGTTGCTTGTAGATCACGCTTATGCGCTCGAAGAGTTTCGTGTTGAGGTAGATGAAGTCCTCGTGGGCGGCGAGTTTAGGGGCTTCGATAGTTTTAATTCTCTGGAGGGTCGGGTTGGTGTTTGCACCTGTGACCCCGTCGAATGCAGCCTTGACGCGATCGAGCAATTGGCCGCTCTTTTCCATCGCGACGATGGTGTTGTCTAAGGTCGGTGCGTCGGGATTGTTGGCGATGATCTGGATTTCAGCCTGCTGCTGTGCCATGCCGGCCTCGATCGCTGGCTGAAAGTCTTCGTCTTTGATCTTGTCAAAAGGCGGCGCCTGAAACGGCAGCGTACTGGACGCGTAGAAGGGATTGGAGGGGCCGAAATCGTTGGTTGGGGCTAGTGCCGGGCTAGGGGGACTTTGGGCGATAGCTTCGGCGCCGATCAGGGTGCTCATGAATAACAGCATAACTTGTGCGGTGTCGGGTCGACTAGAGATCTTCATGCTAAGAGGATTCCTTCTCGTTCTATCGTAAGTGCTGCATATGAAATACCCTACAGTAACCTAGGAAGCTGCGCCATCCTGGGAAGAATCCCTAACCACGACCGCCTGAGAAATGGTGACGTGTAGGATAGCGTTCTCGCCGAGTCCACAGGCGAGGGTCGCATTTATTGCACACGGAATAAGGCCGCGGTCCTTACTATGCTCTTAGGCTCGGCAATTCTTCCGGCTTTCATTGGCACTATGGCTTTCGAAGGACCCTCAGAGTCATATTTGGCGTTGGTAGGAGCGACGACCTATGTCAGTCCGACAAAAGAGCCCATCCGCGACAGCGTGGTGCTCATCCGGGCCGGAAAGATAGATGCAGTCGGTAGCAGAGCGCAGGTGCAAATACCTCGGTCCGCCCAAGTGCTCGACTGTTCGGGCCTGACGATCACGGCCGGTTTTTGGAACAGCCATGTGCACTTCTTTGAGAGGAAGTGGGCGAACGCGGCGACCATCCCGGCCGCTGAACTCAGCCGGCAGCTTCAGGAGATGCTTACACGCTATGGATTTACCAGCGTGTTCGACCTCGGATCGATGTGGGAGAACACGCATAAGCTTCACGATCGCGTCGAGTCTGGGGAAGTGACGGGTCCGAAAATTCGCTCAACCGGAGAGGCACTGATTCCTCCCGGCGCTCTTCCGTCGGAACAGGTGCTCAGTCTCATGGGGACGATGAAGTTCCCCGCTCCGGAAATAGCCGACGCGGCCCAAGCGGCTGCGGCGTCCAGAAAACTCCTGGATGAAGGCGTGGACGGAATAAAGCTGTTCGTCTCTTCACCGCGCAGTTCGTCGCTTCCAGAGAGTGCGATTGAAGCTGCGGTTAGCGAAGCCCACCGCTTGGGCAAACCTGTCTTCGTTCACCCCAATAGTGGCGCGGACGTGCTGGTTGCGCTTCGCAGCGGGGTTGATGTAATCGGTCATACTACTCCCCCCTCTGGCCCATGGGACGAAACAATCCTGGCAGCGATGAAGGAACGGAGGGTGGCGCTGACGCCAACGCTTACGCTGTGGAAATATTATGCGCGTCATGATCGCATATCGGCCCAGGACTTGATCGTGAATACTGAACTCGGCCAGCTGCGAGCCTGGGTCGCCTCCGGGGGAACGGTTCTATTTGGAACTGATCTTGGAGCTGTCGAATACGATCCCAGTGAGGAGTACGCCTTGATGGCCGAGGCGGGAATGAGATTTCCTCAGATTCTTGCTTCCCTGACAACTGCGCCCGCCGAGCGATTTGGA
>DASZHW010000181.1:0-3196 GCA_035937515.1 Terriglobales bacterium | reverse complement strand
CACCAGTAGAAGTTCTTTATTTGTTCAACACCACGGGCAGCGGTTGGTCGTATGGCTGGATTGCCACGCTGAACGCCTTCCGCCTGTCGAAGTCGTCCTTGGTCACCGGAAAGGTCACCACGATCGTGCCTTGGGTCTGGCCGCCAGGAGGGATCTTGGTCTCCGGCGGTATCGCCGCCAGGGCGTGCTCCTTCAGCACCGGAAAAGCCTGAAAGTAACGGTCGAAGTCCACGGCGGACGCGGCTTCATCGGTGAATTCGCCACCGTCGGTTGCAATCTTCGCTTTGATGTCGTGGACCCACAGAGACTTCTCGCCTGAATTGTGCAGGGTGATGTTCACCGCCACCATGACCGCATGCTGGTCCGGAATTTCCGCGACGGCAATATTGTCCACGGAACCGTTGCCCTGAGGCTTTGCTCGATCCACGAAGGCAAAGATCCCGAGGAGGACCGCGGCGATCCCCAGAACGATGGCTACAATCTTTGCCGGCGGAAGGTTGCGTTTCGCGGTGCCAAATTCTTCGGCGATATTGATCCCCGGACCAGGGCCTAGGTCCATCATTGGAGACGAGCCTGGCTCCGGAGTCGGCTCCGGGGCAGGAGCCGGCGGTGTGGTAGAGGGGATGTCTTCAGACATGGTGGGCTTCGCCTGCCGTAATTCTATACGCTTCTGAAGCCAACGCTCCACATCTTCGCTACAACTCCCGCATCAGCCGGTTGGGCGCGGGGTATTGACCTATCTGATCAATTTCCTAGATCCGGAGTCATCCTTCGGGGCTTCAGTTCCGAAGGATCAGACGCGCGCCATCCAGATGCTGGCCACAGCGTACGATCCGTTCCACACCAGATCCCTCGCAAGCTCGGGATGACGCCTTGAATAATCTACAAGGCCGACTGAACTCGTAACCAGCGCAGTTCTTGCCGCGTGCCGCGGCGCCTCGTATGCTGGTTCGTTCCTCGGACACGGAGGGTAAGGATGGATTCGAGAAGAGTGCGTTGCACCGCAGGCGTATGCTTTCTGCTTTGTTTCCTGGCAGCGCTTGTGCCTGCCCAGCAGGAGCCGGTGGCGACTTCCGCGGTTCGCGCCGGGCGGTTGATCGATGTACGGACCGGGCGGGTGATCACCAACGCTTACATCCTGATTGCGAAGGACCGCATTCTGCGGATTGCGGACTCAGCCCCGGCTGGCATTTCGACCGTTGACCTTTCCCGATACACGGTGGTTCCAGGGTTGATTGATTCGCATGCGCATGTGCTGGGGAACCAGAAGGACCAATCCTCCGCCGCCGGATTGCGGATGTCGTCGGCGCAAAAGGCCTTGTGGGGAGTGCGCAACATCCAAACCTGGCTGGACCACGGATTCACCGCGTTGCGGGATGCAGGCGAAGACGATCCGGGATATGCACAACTGGCGCTACGCAACAGCATTGACAGGGGGCTGATCCGGGGACCGCGAATGGTTTCCGCGGGGAACTTTGTTTCAGTGAACGGAGGGCATGGAGACGCGGATGTGCTGGCGCCCGATCAGCAACTGGCACGGCGTCCTAACATCGCCGACACGGTTGACGATGTGAGTCGAGCGGTGCGGCGCGATATCAAATACGGCGCGGACTGGATCAAGTTGATGGCGACCGGCGGAGTGATGGATCCACTCAGCGATTACCGGGTCGAGGAGTTGAGCGAAGAACAAATGACCAAGGCGGTCGAAGTGGCGCATCGCGCGGGAAAGAAAGTGATGGCCCACGCCGAAGGGGCGGAGGGAATCAAAGCGGCGGTGCGCGCCGGCGTGGACTCGATCGAACATGGCACAGTAATGGATGAAGAAGGGGCTCGGCTGATGGAACAGCACGGCACCTGGCTGGTGCCGACGCTCTTCTGCTTCCAGCACGATTTGCAGACCGGGCTCTCGCAGGGGCGCGATCCGGTCAGCTTCGCCAAGGGGATAGCTATTGTCAAAGAGCAGGCTCCCGCCTTCAGGCGGGCGCTGGCGCACCATCTGAAAATCGCCTATGGCATAGACGACGACGCGGACTTTGTGTCGAAAGAATTCGGCGCTCTGGTGAACGGAGGCATGACGCCGATCGACGCGCTGCGAGCGGCGACGGTGAATGGAGCCGAGTTGTTAGGACGCTCGGATGAAATTGGAACGCTCGAACCGGGGAAGTTTGCAGATATCGTTGCCGTGCAGGGCGACCCGCTGGCGGACATCACGGTCATGGAAAAAGTCGTATTCGTGATGAAGGGCGGCGAAGTCTACAAGAGCGCCAAGTGAAATGAAGGGCGCGAGCGGCTGCTCGTGCCCCGGCCATGTGTGAACTGGAGAGACGGGCCGGGCAGCGACGCCCGTCCTCCATCTTGTTTAGTGAGGAACGGGCAGCGGGTTGCGTTCGGCAAACTGCCACTGGTGCCAGTAAGGGTAGATGGCCGTCTGCTCGCTGGCACGATCGAGAACTGCGATCTGCGATAGCGAGAGCGACCATGCTTCCGCAGCCAGGTTCTGGCGTAACTGATCCTCATTCCGGGCGCCGATGATCACCGTCGAAATGGTGGGCCGCCGCAGGAGCCAGTTCAGAGCGACCTGCGGCACGCTCTTTTCAGTTTCCCTGGCGACCTGCTCCAGAGCGTCGACAACTCTGTACAAATGTTCGTCAGCCACCGGTGGCCCGTTCTCGGCGGTCTGATGAAGGCGGCTGCCTGGGGGCAAGGGTCGGCCGCGCCGAATCTTTCCCGTCAAACGGCCCCACCCGAGCGGACTCCAGACCAGGGCGCCAACTCCCTGATCAAGACCGAGGGGCATCAGTTCCCATTCGTACTCTCTTCCGATCAGCGAATAATAGACTTGGTGTCCCACGTAACGCGGCCAGCCATAGCGGTCGGCAGCGGCAAGCGACTTCATCACGTGCCAGCCGGAAAAATTGGAACAGGCTACGTACCGTACCTTTCCCCTTTCGATCAGTTGGTGAAGCGTGCTCAGAACTTCTTCGACGGGAGTGAGCGCGTCGAATCCATGAAGATGGTAAATATCGATGTAGTCGGTGCCTAGCCGCCGCAAGCTGGCTTCGCAGGCCTGGATCAAATGATGACGTGATGATCCCACATCGTTCGGCCCCTTACCCATCCGGAAGGTGGTTTTGGTAGAGATCAGGACATCCTGGCGGCGTCCTTCGACTGCCTTGCCAAGAATTTCCTCGGAGAG
>DASZHW010000180.1:0-51008 GCA_035937515.1 Terriglobales bacterium | reverse complement strand
GGTGGTACGGCATGGATCGAATGTTAGTTGGATCAATCGAAAGGAGCTTCATATCTAAACACGATGATTGTTCGTTTCGACCCCCGTTTTCCCTGGCGGGCTTTTTGTGTCAGTCTGTTTGGATCATGGCGTTTCGGGGAGAGTTGTGAGGCGTATGAGCAGGCATATGCGTCCGGACTGGCATCCGGGCTTTTCTCTATTCCCAGACCATTTCTTCTTCTTTTCTGTCCACACGGTCGATTACCTTTTGAATCTTTTCCTCCTCGCACTTAGGACACTTTTCGGATCGTGGATCGTAAATAACCTCAGGGTGTTCGCGACATGGAACTGTATGCACTTTCATATGACGCAACTCTCTCTCCACTCTCTATTCTCTAGCAAGCCAAGTCCAGCCACTAGCGGCAGCCGCTCTTAGTTGACATGAGCACCTGGAGGGACGACACTCGACCCGTCAATCACAGGCCATTCACATCGTTGGGTGAAACGTTCCGTACGCGCACCTGACGCACACCTCTCTCGCTCCACATGAGCGAGGGTCTTTTGTAAAACCCAAGAACATTCAAGGAGGACACACCATGCCGAATTTTTCAGGCTCTTTTTCCGGGAGAGCGACCTCGCAGACGACCATTGCTTTGGAGGACATTCCCAACCATGACCTGAACCTACTGGAGGTCAGAGGCGTCCAGAAAACAAGCGATGTCAATTGGAAGGACGCGAAGATCACCTACTGGGGCACTGCGGACTTGGTCGGAGGTAGCGGTCCGCAGCGCGACTACTTCGTGGACGTACACGCCAACGGAGACCGCGACACCGGCACCTTTGAAGGGAAGGTGAAGACGGCCGGTGGGCAGGTCACGATCGAGGGCACGTGGAAGTATGTGGACGGTACTGGACAGTTCAAGGGCCTCACTGGTGGCGGCACCTACAAGGGCCGGATGACGTCGCCTACTGAAGTCGAAAACACCTGGGAAGGAACGTACCAGCTCGCAGCAAAAGCCCGGGTAGCGTAAGAATCGGCTTAGGTTTTGGAAGTTTTTCGAAGATACTGGCTCACTCTACGAAGTCGGGAGTGGGCCTTTTTTACTGCCCGCGCCGGTTATTTTGTCCATGGATCTGGTGGTCTCTAGCTGATAGAGGGGGGTACCCGGGCGGAAGAAGGTCCGATAATGCGTCTCCGGAGGGATCGAGGGGTGCCTGCGTTCTCGCAATCGGCAGAGGTTTTTCCTAATTCGGTCAAAACTGTTGCACACTGCTTCGCGCTGGCCAAGAGGCTGCTCGGGGCAAGCGAGGCCTTCTCCGCCCCGACTGGCGCGGCATGTGATTGAATGCACTCAATGTGGTGCGGCAATTGCTGCCCCTCGCCATGGGCGTCGTGCCCACGATCTTCTGTCGGTAAAGAGCGCGGTTATGTGGATCGAAAGACTGCTCTATGGCGTACTGCGGGTGCTGACACCTCTTGGCCCACGATATCTCGGCCCATCTTTTCTGGAACGCGCGTACCTGCTGTGGACGTTTCGCAACTTCACCAGCCTGCCCCTGGCAGTGCTCAATCATCGGCAGCAGAAACTGGTGGACCGGCTTTACTCACTGCAGAAATTTGTATCCCCGGCTTTCGAAAACGGTATGTTTGACCAGCTGCTGATCGGTACTGTCGAGCGCTTGTCGCCCAGGCCTTCCCAGACGGAAACACAAGGCGAAGGCGCGCTGTCCAGGCTGGCTGCTTCAGGGGTCTTTTCACACTCTCCCGGCGCATAGCTTTTCCACCCCGTTCCGTAGAACTTGGAAACTAGACCGGCCGACAGGCTAGAAACGGCAGTTTCAGCCCTCTGCGGGCAGGAAATTCAGCCGGTTAGTGGGTTCGCGGCCCTAGTTTCTAAAACGGCAATTTCATTTCTTCGAGCTGTCTTTCTGTTTCCTTCGAGGGCTCCAGGTATTTTTGCGTTGTGGCAAGCGACTCGTGGCCTAGCCATTCTTGCACGGTTCTGACGTCAATCCCCGCACGGAGCCAGCGGGTCGCCGCGGTATCGCGGAAGCGATGAAGGTGCCATTCTTTCTCGTCGAGCCCTGCTCTTTTTGCGACGGCCTTGCAGAGGTCATGCAGGAAGCTGGGGCTCGAAAGGCGGCCAGGAAGGAGGACTGAGGGAAAGACCGAGGGACATTTCTCGGTCCGCGAATGTTTCTTCAGGATCTCGGCCAGTTCTTTGGAGAATGGGACGGTGCGTTCTTCCCAATCTTTCGGCAAAAACGCATATTGCGGTTTTGCCCGGACGTGGACTCGCCTATGGGCGAGGTCGAGGTCCGACCAGTGGAGCGTCTGGAGCTCACCCCGGCGGAGTCCTGTCGCGAGCACGAGGGAGAAGAACGCCCGCTCCCAGTCGTCGCATTTGGCAAAAAATCTCTGGAGTTCGGCGTCGGTGTACGCGACGGGTCGCTTGCGAAATTTGGGCAGGCGCGGCACATGTCTGACCGGGTTGTCGATCCCGAGCTTGTTGAAGAAGTTGTGGAGAATCACCCGATCCGTATAGAGGGTGGTACCAGGGTCGAGGCCCTTCGACTTCCGCCAGGCGAGGAACTTCTTTATGTCGTCGGGAGAGATATCCCTAGCGTCGGACTTGGGTGCCGCATGTTCGATAAAAAGTTCGAGGACGTATTCGTATTTTTGGTGAGTGAGGGGTTTGCGGAAGGTCCTCACGTCTTTGAGGAACGCTTCGACGGCTTTTTGAAGCGGCAGCGACTCGTCTTCTTTGTTATCGAGACCCGAGAGTTCGAGGCCGCTTTCTCTCGCGCCCAGTTCAAGGCGTTTGCGTTTTTGCGCTTCTAAGGCTTCCGAGGGCGTTTCGCCCGCGGAGGCGCGAAGCCGCTTGCCGTTCTCGCGCCATTCAATAAGGAAGCGGCCGCCGGAGGGCCACTGGATGCGTCTTTTGACGTTTCTTTTGAGGGCGACGTTCGCCCAACCCTTGGAAGTCTTAATCCGCCGTAGGATATTGACCCGTGCCACAGCGCCACTCCTCGAAAAAGTGGACACTATTATGGACACTAAGCGTGGCGCGAGTCAATAAGTTGATGAAAATAAAAGATATGTGGCAGCCGGACCTGTAAGCCGAATTCTGTCCACCGGATTGCTCCAGTAGGACGGTCATTCCTCTGGGCCGCGCATTACTGCGCGGCTCAAGCGACCTACCCGGAGGTTGTCACGCGCCGAGCCGGCACGTGCCTCGGGCGAACCCGAGTCTCCCTCCCTATTTGGTCTTGCTCCGTGTGGGGTTTGCCCTGCCTGTCGCATTACTGCGACAGCGGTGCGCTCTTACCGCACCTTTTCACCCTTACCTCGATGTTGCCACCGCGGCGGTATGTTTTCTGTGGCACTTTCCGTCGGACGGGCTTGAACCCGCCCTCCCGGACGTTATCCGGCACACTGCTCTGTGGAGTTCGGACTTTCCTCCCGCGCCCTCCGAAGACGACACGAGCGACCGTCCGGTCCAGCTGCCAACCCTCTGATTATAGCGGAGGAAACCCGTCGTTGGCCGTTCGCCGTTGGTCGTTGGTCGTTGGTGGGACGGGCCGACATTACCCGCTGGAGACAAAGTCAAGGGCATACTTTGTTAGACTCATAACGTCGCTTTTCGATCGAGGCCAACGACCATCGAGGCCAACGACCGACAGCCAACGACCGACCCCATGACCACTCTCGAAGCCATCCGCATAGCGCTGTTGTCGCTCTGGGCCAACAAGCTTCGTTCCGCTCTGACCCTGCTCGGGGTAGTCATCGGCGTGGCTGCCGTGATCGCTGTGGTCACTTTTGTGAACGGGATTAACGGCTACGTGGCCGAAAAAATCTTCAATTTAGGCGCTGATGTTTTCATCATCAGCAAAGTTACTCCCGTGGTCACCAACGTCGACCAGCTTCTCGAGGGCCAGAAGCGGAAAGACCTGACCATGGAGGACTACCAGGCCGTGCGGGAGTCCTGCAAACACTGTGCCATGATTGGCGCTGCCGTCCTCAACAGCGCCGGCCACGTCAGGTACGGGGAGCAATCCATCAGCGACACCTGGATTCGGGGAATGACTCCCGAGATGCCTCAGATTCTCGATCTTGATCTCACCTCCGGCCGCATGCTCAACGAAAACGACGAAGAAAACCGTTCCCAGGTGGGCGTGATCGGTACCGACATTGTGGACAACCTCTTTCCCACCGTGGATCCACTCGGCAAAGAGATTCGGGTCGAGGGCGAAGTGTACCGCGTGATCGGCGTGGGTAAGAAGCAGGGAACTACGCTGGGCCAGAGCCGGGACAATTACGTAGCGATTCCGATCACTACTTATCTGAAGCAGTTCGGTTCGCACACCAGCATTCGTATTTCGGGCAAGGCCGCCGGCGTGGGCGCCGAGCTGGACGCCGCCATTGACGAGTCTCGCGCCGTGCTGCGGGCCCGGCGGCATGACCTTCCGGGTCGTCCCGACAGCTTCGTAGCTGAGACCAATGCCAGCTTTCTTAGCATATGGTCGAATCTGAGCGGCACATTTTTCGTCGCCATGATCGCAATTGCCGCGATTTCGCTGGTGGTCGGCGGCATCGTGATCATGAACATCATGCTGGTTTCGGTGACCGAACGCACCCGCGAGATTGGTATACGAAAAGCGATGGGAGCGCGCCGCCAGGATGTGCTGCTGCAGTTCCTGATCGAGTCCGGAACCATGGCGCTGGTCGGTGGAGTGCTGGGCGTGCTGTTCGGGGTTGTGTTCGCCAAAGGGATCACCGCGATCATCGGCATGCCGTCTGAGATCAAGCTGTGGGCGGTTGCGGCCGGCCTGTTGGTCTCTGCCAGCGTGGGCGTGTTCTTTGGCGTGTATCCAGCCAAGCGAGCGGCCCGGCTGGATCCGATTGCCGCGCTGAGATTCGAACTTTAGAAACCAGAAACCAGAAACTAGAAACTAGAAGCTAGACTCCTATGCTGCGTCGACGCGATTACGGCGAAATTGTCCAGATGGCGCTGGACACCATCCGTACCAACAAAATGCGCTCGGCACTGACTGTGCTTGGCATTGTCATCGGCGTCGCCGTTGTGATCGGCATTTCCTCGGTGGTTCGTGGTCTTAACGACAATGTCAGCCAGGTCATCACCAGCCTGGGCTCGAACATTATTTTCGCGTTTCACCAGCCCTTGACGTTTGGCAGGCCGACTGAAGAGATACGCAAGCGTAAAGAGCTCACTTTTGAGGATGCGGAAGCGATCAAGCAACTGCCGCACGTGAAGGCGGTGAGCGCCGGCCTGCGTTTTTTTCGTCAGGAATTCGGGACCGGCACTTACGAAGTCAAGTATGGTAATCGCAAGGTAAAAAACACAATCCTTGAAGGGAACGCCGGTACCTGGAGGGAAGTCTTCGATTTGGAGATCGCCTCCGGGCGCTGGGTCAATGAGACTGATGAAGAACGCCATTCTCCTGTCATTATCCTGGGCTCGGACACGGCAGAAGAACTGTTCCCTAACCAGGACGCCCTAGGCAAGGAACTCAATATTGATGGCCAATTGTTTACTGTCATCGGCGTCGCGGCCAAGCGCAAGGGCGTGTTTGCCGGGGGGAAGAATCCGGACGACAATATTGTCTACTTCCCGTTGAGCGAATTCAGGAAGTTGCATCCGGAACTGAAACAATACTGGATCAGCGTCAAAGCCACCTCACACGATGACATGCCCAAGGCCATCGACGAGATCCGCGAGTTGCTGCGCCGCCGCCGCAAGGTGCCGACCGACAAGCCCGATAACTTCGCTGTATTCACCCAGGACTCGCTCTCCGAGGTGTGGAACCAGGTCACGGGCGCGGTCTTCATTTTCATGTTCGCGGTCTCCAGCGTGGGTTTGATTGTCGGCGGCGTCGGCGTGATGAATATCATGCTGGTTTCGGTGACCGAACGTACGCGTGAGATCGGAGTGCGCAAAGCTATCGGGGCCCGCAAGGGGGACATCCTGTTGCAATTCACGCTGGAGGCCATCACCTTGACCGCGGTTGGCGGGGTCTTGGGGGTGTTGCTGGGGGCGATCATCACCTGGACCATCCCCGCCATCTGGACCTCGCTGCCGGCCCGGATGTCATTTTTCTGGGCGGCTTTTGGGCTGGGCTCTGCCGCTGCTGAAGGCCTGCTGTTCGGTATTTATCCTGCATGGAAGGCCGCGAACCTGGATCCCATCGAGTCGCTGCGGTACGAATAGCTGCCTTCGTGTACCTTAGTTAGTGTCCTTGGTGGTTGAGGATTGTTTCTTTAACCACCAGGGACGCTAAGGTAAACGAAGGAATTCCCACGGGTGATTTGCCCTATTGCTACGATCCTCGCTAGTTGTGCTGGAGCGATTGCCGTCTGCAGCGCAGGCTATTACGTCCTCTGCTTGTACAGCGCGGCCCGCTTTCTTAGCGAACGCAAAGCGGCGAGCCAGCCTGTCCTGAGCGAAGACGGCGACGGCGCCCGCCCCACGCCACCCGCTCCGCCGGTTTCCATCCTCAAGCCCCTCAAGGGTACAGATCCTGCAATATACGAAAGTCTCCGCAGCCATTGTGTGCAAGACTATGCCGTGCATGAAATCATTTTTGGTGTCAGCGACTCGAATGATCCCGCCGCAGAAGTCGTCAAGCGGCTGCAGTCGGAGTTCCCACAGCGTGCCATCCATCTGGTGGTTTGCGCCCGGGCTCTCGGCGCGAATGCGAAGGTCAGCAATCTGGCGCAGATGTTGACCAAAGCCCGGCACCAGCATTTGGTGGTAAGTGACAGCGACATCCGCGTCGACCGCGATTACTTGCGGCGAGTCGTGGCCCCGCTGGCCGATCCTCACGTCGGCGTGGTCACATGTCTCTATCGGGGCGTGCCAGGTTTGACACTGGGCTCTCGCCTGGAATCGCTCGGCATCAGCACCGATTTCGCCGCGGGAGTACTGGCTGCGAGACAGCTCGAAGCCGGCATCCGCTTCGGGCTGGGTTCCACGCTCGCTTTCCGTCGCCGTGATCTTGAGACGATCGGGGGCTTTGAGGCCTTCGTGGACTACCTGGCCGACGACTACCAGATCGGCAAAAGCCTCGCGGACCTCGGGTTGAAAGGGGAATTGTCCGGCGTCGTGGTCGAAACCTTTCTGCCGCCTTATAACTGGCGGGAGTTCATGGCGCATCAGCTGCGCTGGGCCCGAGCGGTACGCGATTCGCGCCGCTGGGGATATCTCGGGTTGCTCGTGACCTTTGGCCTGGGTTGGGCGGTGTTGGCGTTGCTGTTGAGTCGCGGTGCTCTCTGGGCATGGGGCTTGCTGGCTGTCGTCGCCGGCCTGCGGGCCACCGTTGCGATTACGGTGGGCTGGTCGGTTCTGCGCGACCGCCGGGCACTGACAGGCTTGCCCCTACTTCCGATCCGGGATTTCGTGGCCCTGCTGGTCTGGATCGCCAGCTTCGCGGGCAAGACCGTGGTCTGGCGCGGCGATTCGTTCCAATTGAAAGACGGAAAGCTGATCAGAATTGGCCCCCTATAGCTTTACTCCTCGTCCTCTGTGGATAGGACCTGCGATTTGAAGCTTTTGATCGCGGGCTACAGTTTGACTCCCACCGCACTCTCCGCGGGGCGCTCTTGTGGGATGATTCTTCCGCCCTTGCTGAAGCGATATTGCTCTCCACGCCAGAAAAACCTGCGACTGGTGAAGCTTCCCGCCCAGATGAGAAAGCCCGCGAAATCGCGCGCCGGGTAGAGCCACGACAGGTACAAAGCGCGCTTGTCGCCGAGGATTTCCCATCCCACCGCAATGGATTGAACCACGCGATTCGCAAAAGCCGCCGCGAAGAGCAGAACTCCGACCCTCCAGTGTCCAAGCGCTGCGGCGGCGATCAGGCCCAGAACGCCGAATGGCACGGCATATGTCAACCCGGTTCCCACGTGGCCAAGCGGACGCGAAAAGCGAGTGCTCTTCGTCCAGCGCAACTGGTCCCCCAGAGTTCGCGTTAAAGACCGGGGAGTGAGTACGTGCTGGACGATATGATGAGAGAAAACAACTTTGTATCCCGCCGCCCAGATCAGGTTTCCCAAAACGAAGTCGTCGGAGTAATAGTCTGCGGTTGCCGCGATTCCCCCAATTTTCTCCAGCGCGTCGCGCCGCAGCGCTACCGCCGGACCCAGCGCAAAGCGGATGCCTTCGAGCATGTCCGCGACCATCACCCCAGAGGGCATTTCCACCGACATGCCCAGTGCCTCCAGCGTGGACCAGAAATCACCCGCAGAAACTCCCCGATATGGGCAGGTCACCAGGCCAATCCGTTGATCCAGCAGGCTGGGAATCACATCGCGGAGAAAATCAGGCGAGACCTCTACGTCGCTGTCGCTGATCACGAAATAGTCGTTGCTTGAGCCGGGAATCATCTTGCTCAGCGAGAAGACTTTGGCATTGGGCCAGGTGGGCGGGCCAGACACCACGATCCGGCTCTTCACTTCTGGGTGTCGCTGACGAATCTTCTCTGCCAGTTTCAGCCCGGGATCGTTGACATCGCGCGCGCCCACCACAATCTCGAATGCCGGATAGTCCTGCCGGAAAAAGCTCTCCAGATTTTCTTCCAGACGCGCTTCCATGCCGTGCACTGGCTTGAAAATGGTGACGGAGGGAAGTGAGGACTCAGCCGTCGCTAGCGCTGCCTGGTGCGCGGCGCGCGCCCCGCGACGCCACCGGACCGCCGCCACCAGAACCATGAAGAGAAAAATTGTTGAACTGAAAATCCCCAGGACTGCGATCCCCAAAAGGGCCTTCCACACGGCCGCTGCAGCCGTCACGGCGTCGGCCTTCGGTGAGCAGGGATAAGGATGACGGGCGCGGCTGACAGGTTCATTCAGGTTTCCGGCCAGCAATTATACGAGAGGGACAGAGTGAGCGGAAACTTGCCTGGTCATCCCGAAAAAGCTCGCAGCGGATGACTAAGTCCTGAAATTGGGGGCGCAGTCCCAATCGAGGTACGGACTTAACCGGATCCAGCCGACGCGGCCAGGGCTCGTGTGTCCGTGTCGAGAACCTCGCGGATCTTGCGGGCTAGGGTTTTCAGGGAGAAAGGCTTCTGCAGGAAGCGTGTCGTCACATCAATCGCACCGTGCCGCTGGAATGTAGTTTCGGCATAGCCGGAGACGAAAAGAACCCTCATGTCCGGGCGGTCCGATAATAACTCTGCCGCCAGCTTCGCTCCACCCATCTGGGGCATGACCACGTCCGCAATCATTAAGTGGATGGTGCGATCGTACTCCCTGGCGACGGTCAGCGCTTCAGTCCCACTCGTGGCTTCTAGGACGACATAGCCGTGCAAGGCCAGAAACTCGCGAGTGGATTCCCGGACCGCCGCCTCATCCTCGGCCAGCAGCAAGGTTTCACAGCCTCGAGGGCAGCCTTCCACCGGCTGGGAAAGCTGCGGTACAAATTTTCGCCGGCCGTGCCCGGGGTAAGTAGATCTTGAAGGTCGTTCCCAGCCCAGCCTCGCTGTATACCCAAATGAACCCGCGGTTCTGTTTTACGATGTCATACACCGTGGCCAGGCCAAGCCCGGTGCCCTTGCCTTCCTCTTTCGTCGTAAAGAAAGGCTCGAAAATATGTGGCAAGTGCTCGGGCGCGATTCCCAGGCCGGAGTCGGTGACCGTCATCTGAACATAGTCCCCGGGGGGGACGATGGAGTGCTCCTGAACATAGGCATCGTCCAACCGCACGCTTGCGGTCTCGATGACCAACTTGCCGCCCTTAGGCATCGCGTCGCGCGCGTTCGCGACCAGGTTCATGAGAATCTGCTCGATTTGCACCGGATCGGCCTTTACCTTGCCCAGGTTCTTCCCCGGAGCAAACACCAGCTCGATATCTTCACCAATCAGCCGGGGCAGCATTTTATTAATATCCTCGATAATCCGGTTCAGGTCGAGCAGTTGCAGAGTCTGCATTTGTTTGCGACCGAAAGCCAGCAATTGCCGGGTCAGGTCGGCGGCGCGGCGCGACGCTTTCTGGATCTCATCCACGTTATGGCGCAGCGGATGTTGCGGGGCCAGCGAATCCAGCATTAGCTCGGCGTAGGGGCTGATGACCATCAGGAGATTGTTGAAATCGTGGGCCACTCCTCCGGCCAGTCTGCCGATCGCATCCATTTTCTGCGCCTGCTGGAGCTGATCTTCCATCCGGCGCCGGTCGGTAATGTCCCGGTCATTGGAGATAAAGTGCGTGATCTTGCCTTCGCCATCCCGCAGAGGAGTAATGGTCTTCTCCGCGACAAAAACGTCTCCGTTCTTCTTGCGGTTGACCATGGTGCATCGGAAGACGTTGCCCGCGAGGATGTTCCGCCACAACTCGGCGTAGAGCTCAGGAGCCTGCTGGCTGGATCTCAGGATGCGCGGGGTCTGGCCCATCAATTCTCGTGGAGAGTACCCGGTCAGGGATTCGAACGCCGGGTTCACATACTCAATCACACCCTCACGGTCGGTAATCATGACCAGGTCGGCCGATTGCTCGACCGCGCGCCATAGTTTTCGGAGCGCGTCCTCGGCTTTCTGGCGCTGCCGTTCCTTGCAATACACATCGAGGGCGTAACGAATGGTGCGCCGCATCGCGGGCTCATCCTCGTTCGCCCTCTGGACCCAGCTGCCGGTGCCAGCGTTCAAGGCCGGATCCATGGCCGTTTCGTCCACGTGATCGCTGAGAAATATCACCCGCGCGTCGGGGACGTTCCGGTGGAGTCCCCGCAACAAGCGTAACGCCATCCCATCTCCCGACGTGTATTCACACAACAGCAGGTCATAATTGGTCTCTCGAAGGCGTGCCAGCGCTTCCTCCGGAGAGCGCGCGTGGTCCAGTACCAGATGCCCCTCCCCAGTCCGGCTCAGCAGGTCACGCAGGAAGCCGGAATCTTCGTGATCGCCCACCAGCAGGAGCCGGAGCTGGCCCTGGTCGAGCTCGGAGAGGTTGCTTGCACTCATGCGCGTTGTCGGTACCCTGATTGCTTCATCGGAAACTGGCGCTGCGGCCGTGTCTCGACAGGACCATCAGTTCCGATCAGAAGGTGAAATTGTTTTGCCGAATCGGGACAGTGCGGTTTCAGGACGTAGACTCACCAAGAACAGCGACCCATGGGCCAGACTCGCTAAACCGTGAAACTTAGGGCTCTGTCCCCGCTGCACGGTACGAATCCAGCACGTATCCCAGCGCATCCGTTATCCTAGTACCGGACCCATGGCCACCCGATCCAAGACTGCCGCTGAAGTTGGCGCCACCGCCCTCCTCGAGCCCTCCAGCCCGGAGCGTGAACGTGTGTTTGACCCGTTCCGTCATTGGGGATACCTGGAGGCCGACCTCGACCCGCTCGGATTCCTGCCGGGCGTGCCCCATCCCGAACTGCAAATCGACGGTGAACTGGCGCGCGAAGCTCGCCGCATCTACTGCGGAACGGTGGGGGCGGAATTCATGCACATCACGAGTCCCGAACGCCGCCGCTGGATCCAGCAGCGTCTGGAAGCTCCCCAGCCCGCGGTGGACCAGTCTCAAGTGCTCGACCAGCTCATCCGGGCCGATCTCTTCGAGCAGGTGCTGCAACAGCGCTATCTCGGGAGCAAGCGTTTTTCTCTGGAGGGCGTGACCGCCCTGCTCCCGCTGGTGGATGAAATTCTCGAAGCCGCAGGCGAGCAGGGCGCGGTAGAACTGGTGATGGGCATGAGCCACCGCGGCCGGCTCAACGTGATCGTGCACGTGGCCCGGCGGCCCGCGGAAGAGGTCTTTGCCGGATTTGAAGATGTCGATCCGCGCAGCGTCCTGGGCAGCGGCGACGTGAAGTATCACATGGGCGCGACCGGGGAATACGTAACCCGCTCCGGGGCCAAGATTCATATCCACCTGGTTTCCAACCCCAGCCACCTGGAGGCGGTCGATCCCGTCACTGTCGGTCGTACCCGCGCTAAACAGGACCGCGTCGGACCCGAAGGCCCTCATAGGTATCTGCCTTTACTGGTGCATGGTGACGCTGCCTTTGCCGGCCAGGGCGTCGTAGCAGAAACCCTCAATCTTTCCGATTTGAAGGGTTATACGGTGGGCGGCACGATCCATATCATCGCCAACAATCTGCTCGGATTCACCACTTTGTACCCGGAAGAGCACTCCTCGCGTTTTTCCGCGCAACTGGCTCGGCGCCAGTCGATTCCCATTTTTCACGTCAACGCGGAGGACGTGGATGCGGTGGTTCGTGTGGGCCGCATCGCGCTCGAATACCGCTACCGCTGGCAGGGCGACGTGGTAATCGACCTCATTGGCTATCGCCGTCACGGGCACAGCGAAGTAGATGACCCCACCGTCACCCAGCCGCTGCTGTACAAAGCGATCAAGGAACATCCCCCGCTGTGGGAGATCTACGCCGAGGATACCGGCGCCGAGAATGTTCAGGCGCGCGTGGACCTCATCCGGACGGAGACCGAAACCGCGCAGTCCAGGGCCAAGTCCATCCGCAAGAAGCCTCTGCTGCGCGAGTTGCCGCGGTATTGGAATGACTACATCGGCGGCCGCTACAAACCCGAGTATGAAGTGGACACCGGACTCTCCCCGGAGGAACTCGGCCAAATTACGAAGCAGCTCACGACCTATCCCCAGGACTTCCACATCCATCCCAAGGTGAAGAAGTTGCTGGAGCAGCGAGCAGAAATGGTCGCCGGCAAGCGCCTTGTGGACTTCGGCATGGCCGAAGCTCTGGCTTTTGGAAGCCTGGTGAAGGCCGGGGTGCCTGTGCGCCTGACCGGGCAGGACACCCGTCGCGGCACTTTTAATCAGCGTCATTCCGTTTTGATCGATATCGAGAACGAGCAGGAATACGTTCCCCTGGAACACGTCGCGGAAGGGCAGGCCCGCTGCGAAATCTACAATTCCAGTCTTTCCGAAGCGGGCGTGCTGGGTTTCGAGTACGGCTACAGCCGGGACTATCCCGAGGCGCTGGTGCTCTGGGAAGCCCAGTTTGGTGACTTTGCGAACGTGGCGCAGGCAGTGATCGATCAGTTTGTCAGCGCCGGCGAGGACAAGTGGGGACTGCTCTCCGGGGTGGTTCTACTCCTGCCTCATGGTCACGAAGGCCAGGGACCGGAACACTCCAGCGCTCGTATCGAGCGTTTCCTGCAGCTGGCGGCCCGCGACAATTTCCAGATTTGCCAGCCCTCGAATGCGGCCCAGTATTTCCATCTGTTGCGCCGCCAGGCCCTGCGTCACTGGCGCAAACCTCTGGTTGTGTTTACCCCCAAGAGCATGTTGCGCCATCCCGATGCTTCGTCTTCGATCGAGAGTTTCACCCACCAGCGCTTCTTGACCGTGTTGCCCGACGCTGAGGTCAACGACGCTGGCCGCATTCTCATCTGCACTGGGAAAATTGGCCACGAATTGCGCACCGAACGGAAAAAAAGGAATGACAAGACGACCGCCATCGTCTCCCTCGAACAGTTGTACCCGTTTCCTGAGAAAGAGCTGGAGGCCGCCTTCGCACAGCACCCATCGGCGCGGGAGATGGTCTGGGTGCAGGAGGAGCCCGCCAACATGGGCGCCCTCTTCTACATGCTGCCGCGGCTCCGCCGCATCGCGGGACAGCGCTCGGTCCTCTCGATGAAGCGTTCTGCCAGCGCCAGTCCGGCCACAGGATCAGCCAAGGCCCACGAGGTGGAGCAGAAAACGTTGCTGACGCTGGCCTTTTCGACCAAGAGCTGAATTGCACTCCTCAGCGTCCTTCAAGTCCTCTGGGGTTGGAGCCTGATCCAACCTGCATCCTCCCCGCCTGGGATGTTACCCTTCCCGCTTGACCTCCATGCCAGGCCGCTCCCGAAGCCCATCCCTCCACGTCGCCATCGACACCGGTGGTACCTTCACCGACTGCGTGTGGGTGGAGCGTGGACAGGTCCGCATGCTCAAAGTGTTTTCCACGCCAGCCGATCCCTCGCTCGCGATCATCGAAGCACTGAAGAAGATCACGGTGGGTGACGCGCTCACTCTGCTGCACGGCACCACCGTGGGCACGAACACCTTGTTGCAGCGCAAGGGCGCGCGCGTGGCTCTGGTTACCACGGCCGGATTCGAAGATGCCATCGAGATTGGGCGCCAGGCCCGTCCCAGGCTGTATGACTTCTTCTTTGATCGCGTGGAACCCCTGGTCCCAGCAGACTTGCGTTTCGGCCTGCCGGAACGCACCGCTGCCAGCGGTGAAATTCTCCAGGCGCCCTCGTCGAAAGATCTGCAAACCCTGGCCGGCAAACTTCTTCAGCAGAAGCCCGAAGCCATCGCCATCTCGCTGCTCTTCTCATTTGCAAATCCGGGCAATGAGAAAGCTGTCGCCGGCGCGCTGGCCGAGTTTGATCTGCCGCTTTCAATTTCTCATCAGATTCTTCCTGAATTTCGCGAATACGAGCGGACCAGCACGGTGGTCGTGAACGCTTACCTGCAGCCTCTGATGCGGCGCTATCTTGAAAACCTTGAGAGTCGCGCCAGAACATCGCTTCGGGCTGGAACCACCCGCGTCCGTATTTTCGTCATGCAGTCCAGCGGCGGGATCACGAGCCTCCGCTCTGCGGCCGGCGAACCGGTGCGTACCGTTCTCTCCGGCCCTGCCGGTGGAGTCGTTGGGGCGGCCGCCATGGCTCGCTGCAGCGGCTTCGAACGCATCATTTCCTTCGACATGGGCGGAACCTCGACCGATGTGGCGCTGGTGGACGGCAAGCTGGGCACCGGCAGCCAGTCCGAGATTGCCGGATTGCCCGTGGGTGTGCCCATGCTCGACATTCATACCGTCGGGGCGGGTGGCGGTTCCATTGCCCGTTTCGACGCCGCCGGAGCTCTTCGCGTCGGTCCCGAATCCGCCGGAGCTGATCCCGGCCCCATCTGCTACGGCCGCGGAACCGAGCCCACGGTGACCGATGCCAACCTGCTCCTCGGCCGGTTGCAGCCGCAACGCTTTCTTGGCGGAGATTTCACCCTGGACCTCGAGCGCACACGCCGCCTGGTCGCCGAATGGCTTCGTCGGCACGGGTCCAGACTTAGCGGTGAACAGTTCGCCTCGGGAATCATCCAGGTCGTCAACGCGACCATGGAGAAGGCCATTCGTGTGGTTTCTATCGAACGCGGCCACGATCCACGGGAATTTGCCCTGGTTGCTTTTGGTGGCGCAGGCGGTCTGCATGCCTGTGAGTTAGCGCACGCGCTCAGCATCCCGCGGGTGGTGGTTCCCGCGCTGCCCGGCGCTCTGTCTGCCTTCGGCATTCTGGTCAGCGACGTGGTAAAGGATTATTCCCGCACCGTGCTCTGGCGAGTTGCTGGGAAGCTTCCCCACCCGGCACTCGGAAAGGAATTCGGGGCCCTCCGTCGGCGTTCCGAAACCGACTTCAGAGACGAGGAGTGGAGAGGCAAAATTGGCCGGCAGCGCAGTGTGGACGCCCGCTACCAGGGTCAGGGATACGAGTTGAATGTCCCCTACACAGGCAAGTTGATCGAGGACTTCCGCCGCGAGCATCAACGCCGCTATGGCTACAGCTATCCGGATCGTGCGGTGGAGCTCGTCACCCTCCGCCTGCGCGCAACCATCAAGTCACCGCAAGCGCACCTGGGGGTGGCCCGTGGCAAGAACCCGGCGGTGACGGTCGTCCTCGTCGGTCCGGGCGGGACGAAGTCCCGCGGTGCGAGTCCCGAGCGGGTCCCTGTCTTCTTCGCCGGGAAACAGGTGGCGACAGCGATTCACGCTCGCGAATCCCTTCGGATCGGCCAGAAATACTCCGGCCCTGCCGTCGTCACCGAGTACAGCGCCACTACCGTGATTCCGTTAAAGATGCGGTTCGGGATAGATAGATCGGGCAACCTGATCATCGAACCCAGGTCTCCGTCGCATAAGTCCAAAGACCCATTCATTTGAGACTCTTGTAGCGCCGGCATCCTACCCTCGCAAGCGTGTGCGCTGTCCACCACAGCCGCGGAGCTGGCAACCTGCTTCTCCGGTGGCTTGCGGCAAATGATCGCAGCGTCTGGTTGTCCCACAGGCCCGCCCGGTACAATGTTCACCATGAAACCCAGCATCTTTGTGGTTGAAGACGATCCCGACATTTCTCGCCTGGTCCGCCACCATCTGGAAGCGGACGGATTCGCGGTAAAAGTATTCTCCACCGGAAACACCGTGATCGCCGAGTCGGAGCGGCAGCGCCCGGCGCTCTTTATCCTCGACATCATGGTTCCGGGCAAGGACGGGCTGGAACTGTGTCGCCAGATCCGCCACCTTCCGGCGCTGGCCGCGACTCCGGTCATTTTCCTGACGGCCAAGAGCGGCGAGGCCGACCGCATTCTCGGCCTCGAGCTGGGTGCCGACGACTATATCCCCAAGCCCTTCAGCCCGCGGGAATTGGTGGCCCGGGTCAAAGCCGTGCTGCGACGCTTCGAGCGTCCCCTGTCGCAGGCGCCGGTCAAGATCGTGGATATTGAGATCGATCCCAGCGCCATGACCCTCACCGTCCGGGGCAACCTTGTCCCCACCACCGCCACTGAGTTTCGGCTGCTCGATTATTTCGTCCGCCACCTGGGCCGGGTCTTTACCCGCGACCAGTTGCTCGATTCGGTGTGGCGGGATACCGCTTACGTAACCCCCCGTTCCGTCGACGTCTACGTGCGCCGCATTCGTGAAAAGATCGAGCCTGACCCCGAAAACCCGCGTTTTCTCAAGACCGTGCGTGGCGCGGGTTACCGCTTTGAAGCCCCCAAGTCCGAGGGAACGAAGTGAGAAATCGTATCTTCGTCAAATTGCTGGTCGCGTTCGTGCTGGTTATCTCCGCGGCCGCATTGATGTTCAATCTTTTTGCCCACCGCCTCTGGGTCGGCTGGGTGTCCGCGTTGCTGGCGGCGCTGGCGGTCTCCGCCGTTTCTGCTCGCTCTGTCGTCGCCCGCCTGCAGCGGATCGGCCATTTTTCCGATCGCGTCGCCGCCGGAGACCTGAGTGCGCGCATCGACGAAAGTTCCGCCGATGAACTTGGACAAGTGGCGGCTTCACTGGACAACACCGCTGGCCGTCTGCAGGAAAGCTTCGCCGCCCTGCAAACCAGCCAGCGCCAGCTCGAAACCCTGCTCAACAGCATGCAGGACGCCGTCATCGCCATTAGTGCGGATGATCGTGTGCAGTGGGCCAACCAGACCATGGACAAACTCATTCCTCAACACGCCCGCAAGAATGCGCTCGTGGTTGAGACCGTTCGTGATCCTGATTTTTTGACGGCGGTGCGGGGGGCGAGTGAAGCTCGTAAAGTATTTACCACGCGGGCGTCGTCCATTCTTCCCGGCCGCACCTTCGACGTGACTGCTGCGCCTATGCCGGGCGGTGGGGCTGTGGCTGTCCTTCGCGACCTGACTGAGAACGAGCGGGTGGAAAAGACGCGCCGCGATTTTATCGCCAATGTTTCCCACGAACTGCGCACCCCGCTGACTTCCATTCAGGGCTACACCGAGACGCTTCTCGACAGCGCCCCTGAAGACAATCATTCCCGTGAATTCCTCGAAATCATTCGCAAGAGCGCCCTGCGGATGTCGCGCCTGACTGAGGATCTGCTTACCCTGGCCAGAGTGGAATCGGGCGAGCACCGTTTCGATCTCCATCCTGTCGCTCCGTCCGACCTGCTGCAGGAAGCAGTGCAAAGTTTTCGCGAGGTCGCGCGGGCGCAAAATATCGAGCTGAAAGTTGAGGAAGACGCTTCCACGCCGGTGGCGGCCGACTCCGAGGCCATCCATCAGGTTTTCTCCAATCTCGTCGACAATGCTATGAAATATGCTGCTTCGGGTGGCCGCATCATGCTGGGAGCCCGCCCGATTCCGCGCGGCGTCGAATTCTTTGTCCAGGACTTTGGCTCCGGCATTTCCTCCGAGCATTTGCCCCGCCTGTTCGAGCGTTTTTATCGGGTCGACAAGGCTCGTTCTCGCGAGTCCGGCGGAACCGGCCTTGGACTGGCCATCGCCAAACACATCGTGCTGGCGCATGGCGGCTCGATTCGCGCTCAAAGCGAACTCAATCACGGATCGACATTCCTGTTCTCGCTGCCGCTGGCGCGGCCGCAGGAATCCTGAACCCGTGCCCGCAACTTAAATTCACACCGTTTTAACCACAGTCTTGCGGAAACCTCTTATCCTCCAGTATGGCTGCGAATAGCACAAAGGTCGGGACCGGGCAGGAATCGACACGGCCGATCGGGGCCAGTTCCGGAAGGGATGCACGCATGAGCACGGCCATCTTGAGAAGCCCGGAACCAGAATCTCCTTATGCCCACCTGGTAAAGCGGACCATTGAAGCTTGCCAGGTCGCGAAGGAGGCCGCTGCGGCTGCCGCCGAAGGCATTGCCACCGCATCCATTCCCTTGCTCAATACCCTCCGCGAGCGCGAAAAGGAACTCGACCGCCTCGATATGGAGGTTGACGCCGGCGTGACTTTGGCCATCACTCAGGTCAGCGAAGCCGAAGCTCGCGAGTTGCTGGCCTGCATGAAGTTCATGATCAGCCTGGAGCGCATCGGCGACCTTCTGCTCAGTTTCGCGGGCAGCGCGCAGTCGGTCTGCTCCCGCCTCGATCCACAGGACACTCGCGACCTTACCCACATGGCCACGGTGCTTGAGAAAATGCTTTCTGATGCCGGCAGCGCCTTTTCCACCCGCGATGTCAAGAGAGCGGTAGATGTACTGCGCGCCGACTCCGAGATTGACCGCTTGCGAAATTTGATTTTTCTCCGCCACATCGAGAACCCCGAAAACGTGCAGCGCCAGGCCAGTCTGCAGGTGATCTTTATGACTCAGTCCCTGGAGCGCGCCGGCGACCACGCCAAGAATCTGGCCGAGGAAGTGTGCCACTTCGTCAGCGGCCACACCGTGCGTCACGTCCTCATGACCTACGACAAGCCCATCGAGCAGATGTTTCTGGACTGGCTGCGCGCCCGCGAAGACCACTAGGGTTGTTCTTGGCCATTCCCCGCTTCCTTTGTCACTCCGAAGCCCGGCCTTCAGGCCGGGGAATCTGCTTTTCCCTTCCATCGATTCCTGCCCAGGCAGTGTGACGTCCGTCACAGCCAGCCCGGCCGCGGCCCGCTACAATCGGCCCTTTCGACTCGCACTACTGCATGCTCTCCGGCCGTCTTACGCACGCGACAATTCGTTTCCTCGATTGGATCGCCCGCAAGACCCTGCCTCCCGGCGACAGCCCTTCCCACTTGCGCACCGGCCGCCAGGGCGAAGAAGCCGCCTACTTTTACCTGAGAAAGCTGGGTTACGTGATGGGTGGCTCGTAACTTTCGCTCGCCCAACCGGCGCGGCGAGATCGACCTGATCGGCTAGCACAGGGAGGTGCTTTGTTTCGTCGAGGTCAAGACCCGAACCACGCACGATGTGAAGCCCGCCGAGGCCGCCGTAGATCGCGACAAGCGGCGTGAACTGTTGGCCGTTGCCCGCGAATACCTCCGCCACCTGCCGCCCGCCTGCCCGTGGCGCCTCGAGGTCATCAGCGTGTATTACGATGGTTCGCCCGGCCAGCCGCAGATTGAACTGTTCCGAAACTCCCCCTGCGAGGGGTAAAATAACCCGTTTGCATTGCCTTGCGGAAAGGACCCTGGTCATTGCCAGAGCTTAGAAAGGACCCGATCGTAGGACGGTGGGTCATCATTTCGACCGACCGCGCCAAGCGCCCCACGGATTTTGCTCGTGAGGCAGTCAAAATCAAGGGCGGCTTCTGCCCTTTCTGTTACGGCAATGAGTCCAAGACGCCGCCCGAAATCCAGGCTTACCGCCCCAACCCCAACGGCGGCCCTCTGCCCCAGCGCGACACTCCGGGCTGGACGGTGCGGGTGGTTCCCAACAAGTTTCCCGCGCTCGGCATCGAAGGCAATCTCAACCGTCAGGCTGAGGGCATGTTCGACCGCATGAATGGCATTGGAGCCCATGAGGTTATCATCGAAACCCCTGACCACAATGCCAGCCTGGCCACCCTCCCCCCCAAACGCATCGAAGACGTGCTCTGGACTTTCCGCGACCGCATCCTCGATCTCAAGAAAGACCGCCGCTTCAAGTACATCCTCATTTTCAAGAACCACGGAGAGGCGGCCGGGGCTTCGCTGGAACACGCGCACTCCCAGCTCATCGCGCTGCCCATTCTCCCGATTAACGTGATCGAAGAAATCGAGGGCGCCAAGCAGTACTTTATCTACAAGGAGCGCTGCGTATTCTGCGACCTGATCCGGCAGGAAACCGAGACGGGCACGCGCGTGGTGGCTGAGAACGAGGACTTTCTCACTCTGGCTCCCTACGCCCCGCGTTTCCCATTCGAAACCTGGATCCTGCCCAAGCGGCACGAATCGGCCTTTGAGAATTGCTCTTCCCACATGTTCGAAAATCTGGCCCGGGCGCTGATGATTCTCCTGACCAAAGCGGAACGGGTGCTGGACAATCCGCCGTACAACCTGGTGATCCACACTTCACCGGTGCAGGATCCGACCAACGACCACTATCACTGGCACATTGAATTCATGCCCAAGCTGACCAAGACCGCAGGATTTGAATGGGGCACCGGCTTCTATATCAATCCCACGCCGCCCGAGGAGGCGGCAAAGTTCTTGCGTGAAGCCAGTGTGGAAGAGCCTGTCGGGACCGGTGGTTGAGCCGTCGCCGACAAAATCTACGCCTGAGTGCGGTCCAGAAACTCGGCATGCCAGGCCATTTGGATGGCCTCCAGCTTGCCCTCATTCGACTTCTTGGGATCGTCCTTGAACTCGGGCAGCTCTGTGACCAGCCGGTGTAAATCGGTGAAGCGCACGGCTAAGGGATCAGTTTCAGGATGTTTCTCGGAGAGCAGAATTCCGATATCTTCCGCATCATCCCAGGTCAATTGTCTCGCCATGCCTGCTCCTTGAATCAGTTTCCAGTTTCCGGTTCCTGGTCTCAAAACCAGAAACTGGAAACCAGAATCTGGAAAATGCCCTAGTGTTCTTCCGAGACATAATTCCGGTTCCAGGCTGGAATCTCGACGACGATCTTGCCCGATTTTTGAATGACTGCCTGGCAGCCGAGTCGGGAGTTTAACTGTAAATCAGCAGCCATGTCCAGCCGGTCGGCCTCATCGTCTTCCATCTCGGAAAGATTTTCGGCGCCTTCCTTCACCCAGACATGGCAGGTCGTACAAGCACAGTTGCCGCCACAGGCGTGGTCCAGCCGGATGTGGTGGTTCAGCGCGACGTCGAGCAGCGACTCCTCTTTGCCGTGATCTTTGTAGGGCAGCTTGCCATGCTCAAATTGCACCGTCTTGCCCTCGGGCAGGAATGTAACTTGAACCGTGTTCTCGCCCGGAGCCTCGACCGTCGCCGTGCCCCCGCCTTCTGTTTTTTCTTCTGCCATCACAACTCCTAATCTTGTTTCGTTTTGCGTTCCTGGCCAACGACCAAAGACCGACGACTGCCGACTGCTTTATTCAAACTCCGCCTTAGCCACTGGATGCGGCGCCTCCGGCCCTTCGCCCAGGTCCGCCTGGTCCATAGTCTTGCCTTTCAGGACGCTGGAAACCGCGCGGTCCATCATCAGCTCTGCCAGTCGCATCGTGCCCTGGTTCAGCGCGTCGATGGCTGTGCGGATCGCCTGGTAGTCATCTTCACCCTTGACCTCGTTCAGCGCCTTTTCCAGCTTCGATATTTTCTTTTTCTCATCGGTTGTGAGCTGTCCCCATGCCGGGCTCTTTCGACCCTTGTCCAGCGCTGCCAGGATGGTGCCGGCTTCGTTGCGCGCTTCAATTACCTGGCGCTGGCGGAAATCCTCTTCGGCGGCGTCGAACGAGTCCAGGATCATGCTTTCCACCTGTTCGTCGGTCAGGCCGTAGCTGGGCTGAACTTCAATTTCCGCTTTTTTCCCGCTGCGCTGTTCGCGCGCCGAAACATGCAGAATGCCATTCGCGTCAATGAGAAACTTCACTTCCACTCGCGGAATCCCCGCCGGCATGGGAGGAATTCCCTTCAGATCGAAACGCGCCAGCGAGCGGCAGTCTTTGGCCAGTTCCCGCTCACCCTGCAGTACATGGATGGCAACATTCGCTTGCCCGTCCACCTGCGTGGTGTAGTGCTGCGTGGCGGACGCCGGAATCGTCGAGTTGCGCAGAATGATCTTGTCGGTGACCCCGCCGGCCACTTCGATCCCCAGCGACAATGGGGTCACATCGAGCAGCAGCATGTTTTCCGTGGCCTCGGATCCTCCGGAAAGAATGTTGGCCTGCACCGCCGCGCCCAGCACCACCACTTCGTCGGGATTCAGGTCGGTGTGCGGCTTGCGCTGGAACAACTCTTCGACCAAAGCGCGCACCTTGGGAATGCGAGTCGATCCTCCGACCAGCACCACTTCATCGATCTGCGCCGGATTCAGACCCGCGTCTTTCAGGGCCTGCTTGCAGGGGCCGACAGTGCGATCGATGATCGGTTGGATCAACTGCTCGAACTGGTCTCGCGTGATCTTCCTCGCGTAATGCCCCCCACTGGGCAAGTCAATCTCAATGGTGGTCGAGGAGTCTTCAGAGAGACGGATCTTGGCCTCGATAACCGCCTTGCGGATGGTCGCTACCGCTTCACCATTCCGTGAAACATCGAGGTTCATGTCGCCGCGGATGTCATCGAGGGCAATCCTGATCAGAAGATTGTCAATGTCATCGCCGCCCAGATGCGTGTCGCCATTGGTGGCCACAACTTCGAAGATCCCATCGTGCAATTTGAGAATGGAGACGTCGAACGTGCCGCCGCCCAAGTCGTACACGGCCACGATGCCGTTCGGCCTCTTGTCCAGACCGTAGGCCAGGGAAGCGGCCGTGGGTTCGTTCACCAGGCGCAACACTTCCAGACCCGCAATACGACCGGCATCTTTCGTGGCTTGCCGCTGGGCATCGTTGAAGTAGGCCGGGACCGTAATTACTGCCTGGCTCACCGGGGCGTTGAAAAATCGTTCCGCATTGCGCTTGAGCTGGCGCAGAATGAATGCCGAAATCTCCGGCGGCGTGAAAGTCTTGTCGCCCAGCTTGATGCGAATAACCTCTCCCGCCTGCAGGTCTTCCGCCAGCTGGAACGGGAAAAGCTTCAGCTCTTCTCGAATGTCTTCAACTCCGCGCCCCATCAACCGCTTGATCGAGTAAACCGCGCGCTCCGGAGTCTCGATCAGATACTCCCGGGCTGCATTGCCGACGAGTACTTGGTCGTTTTCGTCCAGCGCCACCACCGAGGGCACCAGATTGACGCCATCCTCTCCCGGAATCACGACCGGCCTCTCCCCCTGCATGAAAGCCACCAGGGAGTTGGTGGTTCCGAGATCGATGCCGACGATGCGATCAGAGTTCATTTGGTAATTATGCAACTGAGTAATTCAGTAATTTGGAAATCCCCAATTACTTCAATCTTCAAGTACCTCTTCCACGGTCCGCACCAGGTTCCGGATGTAGTTCCTCCGGTTCAGCGCGTCCACCATCTTGTCCCGGGCCTGTCGCTGGTCAGCTTCGTCGCCGGCATCGACGGCTTTGTCCCACTCGTTCCAGTAACCCTTCAATTCATCGAGCTGCGCTTCATATTTCTGCTCCAGCTCCAGTTTTTGCCGGCCTACTTCTTCGATCAGCGCGGGATCGTCCTCGCCCAGCTTCTTGTGGGCGCGCAACCCTTCCAACTGCATGTTCAAATCGAAAACTTCCTCCAGCAGATCGGGAGGCACCACTTGCTTCTTGATTTCGCCGGTGGCCCTCGCCTGCTCCGTTGCCGATTTCGACTGCTCTTCCAGTTCCACGCCTTCCAGGCGCAACAAATACTCGGTGCGCTTGATCGAGTCCTTCAAGGTGCGATAGGCGTCGTTGAGCAGCGAGCTCTGCTCCAGGCTCCACTCCTGCTCCCGCTTCTCGGCGCGGGCGTTGAGGTCTGGATGCAATTTCCGGCTCAACTCGTAAAACTCCTGCTCCAGGCGCGCCACATCGATATTCAGCTTGCGGGGCATCCCGAAAAACGCAAAGTAATTTACCGGCAGGGGCGGCTGCACTTTTCCGCATGCATGGCAGAAATGAGCGGCGCGCATGTCGCCGCATGACCAGCAGCAGGAAGTGGCGTCGCCGCTCCCAGCCGCTGAAATCGTTTTGGAAGTATCAATCGCCATGGAGCCTTTTTTGAGTGGGTTGGTGTGAGATGTGCGGCTGTCTCCACGTGGCCACACCGACCACGCCTTACCCTGAGAACGACGTTCCGCAGCCGCACGACTTCGACGCATTCGGATTCACAAACACGAATCCCTGCTGCATCAAGGATTCCTGGTAGTCCAGCACCATGCCGTGCAGGTAGATGAATGACTTTGGGTCTACAAACACGCGCACATCTCCGAACTGGAAGATCCGGTCGCGTTCCCTCGGCTGCGTATCAAAGCGGATGTTGTAGCTCAGGCCGGAGCAGCCGCCGCCCTGCACCCCCAGGCGCAGTCCGCCCTGCTCAGGCGAGATGCCTTCCTTGACGATGGCCGTCCGAATCTTGGCCAGCGCCTTGTCCGTAACCTGAACGCCCTTTGCCGGCGCGGTCTTCATCGGTGTTTCTTCCGCAACAGGAGCCATAGTGGTTCACGCTTGCCGCTGGACTGCCAACCAGCAATGGCTACCGGCCAACCGCTGCATCCGCCGGCTTCGCCACATCCTGCTTCTTTTTCCAGTCATGGATCGCCGCCCGGATGGCGTCTTCCGCCAGCACCGAACAGTGAATCTTCACCGGAGGAAGCGAAAGCTCCTTCACGATCTCGGTGTTCTTGATCTCCAGCGCCTCGTCCACGGTTTTGCCCTTCACCCACTCCGTGGCCAGGGAAGACGACGCGATCGCCGAGCCACAGCCAAACGTTTTGAACTTGGCATCTTCAATCACGTTGGTCTGCGGATTCACTTTGATTTGCAGCTTCATCACGTCGCCGCACTCCGGAGCGCCCACTAGCCCAGTCCCAACTTCTGGGCTGTTCTTGTCCAGTGAGCCCACGTTGCGCGGGTTTGAGTAATGATCCAGAACCTTATCGCTATATGCCATGATTATGTTCTCCAAGTCTCAGTTTCGAGTTTCTGGTTTCGAGTTTCAAAATCTCCGGCTTCAAAGTCTTGCGGGTCTCAGTTTCTCGAAACCCGAAACTTGAAACCTGAAACTCTTACTCCGCCGCCCACTTCACCGACTTCAAATCAATGCCCTCTTTCGCCATTTCGTATAACGGCGAAAGTTCTCGCAAGCGCTCCACCGTTTCCACCACCCGGTCAGCTACGTAGTCCACTTCCGCCTCGGTATTGAAACGCCCCAGTCCGAAGCGAATCGAGCTGTGCGCCAGGTCGTCGCCTGCGCCCAGAGCCTTCAATACATAAGATGGCTCTAGCGTCGCCGAGGTGCATGCCGAACCGCTCGATACCGCGATGTCGTTGATCCCCATCAGCAGCGACTCGCCCTCCACGTAGGCGAAGCTGATGTTGAGGTTCCCCGGCAAACGGTGTTCCATCGAGCCGTTGATGTAGGTCTCATTCAGGCGGCCCATGATCCGGTCGCGCAGCCGGTTGCGCAGCCCGGCCAGTTTGCAGGATTCTTTCGCCATCTCCTCCGACGCGATCGCGCACGCCTTGCCCAGTCCAACGATTCCCGGCACATTCAACGTTCCCGAACGCATGCCCCGCTCGTGCCCGCCGCCGTCAATGATGGCGGAGATCTGCACCCGCGGATTCTTGCGCCGGACATACAAAGCGCCTACGCCCTTGGGCCCGTACATCTTGTGGGCGGAAATCGACATCACGTCGATGTTCATCTTGTTTACATCGACCGGGACCTTGCCCACTGCCTGGGTGGCGTCGGTGTGGAAAATCACGCCGCGCTCGCGACACAGTTTGCCGATTTCCGTCACCGGCTGAATCACGCCAATCTCGTTGTTGGCGAACATGATCGTCACCAGGATGGTCTTGTCATCCATGGCGCGCTTCAGTTCTTCGAGATCGATCAGGCCATCTTTCTGCACCGGCAGGTAAGTCACTCGGTAGCCGTATTTCTCCAGGCGCTTGCAAGTGTCCAACACCGCCTTGTGCTCGGTGACCGCGGTGATGATGTGGTTGCCCTTTTCCTTGTACATCTCGGCGACGCCCTTGATCGCCAGGTTGTCGCTTTCGGTCGCGCCCGAAGTAAAAATAATCTCTTTGGGGGTCGCGCCTACCAGCTTGGCTACGCGCTCCCGCGCCGTTTCCACGCCTTCCTCGCCCGCCCAGCCAAACGAGTGGTTGCGACTGGCGGCGTTGCCGAACTTCTCCATGAAAAAGGGCAGCATCTCTTCGAGCACCCGCGGATCCATCGGGGTAGTGGCATGATTGTCCATGTATACCGGCAGCTTCACTCCGTTCGGCGCGCTGCGCTGTTCTTGTGTCTGCTCGGCGCTTCCGTTTTGCCCCAGGGGGATAGTCTTTACATCCGTGCTCATGATTTCCTCTCCTCAGAACTTGGAAAAACTCGGGGACGGCCGCCTCGGCTGCCCGGCTGACCCGCAGGGTCAGCACTCCCCAACTATCGGTGAATGGTCACCAGCTCCGCTCCGCCCGCCTTCTCGCTGGTCTCCTCCGGCTCTTCCTTCATCTCACGAATAGTGATGCGCCGAAGCAGTTCCTCGATTCGGTGGTTTACCCGCCGCAGGGGCTCCCGGATATTGCACCGGTCGCTCTGATCGCACTCGCCCCGCACCGTGACACACGAAGTAATGAACAGCGGCCCATCGATTGCCCGGACCACCTCAAACACCGAAATTCTCGACGGATCCCGGGCCAGCATGTAGCCACCATTGGTTCCGTGCTGCGAGTGCAACAGACCCGCCTTCACCAGGCGTTGAAGAATCTTGGCCAGCGCCTCCGGTGGTATTCCATAGGAGTCGGCCACGTCTTTGGCGCTGCACGCGCCACCTTCCGCATGCTCGGCCAGATGTCTCATGGCCATCAGCCCATAATCCGCTTTCTTGGTCAGCTTGAACATGTGGACGGCTAAATCCGACCTTTTCAGTCGGATATGTCTATTCTAGGGTTCAACTCCCGCAAATGCAACCCCTTGCAGGCAACGGCAGAAAATCACAGTTGGAAGGTAACGAGACGGCCCTTAACCGTCTGGGCCACCGCCACTTGCCGCAGTGAAGCTGCGGAAAAGATCACTCCAGGCACTTGACAACCAGAAGGGTGGGGCTAAAATACCGCCAATTTCCGGCAAAGCTCCCTTTGACCGCTCGAACAGGGAAATCCAACACCCGGATTTATGACTCCGCCGTCCCAACCGCCCGAGAAGCGAAACAGCCAGGCGCCGTGCAAACATCCTCGCGTTCAAATCGTCGCCCGCGAAGAAGACGACGAATTTGTCGAATGCCTGGAATGCGGCGAGATCTTCGAATCCAGTGAATTCAAAGACATGGCGATCGAAGAAACCAAGCTCCCGAACGAAACCTGATCCCTTTGTGTGACCAAGGTAACTGCCTTTTTCCCGTTTAGACTTGTCGCCCCTGTAACAGTTTGTTAGCTTCGGCCGGGGACAACTTTGCCTGCCAAGAACCAAACGCCGCCAGTAGCTTTGGTCGTCGACGATTCCATGCTGATTCGGCACACTGTATGCCGGTTTCTGGAGGAGCGCGGCTTCAGCGTCGAGTCGGCCACCAACGGCGAAGAGGCCCTTCCCATCATCAAGAGGATTCGCCCCGACCTGATCGTCACGGACATGCAGATGCCCAAGATGAGCGGCGCCGAGCTCATCACCGCCCTCAAGGCCCACCCCGATACCGCCGACATCCCGGTGGTCATCGTTGCCGGCAAAAACAGCGGATCGGAAAACGGGGAACAGCGCGCCAATTTCGCCATCTTCAAGGACATCGATATCGAGGCCCAACTCGCTAAAGCGCTCGACTCCATCCTGGGCAAAGCACAGAAAGCCGGAAACTGAGAACCGGGTCTAAAGGAAGAAGTCTGGGGTTAGAGCTTCATCCCCGCTTCCGCCGAAAAATCCAGCGGCGCGAAGTCTCCAGCCAGGAATTTTGGATAGGCAGCGGCTGCAATCATGGCCGCATTGTCGGTCGAAAGCGGCCGGGAGGGGAAATACACGGCCAAGCCTTCACGGGCGGCGTCCTGCTCAAACTGCCGGCGCAATTCATTGTTCGCCGCCACCCCGCCGGTGACGAACAGGGTCGCGGCCTCGCAGGCCTGCGCCGCTGCCAGAGTCTTGGCCACCAGGTCTTCGACCATTGCCCGCTGAAATGAAGCCACAAGGTTCAGGGTTTCCGGGTCGCAGCACCGCAAATAGTCTTCCAGAGTTGGTTTCACGATGCCGGCCAGTGCCTGGCAGCGCGCCTCAATTGCAGCCTGCAGGTTGTGAGTCTCAACGTAACGCAGGACCGCCGTCTTGATCCCACTGTAAGAAAAATCGAATCGTGGCGCAGCGCCTGTGCCTTGCTTGTCGTTCCGGTCGCGATGCTTGATCTGCGGGAGTGAAAATTTCACCGCGGCCGCATCGCCGTGCGGGGCCAGCCTGTCGATGATAGGGCCGCCGGGATACCCCAATCCCAGCAGCTTCGCCACCTTGTCGAAGGCTTCGCCGGCGGCGTCGTCGCGGGTGTGACCTACATTCCGGTACGCCCACCCTTGTCTCCGCTGTTCCGCAAGATAGAGATGGGTGTGTCCTCCCGAAACCACCAGCGCTAGCACCGGAAAATTAACCTCGTGATTGCCCTTCTGCCGCTCCTCGAGCAGGACGGCGTGGATATGTCCCTCCAAGTGGTTCACCGCGATCAACGGCTTATCCAGCGCGTAAGCCAGCGCCTTGGCATAGCTGATTCCCACCAGCAGCGCGCCCGCCAGCCCCGGTCCCTGGGTTACGGCCAACGCGTCAACGGTCTGGTAAGTCCGGCCGGCATCGACCAACGCTTTGCGGACCACTGGCACAATTGCCTTCAGATGCTCCCTTGACGCCAGTTCAGGAACCACGCCCCCGTAGGGCTGGTGGGTCGCGATCTGCGAATAGACCACGTTCGAGAGCAGCTTCTCTCCCGACCGCACAACGGACGCCGCGGTTTCATCGCAGGAGCTTTCAATGCCGAGAATGTAGGCATCCGCCATACTCACCAGTTTAAACTCCAAGAGGACCGCGTGGGGACAGCCGCCCTCGGCTGTCCAGTCGCCCGCAGGGCGACATTCCTCCCATCAGGCCGACTACAATGTTGGCTGATGTCAACGGGAAACCCGGAAACTGAATCCGCTGCCGGGCCGGTCAGCCCGCTCTATGACACCCGCCCGCCCGAACTCTCGCGCTGGCGGCGGATGCAAATTCCGGTCATCGCATCGGCGGTCATCGCCATCGTTCGGGGGATTGGTCCCACGCTCCGCTTCGAGGCGCTCGGGAAGCACCATTACGAACAGTCCCGTGCCGACGGGGGACCGGTCATTTTCGCCTTCTGGCACCGCTGCATCATCCCAGCCACCTGGTACTGGCGCGGCCGCGGGATCGTAGTGATGAACACCACAAATTTCGACGGCCAGTGGACGCGGCGCGTGATCGAACACTTTGGCTTCGGCACCGCTCAGGGCAGTTCGTCCCGGGGTGGTCTTCGTGGCCTGGCGGTGATGGCGCGGCGCATGGAAGACGGTCTGGACACCGCGCTCACCACGGATGGACCGAGGGGGCCGCGCTACGTTGCCAAACCCGGGCCGGCAATGCTGGCCCGCCGCACCGGGCGGCCGATTTATGTCTTTCATATTGCGGTCGAAAAAGCCCGCACCCTGGAAAAAGCCTGGGACTTGATGTTAATTCCGAAAGCCTTCTCGCGGGCGGTGGTTGTGGGTGCCCCGCTGATCTACGTTTCGCCGGATGCAGACGCGGAAGAACTCAAGCGCAAGCACGCCGAAATGCAGGCCGCGTTGGAGCGAGTGCGAGACGTCGCCGAATCCTGGTTCGGATTGAGCGAAGAGGAACGCGAGCGCCTGCGTGGAGAATGGAACGCGGGAGCCTGATCGATCACAGACGGCGTAGGGACAGCCGCCCCGCCTGTCCAGTCGCCGAAGGCGGTATGTGGAACGGACCATGACTGACTTAAAGGAGCACGCCGTGCGGATCGTTCGTACCTTGCGCGAGGCGGGCCACCAGGCCTACTTCGTGGGCGGATGCGTTCGTGACCTGCTCGTCGGCCGCGAGCCTGCCGATTACGACGTCGCCACCGACGCGGCGCCCGACGAAGTGATGCGCCTCTTCCCCGAGACCTACGCCGTGGGGGCGCAGTTCGGGGTGGTGCTGGTGCCGCCGCAAGGGACTGAGGTGCGGACGGAGACTCAACCCTCCGCCGTGTCCTCTGTGGTGGGCTCTTCTGAGCTCGGAAACGCGAAGGAGAGTCAAACCTCCGCCGAGGCCGGTTACGTGGAGGTCGCCACTTTCCGTTCCGACATCGGCTATTCCGACGGCCGCCATCCCGACGAGGTCCGCTTCAGCAAGGACCCGCGCCAGGACGCCGCCCGCCGCGACTTCACCATCAATGGCATGATGCTCGATCCTCTCGCGCATCAGGTCCTCGACTACGTAGGTGGCCAGAAAGATCTGGCAGCCAAAATCATCCGCGCCATCGGCGATCCAGAAGTGCGCTTCGCTGAAGACAAGCTGCGCATGTTGCGTGCGGTGCGTTTCGCAGCCCGCTTCGGGTACACCATTGAACCGCGGACGTGGGCGGCAATTCAGAACTTGGCGCCGCAGATTCATCAGGTTTCCAGCGAGCGCGTGCGCGACGAATTGACCAAAATGCTTACCGAAGGCAAGGCTCGCCAGGCCTTTCTGCTGCTCGACCAAACCGGATTGCTGCGCGAAGTCCTGCCGGAGGTTGCGGCCATGAAGGGGGTGGAGCAACCGCCGGAGTTTCATCCTGAGGGCGATGTCTTTGTACACACGCTTCTCCTGCTCGAGAAACTGCCGCAGCCCTGTCCCCCGCCTCTGGCCTGGGGCGCGCTCCTGCATGATGTCGGCAAACCGCCCACCTTTCGCGTCGCGCCCGACCGCATTCGTTTCGATGGGCATGTTGATGTCGGCGTCAAGATGGCCGAGGAAATTTGCCGCCGCCTGCGTTTCTCCAACCACGACACCGAACAGATTTTGGCCTTGATTGATAACCACATGCGTTTTGCCTTTGCTCCCCGAATGAAAGAATCCACGTTCAAGAAGTTTGTGCGCATGCCGCGCTTCGAAGAGCATCTAGAACTGCATCGGCTGGACTGCCAGGGCAGCCATGGCGATCTGAGCAGCTACAATTTCGTCCGTGAAAGGATCGCCGCGATTCCTCCGGAAACCATTCGCCCGGCTCCGCTGATCGGCGGTGACGATCTGATCGCCGCGGGCTACGAACCTGGGCCGCTGTTCAAAGAAATCCTCTCCCTGGTGGAAGATGCCCAGCTCGAAGGACGTTTGCAATCCAGGGAGAGCGCGCTGGAGTATGTGCGGCGGGAATTTCCCAGCGCTGCGGACGGTTCCGTGAAGAAGTAAGTGGCGCGGACACCTGTCAAGCCCCTTCGTCTGTCACTTTTTCACTAAGCGACTGAGCGGAAACGAAATATAAATCTGCGTCCCGTGTCTCTTTTACCCTGCGCCAATTGTTATTCTGGAAATATAGGGTGAGATCGCAAGAACCCCCTCCGATCTCACTCTGGGTAGGCTCTTCAGGCCTGAGGAATTCCAGGAACGGCTGCTGCGAATTCGTCTGCGTGGCATCCCCACGGCGCGGGCGGGAATGTTAAACTCAAGTTCATCCCACTGAGAGTTTGAACCGCGAATGACCCGAGCGATGGAACAAGTCGGCCCCGGGCTGGAAGAAATCGTTGCCGGCAGTTTGCGCCGCGCTCCAGCCGGACAAGGTCCGGTGCTGGCGTGGGCGTTGGCCTGCGGACATGTCGTGGCGGGGCGGACCCAGGCTCTCGACTTCGCGCAGGGCATTCTGCGAGTGGAGGTCCCGGATGCAGGCTGGCGGGCCGAGTTGCAGGCGCTGGCGCCGCAATATCTGGCAGTCATCAATCGGTACACTGCCGAGAGTGTGAAACGCATTGAGTTTGTAATCACACAAAAATGAAAGTCACGGAAAAAGACGTCGCTTACGTCGCCGATCTTGCCAACCTGGAGCTGACCGGGGAAGAGTCTACTCGCATGGTTCGCGACCTGAACTCGATTCTGGGCCACATCGACAGCCTGAACGAACTCGATACCTCGAACGTCGAGCCCATGGCGCAAGTGTCGGACCGCTATGGCGTCGATCAGTCGAAACAGGGGAGCGACCGTTTTACCTACGCCAGCCGGGATGATATTCGCGAAGGCTTGCGCAAGTCGCTGCCGCAGCAGGTGGCTCTTGAAAACGCCCCCGATTCCGATGGAACGTTCTTCGAAGTGCCGAAAGTGATTGAAAGATAAAAGATAAAGGATAGTCGTTGGCAGTTCGTCGTCGATCTTTGGACTAACGGCCAACGACGAACGACGAACGACTACCGACCGCTTCTATGGATCTGAACCTTCTGACCATCGACGCTGCGCGCTCCGCCGTGCAGGAGAGCAAGACCAGCGCCACCGCTCTGGCGGAGTCGTTCTACGCCAAGATCGCGAGCGACGATCCGAAGATTGGCGCATTTCTGACTTTGTCCAAAGACCGTGCCATGGCCAAAGCCGAGGAGATGGACGCGCTCGTGTCCAGGGGCGAGAAGCTTCCTCCGCTCGGCGGCGTTCCCGTTGCCATCAAAGACGTGATGGTCACGAAAGGCGTTCGCTCTACTGCGGGTTCGAAGATTCTGGGCAACTATGTTCCGCCTTACGATTGCACCGCGGTAGCGCGCTTGGAAGCGGCCGGAGCGGTCGTACTGGGCAAGGCGAACTGTGACGAATTCGCGATGGGCTCATCGAACGAGAACTCGGCGTGGAAGCCCGTGCACAATCCGCGCGATCTTACTCGCGTGCCCGGGGGTTCCTCGGGAGGATCGGCTGCAGCGGTCGCGGCGGACATGGCCGTGGCCGCGCTTGGTTCCGATACCGGCGGCTCGATTCGCCAGCCGGCATCGTTCTGCGGCGTTGTGGGACTGATGCCCACCTATGGGCGAGTATCCCGCTATGGCCTGATTGCGTTTGCCTCGTCGCTCGATCACATTGGACCGCTCACCAAAACCGTCAAGGATGCGGCCACCGTGCTGCGAACCATTGCCGGACGCGATCCCATGGACTCGACCTCCGCCGATGTCCCGGTTCCCGATTACGTGGCCGAGCTACAGAAGCCGGTACGCGGCCTGAAGATCGGCGTGGCCAGGGAATATCTGGGTGAGGGGCTGGACGGCGAAGTGCGCAGGGCCGTCGAAGCGGGGATTCAGAAGCTGGCTGCCGCGGGCTGCGAGGTTGTGGACGTTTCGCTGCCGCACACGAAATACGCGATTCCGACCTACTACATCGTGGCCACGGCCGAGGCATCGGCGAATCTGGCGCGCTTTGACGGCGTGCGCTACGGCCATCGCGCCAAGGATGCTCGTACGCTTTCCGAAATGTACCGGCGCAGTCGTGACCAGGGATTTGGCGCGGAAGTGAAGCGCCGCATCATGCTGGGCACGTACGCTCTGAGTGCGGGCTACTACGACGCCTACTATCTCAAGGCGCAAAGAGTGCGAACCCTGCTGGCTCGCGATTTCGAAGAAGCGTTCAAGAAGGTAGATGCAATCGTGGCGCCGGTAAGTCCGACGGCAGCATTCAAGCTGGGCGAAAAAGTGGACGATCCCCTCGCCATGTACCTGGCGGACATCTACACCGTGACCGCAGACCTTGCCGGTGTTCCGGGAATTTCAGTTCCTTGCGGCGAGACGAAGGAGAAGCTCCCCGTCGGCCTGCAGATTCTGGGGCGGCATTTTGACGAGAGCACCATTCTGAGACTCGCGCACGCCTGCGAGCAGGCGGCATGAGCTAACGGGTCGGGCGGTGACGCCGTTTTCCATTTTCAAGCAATCGTGAACAGGAATCGTCATCGGCTTCGGCTGATGGCGATTTTGTTTTGCGCCTATAGAGCGCCACAGACCACGTGGGGACAGCCGCCTCGGCTGTCCGGCCGAGCCCGGCTCGGCTTGCGGACCGCAAACCCTTCCATCCGACACAAGTCTTGATTCACAGAAATCCTGATAGGGAGAAAGCACTCATGAACTCGAATTCGATGAGCAGAATCGTACTGGCCGTTGTGTTGACCATTTCGTTGATCGCCACTGGGTGCAGCGCCCAGTGGATCAGCGTTGCCCTGGCTGATTTACCGGTGCTCACGCAGATGGCATTGAATCTCGCAGCCCTGGTTTCCACCCTGTAAAGCGGCAAACAGCTCAATCCGGCGGAAGCCGCGGCCATCCAGACCATTTCCGCGGAAGCTAGCAAAGACCTGACCCTTCTGCAGTCACTGTACAGTTCGTACAAGGCAAATCCGAGCCCGGACACGCTGCAGAAAATACAGACCGTGATTCAAGGGGTCAATCAAAACCTGCCGGCCTTGCTGAGGGCGGCCCACATCAGCGATGCCGCACGTTCGGCCCGCATCACGGCCGCGGTCAATCTGATCGTAACCACGGTGGGTACCTTCGCGGCGCTGATACCACAGCCGGCTGCTGCCGCGCCAAAAACCGCCCGGCAGAACCCGGTCATTCCTCGTCCCAAAGGCTTGAAGAAGCAATGGAACCAGCTGGTCTGCGCTCCCAGCGGCAATGTGGCGCTGGATGCCGTGCTCACTGAGAGAGTGTTGCCGTAGCCAGAAGTCAGAAACTAGAAACCTGAAACCAGAAACCAGAAACTGGAAACTGGAAACTGGAAACTGGTTTGTTTCTGATGCTTGAATGGAGTTACGCCATGAGTTTGCCGGTGATCGCTATTACGAATGCCTCCACGTGCCTAACCGATAGCCAGGTGGAGGCAGCGATTCCAGCTTTGCAGCACCAGGTTAGCCTCGACTTCAACGCGTACTGGGATCTGGACTGTCAGTTGAGCTTTCTGCCGGAAGGCGAAGCGCTCACACCCGGCTGGTGGCAGATTTCTGTCACCGATGATCCCGATCAGGCCGGTGCGCTGGGCTATCACGAAATGACCAGCCGTGGAACCCCGCTGGGCAAGGTGTTCGCCAGGCTCGATCCGCAGAGCGGAGCATCATGGACAGTGACCCTGAGCCACGAACTGTTGGAAATGCTGGCCGATCCCTGGATCAACTGGTGCGCCCAGGGTTGTGTGACGCGGTAGAGGCCGACGCCCTGGCCTACGAGATCGACGGCGTGGCTGGTTTCAGACTTCATTACACCATCGTGGTTTGAGCCGGCGCAGGCCGATCGGATGGATTTCAAGCGGCGAATCTCGCGGCCTCTACAGCTCGCATCGGGAGGGTATATCTCAGTGCTGAACCCGGGTTGGACACAGATCGCGGCGCAGGGCACGGCTCCAATTCCTGTGGGGAGCAGACGCCAGCGTCGGACGCTGAGGAAAGCGGAGTGGAGAAAGAGCGTGAGGTGAAATTACTTCCGGCGCCAGCGCACGCCGTCTTTGGTGATCTCGATCAGCAGTCCTGCGGAGGTTAATTCGGCGCGAATGGCGTCCGAGGCCTGGAAATCGCGCCCGCGGCGGGCGGATTCCATGGCGGCGATCTTCTGTTCGATCTCAGAGTCGGAAATGCTTTGCGTTCCGACCACGTCGAGCAGCGCCTGGCTGACGTCCTGCTCGCGGCCATGCGTTTTCGCCCATTCCAGAATGGCCTTCATCTTGGGAGCATCGTCATCGCGCAGGACGGCGAAGACTTCGTCGAACCTGGCAAGTGTGGTCAGCAGGGTTGCAGCGCCGTCTTTCTGGATCTCACCCGCATCGACGGCGGTATTGGCTTTGCGCACCATTTCAAAAATTGCGGCCTGGGCCTGCGCGGTGTTGAGGTCGTCATCCAGGGCGGCGGTCATGCGCTCCAGGGCCTCGCGGGCCAGTGCGGAACCCGCAGACCCGGGCGGAAACTGGCCGGCCCTAAGGCGCAGGTGAAAATTTCGCAGCTTGTCTACGTTGCTCGCCATCTGCTGCAGCCCGTCGAAGGTGAAATTGAGCTGGTGGCGGTAGGGAACCGAGGCCAGCAGTAAACGGATGGCAGAGGGCCTGTGACCCTTCAGCGCCAGGTCGCGCAAAGTAAAAAAGTTGCCGGCGCTCTTGGACATCTTCTCGCCTTCGACCAGCAGAAAGCGGGCGTGAAACCAGAAATGCACAAATGGCTTTCCGGTCAGCGCCTCGGATTGGGCAATTTCGTTCTCGTGATGGGGGAAAATAAGGTCCTCACCGCCGGCGTGCAGGTCGAACGTCTCCCCCAGTTCCTCCATCGACATGACCGAGCACTCGATGTGCCAGCCCGGACGCCCGGGCCCGATCTCGCTTTCCCAGAAAGCTTCGCCGGGCTTCCGGGCTTTCCACAGGGCGAAGTCGCGCGCGCTGTCTTTCTCGTATTCGTCCACGTCCACGCGCGCCCCATCCTCCATCCCGGCAAAGTCTTTCTTGGACAGCTTCCCGTAGCCGGGAAATTTAGCAATGCGAAAGTAGTAGGAGCCGTCGTCAGCGCGGTAAGCGAAGCCCTTCTTTTCTAATTCGGCAACGAAGCACGCCATTTCCGGGATGTGGTCGGTGGCCCGGGCCAGGACCGGCTGCTCGATGTTCAGCGTGGCGCTGTCTTCGAGAAACGCCTTCTCAAATTTGGCGGTGTACTCCTTCACGCTCAAGCCTTCCCGCGCCGAATTGCGGATAATTTTGTCGTCCACATCGGTGATGTTCATGACGTGGCGCACCCGGAAGCCGCTCTGCAGCAAAAAGCGGCGAAGAATATCCACGGCTACGAAAGTGCGGAAATTGCCGATGTGGCCGTAGTCGTAGACAGTGGGCCCGCAGGCATACATGCGGACTTCGTTGTCGGCCAGCGGATGGAATTCTTCGATCGTGCCGGAAAGCGTGTTGTAGAGGCGCAGAGCCATGAATTAAGAGAATCGCCCAGACAGAATCTTTAATTCTAGGGGGACGCGAGAAAGAGGGTCAAATCGAACGGCTTTCCACCTTCGTCTCCTCCGAAGCCGCGTGGCCGGTCGCGCGCAAGCGCTGGCCTACAAGAAGTACGTAGTGTAAAGCGGACACGATCGTGAATCCGATGGTGCCGTGAAGAAACGTCATGCGCGTGATCCATACCCAGCGTGTGGGCTCGATCTCAAACAGCAGTACGAAGAAAATTGCAGCCACCTGGGCAAAGGTGTTGGTCTTGCCAAAGATGCTGGGCCGGAAGTCGCGCAGCCCCGCGATGGCGTAGAGTACGGCGCTGGCGCATAGAATCGAGATGTCGCGACTGAACACCAGCACCGTGTATTTCCAGGGAATCTTGTGCAGGATCGAAAGCACCATAAACATAGTGCTGAGCAGGAGCTTGTCGGCGATGGGATCGAGGTACTGGCCGAGCACAGTTTGCTGCTTGAGGGTTCGGGCCAGCAGGCCATCCAGTCCGTCGCTAAAACCGGCGAGCACAAACAAAGCCAGCGCCCACCTGTAATGACCCGCGACCAGGTTGATGACAATGAATGGCACGAACATCATGCGCAGGAGCGTCAACTGGTTGGGCGCGGTCAGCAGTTGAGAGAGCTTCACTGCGGGCCCCCGGACGCGCCCCCGTCCAAGGCCAGGTGGCGAGTGAGCACGACCATCGGATCCATGCCCGTCTTCGCCGTAAACCGGTGGGACAAGGAAGGAATGTTGCCATCGGGCAGATCGAGCTCCATCCGCTCCATGCGATGCATGGGAAAGAAGACTACGCCGGAATTTGGAGGATCCCCAGCTCGGATCATGGAAACCAGGTCCTCGAACGAAGCTAGCTCAATACCCGAGAGGCTGAGTCCTTCTCCGGAAAGGGCAAGAACCGCGCCCCAGAATTTCTCCCGGGGATTGCCGAGCGTAACCAGCACCATGGCGCCGGGCTGAAAGGGATGTGTGTTGTTAAGCGTCAAAGAAACGCGTGGATCGGTTGGCTGCACAAGAGATTGTCGCTGCCGGAAGGCCAGTTTGCAAATCTCTCAGGAAACCCGTGCAAGGTCATCCAGAGCTCGAGCTTCCCAGCCTCTGGATTAAGCCGCCCCCTGCTAGTCTGCGATCACCTGCTCAAGTAACTGCCCGATAGCGCGCTGTGCCTCCAAAATCGAAAAGCGATGATCCATCGCTCCAGCCAGATCGGTGTTGGCAAAAGCGATTCGGCCGAATGGCGTATCGCGCAACACATCGCGCGGCGCCGCCTTTCCATTCTTGCCAAAGAAGAACCCGGGCTGAGGACTGAGGTACGCGTGTCCCCACCGGTTCAAAATGATTCCTGCGATATCTCGCTCCGGATCGAAGCCCGCTCCAGAAAACATGTCTGTGAACTGCTGCCGGATGCGGCGTTCGTACTCGCGGAATGATGTCGTGATCATTTCCCCGCGACCCTGGTGGCCCTGATCTTCTGTGCTTGCGCCCGGATAGGAATACAAAACCTTCAGTGTGAGCACCACCGGCGATTCTGGACTGATGGTTTTCGCAACTTTGCCGATGGTCGCTAGCCGCCGCAGCTCCATGTAGTTGCCCAGGCCTCCGCCAAACCATCGGCATCCGGTAATCCCCATCTTGGCCAGAAAGCGCCAGTTCCTTAGCGCAACATTGGCCATCATGCACGGCGAGCGGAAGAATTGCGCGTATGCCTCCTGTTGCGCGGCAGGCAAATCTCGCACGATGCGCTTCGTAGTCCAGCTTCCGCCCGCCATCACCGCCGACCGTGCGCGAATGTGCAACAACTTTTTGCCGGACGCATAAACGACGGACACATTCTCAGACTTTCCCATTCGCCCGTCGTGCTCGACCGAAACTACGGTCGCGCCCAATCGAATACGCGCTCGCGACTCTTTCATGTCCAGCATCGAGAAATTCACGGTGCCAAGCGAAACTCCCTCCACTGTGGCGTTTCCGGAAATCGCAGTGGGAATCAGCGTTTTCACCATCAGTCTCGCGATGGTCGTGTTTCCTCCGGGGAACATCTGTACCGCCTCGCCCTTCTCTTCGTAAGGATGCAGCAACTCCGCCGCATAGTCGCAATAGCCGGAAAGCGCGTCTGCGCCCAGGCCGGATCCGCCACCCAGATCCGGAGAAAGAAACGTTCGGATAAACTCGCATGACAAGCCGTACTGCCGAATGTAGTGCTCTTCGAGTGTGATTGAGTCCAAATAGCGCGAGATGGCATCCCCTTCGTATTGTGGGGGCGTGAACGGCACCGCCTGCGAAGCGCTTCCAGAATACCAGCGCAGCATCTCCTTCCTCATTGCATCGGAAACAGGAGCGTCAGCGAACTTCTTGCCGACCGGATCAATCTGCCATACCCCACGCTTTTGTCCCAACTGCGCGCCAAACCAAAAGCCGTACTGTCCCGTGCTCATCCCGGCCGAGTCGTACGGAGTACGGCCGATTGTCATTTCCGGTTCTGGCCCTCCCCACTTCTGATACTCGAGCCGCGGCTCCTTCAAGCCGATCGATTCGTAAAACTGTGCCAGAAAACTCCGCGGATACTGTACGAAGTAAATTGCCGACCCCTGATGCGCGGTAAGCCGCTGGCCATCCACTTCGAAATCATTCTGCTTGGCCTCGCCTCCAAAAATCGGATGATTTTCCAATACCAGGCATGTGCTTTTCGGCCCAGCGTGCCGCAGAAAAAACAGGGCCGCCGCGAGCCCGCTGATCCCTCCGCCTATGACGACGCAATCGTATGTCTCACCAATGTCCTCCGCGTTCGCAAGCAATTTCTCGTAACCGCCGTCGCGGAGATTATGGCCGGCGGTCAGGACTTCCCACGTATTTCCATTCGACGATGCGTAGTCTCCAACTCCGCCGTATCCGTTCCACTCAGAATCTGGTGCGGCGCTTGCATCGCGGGTTCTCGCGGCCAAAAGATGCGAGGGAGGAAGACCGTCAAGCAACGCTGCGCCGGACGCAAGGAGCGTCGTCCCAAGAAAATCCCGCCGTGTAATGGAGGAATCCATGCCCAGGGCGCGGTCGCCCGTCATTTTCTTGCAGCTGCTCATAAGACCTCGAAATAATGCGAGTGCTCCGCTGGTGAAGCAAGAGTCTAACGTAACTTCAAAGCGTCCGGCAGGTAAGAGTCATATTGCGGAATTGGGAGAGCATGGTGGCATGTGGGGAGTCCCACCTCCGAAGCCACCCTGGCGTGGAGCCAGGACACGGCGCGCAAGACGTGTACGCTCTCGACTGCGGAAACCCAGTGACGCGAAGGCTTGATTTCGCGAATGTTCTCGCTTAGGGAACGGTGATAAACTTTTAAGTTGTGTAGGCCCGTAGCTCAGTTGGTTAGAGCGCCTCCCTGACACGGAGGAGGTCGATGGTTCGAGTCCATTCGGGCCTACCATATCTTTCAGCCCGACACGAGAACCTCCCGGAAAATCTGGCCACCACGGTCTTAGCGGATCGACATCCGGCATCGTTTCCACATGCCAATGCTCAGTTTTTGGGTGGTCCGTACGCGGGCGCAGCTACGCGTTTTGTGCCAAAGCCACGGTCACAACATCCCGGCCACGCGACTTGGATTCGTACAGGCACTGGTCGGCGATTTTGAGCAACTCCTCGGAACTTGAGCCATGTTCAGGAAACGCAGCCACACCTGCCGAAAGTGTAATCGTCCCCAGAGTCTGCTTCCTGTACTGCAAGCGCATGCCCTTTACCTCGGAGCGAAGCGCTTCCGCACGGATAGCCGCGTCCCGTGGCGATGACTCCGGCAGGATAATGGCGAATTCCTCGCCGCCATACCGGCAGCATATATCGGTGGCGCGAAAGAAAGTGCGAAACAGGTCGGCCAGGGCCTGGAGCACCATATCTCCTGCATCATGGCCGAAAGTATCGTTGAAGTTCTTGAAGTGGTCGAGATCGAGGAAGAGTACTGCGATCGACTGCTTTCTGCGGCTGGCGATCTGCAGTTCTCTTTCGAGCGATTCCTCCAGGAAGCGCCGGTTGAACAGGCGAGTCAGCGGATCACGAATCGACTGTTCGCGAAGCGTTTCTCGCAGCTGCAAGCTGGCCAGCGAAAGCGCAATCTGCGACGCCACGCTGATGGCCAATTGCTGATGAGAGTCCTGAAGACTACCGGTCCCAGAATCGCGTCGCAATCCTGCCGAGCTCTCAAATTCGAGATGCAGAACTCCAACTGTGTTGCCCTGTGCGACCATCGGCACACATAGGCACTGAGTGGTTGAACTGTGGGCCAGATGCCGGCAGGAGACGCCCGCCCCCGGTTGCTCGCTCCAATGAGGCTGCCCGCGACGTAGAGACCAGCAGGCATCGGGCAGGAAGGTAGGCTCCGAGGAGGAGCCTATGGTGCCCCACCGAAGTACTGCTTCGACCAGGTTTCGCGACGACTTGAACAGGTAGAGTGCTCCGGAAGGAGCCTCGGGAAAAAGTTTCTGAACCGAGTTCCCAACCACGGCGCAGGCTTCCTTTACAGTCTCACTGCACTCCAGCAGAGACCCCATCTCATTCAATAGCGTCATCTGTCTTGTGCGTAGTTCCAACTCCTTCACCAGTTGATCCAGGGACTCCGCGTGTCGCCGCTGTGCTTCGCTCGCCCTGATCTGCTCCGAAACGTCCTCGTATATCAAGTATGCGCCCCGCACCTCTCCGTTTAGCAGCAGCGGTACGCCATGCAATGCGACGTCAAGGATGTGACCGTCTTTGCGCCGCTGCCGCAGCGTCCTGTGGAAGGCGTTTCCGGCGAAAATGTGCGGAATCAGTTGCCTGGAGTCTGTAGTCTCATCGTCCGGTATCCCCATATTGCCAATATCCAGCGAGGCCAGTTCGTGTCGGTCATACTGGAAGAGTTTCTCGAACGCGGAATTTGCCAGTTCGACGCTGCCTTGCCGGTCAAGAACAACGATCCCCAGCGGGCTATTTTGTATCAGCGAGTCCAGATAGCTGGTTTGTTCATTCAGGTCAAGCGCCAGGCGATGCCGCTCGCTGACCTCGGATCCTACGATGAGTCCTACCGCCGACATGACCAGCATGAGTAGCGCGACTTTGGCGAACAGGATTGCGGTTGGCGGGAACAGATGCATCGCGACTACAATGCCAAAATTCAGCGCCAGCAGGCCGGTAACGACTCGCCGGACTCCCTGGCGCATTGCAATCCAGATGATCGGAATGAAACACAGATAAGAATGATCGTAACGCCCGTCCTTGGTTCCAAACATCACCCAGAGGACAGCCAGTATGGTCAAACCCTGGCCGGCGGTTTCTGCAAGCGCGCCAAGAGTGAGCGTCGTTCGGGAAGAGTGAGCCGTGGTTGGGTGGAGATGGGAGGGTGCCGGCGCGAGCCAATTACGCACATGTGGAAACACATGAACCAGAAGAAATGGCGCAATGCCCACCAGGCCGATGGCGTCCCCCAAAAACCACCCCAGCGCGGAAGACTTGTATTCACTCCAGGCAATGCCGTGGTCCTCAATCAGACATGCCACACCAATGATGGTCGCTCCTGTAGCGGCGGTGACACTTACCAAGACGTACCGGACTACATCACGACGGCGGCGCAGCCCAAGATCGATTTGCAGAGGCCCGCGCAGCACGTAGGCCGCCGCGCCGTAAAAAACAGCAATGCCTGTCGCGCCGACAGTGCTGCTGAACGACGTTGCTGGCTGTGCGTAAATGATCTTGCTGGCAAGGGCATCGGAAAAACAGGCCAGGAGCGCGTACCAGGGGCTTACTCCCAGCAGCAGTGCCATAACCAGTCCGATGGCGGGATACCAGGCAACGAATCCGATGCGAGAGAAGAAAATGACTTCGGGCCGGTTCAGCAGAAGGTATAGAAGCACAAAAGCGAGCGAAACCAGGCAGTGGCGAATGATCCGGCTTCGCGAATACATAACCAAATCTCAGTGCCTGATTGGCTCCTCGTAGCGATGCGGATAGTTCAAGCGGAGAACCGCGCGATAGTCTGCTCCCGGACGTCTGCACGCCTTACTTTCAAGATGAACACGCCCAAAATGGTTTGTGTCACAATTCGACCTACTCTTAATTACTTAAGTAATCCCCGGTGCTGATGATGGATAATGCTGTTATCAGCAGGGATCGTCGGTCCAAATGGAATAAAGGATGGCTTCGACGTTTATGTGTGTTGAGCGGGGCTAGATTGGATTGCTCGGTTGCTGCGCCCTGGATCGCTAGCACCTGGGTTGCTAGAACCTGGTTGCTGGAGCGGGTTGCTGAACGAGGATAAATGCAATGGCGTCGCTGAAGCTTCTGGTTGTAGAAGATGACCTTGCAAGCTTGGAATTGATGACCGAAGTTTTTACCTCCCTCAAGGCCGAGGTCGTTCCGGTCAGTGACAGCGGGAAAGCGGCTGATCTGGTGAACCGGGAGAAATTTGATGGGATCTTCCTGGACTTGGAGATGCCCAACATAAATGGCTTCGATCTTGCGCGCCGGATCCGCACCTCGTCCTGGAACAAGTCGGTTCCCATCATCATCGTGACCGGAAGGGATGACCGGCGAACCATGCAGGAGGCATTCGAGATTGGGGCCACGTTCTTTCTCCAGAAGCCCGTGGACAGGCAGAGGCTTACTGGCTTGTTCCGCACTGTCCGCGGGGCGCTTCTCGAGAATCGGCGCCGCCACACGCGAGTTCCCCTCCACACCGCGGTGACCTGCGTCGCAGGCTCTCGGACCCTGCAGGGAGATACCTGGAACCTGAGCTCAGGTGGAATCCAGGTCGAAATCGGGAATCTGCAGCCGGGAGACTCGGTGAAACTGTCCTTTCGATTGCCTCAGTCCGGGTTGACGATCGATGCGGTTGGCGTGGTCGTCTGGGTAAAGCAGCAGCGTCAGGGAATTCAGTTCACCAAGACCAGTCCACAAAATCTGCAGGCAATTCAGGAATTCATTGCTGAGGCAGAAAAACTGGAGTGACCTCAAATAACAATCTCATCTAACGCCCATCGCTGCCCGCGACGTTTGCCGCCTGTTTCTTGCGGTTTGATGCAGCCGGAGATCGCTTGGGCACGGTATTTCGGGCATCTCGCTCGCTTAAAAGGTGCTCGAGTTCCTCGGCAAGCGATTTTGCGTTGATCGGCTTCGAGAGATAGCCATCGAAGCCTGAACTCAAAATCCGTTCCCGGTCCCCCTGCATGGCGTAGGCAGTAACCGCGAGCACGGGCAGAGCGGCCACGCGAGGATTCTCCCTGATGGCGCGCACCACAGCGAAGCCGTCAAGTACCGGCATGCCGATATCAAGTAGCAGTATGTCGGGTTGCGCCTGCTCAATCATCCGGAGCGCTTCTCGACCGTCGCACGCTTCGACCACGGTGTACCCACGCGCCTCGAGCAACTCGCGGAATAGTTCGCGATTGGTTGCGTTGTCTTCAGCAATGAGAATTGTGCTCATGATTGCCCTGCAGACCTGGCCAGCTTGCGGCCTCGGACTACCCGGCCAACTTCGACAATCAGTTGTTGCTGCCACGAGCCATTCTTTTGAAACAGGGCCTGGGTCTCGCGGGTGAGAAGTGCGATCTCTTCTTGTGCCAGAGTCTTGCCGGTCATGACAAAAATAGGCAGTTCTTTCAGAGTGGCTTCTTTCCGTACATGCCGGATCACTTCAAAACCGTCTATGCCCGGCATCAGCAGATCGAGCAAGACCGCACTCACTAGTTTAGAGGAGAGCACTTCTAATGCTCTCGCTCCGCTTTGCACGCTTTGAGTCTCGTATCCAGCCGATCGCAGGGTCTCCTCCAGCAGCTCCAGAGTTCTGGGGTCGTCGTCGACCAGAAGAATAGCGGCATCATCGTCATTGGATGCAGTTGGCACATGCTTACGAATGGTTTCCAGCAGCACCGGTTTGCGAATCGGCTTGATGAAATAGTCCGCAGCGCCCAAAGCGAAGCCCACCTGTTTTTGGTCCACAATGGAAACGATAATGATCGGGATATTTGCCGTTTCTGGCATCTTTCTCAGCGCGACCAGGGTTTCAAAACCAGTACCGCCCGGCATCAATACATCCAGGGTGATGGCGTCCGGGCGCAGTTGCTGAGCCTTCTGGACGACTTCCGCTCCCGACCCAGCCATCACAATCTGATATTCCGGGTCCAGGTAGCTTGCCAGAAGCTCGCGTGCTGAAACCTCGTCGTCTACAACCAAGATGAGCGGTTTCTCGCGACTTCCTCCGGATATGGTAAGGCGGTTCCCGGGCTCTCCGGCTGAGACGATCTCCGAGGCCGTTTTCGATCCCACGGGCAGGGTAAACGTAAATCGGCTGCCCTTGCCGGTTTCGCTTTGCAGTGAGATTTTGCCCCCCTGTTGTTCGACTAGACGCTTGGTAATCGCCAGCCCCAACCCCGTGCCTTCGCTGGTAGCGCCTGTCTTTCCCTCGACCTGCCGAAATTCCTCGAAAACCACTGCCTGGTCCTCAGCTCGAATGCCAATGCCTGTGTCAGTCACCGATACGTACACGAAGTTTTCGTCGTCCAGGCTATCGATTTCGATCCTGCCACCCTTGGGTGTGAACTTGACCGCATTGCTCAGCAGGTTGTACAGGATTTGCTTGAAGCGAACCCGATCAGCAAAGACCGCCCGGTCAGTCTTCAGGCTATGTTGAACCTGGATATTTTTTGCCATCGCCAGGGGGCGGATGGTGGAGAGGACCTCTGGCAAAGTATCTTTGACCTGAAAGTCTTCGCATCGGAGTTCCAGTTGGCCCGCCTCGATCTTGGAAAGATCCAGAATGTCATTAATTAACTGCAACAAGTGGGCCGAGCCCTGTTTGATGTGGCCGACGAAGCGCTTTTGTTTGTCGTTGAGTTCGCCCGCGGTCTCTTCGGCCAGGAGTTCGGAAAAGCCAACAATCGCGTTCAGTGGGGTCCTCAACTCATGGCTCATGGTGGCCAGGAACTTGCTCTTTAGCGTGGTGGCGCGTTCGACTTCACGATTGCGCAATGCCAGTTCGCGGTTCTGCTGTTCGATTTGCGCCTGCACTTTTTTGCGCTCAGTGATGTCCCGTGCCACGGCATAAATAATGTTTTGTTCGGGAACAGAAACAGCGTTCCATAACATCCACTTGTAGGACCCGTCCCTGCACAAATAGCGGTTCTCGAACGCAAACGTAACCTCTCGGTTTTGCAGCCGGATGTCCTCGGCGACGGTGGCCGAACGATCGTCCGGATGGATGAACTCCAGGTATGGCTTCGCCATGAGTTCTTCCGTGGTAAAGCCCAGAGTCGTCTGCCAGGATGGGTTCAGGCTCTTGAAGAATCCATCGAAACCCGCGATACAAAACATGTCGACCGAAAGGTCGATAAATCGGTTGCCAGTCTCCAGCTTGGAATAGAGTGAGCCCATGAGAGTGCTGACGATCAGGCCGACACCAAGAAACACCAGCGCGAAAAGCCAGACTCTCCGTTCGATTGCCCGAACCCCCAACTGCAAGACCGACGAGGGCTGCTCCACAAGTACCCCCCAACCGTAGGGCTGGATCGGCTCGTACCGGGCAAAGAAGGAGTCGCCGTCGCGCACGAAGGTTCCCTGACCGGATTGGGACGCTCGCAATTGCTTGACTGGCTCGTAGCCGCTTAGGTCAACCGGAGCCGAATAAGAATCAATGTTGGGGTGGGCCGACAAATGACCGTTTTGGTCTACCAGCGAGATGGTCCATCCCCCTTCAAGCTTGGTTTCCACCAACTCCCGGCTCATCGTATCGAGCGCATGCGGGGCCATGAGAATACCCATCGGCTTGCCCGCGTCGTCTAGTACAGGAACCGCGATCGCCACCACCAGCTGATGTGGCGCAACTGCAGTCTGATATACCTCAGAGACATAAGGATTCCATTGCCGAGCCACGCCTTTGTACCAGTCGCGGTAGGCGAGATTCTGATTCAGCAAGGTTGCCTGGGGTGGATAGATCGCGCGCCTGTTGCCCTGGAGATCGAAGGCGCTGAGAAAAACGAAGTCGGGACGCAAGCCATGTGCTTGGGTCAGGTTCCATTCCACCATTTGCTGATCGCCCTCCATCCAGGCCTTCCGGAATGATGGACGGGTGGCAATGGATTCCAGGAACGCGGTGCTTTGGCGGAAGTGCTCTTCCACCAGAGCGGCCGCGATATGCGCAATCTGGGTACTCTCGGTAGCCGCCTGAGTTTCTGCCTGGTGCTTGAGCACCCGGCCCGCGGAATAGGCGAAGAAAGCGATCGGTAGAATCAATAACAGAAGAAACAGGACGTAGAGGCGCCAACGGCCCTTTGATATCCACCCTGCAACCTTCGCTGGCAATGTCAAGCGACCCTCATATTCTGCAGGCGTTCATTCCGTAATCCCGGTCGCCCACTCTGACCGTATACGCTGGTGATTCTTTTCGTTTCCCGGTTGCGCCGAATACCTACTGGCCGGCCGCTGCACCCCGGGACAGGAAGTTTGCGGTGCCGCTCCTTATGAGCCGCTCAAATTGGTCGAAGATATGCGGATCCCACCAACCTTTGCCAACCTCTTGTTTCATGGTTTGCAGCGCATCGGTGATGGAAAAGGCCTTCTTATACGGCCTATCCGTGGTCAGCGCATCGTAAACGTCGACAATTTGCAGCACCCGGGCAGTAACGGGGATGGCCTCTCCTCGCAACCGGTCGGGATATCCCGATCCGTCGAATTTCTCATGATGATGCCGGATGATCGGAAGCACCAGACGAAATGACTTCAAGGGCTCACAGATACGCTCACCCACAACCGGATGTTCGTAGATCAGCATCCATTCTTCCGCAGTCAGCTTGCCAGGCTTCAGCAGAATGGCATCCGGCACCGCGATTTTTCCGACGTCGTGTACTACTCCGGCGCGCCGGAGCGCGATAATTTGGTCCTCCCCAAGCCCAAGGTGCTCGCCTAGACGAGCTGAATAGTCTGATAAACGCTCACAATGACCATGCGTGTAGGGGTCCTTGCCCTCAATGCTCCTCGCCAGAGTAAACAGAACGGATTCGGCACGCTCCAGTTCGTCGGTGCGCTGTTTAAGCTTCAAAAGCGATCTCACGCGAGCGAGTAGTTCGGTTCGATCTACAGGGCGGCTCAAGAAGTCATCGGCTCCAACCTTGATGCCTTGCAACCGATCTTGCTTGTCAGATAGTGCCGTAATCAAAATTACGGGTATCAAGTACGTGTCTGGGTTGGCCTTGATTTTTTCGCACACCTCGAACCCGTTCATCCGAGGCATCATCACGTCCAGAAGCACCAGATCGGTCTGCACTCGTGCCAACTCTTCAAGAGCAGCTGCGCCGTCCGATACGGTTATGACTGTGAATCCCTGCGTGGTGAGAAGTTCTTCCAACAATTCTCGGTTTGAGGATTGATCATCGGCAACCAGGATGGTTCCGGTAATAGGCTGGTTGGACTGCAACTTCTAACCTCCTGCTCATCTAGGCATAAGTAGTGAACTAAGGGTTACATAAGTAGAATCACATCAGCTAGTTACTGAAGTTATGATTGCCAAAACCCGATCATTAGAGGTTCTAACGGGATTTCATTCTTACGATTTCAATCGCAAGGCAAAAACTCCTACCCGGTCGCACGCAAACACGACTCGGTGGAGGCGCCCGCAAAGAACTGCGCCCCTTGGACCGGACTATGAATCCTAATGAGAGCAGCACCAGTCACACCCGAGGCCTGCGCATGAAACTCAACCACCTGAATCTCACCGTCTCCAATGTTCCGGAAACCCATCATTTCCTGGAAAAATACTTTGGCCTGAAGAGTTACGGAGGCACGAAGCCACGCGAAGCCATGAGCTTCCTGTCCGACGACAACGGCCTGGTGCTGGCGCTGTTCCGCGTGGCAAAAGGTGCCGAAGTGAAATATCCGGCGGGCTTTCATGTCGGCTTCATTCAGGAGAGCGAGCAGCGGGTCAACGAGATCAACCAACGTCTGCGGGAGGACGGGTACGAGGTCCCAAGGCCGGCCCGCCTGCACGGCGCATGGACGTTCTATTTCAACGCGCCCGGCGGGTTCATGGTCGAAGTTCTGCATTAGGCCTCCACCGCTGCCCGGCTTTGACGCGCGTCCAACGCGCGCAACACAGCGCGGAATCCCTCGTTGTGCACCTTCAAAAAGGAACAAATCTGTTGGACTTGGGGGAAAAGCGGAATACCATGGGCGTTCATGGGGGCCGATAAGGACAGGTCGACCCCGGGGTCGAGGCTGTATTGGAGAGAGCTTATGAAAAGAACATCGGCTGTGTCATCCCTGGGCCGCCCAGTTCTGAAGTTATTGTGGGTTGGCGGGCTGATCCTAAGCGCAGTGCCTGCGCTTGCTCAGCACGGAGGAGGGGGTACTCACCCTGTCGCACCTCCGCCGCCTCAAGCTCCTGCGACACCCCCGTCTCAACCTCCCACCCCGCCTCCACCGCAACCCCCTGCTACGTTTCCTTCGGCAACCAACCCCTGGGACCAGAACGATCTGATCCAGCGTGGCAACAACAAGCCGTTGTCCTCCAAAATGGCAAAAGCGGATAACTGTTTTCTTCCTCCGCTCAATGGACTGCTTCCTGCCAGGGTGGGAATTGCGGATTTGCAGATTCCAGCGAAGGCCCAAAAGGAGCACGAAGATGGTTGTGTGGCCCTGAGGAACAACAAGATAGTCGAGGCAGAGAATCACTTGCGCAAGGCGGTGAAGCAGTGGCCAAAATATTTGGCTGCCTGGGTCGTGCTGGGCCAACTACTGGAAGCGCAGCAGAAGGCTGAAGAAGCTAAAGATGCCTGTTCTCAGCCTCTGGCCACTGACTCCAATTACCTGCCAGCCTATCTTTGCCTGGCGGATATTTCCGCGCGCTTAGGGAGTTGGGACAAGGTGCTGCAGCTTAGTAATCGCGCTCTGGCAATTGACCCGACTACCGTTCCCGTGGCTTACGACTATAACGCGGCCGCTAACTTCAATCTGCACAATTTGCCCGAGGCCGAAAAAAGCGCATTGCGAGCTGCGGAAATCGACAAAAACAACACCGACCCCCGCGTGCACTTTTTGCTGGCTCAAATCTATGAAGCGAAGGGTGACCGCGCCAGTGAAGCCGCTCAACTGCGGGAGTATCTGAAGTACGCCAGCGATCCCAATGATGTGGCCATGGTAAAACACTATCTATCGGACCTCGATAAGCAGACCAAGTAATCAAAGTCGGATGCGGTACCTGGGCGTAATAGTTTCCGCACAGGTCGCCTAAATGACGAGGATGTGCTCTCTTGAGTGGCCAATCACTTCGGAGGGTTAGATCCCAGAGCGGGTGCTTTACCAGCAATTTTTCGCAGGTCTACTGCCATTACGTCCTGTAGGACGTCCGAGTCCAGTGGCGTTGCTTTGCCGTGTCCGAAGTGGCCCTCGAAGAACTCCACAACGATTGCGGCAATTACAGAGTGAGCCTTGATTGGGTCGCTCAGGGCTTTGGCACGTTCCTCGGGATCGAGGAGCGGCAGGTCGTCAAAGCTGTTGTGTTTCGTTCCTCGAATAAAGAACACCTCCGGTGCTGCCCAGGCCGCCAGGTATCGTTGAGCCAGGCTTTGCGAAATGATTGAGGTTCCCCAGGTGGAGTTCATAAGGAGCAAGAACGGTTTTCTGCTGGGCGTTGGCCGCAAGTAAAAAATGGGTTGAGTCCATCCAGGCATGCACACGCTTTGAATACGGCGTATTCGAGGCAGGCCCGTGATTGCTGCTTGTCCACCCATCGAATGGCCAACGACACCGACATGTGATAGATCCAGCCGATTGCGAAAGGGATTCGAAACGGCCGGGTCACCATCCAGGTATGCAATCCTCTTTTCGACGAACACCTCGTCCGCGACCATGACTGAAACACCAGCCCACATCATTTCGTCGATTTCGTCCGACGAGAGTTTATCCAGGGCGTCCATTCCATCTTCGTAAGGAACGGTACGGCCGCGAGAAAAGGCCACCCCAGG
>DASZHW010000179.1:0-69040 GCA_035937515.1 Terriglobales bacterium | reverse complement strand
GTCTCCGGTCTTGGGGTTGCGGCCCACGCGCGGCTTGCGCTGCCGGGTGCGGAAGCTGCCAAAGCCGCGAATCTCGATCTTGTCGCCCACGCGAAGCGAACGGACAATGCTGTCGAAGATGGTTTCGACGATGACTTCACTATCCTTACGCGTCAACTCCGCCAGCTTGGAGACTTCGTCGATCAGATCAGCTTTTGTCATACGCTCCTCGGTCGGAAATCCTGGGTTTGATGGTCAAGTCGCCTGGAAGGAAACCGCAACCCGGTAAACGAACCTGCATAAACTTCTCAAATTTCAGGGGTTCTTGGCAAGAGGCTTTTCCGGGCCGAGGCCGGAAGATGGGTCCTGGGTCCCCCGCGACACCTGCCATGTCAGCCAGACTCGACTGCGCCCCGATAGCTATTCTACGGCCTACTTCCACAGGTAATAGAAACCCGTATGCTGATCCAGCAGCTTCTCCCGGCTGGGCAGCCACTCGGAAATGTCACCGAATAGCAGGTCCAGCAGCGTCTTGCGATCCTTTTCGGGGTGGACCAAGACCGGCTTGCCGCTGATATTGACCGCCTTGGCGGTGTCGTCCACCGCAGCCTCGAAGTCGGCGATCTGATCGATCATGTGCATGGAAAGGGCCTGCTCACCCGTCCACACCCTGCCGTCGGCGATGGACTTGATGTCCTCCACCTTGGCGTGTCGGCCCTCGGCAACCGCGCTCACGAACTGGCCATACATGTTGTCGATCAGCGACTGCAGGTAGGCCCGTTCCTTAGGGGTCATGTCGCGGGAAGGATCGCCGGTGCTCTTGTATTCGCCTACGGTCAGAACCTCCGGCTTCAGTTTGGCCCAGCGCATGAGATCGCCGTAATTGACCCACTCGGAAATTACGCCGATGGATCCCACGACGCTGCCGTTGTCGGCATAAATCTTGTTGGTCGCGGAAGAAACGTAGTAGGCCCCGCTGGCGCCCACGGTTTCGATCGAGGCCACGATGTGCTTTTTCTTTTCGTCGCGGACACGCTTGACTTCGCGATAAATCTCCTCCGACGCGGCCACACCGCCGCCGGGAGAGTTCACGTGCAGAATGATGGCTTTGATAGAATCGTCGTCGCCGAATTTCTTGAGCTGCTGCACCACCGTGCTGGGATCGAGGATCACGCCTTCCAGCTCGACGACCCCGATCTTGTCCCCAAAACTGGCTCGTAAAGACGCGTTTTCTCCGCCGGCGTGCAGGGCGAGATACACCAGCGTGAATACCGCCAGCACGAAAAGGAAGAAGGCTCCTCCTCCAATTACGACCCACAGCAAAGTTCGCGAACGTCCGTTTTCAGCCATACCGATGGCATAGTTTAGCACTTGGGACAGTTTCCAGTTTCTGGTTTCTAGTTTCTAGTTCTTGCAAGGGTTTCAGCCGGTTGAAGGGATTTGATCAGCCCGTGCAGCAGCCGGCTTACTTCTCCTGAGTAGTCCATCAACTCCGCCACCCTTTGGGAGGTCAGAGAGTCTAGGTTTCCCGCTATCACCAGCTGGGTTTCCATCTCGATCAGCGAACCCCGCGCTTGCCCGAGAAACTGGCGGAACTCGCCTTTCGACAATCTGCCCTGCCCTTCGGCAATGTTACTGGCTACGGACACTGCTGATCGTCGCAGCTGGCTCGTCAGGCCAAACATTTCTTCTCGAGGAAAGCCCCGCGTGGCTCGGTAGATCTCAGTCACCAGGGCCGTTGCCTTCTGCCAGACGATCAGGTCTCGGTATGAGCATCCCATTCTTGTCTCCTCGCATAGCTCTCGGCTCGATTACTGGCAAACAATCGACGAGAAACTAAACACCAAAACTGCGAGGTTGTCTGTGACGCGTAAACTCCCGGCACTGGAAACCAGAAACCAGAAACCGGAAACTGCTTGACGGGCGCTCCGTGGCTTCGTAACATTCGCCCTTTGATAGAGGGGGAATCAATGGCTGGATTTTGCGTAAATTGTGGAAACCCGCTGGCGGATGGGGCCAGATTCTGCAACAAATGCGGCGCGACTCAGCCGGGTGCGCCTGCAGCCGCCCCAGTCGCTGCCGCGCCCGCACCCATGCCCGGCGCTCCGGTGTCGAAGGGCAGCAATACGGCGGTGAAAATCCTGGTCGGCGTACTCTGCTTTTTCGTTTTTCTGAGTCTGGTGGTGGCCGGGAGCTGTTTTTATTTCATACACCGGGCGAAGCAGCGGGTCCACGAGATCTCCCAGTCTATGGGTGCCAACGCCAGGCCCTACACCGGCAGGCGGCAGCCATGCGCCATGATGACCACCAGCGAAGCTTCTCAAGCCCTGGGTCAGGCGGTGACGTCTGTTGAACAACGCGGCACCACGATTTGCGAATACTCCTACGGCACCGGCCAGCACTTTGACGTCGACTACAGCTGGCAAGGCGGCGCCATCGCCATGGCAATCGCTCATGGGGCCATGAAACAGGTCTCCGGGATGGAGACATTCACCCCCGTGGAGGGCATCGGCGACGAAGCTTTCATGGCCCCCGGGAACTCGGCGCTCATGATGCGCAAAGGTGACGTGATGGTGAACATCGACCTGCGGACGAGCGGGATTAGCGCGGACGCGGCCCAGAAAATGGCCCGCACGATCGCCGACCGTTTGTAAGAAGCACGAGATCGCCGTCAATTCAGGCGCGAGCGTCCACGCCGGTGCAGGGTGGGATTCCCGATTGCCGATGGACCAGTGTCCTGGGAAAACCAGAAACCAGAACCATCACTATTCCCCTGCCGTCACAATCACCTTCAGAGCGGCCGGCTCGACCCTCACCTCTACCGGTGTGTGGCACACGTACTCGCCGTCGGCGTACACATCCATCGGGTTTTCGGTCTCCAGTCGCAGGCGGCCGGTTTGAAAATACGTCACCTGTGGGATTCCGAGATGGCGGCCGAAATAGACCAAGGGAAAGAGCCGCAGCAGGCGAAGCTTGCTCAGTTTGCCGACCACACAGATGTCGAGTTTGCCGTCGTCCAACCGCGCCTCCGGCGCAATCCTGATGCCTCCGCCGTAAGCGGGCGCGTTGGCGAAGGCCGCCAGCATGACCAGCCCGGCGATGCTGTCTGCGGCCGAATGCTTCTCGCTATCGAACACTGAGATTTTCACCGGAAACGGCGTGAAGCGAAGCAGCGCGGACGGCAGGCTCAGGGCGTATCCTCCGTGACCGCGCAGCCACCGTGGAAGCTGATTGGCACGGCGGGCGGTCTCCGCATCGAGACCCACCCCGGCGACGCAGCAGAAATAGTTCCCAATTCCAGGTTTCAAGGGTTCGTGTAGTGCGGGCGCCCCAACCGCGTCCAGTGGGGCGATGAAGCCGAGATCAATTGTCCTGACGTTGTTCCCGCCCGTTGCGAAGCTGTGCCACGCGGCCAGTGAGTCGGAAACACTGCCCAAGTTCAGCGCACGGGCAAAGTCGTTGCCGCTGCCGTGAGGAACGACGAGCACCGGCAGTTGCAGCCGAACCAATTGTGCCAGGTGACGATGCACGGTGCCGTCGCCTCCGAAAACCAGGATGGCATCGGCATTGCTCGACGACGCAGGCACGCCGATATGCCAGGTGGCGTCAGATGCTTTCTGGAATGGCCGCAGATCCTTTTCGGACGAAGCGAGCCCGAGAATGGCGGCGGCACGCATTGAGGCGGGATGAGATTAGCAGAAAACCGATTTTTCTAAGTGCTGATTGCGGAGCGTAGGGATTCTTCGAGGTCTTCTGCCATATCCAGGGGTATTCTTGCCAGCGATTCGCCAGACATTTGCGGACCGGATTTTCAAGCAAGTACTGCACCTTTGAATCCAGACTCTCCGATGAGCGCACCACATGGTCGAAGGATTCCGCCTGCCATACCCTCCCGCTCCTGTGCAGAGCTTTGTTGATCTTGTGAGCTGAGGCTCCTTTGATCGCGTTCATAATTTGGGCGAGCGAGCAAACTTCCCTCTTTTGGTTATCTATGAGAGGAGTAAAAATCAGGTGTACGTGATCGGGCATAACCACAGCGATTTAGAGATCCATGCTCTTGTCGTGCTCATGGAGACATGAATTCAGTACGATGAAACGGACCTGTTCGGGAAGGACCCAGTGTTGGTGAGTGCAGAAAGTGAGAAAGTGAGATTTGGAGTCTCTCTGCAGATGCGGAAGCTGACGGCGATAAAAAGTCCTCGGCATGACTCATGTGGGGACAGCCGCCCTCGGCTGTCCGGCGGAGCGAGGCTCCGCAGTTGGATTGTAGTGGGGCGGTTTCCAATGGTGAGGTCGTAGATTCGAATATTTGCCGATCAGTTCCAGATTGGGAAGAGTCTCAGTGCAACCGGCGAGCAAGCTCGCCCGGACAGCCGAGGGCGGCTGTCCCCACGTAGTTATTGCTAGTGCTTCGAGCCGTTGTCGACTAGCCGAACTCTCTTCATTCTTCGACCGACACGAACCACAAAGTCCCGGTTGACGGGGACGTTGATCAACGATTCTTGTGGGAGAATATCCTCACCTTCAATTCCCACGGCTCCGCTTTTTATCTTTGTTGCCGCTTCGGTATTTGAACTTGCGAGTCCGGCAAGACGCACTAGCTTGTCGATGCGGACCGGACATGAATTTTCCCCGTCTCGACTTACGTCTCGTAACTCGCTGACACCGCTTCCACCGGGAATGGCTTCGGAAAGGCGGATAACTTCAGCCCGCTCGATCTCCACGCGGTCTAACTCGTCCGGTACGGTACCCTTCTGGAACTGCTTCGCCCAGTCCTCTGCCGCCTTCTCCGCCGCTTCCGCAGAATGGAAATCTTTCACGATGCGCCGCCCCAGATCTTTCTTGGCTTCCATCGGGTGCGATTCGCGCTTCATCTTCTCGATTTCGGGAAGCTGCACGTCCGTCAGCAGCTCGTAGTAGCGCCACATCATCTGGTCGGAAATCGACATTACCTTGCCGTACATTTCAAGCGGAGGCTCCTGGATGCCGATGGCGTTGCCCAGCGACTTCGACATCTTCTGCACGCCGTCAAGGCCTTCGAGAATCGGCATGGTCAGCACCACCTGCGACTCCTGGCCGTAAGCGCGCTGCATCTCGCGCCCGACCAGCAGGTTGAATTTCTGGTCGGTGCCGCCCAGTTCGACATCGGCCTGGAGCGCGACCGAGTCGTATCCCTGGGCGAGCGGGTAGAGCAGCTCGTGCAGCGCGATGGGTTTTTCCTCATGAAAGCGTTTGTGGAAATCTTCGCGCTCGAGCATCTGCGAGACCGTGAACTTGGCGGTAAGCCGGATCCAGTCCGCCGGCTTCAGTTTGTCGAACCACTCGCTGTTGAAGCGGGTTTCGGTCTTGGCCTGGAAAAGAATCTTGAACACCTGGGCCATGTAGGTTTTGGCATTGCGCATGATTTCCTCGGGGCTGAGCGGAGGACGAGTCGCGGAACGCCCGGTGGGATCGCCAATCATGCCGGTGAAATCGCCGATCAGGAAGATGACCGTGTGGCCAAGATCCTGAAAGTGTTTGAGCTTGCGCAACAGGACGGTGTGGCCAAGATGCAGGTCGGGCGCGGTGGGGTCGAAGCCGGCTTTTACGCGCAGCGGCTTGCCGGTGGCGAGAGATCTTTCCAGCTTGGAGCGCAGCTCGGACTCTTTCACGATTTCCGCCGAGCCCTTCCTGATGTAGGCGATCTGTTCGTCCACGGGGAGGAACGTTGGCATAGGCTAAAGATTATAGCGGCGGTAGGGCAATTGCAGATTTCAGATTCTAGATTTCAGATTTCAAACCCTTTACCGTCCGCAACGAGGCGACGAAAATCGAAACTAGCTGATTTGCCTCATCGAGTAGAACGTTGATTTGTTCTCGCCGCGCAACCCCGGCATCAACCAAGAGTTCCAGCCAAAACAGTGTTTCATCCGTTTCTTCGAGCACCAGCGCAAGCTTAGAAATGAAGTCGGCGGTAGAGCGAGCCCGCTAAACCACGCGGTAGTTCGCGCCCACGGAAGTTGCGGAGCGTAGAAGTTGCCGGCTGATAATGCGCGCTTCCGGACTCTGCGGCAGTGTCCTACAGAGGCGGATAACACAGAGGGCAAACTGCTTGGTGCGCCCCTTCATCGCCTCCGAGTTGACTGTCGGCCCCATAGACAATCTGCAATCTAGAATCTCCAATCTGAAATGTATGTGTCGAATGGCCTACTCCGCTGTGAGCCTCGTCACAAGCCTTCTTCCGGCGACCTCATACTTTCCGTCGAGCACAATATTGATCGCCTCTGAATATGCCACGTGCTCCTGCTCCAGGATGCGGCTTGCCAGCGTGTGCTCATCGTCCGTCTCCAGCACCGGGATTGCTTTCTGTACGATGATGGCTCCGTGGTCGAGTTCTTCGTCCACGAAATGTACAGTGCAACCAGTGACCTTCACGCCATAAGCGAACGCCTGCTCCTGCGCTTCCAAGCCGGGAAATGCCGGCAGCAGTGAAGGGTGAATATTCAGGATTCGCCGTGGGAATTGCTGCACAAACCGCGGCGACAGCAGGCGCATGTAACCCGCCAGACAGACGAGGTCGACCTTATGCTGTTGCAGCACGGCCACCACTTCGCGGTCGTGTTCTTCGCGTTGCTTTCCCTTGGACGGGATGGCCAGCGCTTCCAGTCCCATCCGCTTCGCGATTTCGAGGCCACCGGCGTCGGGCTTGTTGGAGATGACGACCGCGACGCGCGCGTTGGGGATCTTGCCCGCAACCACATTCCTGGCGATGGCTTCGAAGTTCGAGCCCCGTCCGGAGAGAAGAATGCCGAGGTTTTTCATAGGAGCGGTCAGCGATCAGCTTTCAGCTATCAGAATGATAATTCACTCAGCGTGCTTGCCGGACGGCGGTTTGCCCGTCCTGGGTCAGGTTGGTATAGTTTTGTGCTGTGTATCAGGATTTCCATGCCCTGGACCGTTGGACCAGGAAACAGGTCCACTGCATCTACCAGGCGCTGGTAGTGGCCATCGCCACCCGCCACGCGGACGCGGTGGACGTCAAGTTCCTGGTGGACGGACGTCCGATCTGGGTGGCACTCCCGCATCCCGCCTGGGTGGAATACAAGCACCGCACCGGGCAGATGATCACTGACACCCTGGCGGTGGAAATCGCGGGGCACTATTTGAAGACCGCGCTTGAATCCGGCGAGGGCCTGGGGCGAGAGATGTATTCGCTGACGGTCGATGAGACGCTCCGGCATTTGGACGCTGCCGTCAACGAGCCTGCGGCTGCGAGCTAGAGGGCTGCACGCTGCTCCTTTTCACCATCAGGCCTAGCCATCCAAGAGCGGCCAACGGCAACCAAGCCCACAAACACACGGCCGGTACTCTTCCCTCCGTCCCCCTCCACACCGGGCCCATCGCCAGAGCCGCATAGAGCAACTCCCCGCTAACGAGCGCCTGCCCGCAAATAACGATGTAGCGCTGCCGGGATGAATTCTCACCGTCTTTGCCAAAGATTTGATCGATTCGGTACCCGACGAAATACCCCAGGCATCTCACCAGGAAAATCCACGGCAAGTAGACGATCAGATAGGGATCCTCAAAAGCGTAAGCAAAAGCGTCGTTGTGTGCCCAAATCCACAGGATTGGAATGCTAGCGGGAAGATTCAGAAACGCGGCCGACGTCAAGACTGGAGGGTATTCAATTTCCCATCCGCCGAGTTCATGCCGAGCCGGCGGCGGCCATTTGGGAGAGGAGCGCACTTGCCTCTCGCCGATTGCGACCATCGTGATGAACGCTGCGACGGCGACGATTGGCAACAGTTTTCGAAAAAGGAATCTTTGTTGGATGGGCATGAGTCGGTTGCATTCAGCTAGGCCGCTTTCCATCCCGCCAAGTCCAAGAATCACAACCGGCAGATCAGCAATTCCCTCTCGTAAATCATCTCCGGCGGCAGATGGGCGTGCAGGAGAATGAAGAGTTCTTCGTGCCCGATCACCTCCGAACGCCAGGCCGCCCGGTCGACGGACTGGAGCTGTTCAAACTCTTCCTTATCGAAGTCCAGTCCATTCCACTCGATGTCTTCGTAGTAAGGCGTCCAGCCAATGGGCGTTTCCTTGCCCTGGGCGCGGCCATGCACGCGGTCCACAATCCATTTGAGCACGCGCATGTTGTCGCGGAATCCCGGCCAGATGAACTTGCCGTTCGCGTCCTTGCGAAACCAATTTACGTTGAAGATGCGCGGCGTCCGGCTGAGGGAGCGCTGCATTTTGATCCAGTGACGGAGATAGTCGCCCATGTTGTATCCGCAGAAGGGGAGCATGGCCATGGGGTCGCGGCGAACCTTGCCGACTTCGCCCCCCGCAGCGGCTGTGGTTTCCGATCCTACGGTCGCGCCCACGTACACTCCCGCGCTCCAGTTGAAGGCCTGATAGATCAGCGGGATAGTTCTGGCCCGGCGGCCGCCGAAAATGATGGCGCTGATGGGTACGCCGGTAGGATCTTCCCAGGCGGCGTCAATGGTCGGGCACTGCGAAGCGGGCGCAGTGAAGCGCGCATTGGGATGGGAGGCTTTGGCGCCTGTCTTTCGGGCGATTTCCGGAGTCCATCGGTTGCCCTGCCAGTCGAGACACTGGGCGGGCAGCTCGTCCGTCATACCCTCCCACCAGACCCCGCCGTCAGGAGTAAGCGCCACGTTGGTAAAAATGGTGTTGCTGGAAAGAGTTGCCATCGCGTTGGGATTGGTTTTCACGGAGGTTCCCGGCGCCACCCCAAAGAACCCATATTCCGGATTAATGGCGCGCAAACAGCCTTGGGCATCCGGCTTGATCCAGGCAATGTCGTCGCCAACGGTCCAGACTTTCCAGTCCTCCAGTCCCTTGGGCGGGACCATCATGGCGAAATTTGTTTTGCCGCAGGAACTGGGAAACGCGGCCGCCACGTAGGTTTTCTTCCCCTGCGGGTCTTCCACCCCGAGGATGAGCATGTGTTCCGCCATCCAGCCTTCGTCGCGTGCGATGTTGGAGGCAATGCGCAGGGCAAAGCACTTCTTGCCCAGGAGAGCATTGCCGCCATAGCCGGACCCGTAGGACCAGATCTCGCGGGTCTCGGGGAAGTGGACAATGTACTTTTCCGGATTGCAGGGCCAGGGAACGTCTTTCTGTCCCGGAGCCAGGGGCGCTCCTACGCTGTGAATGCAAGGCACTACGCGTTTTTCGTCCTTATCGATTTCTTTAAAAACATCGATTCCGATGCGCGCCATAATGCGCATGTTCACGAGCACGTAGGGCGAGTCGGTAAGCTGCACTCCGATCTGCGACATCGGCCCGCCTACCGGCCCCATGCTGAAAGGCAGCACATACATGGTGCGTCCCTGCATGGCGCCGTTGAATTTCTCCTTCAGCTTGCGCCGCATGAAGTAGGGATTTTCCCAGTTGTTGGTGGGACCGGCATTGTCCTTCGACAGCGAACAAATAAACGTGCGATCTTCGACGCGGGCCACGTCGCCGGGGTCGGAGCGAGCCAGAAAACAGCCGGGCCACAAGTCTTCATTCAACTTGGTGAAGGACCCGCTCGCGACCATTTCCCGGCAGATTTTGTCGTATTCGGCTTTGGAGCCATCCACCCAGTGAATCGCTTTTGGCTTCGTCAGTTCGGCGGTTTTCTCGACCCACTTGATGAGGTGGATATTGCGCGTAAGGGGCGCACGCGAGCGTGCAGTTTTCATAGCCATGCGATTGGGTGAGTCCGTTCCTCCGGCGAACCTGGCCGGGACTATTCCATTTTGCCAGAGAAGCTGAGGGAATGCTTGCCCCGAGAAGGACAACCTCCGATAAGGGAGAGTAAACATTAGAGTTGGGTTCGAGATGGCAGTCTCCTGCAATCTCCGTTTCGGCAGTGATGGCGAATCGAGCGACAATCCTCGTGATCCGTTTCTTTCATCGTCTTGCGGGGTGTTCTTCTGCATCTAATAAAACACCTATGTCCCAATCACACCCTGGAATGAAAAAGGGAGAACTGTTTGCCGCCTGGGGAAGCATCCTCAGCGGCCGGGCCCCCATGCTTTCGATCGAAATCACCCGTGAATGCCCGTTAAGCTGTCCGGGATGTTATGCCTATGGCGAATCGCACCTGGGCGGAGAGAGAACGCTGAGCGAACTCTCTGATCTGCGTGGAGACGCTCTGGTCTCTGGAGTTCTGGCTCTGGTGGACAAACATCGCCCGCGGCACGTGTCGCTGGTTGGCGGCGAGCCCATGATCCGGCATCGGGAATTGAGCCGCATCTTGCCCGAGCTCAGCCGGCGAGAAATCTTCACTCTGGTGGTAACGAGCGGAATCATCCCCATCCCCGCAGAGTGGATGGGGCTGCCTCGCAGCCGGGTAGCGGTTTCCATTGACGGCCTGCCCGAGCATCATGACCCGCGCCGCAAACCCGCGACCTATGCCCGGATTCTGGAGAACATCCGCGGCCTGGAAGTAAACATCCATTGGACCATCACCGGACCGATGATGCAGCGTCCGGGATATCTGGAAGAGTACGTCGCATTCTGGCAGTCGCGGCCGGAAGTCAAACGCATCTGGGTAAGCCTGTACAGCCCGCAGCAAGGCGAACAGACTCCGGAAATGCTCACGATGGAGGAGCGGCTACGGGTGGCGCGAGAGCTGCCCGGCCTGACGGAAAGCTATCCGAAACTGCTGATGAATCCGGGAATCGCGCAGGCCTTTCTGGAACCGCCGCGGAATCCTGGGGAGTGCCTGTTCTCCAAGATGTCCACGAACTATTCTGCTGACCTGACCACCCGGGTGGAACCCTGCATTTTTGGAGGGACGCCGGATTGCAGCCAGTGTGGTTGCGTGGTTTCAAGCGGCCTGCATCATGTGCAGGCGATCAAGCTGGCGGGACTGGTGAAGATAGGACATCTGGTGCGGGCCTCGACCGCCATCGGCTCCGTAGTGAATCGGCTGCGGTCAAACTCGGTGATTCCCTCTCGCTGGGGCGGACTCGGTCAGCCCCCCACGACCGGCCTGGTGCAAATCGGAAGCAGTGGATCAGACTAGCTGGTCAAAGTCGCTTTGCCGTGGCGACTTGAATTCTGTGGTTAAATTGCTCCGACATGTTTGCTCGCAGGATTCGCGTGGAATACGAAGACAAGGGACAGCGCCGGTCCTGTCCGTTGAAGTGGCTGGACAGTTTTTCCATGCGCAATTTCACCAATGCAAGCGTGTTTGACAACACGCTGCCGGTGGGCGACGGCCTGATGGAAATCGGGACCAGCGTTCCTGTGGAAGAATTGAGAGCAGCGATGGAGGATTGGTTCCGGAGGAAGAGTTATCTGCCAAAGGAAGGAAAGCTGACAGTTTCGGAATGACTCCAGTCGCCCGAATTATCGAAGCGCAAAGTTTACGGTAATCTCGGTTTCCGTCGGTATCGGAGTATTCGCGCACATCGCCGGGTTGTATCTCCATTGTTTCACGGCAGTCAAAGCGGCTTCGTCGAGGTCCTTGCCGGCTGTCTGAATCACAGTGGCATTTTGTAAGCTGCCGTCGGTTTCGATAACGACGAAAAGTGTGACGCTCCCTTGCTGGTGTTGGTCACGTGCTGACATTGGATAGATCGGGGCCTCTTTGGTGACGACCTTAGGGAAGGTCGGATGGCTGCAGGTCGGTCTTTCGGTGGCTCCCGCCGGGGGCGAAAACAGTTCGTTCGGAGAGTTGTCGCTCGCCAGATCTTCGACCTCTGCGCCTATCAATGGAATCCCGCTTTGGGTTACCCTCATCCATCGGGGAAATGAGCGACTGCCGAACGGGGAAGCCTCGAAAAATTCGTAGACGCGTTCAGAGATGGAAAGGTTCGCCGTGGCGATGTCTCCTGAAGGAGCAACACAAACAATGCGTCTACCGTGATCCTGCGTCCGCAACTCCACGCATTTTAAGGGGAGGCCGTGTTCGGACCGACCAAACACTCTTGCGATAGTCTCCTCCTGTGTCGGAGCGAGGTTCCAGAGATTCTCGACCAGGAGGTTCAATTGAGCGACCGCGAAGGGAACGGCATTAAGGTTTCGCTTGCTCCAGACTCTGTCTTTTCCGCGTACTACGACTTCGGTGAAGTTAGCGAGACTGATCTCCTTTCTCCACCGGTCGGGGCTGGCCCAATGTAGAACATACTTTCCCTGGGCAGGTCCGCCCGCCGGAGTTAGGGCCGTCCAACTTATGCGTAGGAGGAACGGAGCATTCCCCTCCCGTTCAAGGTTGGTGAGCTGCGAAGCGTGCGAGAGAAGGACTGCACCTTCCTCGCGCTTGTCTGCTGCTAAGGCGGAGGTGCAAGTCAGGAGAACCATTCCGCAGACTGCGACAATAGCTTTCGAGAGTTTCATCCTCGCCTGCGTTTCGCTTTTCTACTGCTCGTAGTGCAGCAACGAGAATACGTCGTAGTCCTTCAGCTTTTCCCGCCCTTTCAGGAAGTCCAGTTCCACGACGAAACCCAACCCGGCAATCTCCGCTCCCATGGAACGCGCCAGCTTGGCGGTAGCGTCGGCGGTGCCGCCGGTGGCCAGCAAGTCGTCCACGATCAGCACCCGCTGGCCCTTCTGGATGGCGTCCTGGTGAATCTCCAGAGTGTTGGTGCCATATTCCAGCGCGTAGTCAAACTTTCTGGTGGCGGCGGGTAGCTTACCCGGCTTGCGCAGCGGGATAAAACCCGCGTTCAGACGGTAAGCAATCGCCGGAGCGAAGATGAAGCCGCGAGCTTCCATGCCCAGCACCAGATCAACGTCGCCCTTGATGTAGTGTTCGGAGAGCGCGTCGATGAGCGTGGCCAGGCCGACTTTGTCCTTGAGCAGCGTGGTGATGTCGTAAAACAGAATGCCCTTCTTGGGGAAATCCGGCACTTCGCGGATCAGCTTTTTTAGAGGCTCACAGTCGCGGTCCTTGTGGGACGCAGGGTTCGACATTCACCAGGCTCCTTCGATGCGGAAATGAGTAAGGCCGGCTACCGGTTTGGCTTCGACTTCCTCGACATCATCCACCCGGGCGGCGCGGGGACCGGCACGCAGGCGCGATCTCAGGCCCAGCAGTTGATCGCGGGAGCCCTGGGCCAGAACCTCCACGCTGCCGTCGGCGTTGTTGCGCACCCAGCCCGCAATGCCGAGGATGTGCGCCTCGCGCTCTACAAACCAGCGAAAACCCACACCCTGAACGCGGCCGCGGACCAGGAAGCGGCGAGCCTGGGTGGCTTGCTCGGTCGAAGTCATTTCAACTCTGATCACCTGTCATCTTGAGCGGATGGCTTATGCTCTCGACAAATATGCGCCCTCCGCCGTGTCCACGCGGATTTTTTCGCCTTCGTTGATAAACGGCGGAACCTGCACGATCAGTCCGGTCTCAGTCTTGGCCGGTTTGGTCACGCTGGAGGCGGTGGCGCTCTTCAGTCCGGGCTCGGTCTCGACGACGGTGAGCTCGACGGTCTGAGGCAACTCGATGCCCACGGCTTTACCGTCAAAGAATTCCACCTTGATCTGCAGGTTGGAGATCAGATAATCCACTGCGTCACCCAGGATTTCCTTGCTCAGGTGGGTCTGCTCGAAGTTCGTCGTGTCCATGAAGTAGTAGCTGTCGCCGTCGGCGTAGAGAAACTCCATCTCCACCTCATCGACATTAATTTTCTCGATGGGATCGGGCGATCGGAAACGATGCTCGAACATGGCGCCGGTCCGCAGGTTGCGCAGTTTGGCCTGGATGAAGGCGCGCAGGTTTCCCGGAGTACGATGCTCGACGCTGAAAACGGAGTGCAGATCATTGTTGTGCTTGATGATCATGCCGGGGCGAAGCTGGGTGGCGGGGATAGCCATTGCTGGTTATGTCTCCTTCACTTCAATGATTGCGATTCTATCGGCGGATGGCGGGCAGGCCACATTTTCCGCAGGATACCGAGGATCCAACTCTTTATTTTACACGGGCTTGAGCTGATTTGGGAACCGGACCGGAACGGTCTGGCAGAAATAACGCACAAAGAAAGCCCTCAACCATGGAAGCAGCGTCTAAGATAGGATCAAAGTCGAAATCGAAATTTGAAAGGATCTCTTTTTATGCGCACTGGAAACTATGAGGCTTCAGAGGGCGGCAATCCTGCCGGGACTGCCGTGACCTTCCTGCTGATCGGATTGGGCGCCGGCGCACTGCTCGGCCTGCTGCTGGCCCCCAAAGCCGGTAAGCTGCTGCGAAAAGACCTGCGTCGCAAGTTTGACAGCGCCCGCGAAACCGTGGACGAGTGGACGGACGACGCCAAGGAGTTTGCCGAAGAGGCCATGGAGCGCGGCGCCGAGATCGCGGACGAAGTGCGAGAACGAGTTTCTCCTCTGGCGAAGGCCATCCGGCGAGGCTAGTAAAGCCGGAAGCTTACTTCCACGTTAACCTCCACGGCCACGGGCTGGCCGTTGAGCGTGGCGGGCTGAAAGCGCCACGTGCTCACCGCCTCGATTGCTTTTTCGTCGAGGCCCATTCCCAGCGAGCGCTGTACGCGAAGATTGTGCGGGTGACCGTCCGCACCCACGATCAGCCAGAGCAAGACAGATCCCTGATATTTTGCTTTACGGGCTGCGTCGGAGTAGTCGGGATCTGGATCGTAGATGGGACGCGGATGAGTCACCCCGCCGATGCCGGGACGGAAAACGTTGCCGGCGTCGTAAGGTCCAAAGCCTGGCCCGCTGCGTGGACCCACGCCTCCGCAGCAACCGCTTCCGATTCCGCCTCCACCGCCCGGACCATTCGAAGGCGGCCCTTGCACGCCCGAGAGAGGATCTCCGAGCTGCGCCAACCGGGGAAACTTAACGTCCGTCAAGGCCATCACGCTGGGTGGCTCAGGCAGCTTCGGGTCGGGGTTCAAAGGCACCGCTTCCGGCGGAGTGAGCTGATCGTGCAGGGTTAAGGTCGGCAAAGCTCCTCTGGATGCAGCCAGCTTTTCGTGGGTTCCGCCCCCGCCGTGGCCTCCCGGGTTGTCGGGCAAAAATGAGATGGGGCCGACGTTGATGCCATGGCTGCCTTTGAGCCCATGATCATTCGGGCGATCCGGAATCCAGGCCGCGAGCCAGAGGGCCAGGGCCACTGCCATCATGTGGACAAACAATGAGGCCAGAAAGTTTTCGGGACGAGTGCGGTAAAGACCGACGTGGTCGCTGAGAAGCCCGGGGAAAAGCGGCGCTGGTCTGCTCGCCGTCATGGTGACTCCTTCATGGCGAAGCGGGATGATTTCCTAGTGAGACGCAGCCTGCTCGCAAAAGGATACCCAACTCCGGTTGTCCCGACTTCGGACCTCAGACGAACCTCAGGCCTCAGTGGGACTTCGGGCAGCGTTCTGTGCACCTACATTCGACCCTCCTGAGGCCTGATGTCCTGAGGCCCGACACCCAGGGTACGGCCCCCTACCGGAAAATTGCTGCCAAGAAGCCTTTAAGCCGGCCCAGAATGCCTTTGTTGTGCCGTTCGATTTCTGCGGGGGGCTCCGGCAAGGTCAGCCACGGTGCCGGACTGGCCACGCGCGAAATGGGAAGATTCTGCGCTGCCAGATTTGGCGAACTCGATGGGGCCGTATCCGTCGCCCGGAAGACAAAGGGAGCGTCCACCTGCATGTGAACTACACCGTGCCCGGCAGCAGGTATTCCGGCCAGGCCGGTTGGGTTGATGCTCACCGTCACCTGCGAGGCCGCCTCGCCGCGACCCGGCAACCCTTCCCCAGATAGCTCTGGGGGCACGAGCCCGGCCCGATCTCCCGGCTGGGCCAGATGGACTGACTGCGGCAAGTCTTTTTCGGAGATTGCAGGGGCGGTTGAGGCCGAGGCGCGCATCGCTGGAATCGCCGGTGGTGGACAGCCACAGCCTTCGGGCACGGAAGCATCCATCGGGCTGAGCCGGCCGCCACGAAAGACAATATGCTCGTTGGGCTTCACCCGATACGTGCCATCGCCCAGCAGTTCGGAAACCAGCACCGAAGCCGTATTTTCCCGCAAGGCGCGCACACAGGTATTGCCGCGGGTGTCGGCGCTGAAGGCGTAGTGGAATTCACCCGGTCCGGCAAGCAGCATGCGGAAGTCCGGAGTGACCACCGAGTCGGCGGAGGCGCTCAAGGCGTAATGGGCTTCAATGGCGCCGGTGCTCATGCCCAGCATCAGGTCGTGGCCATTTTGTGAGGTGGTGACGGAAAGCGTGGTTCCGGGACACACCCGCACCTCGCCGCCCCGGGCCAGATGCAGAATTGTTGCCTCGGCGCCCGCGGTCACGGAAGAGTCCCCGGCAAGCCGGTTCCCGGCTTCGACCATCACTCCTGAACTCCCCGGACTCACAGGCACGACTGCCGGACGAACCCCCGCCGTGAAAGCCGTCACGGAAGGAGGCGTTGGGCTCGCCTCCCGGGCTTCAGCCAGCGGGTAAAGCCGAACCAACAGGCGTTCGCCCCTGCCCTCAGAGCCATAGCCTGCAGGCTGGACAAGGTTTAGTACGACGCGCGCCACCGGCGGCGTTTGCTGCAATTGGTGGATTCGCACTTCCCTGATTTGACCGGTGCGCAACTCAATCGGTTTGCGGGGCGAAGGGATCTGGACGCCGGGCAGGTCAATCACCAGCCGGGGCGGGCTGTCCAGGCTCTGAATCGTAGGGCCGAGAGGGCGAGTTGAGATGATTTCAAGGGCCAGCCCCTCGCCGTCAGATATTACTTTCACCGAACGCAGAATCGCGGCCGACCTCGGCCTGGTTCTGAGCGAATCCGAAAGCGATTGAGCCGGACTGGAAATCGCGCTTAGCGTCCCTATCAGCAGCGAGAGCCAAACGGCGTCCCAGCGGGAAACCTGCCAAACGATACGCGGCAAGAACTTCATCGTTCTGAGATAACCACTGCCATCGGAACGATATCACTCGGTGGTAAGCGGGAGAAGTGGCCGCCTGATAGCGGGCCCTCGGAGGGGGTCTGCGGTGCGCTCTTACGGTTCGGCGAGAAACTCGTACTCGTCGATCACGGCGGCGACCGCTACCTTGCCATCGCCGTCATCCACACGCACGACTCTCCCCTTGCAACGAACCCGGATGCTTTCAGTCAGAGTGATCTCCGGAGGCAGAGTCAGAGTAAATTCGATGGGTGAGCCCGGAGCGATGGCTGAGTCCACATAAAAGCAAATGCCGCGCGCGCTGACGTCGCGAGTCTGGGCGCTTTTCTCCTGGGTGCCATTCGCTGAATAGGTGACGGCCACGGGCAAGCGAAGCGCAAACCGGCGAGTTGCCCGCTTTTCGTGCTCCGCCTCGACCATTGACCCTCCGAAAAGTACCTAAGCATGGCGTCTCAAGCCCAGTGTGTCAAGCCAGTACTTTGGTTAGGGTGCCCTGGTTAACCGCAACAACGCGCTTGATCGAGATCGGAGGCCTAACCTCAATTTCCGCCACCGCGCGCCGCAAGATCTTGCAACGTTGTGTCTAAACATATGCACTTACCGGCGACCGAAAAGTCGGTGCGGCTGCCGCGCTCCGCCTCGGGTATCCCGGCGACCCAGCGCCAGATGGTGTTGGTATAAGCTAGATGCTCACTCCTGCTTATGGTCTTTGTTCTCGACAACTACGACTCGTTTACCTACAACCTGGTTCAATATCTCGGTGAACTGGGGGCTGAGGTCGAGGTCCGCCGCAATGATCAGGTGACGCCTGCCGAAGTGGAGGCCATGCGCCCGCAACGAATTGTGCTCTCGCCCGGACCGTGCACGCCGGAGGCCGCCGGAATCAGCATTCCGCTGATCCGTCATTTTGCGGGGAAGGTACCGATACTGGGCGTCTGTCTGGGACACCAGGCGATTGGAGCGGCATTCGGCGGCCGAGTGGTGCGGGCGCCCCATCTGATGCATGGCAAGACCAGCCAGGTCGAGCACGATGGAAGAACTATCTTTCGCGGATTGCAGACGCCGATGACTGCAACCCGGTACCACTCGCTGATAGTGCAAGAAAAAGACTTGCCCGCCGATCTGGAAGTAAGCGCCTATACGACTGAACGCGACGGATCGCGCACGATCATGGGCTTGAGGCATCGCAAACTTCCCATCGAGGGGGTTCAGTTTCATCCGGAGAGCGTGCTGACGGAAGAAGGCAAGAAACTGGTGGGAAATTTTTTGAAGTCAGCTGTCAGCAATCAGTAGTCAGTTGTCAGTCCTGCCCAGTGCCTCGAGCCGCCTCCACTGCCCGCAATACTGCCTGCGCCTTGTTCATGCACTCTTCATACTCCCGCGCTGGATCGGAATCCGCGACGATCCCGGCCCCGGCCTGCAAATAGGCCCGCCTGCCTTGCATCAGCAGAGTGCGGATGGCGATGCAGGAGTCAAGATTTCCAGCGAAGTCGGCGTAAAGCACGGAGCCGCCATAAATGCCTCGGCGCGTGGGTTCCAGTTCTTCGATGATCTGCATGGCGCGAACTTTGGGCGCGCCGCTCAGGGTACCGGCGGGGAAACAGGCGGCGAAGGCATCGAGCGCGTCGAGATCGCCGCGGAGTTTCCCGGCCAGCGCGGAGACGATGTGCATGACGTGGGAATAGCGCTCCACGTACATCAGGTCTTTCACTTTTACCGATCCGTACTCGCTCACCCGGCCCAGATCGTTGCGCCCCAGATCCACGAGCATCACGTGTTCGGCCCGTTCTTTTTCGTCGTGCAGCATCTCCTGTTCCAGACGTTGGTCCTCGGCCTCATCGTGGCCGCGCGTCCGAGTGCCCGCGATCGGCCGGTATTCCAGCTTCCTTCCAGTTACTCGCACCAGCATCTCCGGCGAGGAACCCAGCACGTGAATGTCGCCCATGCGCAGGAAATACAGGTAGGGCGAGGGATTCACGGTGCGCAAGGCGCGGTAAATGTCGAAGGGTGCAACTGACGGAGTAAAGTCCAGGCGTTGCGAGAGCACCACCTGGAAGATATCTCCGGCGGCGATGTATTCTTTCGCCTGTACCACAGAATCAATGAACTTTTTCCGCTCGGTGCCGGCTCGGATTTTCAGCTTGCCACTCACCCGCGGCGACTTGTTCCAGAGTGCCGGCCGCAATCCGGCCGCCAGTTTTTTCTCCAGAATGGCAATATCGGCGGAGGCGCGGTCATAGGCCCGCCTCGGACTCTCGCGGGTCACATCGGCGGTGGCAACGATGTGGATCTGGTGGCGCAGGTGATCGAACGCCAGCAACCGGTCAAAAAACATCAGTATGCAGTCAGGCAGCGAAAGATCGTCATGGGCGTGGGTACCAATGTTCTCCAGTTGCCGAACCGCGTCATAGGAGAAGTAGCCCACCGCGCCGGCTGTGAATGGCGGCAGCCCGGGAACGCTCGCCGTACGATGCTGGCGGAGCAATTCTTTGACGACCTGAATCGCACTGCCCCGGCGCTTCTCCTTTCGCTTGCCGCGCTGCAGCACAATGTCCCCGCCTTGAGCCTGCACCCGCATGTAAGGATTCGCGCCCAGAAACGAGTAACGGCCAATCTGCTCGCCGCGCTCAACCGACTCCAGCAGGAAAGCGTCAGCCTGGTTGGCTGCGATCGCCAGGAAGGCGGAAACCGGGGTCAGGAGGTCGGCAGAGACAGACTTCACCACAGGCACAAGCGTGGCCTCTCCGGCGAGGCGGCAGAATTCCTTGTAGTCAGGACGAAGCATCGACTGGTCGGATCTTGGTGCAGCCCGATCATTATAGAGAACCGCGCGCTTCGCCACGGAACGGTCCCGTGGGGAAGCCTGTAAAATCCGCTGTATAGGGCATCCGGAAGCCATTGCTTGTTGATGCCAGCGACGTTCATGCCAGCGACCTCCCATCCTCGTCCGCCCGGCCCCCGGCCGCGCTTCCTGATCGGCAATTTTCCCCTGTTCAGTGCTGACCCTCTCTCCGTCTTCACCCGCTGGGCACGCGAATTCGGAGATGTTTTCTACTACCGTGCCGGTTGGATCGATGTGTACTTTCTGAACCATCCCGATCTCATTGAGTCGGTACTGGTGTCGCAAGCGCAGAATTTCGCCAAGGACAAAGTGATCCAGAACAGCCGCTGGTTCCTGGGCGACGGCCTGCTGACCAGCGAAGGCGCACCGTGGCTGCGGCAAAGGCGGCTTTGCCAGCCGGCCTTCCATCGCGAGCGACTGGCCGCTTACGCTCAGACCATGTCGGCTTACGCCGAAGAAGCGATGGCCGCGTGGAGCGATGGCGAAACTCGGGACATCCACCAGGAGATGATGCAGCTCACCATGCGGATTGTGGCCAAGGTGCTATTCAGCGTGGAAGTGAAGGGTGACACGGAACGAGTGGCCACCGCGCTGAACGTGCTTATGCGGCACACTTCCGGGGGGCGGATGATTCTGCCTCCGGCCTTGCGTTACCTTCCTCTGCCGGCGCTGCTCGGGGTGAGGCGAGCGGTGCGGGAGCTGGATGGGATTGTGAACCGCATCATCCGGCAGCGGCGGCTGAGCAGTCAGAATACGGGCGACCTGCTCGCCATGCTGATGGAGGCTCGGGATGAGGACGGCAGCGGCATGACTGACCGCCAGTTGCGCGACGAGATCACTACGTTTCTGCTGGCCGGACACGAGACCACTGCGGTCTCGCTCTCCTGGACCTGGTACCTGCTGAGCCAGCATCCCGGCGCCGGAGAGAAGCTGCGGCAGGAATTGAACACCGTGCTGCGTGGGCGGGCGCCTCAATTCGAGGACCTTCCCCGGCTCCCCTACACCGAGAGAGTAGTGAAGGAGTCAATGCGCCTCTACCCGCCGGCCTGGAGCCTGGCCCGCACCGCCGCGAAGGACATGGAAATCGCCGGTTTCCGGCTTCCCGCAGGCGCAAACGTGGTGATGAGCCCCTGGATCATGCACCGGGATCCCCGCTTTTTCGCCGCTCCCGAACAGTTCGATCCGGATCGCTGGTCCACCGAGGCCGCCCAACGGCTGCCCAGGTTCGCTTACTTCCCTTTCGGGGGCGGGCCCCGCCTGTGCATCGGGGCTTCCTTCGCCATGATGGAGGCGACTCTGCTGCTGGCGGCGATCGCGCAACGCTACCGTTTCGACCTGGTTCCCGGCCACCCGGTAACCGCCTTGCCCAGCATCACGCTCCGTCCCAGGCACGGGATGAGGATGCTTGTCCGCCGTATCTCAAACCAGAGTAACCAGCGAAAGGATTGACGTATCCGCCCCGCCGTTGGAAGATGACGGTTCAAGGAAGTACGGTCAGTGGGGACGTATGCGCATCAAGTTCTGGGGCGTGCGCGGATCGACGCCGACTCCCCAGCCCGAAAACCTGCGATACGGAGGAAACACCTCCTGCGTCGAAGTTCGTCTGGGCGACCGTCTCTACATCTTCGACTGCGGCACCGGGTTTCGGCCGCTGGGGCAGCAACTGCTTCGCGAAGCCGCCGGTAAGCCGATTCAAGCTCACATTTTCGTCTCCCACTTCCACTGGGACCATATTCAGGGAATTCCTTTCTTTGTTCCGCTTTATGACAACCCGGAAAACTGTTTCTCCTTTCACTCCTCGCGCCGCGCCCGCGCTCTCAATCAGGTGATGGAAGAGCAGATGGCCGCGCCTTACTTCCCCGTGGGTTTGAGCGAGATGAAGGCGCAGCGCAGTTTCCACAACCTCGAGCAAGGCCGGGTTCCCCTGGACGACGTCATGGTCGAGGCCATGTGGCTGAACCATCCCCAGGGATGCATGGGATTTCGTCTGGAAACAAAAGATGGCGTGCTGGTGTACGCCACCGACAACGAACCTGGCGATCCGGAGTTCGACAAGAGCGTGCGCAAGCTGGCCGCCGGCGCCGATGTGCTGATTTATGACGCCCAGTACCTCCCGGAAGAATACCTGGCCCGCAAGCGCGGCTGGGGACATAGTCACTGGCGGGAAGCGGTCAACCTGGTGATGGAAAGCGGAGCCAAGGAGTTGGTCCTGTTTCATCACGATCCCGACCACGACGATGCCTGCATCGACAAGCTGGTGCAGGAAGCTCGCAATTATTATCCCAAGGTGAGAGCCGCCGCCGAGGGGATGGAGATCAAACTCTAGCCGGTTGCGGAACCGTACCCGGCGTCAGCGCGATCAGCTTATCTCTGTCGTCCTTCACAACATACGCCCAAGGTATGTGCGGATCGTGGGTAAACATGGTCAGCCACTTCTCCGGCAACGCCTGAGCGTAATAACGCTTGCGGCTTTCGATGGTCTCGAGCGGATAGAGATCGAAGGCCATGACCCAGTGTGGGTCGATGTGGGCGCTGGTCGGAATCAGGTCGGAAATGTAACAGGCAGTATGGCCGCCGCTTTGCAGCAGGATCGCCTGCATGTCGCGGGTGTGTCCGGGAAACACGCGCAGGGAAACCCCGGGAACGACGTCGCAATCCCCACGAACGAGCTTCATCTGCCCGGTTTCGACCAGCGGGTCGTAATTTTCGGTGAGATAGCTGACTGCGTCACGCTGGTTCTGGTGGGCGTGCTTCCATTCGCCTTCCTGTACGTAGTACGTGGCTCGGGGAAAAGTCGGGACTATCCGGTCTCCCTGGCGGACGGTGTTCCATCCGCAGTGATCAAAGTGCAGGTGAGAGTTGATGACGATATCCACGTCTTCGGGAGTGATTCCTGCGGCGGCGAGATTTTCCACTAACTGGGCGGGCTGGCCGTAAATCTTAACCATCCTCTCTGGCAGCTTGTTTCCGGCCCCGGTCTCGATCAGTACGGTTTGACGTCCGGTACGCACCACGACCGAGTTCAATCCCGTTGGCACCCGGTTCTTTTCGTCAGCCTTTATCCTTTGCTCCCACAGCACCTTGGGAACTACTCCAAAGAAGGCCCCGCCGTCGAGCCAGTAGGTTCCATCCGAGACGGCGGTAAGTTCAAACTCGCCCAAGGTCATGCGTTGCAGCGTCATGCGTTGCATAAATGTTGGCCTCGATAAAGCCTATCACTGGTGGCGGCTCAAGTTGGGCCGATGTCCTCATCCGCCCCACCGAGCCAGGCTGGACTTCGAACCTTAGCGAGCTTGGCTCGCCTGAACCGGTGAGGACACCTGTCCCTACGGGAACCGGGTCCGCCGGTGGCGCATGCTAAAATTACATTAGCCAATGCTTCCAGACGTGCAAAACCTCATGGAACTGCAGCAGGCGGACCGGGAAATTCTCCGTCTGAATCAGGAAATCGCCGCCTTGCCGAAGCGGGTGGCGGCCATCGAGGAAAAGCTGGCCGGGACCAAGGCCGGTCTGGAGCAGGCCAAAGCCGCGGTCAAGAGTGACGAAGCCGCCCGCCGCAAGTACGAAAGCGCCATCCAGGACCTGCAGCAGAAGATCTCCAAATACCGCGACCAGTCGCTCGAAGTAAAAACCAACGAACAATACAAAGCCCTGCTGCATGAAATCCAGTTTGCCGAGCAAGACGTCAAGTCCAACGAAGACAAGATTCTGGAACTGATGCTCAACGGCGAAGTCCGGGAAAAGGCGGTGAAGGCGGCCGAACTGGAGCTCAAAGCCGAGATGGCCGAGATCGAAAAGGAAAAGGCCGCTGCCCGTGAGCGCACGGCAGAAGACGAGAAGCTACTGGCGGAATGGAACGCCAAGCGTGACAAGGCCCGGGCCGGAGTGAGTCCCGACCTGCTGCGCCAATATGAGCGGGTGGCAAAATTTCGCGGCTCCGGTCTGGCCGAAGTGCGCGACCAGAAGTGCATGGGTTGCTCGGTGATGCTGCGCCCGCAGACCTATAACGAAGTGCGCAGCGGGCAGATCGTGATCTGTGAATCTTGTCAACGTGTTCTGTACTTTGATCCGGCCACCGGAGTGGCGGTGGAGCGGCCGAGCCTGACCGCCAAGCGCCGGGCCCGGCCTAAGACGCATGTGGACAAGGCCTGGTTTTATCGCGCTGATTACGGTGAATTCGGCGAGGTCTTCTTTGCCTTTCTGAATAGCGATGGCAGCGCCAGCCGCCGGCTTTATGACGCTCACACCGGCCGGAAAATAGGCGAGACGCAGTATGTGCCGGGCGATTTCAGCGCCGCTTTCGCGGACGACATCAAATCCGGAGTGCGCCTGCACACCACACTGGATCTGCAGCAGCTCGAAGAATGGGCCTCAGAGCTACCCATGACCGAACTCGACGAACTGCACGCCGACCTGAAAAAAGCCCTCAGAGAAGCTCCCGTCGAAGCCACTCACCCGTCAGAACATCCCGCCGCCAGCTAAGCGAAAATAGCGGAGGGTCCCTCCGCTAGGCAGATGAGGACATCTGCCCCTACGTGGTTTGTGGTAAAGATCATGTCATGCCCTCAAAGGCGGCCCCATCCTCCCTTCCTGTCGTAAAAATCTCGCGCCGTGGCACGCGTCGCCTGCAGGATGGGCATGTCTGGGTCTACCGTTCCGACATCGTCTCGGCGAGCGGAGTTGCTCCGGGCGCGGCCGTCGGGGTCACCGACGAACGAGGAAAATTTCTGGGGACGGCCCTTTACAGCAGCGCCTCCCAGATCGCCATCCGCATGATTTCCACCCATCCCGTCAATGACCTCCCCGGATTACTGCGAGACCGTATCGCGGCCGCAATCAGCTACCGGGAACGGGTGGTTCGCGATACGGACGCCTATCGCGTGATCTTCAGCGAAGCCGACTTTCTTGCCGGGCTGATAGTGGATCGCTACAACGATCTGCTTTCGGTGCAGGCGCTGACCCAGGCCATGGACGCGGAGCCGGTCCGCAACGTCATCGTGGCTGAGCTCAATGAGCGTTTGAAACCGGCATCCATCGTGGAACGGGTCGATCCCCGCGTCCGCGAACTGGAGCAGCTGCCAGCCCGGCCCTCGGGTCTGATTTCCAGCGGGGCCGCAGACGAGGTTCAATCAAGAAAGACCAGCACGGTCTTCTCCATGAACGGCGTGCGGTTTCACTACGAGGCGCTGGAAGGTCAAAAGACCGGTGCCTTTCTCGACCAGCGCGAGAACTACGCCGCCGCCGCGGGCTACGCCTACGGAGAAGCTCTGGACGTATTCTGCTACCAGGGTGGCTTCGCCTTGCACCTGGCCCAATCCTGCTCCCAGGTCACCGGCGTAGACAGTTCCCGTCCGGCGCTGGAGGTGGCCGACCGCAATGCCGCGCTCAACGGCCGCGAGATTGAATGGGTCGAGGCCAATGCCTTTGACCTGCTGCGCGACTATGCCGACGCCGGCCGCCGCTACGACACCATCATTCTCGACCCTCCCGCCTTCGCCAAGAGCAAGAGCAATCTGGAAACTGCCCTCCGGGGCTATAAGGAGCTCAATTTGCGGGCGCTCAAGATGCTGCGACCTAGCGGCATCCTGGTCACTTGCTGCTGCTCCTACCATGTCAGCCCCGCCCTGTACCTGGACGTCGTGGGAGATTCGGCCCGAGATGTCCATAGAAATCTGCGCATCGTGGAAAACCGCGGGCAGGCGAAAGACCATCCCATGCTGCTGAACGTGCCCGAAACTGGGTATCTAAAGTGCATCATCGCCTGCGTAAGTAATTGAAAATAAACTCAACATCATACTTGACAATGAGTCACTCATATTTTATTATTAATTAACACTAAATAGGCATCCATTAGACATTACGGGAGCCCTAAAACCAATTTCTACTCTTCAAGGAGGATTTATGACCGTACTGACACGTTGGGACCCCTACCGTGAGCTGAACACTCTGCAGGACCGCATGAACCGGCTGTTTAACGCTTCGTTCCAGGAAGGACGAGACGAGTCGCTGAGCACCTCGAGCTTCGCTCCCGCGGTTGACGTCTACGAAGACGAGCACAACGTCACTCTGAAAATTGAAGTCCCGGGCATCGACGAGAAGGACATTGATGTCCGCATTGAAAACAACACTCTGACCGTGCATGGCGAGCGCAAGATCGAGAAGGAAGAGAAGGAAGAGAACTACCGCCGCATCGAGCGGCAGTATGGCAGCTTCACTCGCACCTTCACGCTCCCGACCACAGTGGACACGGAAAGCGTCTCCGCCAGCTACGAGAAGGGCGTGTTGAAGATCAAGCTGGCTAAGAAGGCGGAAGCCAAGCCCAAGCAGATCAAGGTCAACGTGGGCGGCGAGAAGACGCTCGAAGGCAAGCAGCAGCCTGGGTCGACCCAGTCGAAGAGCGCCAGCCAGGCCGCGTAAATCGGCAAGCAGTATATGGGACAGAGCAAAGCTCGACAGCGATGACGGGAGGCGTATTGACCGACGCCTCCCGTTAATTTTGTAATTGCGGAATTTGGAATTGAGAGATTTGAAATCCCCTTCCGGTGGGTGCATGCTTAGAGCTTTCCATTAGCGGATTCCCCAATTGCACAATTACTAAATGGAGTTTTTATGGCCATCCGTTGGGACAAATTTACGGTTAAGGCGCAGGAAGCAGTGCAGCGGGGCAATGATCTGGCCTCCGAGCACGGCAACCCCGAGTTGCTGCCCCTGCACCTGCTGGCGGCGCTGCTCGAGGACAAGGAAGGCATTGTTCCGCCGGTGCTGGAGAAGATCGGCATCGGTCCGCAAGGAGTGCTCAACGAGACCTATCGCGAGATCGAAAAGTTGCCCAAGGTTTCCAGCGGAGGCGCCACGCAGGCTGCGCTTTCTTCGGCCACAAATCAGCTTCTGGAGCGCGCCTTCAAAGAAGCCGCCAACTTCAAGGACGAGTACGTCTCCACCGAGCATCTGCTGCTGGCCGTCACCCACCTGAAGCGCGACCCGGCGCAGGAGATTCTGGCGCGGCAGGGGGCGACTTACGACGCCATCCTGAAAGCTTTGACCTCGGTTCGCGGATCGCAGAAAGTCACGGATCAGAATCCGGAGGCCAAGTATCAGGCGCTGGAGCGCTATGCCCGTGATTTGACCGAACAGGCGCGGCGCGGGAAGCTCGATCCGGTCATCGGACGGGATGAAGAAATTCGCCGCCTGGTGCAGGTGCTCTCCCGGCGCACCAAGAACAACCCGGTACTGATCGGCGAACCCGGCGTGGGCAAGACGGCGATCGTCGAGGGACTGGCCCAACGCATCATTTCGGGCGACGTCCCCGAGGTGCTGAAGAACAAGCGCGTGGTTGCGCTGGATCTGGGCGCCATGCTGGCGGGGGCCAAGTTTCGCGGCGAATTTGAAGACCGCCTGAAAGCCGTACTCAAAGACATCGAAGACTCGCAGGGCAAAATCATCCTGTTCATCGACGAACTGCACACGCTGGTGGGCGCGGGCGCGGCTGAAGGCGCAATTGACGCCTCCAACATGCTGAAGCCCGCCCTGGCCCGCGGCGAACTGCGCGCCATCGGCGCCACCACTCTGAATGAATATCGCAAGTACATTGAGAAAGATGCGGCTCTGGAGCGGCGTTTCCAGATCGTGTTTGTGGGCGAGCCGAATGTGGAAGACACCATCGCCATCCTCCGCGGCCTAAAGGAGAAATACGAAGTCCATCACGGTGTGAGGATCAAGGATTCGGCGATTGTCGCGGCCGCGACTCTTTCGCACCGCTATATTTCCGACCGTTTTTTGCCGGACAAGGCCATCGACCTTATCGATGAGGCCGCAGCCTCACTTCGCATCCAGATTGACTCGCTGCCCACCGACATCGATCAGCTCGAGCGCCGGGCCATGCAGCTCGAGATCGAAAAGCAGGCGCTGAAGAAAGAAAGCGATCCCAACTCGAGAGAGCGTTTAGGGGTTATTGATAAAGAGCTGGCCGAAATCCGCGAGAGGTCGAACGCGCTCAAGGCCCGCTGGAAGCAGGAAAAGGAACTGATCGCCCGCTCCCGCGCGATCAAAGAAAAAATCGAACAGCTCAAGATCGAGGAGCAGGCGGAGGAGCGCAAGGGCAACTTGCAGCGGGTGGCGGAAATCCGCTACAGCCTCATCCGGCTGGCCGAAGAGGAGCTGGCCAAAGTCACGGCGCAAATGGAGAAGCAAGGCCAGCGCATGCTGAAAGAAGAAGTGGACGAAGAGGACGTGGCCAAAATCGTCTCCAAGTGGACCGGCATTCCAGTCTCGAAGATGCTCGAAGGCGAGGTCAAGAAGCTGGTCACCATGGAAGAACGCCTGCGCCAACGGCTAGTGGGCCAGGATGCCGCCCTGGAGCGCGTGGCTAACGCCATCCGCCGTTCGCGGGCCGGGCTGAGCGACCCGAAGCGTCCGATTGGCTCCTTCATTTTCCTCGGGCCGACCGGAGTGGGCAAGACCGAACTGGCCCGGGCGCTGGCCGAATTCCTGTTTGACGACGAGCACGCCCTGATCCGAATCGACATGTCGGAATATATGGAGAAGCACGCCGTCTCGCGTCTGATCGGAGCGCCTCCCGGCTATGTGGGCTACGAAGAGGGCGGCCAGTTGACCGAACAGGTGCGCCGGCGTCCCTACGCGGTGATCTTGTTCGATGAAATCGAGAAGGCGCACCCGGACGTGTTCAACGTCCTGTTGCAGATAATGGACGACGGCCGCCTCACTGACGGCAAGGGCCGCACCGTTGATTTCAAGAACGCGGTCATCATCATGACCTCGAATATCGGGTCTTCCTTCTTGCAGACCGAGAGTTTGAGATCGGAAAAAGAGTTCGAAGAGTCCTCGCGGCACGTGATGAACGCGCTGCACGGTCACTTCAAGCCCGAATTCCTCAACCGGGTGGATGACATCATCATTTTCCAGCCGCTGGGGAAAGAGCAGCTGGTGAAAATCATCGAGCTGCGCCTGGAAGACGTGCGCCGTCTGCTGGCCGATCGCAAGATTTCGCTCGAACTCACCGACGCTGCCAAGGACCTACTGTTCAGCGAAGGCTTCGATCCCAACTTCGGAGCGCGCCCGCTGAAGCGCGCCATCCAGAAGATGGTACAGGACCCGCTGGCGTTGAAGATTCTGGACGGCGAGGTATTGCACGGCGATCACGTAGTGGTCGACGCCGACAAGAAAGCCGGCAAGATGGTGTTTGAAGTGAGCAAGCGCGTGGGCGACAAAGAACCGGTAAAAGCGCGGCGATAACCAGCGACGCACATGTAGGGGCAGAGCCTGTCCTGAGCGATGTCGAAGGATGTCCCACAAGCCCGGGCGAGCGCAGCTCGACTATGGTTTCCTAAATTCGCTGTCGAGCCTTGCTCGACTGGACAGCCGAGGGCGGCTGTTTCCACGTGGTCACTGGTGACGATTGCCTCATGGCTCATTTCCGCTTACCATCCAGTCAGTGGCCACCGCCAAAAACATTCCTGATCTGAAGCGGCGACTGGTTTCGGCCGCGCCGGTGGAAGACGATTCGTCTTTTGAGCTGAAGCTGCGACCGCAGCGGCTGGCGGAGTTCATCGGTCAGCCCAAGGTCAAAGAAAACCTGGCGGTGGCGATTGAAGCGGCACGCTCTCGCGGCGAAGCGCTCGATCATGTTCTGCTGTACGGCCCACCCGGGCTGGGAAAAACCACGCTGGCCACCATCATCGCCAATGAACTGGCCGTGCCCTTCCAGCAGACTTCAGGTCCCACGCTGCAGATCAAGGGCGACCTCACCGCCATCCTGACCAACGTCCGCGATAAACAGGTGCTTTTTATCGACGAGGTGCACAGGCTGCAGCCGGCGCTGGAGGAAATCCTCTACTCCGCGCTCGAGGACTACAAGCTGGACATCATCATCGGGCAAGGGCCTGCCGCGCGCACCCACACCATGGACGTGAAGCCCTTCACCTTCATCGGCGCCACCACGCGGGCTGGCCTGCTTTCGTCCCCGCTGCGGTCACGTTTCGGCATCGTCCTGCGGCTGGAGTTTTATACCCACGAGGACCTGCGCATCATCGTGGAGCGTTCGGCCGATATTCTTGGCGTCGAGATCGACGACGCCGGCGCGCTGGAAATTGCCAGCCGCTCGCGAGGGACTCCGCGAATCGCCAACCGCCTGTTGCGCCGGGTGCGCGACTATGCCCAGGTGCGGGGTGCCGGGAAAATCGACTTGCTGACCGCGCAGGCCGCGCTGCAGATGCTGGAAGTCGACCGCCACGGCTTCGACGAGGTGGACCGCAAGCTGCTCCTCACCATCATTGAGAAATATCAGGGCGGACCGGTGGGCGTGAACACTCTGGCCGCGGCCCTGGCCGAGGAACAGGACGCGATTGAGGAAATTTACGAGCCCTTCCTGATTCAGATCGGCTTTCTCAACCGCACGCCGCGGGGGCGCGTGGCCACGCAACTGGCGTACGAGCATTTTGGGATCACGCCGAACCGCAAGCAAAGTTCATTATTCTAGTCGTCCGTCGTCGATCGTCAGTCTTCAGAAACACCAGACTGTGCTGACCCTGACGACTGATGATTGACGACTGATTTCCTATGATTGCCCATTTGCGGGGAAAATTGTTGGCCAAGCATCCGAACCAGGCCGTCATCGAGACGGGCGGGGTGGGTTACGACGTCACCATCAGCGTGCCTACTTTTTCTGATCTCCCCGCAACCGGCGGAGAGGTCGCGCTGCACATTCATACCCACGTGCGCGAGGATGCGATCGCGCTCTACGGGTTCCTGCGGTCTGAAGAAAAGATCCTGTTTGAAAAGCTGATCACGGTGAGTGGAATCGGGCCGAAACTTGCGATCACGATTCTCAGCGGCATGGCTGCTGACGATATGGTCAACGCAATTCGCGGGAACGATATTGCGAGGCTGACCCGCATCCCGGGAATCGGGAAAAAAACCGCGGAAAGAATGGTGCTTGAACTCCACGACAAACTGCCCACCCCGAAAACCTCGGAAATCGTGGCCGCCCCGGCGCGGGGGGCGATCGAGGAAGACGTCCTTTCCGCGCTTATGAATCTGGGATATCAGCGCGCCACCGCGGAGAAAGCCCTGGCGGCGGTCGGCGGGAACGGCAAGTCTGGATCCTTTGAGGCCATGTTCCGCCAGGCGCTGGCTACTCTTTCGAAGTGACGGCAGGGGAGAGCCGCCAGCGCCGCAGCGCTACGACTGCCCAAATCGCTTCTACAACCCCGAAGGGCCAGGCCCCCTGCAGAAATCCATACACTGATCCCAGAGCACAGGCTCCCGCGAATGCCAGGATAAATAGCGGATGCCGCTTTTCCAAAGCGTAAGTAATCAGCATCGCAGTGACGGCAAACAATCCGAATGCGGTGAGCGGATTCATGGATTTTTCAATGCAACAACTCCGAGAACGATCTACCACCATCGCGGTTGACGGACTTTTCGCGTGACTGGCCGGTGTGTAACAATCCCCCTAAGGGCGGATGAATTATGGACCAACCAGCAAAGATCATGACATCTGAAGGGGCGGATGCGCGCAAGTGGATCGGGCGGATCATCATGGCGGTGATTCTGGGGGAGGCCATCTGGAGCCTGATTGTGTCGGTCATGAACAACCTGGTCGTACCGTGGCTGGGGGACATCATGGGGCCGTCTTCAGGAGTACCCACCTCTTTCACCCAACGGCCCTATAACTACCCAGAGTTATTCGTTTCGATACTGGAGCTGGGTATTGCGGGACTGGTAGCGGCGGTCCTGAATTATTTTGTGCAACGGCCGACGGCGGGCAGGGTGAAGCCGGTGAAAAGGGTGGTTCCTGCTTTCGACCTGGAGTCCCCGCGAGTCATTCCTCCGGCTGCGCCGGCTGTAGTGCCGCGTCAGGGTACGATGACCCACGCCGCTCTGTCCCTGGCTCCGGAACCGGCGGCCCCAGCGCCGCCAGCGGCGAAGCTGGAGCCTGTTACTCCGCCTGCGCCGGTGAGAGTAGCTCCAGAACCGCCAGTTCCCCCGGCGCCGCCGGTCGCGCCGGCACCGATCGCCAAACCTCCGGCAGTGGCGACTCCGGCTTCACCAGTGGCGAATCCGGTGGCGGCAAAGCCCCTGCCACCCCCACCGAAGGCCGAGCCCGCCAAGCCGAAGAAGCCTAGAGAGGTGTACTACAACATTGTTGGAGATCCCATGCCTTCCGACGAAGACTAGGCTGCCCGCTCTACTTTCCGATGCAGAATTTGCTGAAGATCAGGTTCAGGATGTCATCATTGGTGGTGGCCCCGGTGATCTCGTCCAGCTGACGGAGCGCGTTGTATAGATCCAGCAGGATCATTTCGTGCGGGACCTGGTTGGGGACGGCGGATTTCGCCGCATCCAGGGCGGCCAGCGAATCGCGCACCAGGGCCTGATGGCGAGTGCTAGTCAGAAATCCGGCTTCATTTCTCCCGGCATGCTCTCCTCCAACCTGACGCAGAATCTCAGCGCGCAATTCGGGAATGCCCTCCGCAGTAAGCGCCGACACACGAACCCTCCTCAACCGGGAGCTGGGAACGACAAACTGCGAACTGGCCTTATCTGATTTGTTCTCGACCAGAATCGCCGGCCGTTGCGCCACTAGCTCGAGCAGCTGGTGATCTTCAGCCCCGGCGGGCTGAGAAGAATCGAGTACGGCCAGAACCAGATCCGCGTCGGCGAGCGCTTCTTTACTCTTGCGAATGCCAATGCTCTCCGCCTCATCGAGGGCATGGCGGATGCCGGCGGTGTCCACAAGTCTTACGGGAATCCCACCCAGCGCGACGTTTTCACTTACCAGATCGCGGGTGGTTCCGGGCGTGGCCGTGACGATGGCACGATCACGTTCCACCAGGCGGTTGAACAGACTCGATTTCCCCACGTTGGGCCGGCCCACGATGGCTAGGGTCAGGCCCTCGTGGACCAGCTTTCCGTAGGCGAATGAGCCGGCAAGCTGTTCCAGTGGCGTGCGCACGGTTGAGATGTGCTCGAGGATTCGGTCCCCCGACAGAACGGATACGTCGTCCTCGGCGAAGTCGATGCCGGCCTCGAGCACCGCGATGAGCTCGACCAGTTTCTGCTTGATCGGCTGCAGGCGCTGGGACAACGCTCCCTCAAGTTGCTGGGCCGCAACTTTGGCCTGGTAGAGAGTCTGCGACTCGATCAGATCGCGGACGGCCTCGGCCTGGGTCAGATCAATGCGTCCGTTGAGAAAAGCGCGCATGGTGAACTCGCCGGGCTCGGCCAGGCGGGCGCCGGCGGCCAGGGCCAACTCGACCATGTGGCGCAGAACCACCGGCGAGCCGTGGGCCGAGATTTCAATGACGTCGTCGGTAGTGTAGGAGTGGGGCCTGGCGAAATAGGTCACGATCACTTCGTCGATGCGCTCACTATGAGTGCGTGGAGCGGGCGACTCCGTCCGTTCGGGCTTCTCCACGGAAAGAACTTCCCGATCCGATTCAGCCTTCAAGCGGGCGGGGACGCCCGCTCCACCTGGTTCCACGAGTTCTCCGAAAACCGCGCGCCCGGGCTCGAGCTCATGTTTCAGTTCTAGCATTGGCGCAGCAATGCTGCGCGCTTCCGGTCCGGCCAGGCGGACAACGCCAATGCCGCCGCGGCCCGGCGGGGTGGCGATGGCGACGATAGTGTCGTCGAGGTTCACGGAAAGATTGTAGCGGGTGCGGACAGCAGAGCAGACACGGGACGTGGCCCGGCAGGGACAGGTCCCTTCGACCATGCTCAGGACGAGCTTCCACCCGTCCCCACAGAATTCATCTTTTTTGAAGGAGATCAGGTTTTCAGAAGCAGATCAAGGAATCGTTTTCCGCGGGGCCCTGCTCGCGGGCTTGTAGTTTTGGGGGTAGACCACCACGTAGCGCCGCAGTCCCATGCCTTCACTCTCGGTGCGGAGGTCGGTGTGGTCGCGCAGCGCCAGGTGGACGATGCGGCGCTCGCGCGATGACATCGGCGCAAATTCGTACGGCGTTCCCGTCTTGCGCACTCTTTGTGCGGCGACGTCAGCCGCCAGGCGCAGTTCCTCCAGCCGCATGGAGCGGTGGTTCATGCAATCGAAGGAGATTTTCTCGTGCTCGTTGCCGGAAAGGCGCAGCATTTCGAGCGCCAGGAATTCGATGGCGCGCAGCAGTTCCGCTCCCCGTTCCAGCAAGAGCGGCGAATCCGGGCCGGAGAACTCCACCAGAATTTCGGGCCGTTCCCAGTCCCGCTCCTCCTGCAGGGACGGGTCCACGGTAATGCGATATTTCAGGCGCAGGCCGCCGTGGCTGACGATCCCCTTCAGAAGATCGTTGATCTTGTTGGCGGCGCCGATTTTGTCGGGGATGGACATAAAGAAGCTCTTAGCTATTAGCCTTTAGCTCTTAGCTCAATCCCTTGGGCTCCTCGCTAAGGGCTAAGAGTTAATAGCTCACTTCTCTTTCTTCCTCGCCCGCTTGAGTGCGATCTCGCGCATCTCCCGGCCCAGACCGGTGCGGTTCATGATGGCTTGCTGGGCGATGGCAATCAGGTTGCCCTCTGACCAGTAAAGGCACAAACCGGCGGCCAGATTCCAGCTGATGACTCCCAGCATCAGGGGCATCATGACGGTCATCATCTTCTGCTGTGCCGGGTCCATGCCCGGCTGGGGCGTCATGCGCTGGGTCAGCAGCATGGTGATGATAATGCCAACCGGCAATATATGCCACGGATCGGGCGACGACAGATCGCGAATCCACAGCCAGGGAGCATGGCGCAGATCGAGCGCTGCACCCAGCATGCTGTAGTAGGCAAATAGGAATGGCATCTGAATGATCATGGGCAAGCAGCCGCCCACCGGGTTCACGCCATGGGTCTTGTAGAGCTCGGAGACTTCCTGATTCATTTCCTGCTTGCGCGGATCGCGCATGCTGTACTTCTTGTACTTTTCCTGAATGGCCTTGATCTGCGGCGCCACCTTCTGCATCTTGAGCGCCGATTTCATGCTGGAGATGCGCAGAGGCAGCAGGGCCAGGTTAATGATGAGGGTCTGGAAGACGATGGCCCAGCCCCAGTTATGAATCCATCCGTAAGTCCACTTGAGCCAGAGGAACAACGGACGGGCAATCACGCCGAAGAAGCCGAAGTTCACCAGAGAGCGCAGATCCTGCGGGGCGCCGGCGATGGTCGGCACGGACACCGATTCCAGAACACCGAGCGACTTGGGTCCCACATACAGGCGCTGGACCGCGGGGCCTCCGGGATTGCCCACTGCAATTCCCAGGACATCCACTTTGATGGTTTCCTGCGGATTCGGATGGCGCCAGTCTTTGGGAACGTCCAACGGATTGCGCAACGTCACGACCGCGATGTTTTGGGGATCGTCGGGAAGAAAAACCGCGGCGAAATATTGATCCACGACACTAGCCCAGTTGAAGGGACCCTGCAGCGTGCCCCCGCCGCTGATTTTCTTTACATCCAGCCGCTCGGTCTTGTCGTTGTACTGGTGCTCGATGCGGCTGGTGGAGTAGGAGGCGAGGCTGGCCTGGTCGCCGAAGCCGGCCGGCCACATGGGAAACGCAGCGACCTGGTTGCCCCTGGCAAGAACGGAGGTCTCGACCCGCACCAGATAAGTGTGATCGAAGCGGAAGGTCTTGCGAACGGAAACGTCGGAGTCGGCGTATTCGAAAGTGACCTGCGTCGGTGCGCTCAGGTTGCCCGCATCGGACGCGACGTAAAGTGCCGTGTTCAGTTTGTTGCGCTGCGACTCGTCGTAGGTCCACAGCGAGAGCGGGTATCCAAATCTCTCGGCAGCTTTGCTGACTAACTCTTGCGGCTTACCGTGGTCGTCGTCATATTTCTTCAGGACCCACGACTTCACCACGCCACCGCGGTTGGTGAAGGTGATGCGATAGAGTTCGTTCTCGATCACCGTCTCGGATTCCGATGCGGCCTGTTTGCCGCCCAGGTTGGGAACGGAGGGCTGGAGCTGCGCGGACGCGGCCGGCGGTGTGTAAGGTTGCACCACCGCCGGAGTCGGAGCTGCCGGGGCCGCCGGTTGCGGCAAGTACTTTTTCAGTATGGGCTGGAAAAGAATAATTACCAGAAATGTGAGCGCGAAGACCAGCAACAGCCGGCGCTCCATGCCGGGGTCTTGTTGAGGATTGGGAAATTCTGGCAAGGTCCCTACTCAGTGACCGCTCGACTGGCGGGCGACGTGGCATCCGGCGCCGGCGCCGTAGTTTCCGGACTTCTCCACAGGATCATATCCACCCTGCACAAAGGGGTGGCAGCGGAGCACCCGCGCCATGGCTGCCAGGCCGCCGCGCCAAACGCCGAACCGCTCCACCGCTTCCACGGCGTACTCCGAGCAGGTGGGAACGTACCGGCATGCCGGGGGCAACAGCGGCGACACGGCCCACTTGTATGCGCGCAGCAGAAAGAGCGCGAATGTCTTGCCCGCCTGTCTCATGGTTTGCCCACCGATTTTTCCATCACCTCAAACGCCCGGGTAACTTCGCTCCGCAAATCCGCAAAAGGAGCAGTCAGCAGCGACTTCTTCGGATTGATCACCACATCCATGGCGGCGGGGACGGAACCATGCAATCGTACTGCTTCGCGCAGGCGCCGCTTCATGCGATTCCGTTCCACTGCTCCCCCCAACACTTTGCCTACGGTGAACCCCACCCGGGAGCCATTGCCATCCCGGCGTGGCAGGTAGAACACAGTCAGGTGCGGAGCAAAATGCCGCCGGCCCTGTTTGTACACCCGCTCAAAGTCCGCATGCCGAAGCAAACGTACGCCGCGTGGGAACTTGCTCCCCCCGCCGGAGCTGGAGACATGATTGCTGCCATTCGGAAGCAGAGCGTTCACCATTTACGCTCCAACCCGGGTTGCGAAAACTCCGCCAATTCCAAAAAGGGAGAACCGCTACTCACGGAAGCCGGGCTTCACGGACACTCGCTTGCGGCCCTTGGCGCGCCGCCTGGAAATTACCGCGCGGCCGGCCTTGGTCTTCATCCGCGTGCGAAATCCGTGCGTCTTCGAGCGGTGACGACGGTTGGGCTGGAAAGTGCGCTTGGGCATGAAAAATCGCTGCTCCTGATCAACTGGGTCTGGTTTGAAGCGAATGAGAAGTATAAATGAGCCGCAGCCAGCGGGCAAACGGTGAGCCCGGCCGTGAGCATGGCAAGAACCACGTTCTCGCAACTCCTCCTGGCCACATTTCTGCACCACCGCTGCGGCAGTTATAGATTGAACACTTGACAGAAGGTTTCGTTCGGGTTCTGAATCGTACAGGGCAATTCAACCAGCCAAGAAGTTTCCGGCTTACAAGAAAAATTTTGTGCTAGTATGCCGAACTGATCCAGCTTACTGAAATTTTCTGAACGCCAGCGCGACCGCCCGCCGGAGCGAGGCTGTTGCGCTGGAAATGAAAGCATTCTTGCAACGATTTGATCCCGGGTGCTGAATCTGGCCGCAGCCCCACGAAAATTATTTATGTCCGTTCCAAGTCCAAGCCTTGCTCCCAATCCGTGGTTGCGCGTTCTGGACGCGCTGGAAAAAAAGATCAACCGCCATTCCTATGACACCTGGCTGAAGCCCACCAGGTTCAGCCATTCCAGCGGCCCCATCCTGTTCGTGCGCGTGCCCACGGCGGAGTTTCGCCATGTGGGAGATAAGTACGCAGATCTCATTCAGGAAGCGCTCGACAATCTGGGGCTGGAATTCCAGGAAGTGAAGTTCGTCACTCCCGAGGATGACCCGGCTTCGACCCCGGTGCGGCACGACGGTGGACTCTCCGCCCACCTGGCCCCGGCGCCTCACGCCTCCCAATCACGGTTTGATTGGGACGGTGCTGCGCAACTCAACCCGCGCTACACCTTTGACGCGTTCGTCATCGGCAGCGGAAATCAGTTTGCGCACGCGGCTTGCCAGGCGGTGTCGGAACGGCCTTCCAAGGCATACAACCCGCTGTTTCTTTACGGCGGCGTCGGCATGGGCAAGACCCACCTGATGCAGGCCATCGGCCACGAGATCAAGCGCCGGCAGCCGCAGTCGGCCATCTGCTACGTCTCCAGCGAGAAGTTCACCAACGAGATGATCAACTCGCTGCGCTATGACAAGATGACCAGCTTCCGCGACAAGTTCCGCAACGTGGACGTGCTGCTGGTCGACGATATCCAGTTCCTGGCGCAAAAAGAACGGACGCAGGAAGAGTTCTTCCATACCTTCAACGCCCTGCACGAGTCGATGAAGCAGATCGTGATCGCCAGCGACCGGCCTCCCAAGGAGCTGGCGGAAATCGAAGACCGGCTGCGCAGCCGCTTCGAGTGGGGACTGATCGCCGATATCCAGCCGCCCGACCTCGAAACCAAGGTCGCCATCCTGCAAAAGAAGGCGGAACAGGAGAAGGTCACGCTGCCCACGGATGTGGCCCTCTACATCGCTTCCAATATCCGCTCCAATGTTCGCGAGCTGGAGGGCGCTCTCATCCGGCTGGTGGCACACTCGTCGCTGATTGGGGCCGAGATCACCCTCCCCTATACCCAGCAGGTGCTCAAGAATTTTATCGACTCTCAGGCCCGCAAGGTCACCATTGAGTCCATTCAGAAGGCGGTGGCGGAGCAGTTCGGGCTGAGGCTGGTTGAAATCAAGGCCAAGAACAACTCACGCGCCATTGTCTATCCCCGGCAAATTGCCATGTATCTGGCCAAGCACCTGACTGAAGCTTCGCTGCCGGAGATTGGGCGTCAGTTTGGTGGCAAGCATCACACCACCGTGCTGCACTCCGTCGAGAAAATCGACGGCACCCGGAAGACGGACAAGGATTTGAACAGGCTGATCAATAAAATGACCGAGCAATTGGGTGGATGAAACGCGGTCTTGGCAGCGATTTCCACTCAGCCGCCGGGTCTTCCTTGGCAGGCACTGTGGATACGATGTGGAAGTTGTGTATGGGAAGGCGAGAATTGCCAGGCACGGCCAAACGATACCTTCATCTCCACCGTTTGCCAGGCTAGTCTTATACAATCAGTAGGTGCGGGAAAGTTGCTTCAGTATGGGTCCAGGCAGCGATTTCCACTTCTGCGAGCCCCCTACTGCTACTACTGGTTTTTAATAGTTTTTATTTTGATAGAAGAAAGTATTCGAAGTAGCGCTACCCGACGGGAGACTTGGTTTATGCCGGTAGAAGCTTTGGCCGCAGCCACGGGGACCGCCACCATGGAAATCACGGTCAGCAAGTTTGAACTCCTGCGCGAACTGACTGCAACCCAGGGTGTGGTGGAACGCAAGACTACGATTCCGATTCTCTCCAACTATTTGTTTGAAGCTTCCGGCGACAAGCTTTCTCTCACCGCCACCGATCTGGATCTGAGCCTTCGTACGTCGTGCAGCGCCAAAGTCAAGAAAGAGGGCGCGTGTACGATTCCTGCCCGCAAACTGCACGACTACGTAAAGCTGTTGCCCGATGCTGATATCACCATCAAGCTGCTGGAAAACCACTGGATCAGCATCCGTTGCGGACGGTCTAACACCAAGATGGTGGGCATGGCGCGTTCCAACTTTCCCACCTTGCCAGTCTTTCCCACAGCCGGTGTGCTGAAGATTCCAGCCCAGGTGCTGCGTGGAATGATTGCCAAGACTGGTTTCGCGATTGCCAGCGAAGAATCACGCTATACCCTGAACGGGGCCTTGATGGTCCTCAAGCCCGAGTCCATCACCATGGTGGCCACCGACGGGCATCGACTGTCGCACATCGAACGCAGCGGAGAGAAATTTGAAGGCATCTCTGGGGAGTTGAAGACGCTCATTCCCAAGAAGGCGATGGACGAGCTGAAGTCATTGCTGGACTCGACTGACGCCGAGACCATTGATTTTGCCAAAGATGAATCTACGCTCTATTTCCGGATCGGCCCCCGACTGCTGACCTCGCGCCAACTTACCGGCCAGTTCCCAAATTACGAAGCCGTGCTTCCCAAGGACAACACTAAGAGCGTGACCCTTCCCAGCGACGAATTGAGCGCGGCCATTTCTCGCGTTGCCCAGTTCGCGGATGAACGCTCACGCGCCGTGCGCCTGCGGCTGGAAAAAGGAGAACTGAAGCTGTCCGCCTCCTCGACCGAAACCGGAGAATCGGAAGACTCGATTGAAACCAGCTACCAGGGCGAGAGCCTTACGGTTGGCTTCAATGCGCAGTACATTCTGGACTTCCTTAAAGCCGTTGGAGCTGGAGACGTGAAGCTGGAGTTGAAGGATCCGCAGTCCGCCGGCCAGCTGCGCCCTGCCGACAGCGAGGACTACAAGTACCGGTACATCGTGATGCCCATGCGGATCTGAGAACGAACCGTGTTAGAGCGGGCCGCGCTAGCCCGCCGCTTTTTCGTACATCGGGGCCTCCTTCCCAATCAGTGTAACTACCAGCAGCTGCAATATCCCCAAACCAAGGATCAACTGCAAAGGCGGGCGAGGGCGCCCGCCCCATACGGTTCAACTTGACCTGCCATCCTGCAGCGCGTAAATTGTCCGCCTTGCGTTTTGGAGGGTCCATCCCATGCTCAGCGGTTTCAAGCAATTCATCCTGCGCGGCAACGTGGTCGATCTGGCGGTTGGCGTGGTTATCGGCGCGGCCTTCGGGTCGGTGGTGACGGCTTTCACCAAAGATCTGCTCACGCCCATCATCGCGGCCCTGGTCGGTAAACCGGACTTTTCGGCGATAAGCTTTACCATCCGCGGCACGCCATTTCCGGTGGGGGATTTCATCAACGCCGCGGTGGCTTTCCTGCTGGTTGCGACAGCGGTGTATTTCTTTGTGGTGACGCCGATCAACGCTTTGGTGGCCCGCATGCGCAAGGCCCCGGCCCCGGCTGATCCGACCACCAAGAAGTGTCCGGAATGCCTGAGCGAAATTCCTATCGACGCCCGGCGCTGCTCTTTTTGCACTCAGCCGGTTCTGAGCAAGGCGGCCTGACCGCAACCGCGGATAGGAGCACGGCTTCAAGGCCGTGCCCGCCGAGTTGCAGAGAATGCCTGCCCGGCCGTGCTCCTGTACCATGAATTCATGCCGCGATTTCAGGCTGCCGTTCTCCTGCTAGGCTTCGCGGGCGTGATGTGGCCTCAGGACAAGCCTTCGACGTCCTCCTCGCGGCCATCGGTGTCCAGTTCATCCGCCTCCAAGCCAGCCGCGCACAGCACGGCTCATGGAAGCTCGTCGCTTTCTGATCCCGGCGTCATTACCGACGGTGTTTACCGCAATCCAACTTTTGGATTCAGCTACAAGCTCCCCTTCGGCTGGGTGGATCGCACCCGGGAGATGCAGGACGATTCCGGCGACTCTTCCCCATCCCGTTTGCTTTTGGCCATCTTTGAGCGGCCGCCCGAAGCCACGGGCGAAACCGTGAATTCCGCGGTAGTGATTGCGGCCGAGCCGATTTCCGCCTATCCCGGGCTGAAGACTGCAGCCGATTATTTCGGCCCGCTGACTGAACTGACAACCGCCAAGGGCTTTGAAGCGGCCAGTGGACCCTACCCTTTTTCTGTGGGCACGACCTCCCTGGTGCGCGGGGATTTCAGCAAACCGCGAGGCACGCTCACCATGCACCAGAGCTCTCTGGCGACGCTGGAAAAGGGCTACGTGATTTCGTTCACGTTTATTGGCGGCAGTGAGGACGAAGTCAACCAACTGATCGAAAAGCTGAGTGTCTCCTCGATCAAAAAGTAAGCGCTATGACACCAGCTTTTGCGCTGCCGGCCTGGGCTCGGCCGCAGTCGCGTATGCAATCTCGCGGCCACCATAGCGGCGCACCCGGATGTTGGCTTGCTCGGCGTGGGCCAGGAAGCCTTCCAACACGCACAAACGCGAGCAATACTCGCCAATCATGGCCGAGGCGTCGTCGGTGAGCACTTTTTGATAGGTGCAGGTCTTGATGAATTTCCCCACCCAAAGGCCGCCGGTGTAGCGCGCTGCCTTTCCGGTGGGCAGGGTGTGATTGGTGCCAATCACTTTGTCGCCATATGCGACGTTGGTTCGCGGACCCAGGAACAGCGCGCCGTAATTTTTCATGTTCTGCAGAAAGTAGTCGGGATTGCGCGTCATGACCTGAACGTGCTCGGAAGCAATTCGATCCGCCTGCTTCACCATCTCCTCTTCAGAGTCGCACACAATGACTTCACCATAATCACGCCACGAAACGGAGGCCAGGTCCGCGGTGGGCAGGATGGAGAGGATGCGCTCCACCTGGGCCATGGTCTCGCGGGCAAGCTTCTCGGAGGTGGTGAGCAGGATGGCAGGCGTGTTGAAGCCATGCTCGGCCTGGCCCAGCAGGTCGGTGGCGCAAAGCTCGCCGTCCACGGTTTCGTCTGCAATCACCAGGGTCTCTGTAGGTCCGGCAATCAAGTCAATGCCCACACGGCCAAAGAGCTGGCGCTTCGCCTCAGCCACGTATGCGTTGCCGGGACCGACGATCATAGAGACCGGAGCGATGCTCTTGGTTCCGAGCGCCATCGCCGCAATGGCCTGGATGCCACCCATGCAGTAGATCTCATCCGCTCCGCCGAAATGCATGGCGGCTACTACGGCGGGACTGGGCTTGCCATGGTAAGGCGGCGAGGACGCGATCACGCGCGGCACGCCCGCGACCTTCGCGGTCACCACGCTCATGTGGGCGGAGGCGACCAGCGGATATTTTCCGCCTGGCACGTAGCAGCCTACCGCATCGACCGGCATGTTTTTGTGGCCGAGGACCACTCCGGGGAGGGTCTCGACTTCAACATCTCTCATCGAAGAGCGCTGCGCCTGGGCAAAGTTGCGTATTTGCGCCTGAGCAAACTTGATATCTTCGATATTCCGGCGAGAAAGCTGCGATACGCAGTCCTCGATCTCCTGCTCCGACAAGCGAAACGCAGGCGGGTTCCACTTGTCGAACTTCTCGGATATTTCTCGCAACGCGGTTTCGCCGCGAGTTTCTACGTCCTCAAGAATGGCGGTGACGGTGTCGCGCACTTTTTTGGCGTCAGCACTGGCCTGATCGGGGGTGCGGCCGGTCTTCAGTTGGCGTGCCATGGGATCTCCTCCTGCAAAACGAAGCGCCGGGCCGAATGCGAGACAACCCGCAAGATGCCGCGCTACACGTTCTAGCCCACCGCCGAGACTGGCTCTGTCAGTTCCACATCGGTGGTAGACCGGCGATGCTGTTCGGCTGCGTATCCAGCTTTGTAATCCGCCTTAACCGCATCGGATGCGGTCGGAAGCACGGGGAAGTCCCACCATCCGACGACTTCCGCCGCAGCCACCGAGACATCGCGCGTGATCGGCACTTCGACCAGGGCCGGCGCTTTCGAAGCGAGCGCTCGCTTGATGGTGGAACCAATGTCCTCGGCCGCCTGCACTTTGGCGGCGACCTCGAAGCCGAAAGACTTCGCCAGCGCCACGAAATCGACCGAGTAGGGGCGACCGTCGCCGGCGTGATGGTTGAACTCGGAGCCGATTTGCCGTCCGATCAGGTAGTTCTGGCCGTCGCGGATCGAGATGTATCCCGAGTTGTTGAGAATCAGGAACACGACCGGAATGTTGTACATGGCGCAAACCGCGAGTTCCTGCACGCACATCATGAAATCGCCGTCACCGATGATGCACACCACCGGTGAATCCGGCTTGGCGAGCTTGGCGCCGATCGCCGCGGGAAGGGCAAATCCCATGGACGAGAACGAGCCCGAAGTAATGTGGGTCCGAGGCTCGTAGACCGGGAAGGCCTGTTTGGTTGTGCTCTGCGGATGGCCCGATCCGACAGTCACAATGCCATGCCGGGGCAGGACCTTGCGCAGTTCGCGCAGCGTGCGCAGCATGGTGGTGGGGATGCCGTTGTAGGAACGGCGCCGTTCGAGCCTTTGCTCCCATTCCTGCTTCAGCCCTTCCACCTTGGCAAGATAGGACGCCCGGGCTTCCTGTGCCTTGCGGGCCTGCTCCTCCGAGATGCCGGCGAGAATATCGGACAGGACAAGTTTGCAGTCGGCCGCGATGCCCACCTCGGCCGGATAATTTTTGCCAATTTCCCGAGGATCAATATCCACCTGAATCAGCTTGGCATCCGGGATTGAGAACGTCACACCCTTGCGGTAGGACGAAGCCGACCAGTCCGTGAAGCGGCAGCCCAGGGACATCACGACATCGGCATGCGCGGCGGTGTGGTTTCCGGGCAAAGATCCCGGCCAACCCGCAGTGCCCGCGCACATGGGATTGTCCTCGGCAATCGCGCCCTTGCCGTTCCAGGTGAAGACCACGGGGATGCCGAGGTTCTCGACCAGCATAGTCAGTTCGGGGGTGCATTCGGCACTGATCGCCCCGCCGCCGACCACAATGCAGGGCCGTTGGGCAGAAAGGAGAAGGCTAATCGCAGCCTCGATGGCTTGCGCGTCCGCCCGCACTTTTCCAACGGGCAGGCGTTTGGAGAGTTCGGCGACGTCAATGTCGGTGGTCTCGACCTGGACATCGAGCGGCAGCTCCATGTGGACTGGTCCGGGACGGCCGGTAAGCATGGCGTTCCAGGCGCGATGCAGTACGAAGGGCACCTGGTCGGCCCGGATGACGTCGAAGTTGCGCTTCGTGACCGGGGCCGCGATATGGGGAAAATCGGGCGAGGCAAAGCGGTCGAGCTCCTGCATGACGCCATGGCCGCGCATGTGAGTGGCAGCGCTGCCGGTGATAAGCAGAAGCGCGGTGGAATCGCAGTGCGCCGTGGCCAGGCCGATGATGGTATTGGTCGCGCCCGGGCCGATCGAGGTACAGGCGGCAATCGGTTGGCCGGTGGCGCGGTAGTGCGCGTCGGCAATGTGCACAGCACTCTGCTCGTGCATCACCTGAATGAAGGGGAGCTTCGAGACCGGGTCGTTGAAAGCATCGATCATGCTCCAATTGCCGTGTCCCGGCAGGCCGGCGACGTAAGGAACTCCATAAGCCTTCAGAGCCTTGCCAATGATCTGTCCCACTGTGAGCCGCATAGCACCCTCCTCGCCCCAATCGCTTGCGCCGCACATTCTACTCTCCGGCGGAGCAATGGGGTATGGACCGCCTGACGTACGCGCGCTCCTCCGGTTGTATAATCCGGCTCGCCAATTGGGGGCGGAGCCAAGCATGAATCGGCGCAGGTTTCTAGCGCGGTCCGGCCAGTTGTTGATGGCGGCAAGCTTGGCTCCCAGGATGTTAGCTGAGAACTCTATGGCCGAATCCAATCAGCGTCGTTCTCTCTCATTTTCCAATGACTGGATCGAAAGCGTCCTGGTTAACGCCGTGCATGACATGCCGGTCGAGGATGCGATCGTGGTCAATCTCTCCACTACCGCACTGCATTACGATGCGGGAGGGAATCACGGGACCATTCCGCCCTGGAAGTCCACCATTCTCCGCCAGTGCACGCTGACGCAAGGCGAGAGGGCGGCCCTGCTGCACGTGCGCAAGCGTACCAATCTGGGCGGAGTCGCGTTGGGCTGGGAGTGGTTCGGTCAGCGCTTCCCGCAATTCCCGCGCGGAACGCCTCTATACATCTCGTCGCAGGATGACATTGGAGACGTGGAACTCGATCCCCTGATCGCATTTGCTGGCCAGACATCTGTTTCTCCGTCGCCACGACGGTATCGGCTCAAACTGAATCTCTGGTACACCCCTGAAGAGACGGACTGCACAATCCATACTGGGCACAAGTTTCTGGAAGTGCACACCCAGGTCTTGGGAACGGGACACATGCAGAAGTTTCGCGAGCAGACCGCAGATACGCTCTACGAAGATGTTCTGATGCCGCCGGGATTCACTCATGATCCCTTTTTCACAGTCGCCAATGACCGCAGCTTCAGTTATCCCTGGCACCGTTATTACGCGGACACGGACTGCATCTGGATGGCGGTCGAGCTGCATCCGTTGTAACTGATGAATTCCTCCCCTGACGTCCTCATCATCGGCAGCGGCATTGGCGGCGGCACCCTCGCCCACCGCCTGGTGCAGCACGGGCTGAACGTCACCATTCTGGAACGCGGCGGCTTCCTTCCCCAGGAACCGCAAAACTGGGATGTGAATGCTGTCTTCCTCGAGCAGAAGTATGTGCCCCAGGAAAACTGGCTCGACAAGCACGGCGTGGGTTTTCGTCCCGGCACTTACTATTACGTGGGCGGCAGCAGCAAAATGTATGGGGCGGCCATGCTCAGGTTCCGCGAGCGGGACTTCGAAGAGTTGGAGCACGCTGGCGGAATTTCGCCCGCATGGCCGATCAGCTATCGCCAACTTGCGCCTTACTACGATCTTGCCGAACAAATGTATGGAGTTCACGGGCAGGCCGGAGTTGACCCCACGGAGCCGCCGGGAGTTCCCACCTATCCCTATCCCGCTCTCGATCACGAACCCGTAATTGAGCAAGTGGCCTTGGCGCTCAACGATCAGGGGATCAAGGCGTTCCCGCTTCCTCTCGCTGTGCAACGCCACCAGGGCGGGCCGTGCATTCGTTGCAAGACCTGCGACGGCTTTCCCTGCAAGGTACACGCCAAGACTGACGCGGAAGTAGCCGCGATCAAGCCCGCCTTGGCAACCGGTCGGCTCATGCTGAAGGTTCATGCCAAGGCGACGCGTCTGGTTCTTACCAGCGATGGCAAACGCCTGGATGCGGTGGAGTACGAGAGCAACGGCAGCGTCGAGCGGATCGCCGCCCCCATCGTCGTCCTGTCCGCCAGCGCGGTTAACTCCGCGGTCTTGCTGCTGCGCTCGGCATGCGACCGGGCGCCGAACGGCGTCGCGAATTCATCCGGAGTGGTTGGCCGCAACTACATGGCGCACAACAATACCGCTCTCATGAGCATCGGCTGGAAAATCAATGGCACCAATTTCCAGAAGACAATCTGCATCAACGACTTCTACTTCGGTGACGACGGTTTCAAATTTCCCATGGGCAATATTCAAGGTCTGGGCAAGCTGCAGCGCGGAATGCTTACCGCCAAGCAGAAATATTTGCCGGGCTTCATGGGGAATCTGATGGCGGAACGGAGCGTGGACTGGTGGATCATGTCCGAGGACTTGCCCGACCCTGAAAACCGGGTGATTTTGCACGGCGACACGATTCGGCTTCACTACACCGAGAACAATCTAGCCGGCCATAAACGTCTGGCTGGCAGGGCCGCTTCCATGATGAGGAAGATTGGCTTCAAGCTCAATGTTGCCAAGCACATGGGAGGACTCTCCGTTTCTCATCAGTGTGGCACGGTGCGCTTCGGAACGGATCCTGGCAAGGCCGCCTTGAACGAGTTCTGCCGGTCTTTTGACCACGAGAATCTCTTTGTCGTGGACGCGTCATTCTTCCCGTCATCAGCGGCGGTAAACCCGGCGCTGACCATCGCGGCGCAGGCCATCCGGGTCGCGGACCACATGGCAAAGGTCGATTTTGGGGTGACTGGAGTTGAGCAAACGAGGTAAGAGATTTATTCCAGTGCTTCCGGCTGCAATGCAATGTTCTTTTCGCCGGCAGCTTTCTTTTCCACGTACTTCTTTATCCAGGCTTCCCAGCTCTTTCCCGCGGCCGTATCGCGGCCGGTAAACGCCAGGGCTGCGATATCGGAATACGCAATCACCAGTCGCTGGTTGGAAGTCTTGGGCAGCACTCGCACAACGGACTGGGCCAGGGTCGGCCCGCTTTTCCGGTCAAAAAGATAGCCTTCGACCTGGCTGCCATCTTTTCGAGTGATGGTGACGTCGCCGCGGTAGTCGAACGCCTTTTCCAGAGCTTTGCGGGTTTCTTCCTCGGTGGCCAGCGCCGGAACCCAGCCTTCAAGCTTTTCGTGTTCCCAGCCGGGGACGACTTCGAGCGCATCGGCGGAAGAAGAATGAGGCTCGGCTTCGGGATGAACGTGTCCGGCGGCTTTCCCGGTCACGCCCGCGTCTCCTCGAGGGATTCGGTGGCGTTTCCGATACGGGCGTTTCCGATATGAACCAGCGGGACATCTTGACCCTGTTGGACCGGCTCATCTAGGAGTTTCAGAGCAGCTTCATCACGATAGCGGTGAAATAGAGTCGCCTTCGCTGTTGCCACAAAACCGCCGAGCGAGCCGAAGGTGTCATTGACCGCGGAGGCTTCGTAACCGCTGTGCACCATGCAGTTGGCGCAGTGCGGATTGCCAGATTCGGTGCCGTAGGATTCCCACGCCGTTTCGCGGATCAACTCGTCAAAGGTCTCGGCATAGCCGTCCTGAAGCAAGTAGCAGGGCTTCTGCCAGCCAAAAATGTTGTAGGTGGGCATTCCCCAGGGGGTGCAGGCATAGTGACGCTTGCCCATCAGGAATTCCATGAACAACGGCGAGAGATTGAACCGCCAGTTTTTCTCGCGATTGGAAAGAATCGCCCGGAAGAGGCGCCGGGTGCGGGCGCGTCCCAGAAAATGCTGCTGGTCCGGCGCTTTCTCGTAGGAATAGCCCGGCGAAAGCATCATGCCCTCGACGCCCAGTTCCATCATGTCGTCAAAGAAGGCGCGCACGCTCTTGGGGTCGGCCCCGTCAAAGAGCGTGGTGTTCGTGGTCACCCGGAATCCGCGTTGCAGAGCCTCGCGCACCGCATCCACGGCGATGTCATACCCACCTTCGCGGCAGACGGCAAAGTCGTGGTGTTCCTTTTGCCCGTCGAGATGCACGCTGAAGGTCAGATACTGGGTCGGCTGGAAGAGGTGGATCTTTTCCTTCAGCAGCAAAGCGTTGGTGCACAGGTAGATATACTTCTTGCGCGCGACCAGGCCTGCGACGATCTTTTCGATCTCAGGGTGCATCAGCGGCTCGCCCCCCGGGATCGACACCACCGGAGCGCCACATTCGTCCACCGCGCGGAAGCACTCCTCAGGGCTAAGTTGCCGCTTAAGGACGTGGGCAGGGTACTGAATCTTGCCGCATCCGGCGCAGGCCAGGTTGCAGCGGAACAGTGGCTCCAGCATCAGGACCAGCGGATATTGCTTCCTCCGGGCGAGCTTCTGCCGGATGACATAGCTGGCCACCGTCCACATCTGGGAAACAGGCACACTCATGTAGGGCTGGGATCTCCTCCAATATGGTATCAGGTCGACTCACTTCTGCGCTGCTGACGATGTAGGCGCGCGGCTGCGGCTGAAGGATGGGGATGCTCCCGTTTTCGCTACGTTTTTGGGCCAGTTCCATCCTGAAAATACACGGGTTACCGAGCCGGTTCAGGGGTCGAAAATCAGTCCCCCTTCGTGGTACAATCAGATACAACCTCTGATGCCGTAAGTGTTAATCATTTCAGTAATTTGAGGCAAATTCCCGGGCATCGGAAAAGCACGCCAGGCGGGCTCGAAGTCTGGCATTTTTCCACGGAGCGGAATGGCTACGAAAGAGATCACTCCCATCACGGAAACCAAGGCCAAAAACGGAAAGCTGGTCGCAGTCAACGGTGGCAACGGAGACTACACCGCTGACTCCATCAAGGTGCTCGGCGGCATGGAAGCCGTGCGTAAGCGTCCCGCGATGTACATCGGATCCACCGGCGAGATGGGCTTGCACCATCTGGTCTATGAAGTGGTCGACAACTCGGTGGACGAAGCGCTGGCCGGGCACGCCCACGAAATTTCCGTCACCATCCACATCGACAATTCCATCACTGTGGTTGACGACGGGCGCGGCATTCCCGTGGATGCGATGGATATCGATGGAGAAAAAGTTCCGGCGGCGCAAGTGGTGATGACCAAATTGCACGCCGGCGGCAAGTTCGATACCTCCTCTTACAAGGTTTCCGGCGGACTGCACGGCGTCGGTGTTTCGGTGGTCAACGCACTGAGCGAAGAACTCGATCTCGAAATCTGGCGCGACGGCTTCACCTGGGAGCAGACCTACTCCAAAGGCGAGCCTACCAGCAAGTTGAAGAAAGCGGGCGCCAGCAAGAAACTGGGGACCAAGGTCCACTTCCTGCCCGATAGAAGTATCTTCACGGTCACCGAATATAACTTCGACACCCTGGCGCAGCGTCTGCGGGAACTGGCCTTCCTGAACAAGGGCCTGCTGATCACTCTGACTGATGAGCGCACCACCGAGGCCAAAACCGGCGAGGCAAAAACGGTCGAGTTCAAGTACAACGGCGGCATCGCCGAATTCATCAAGCATTTGAACCGGGGCAAGCAGGTACTTCATGACAAACCGATCTACATGGAAGCCGACCGCAGCGGCGTGAACATGGAAATCGGCCTGCAATACAACGATGGCTACTCGGAAAGCGTCTTCAGCTTCGCCAACAACATCAACACCGTGGACGGAGGCTCGCATCTGTCCGGTTTCCGCATGGCGCTGACCCGCACCATCAACTATGCCGGACAGCAGATGGGCCTGTTCAAAGACGTGAAGGAAAACCTTACCGGCGACGATGTGCGTGAGGGCCTGGTGGCGGTGATCAGCGTGAAGCTGCCGCAACCCCAGTTCGAAGGCCAGACGAAAGGCAAACTGAATTCCGATATTGCCGGCATCGTGCAGGCGTTCGTGAACGAGCGGCTGGGCGCGTATCTGGAGCAGAACCCGACGGCGGGACGCAAGATTATCAACAAGGCGATTGAAGCAGCCCGGGCTCGCGAGGCGGCACGCAAGGCCCGCGACCTGACGCGGCGCAAGGGTGCGTTGGATGGAGGCGGCCTGCCCGGCAAGCTGGCCGACTGCTCGGAACGCCAGCCTGAACGCTGCGAACTGTTTCTGGTGGAGGGCGAATCGGCTGGCGGCACCGCCAAGCAGGGGCGCGATCGCCGCTTCCAGGCCATCCTGCCGCTGAAAGGCAAGATCCTCAACGTCGAAAAAGCCCGCTACGACAAGATGCTCGGCCACGAGGAAATTCGCGCCATGATTACGGCGGTGGGCACCGGCATCGGCAAGGAAGATTTCGATGCCTCGAAACTGCGCTACGGCAAGATCATCTTGATGACCGACGCCGACGTGGACGGAAGCCACATCCGCACTCTGCTGTTGACCTTCTTCTTCCGCCACATGCAGGAACTGATCAAGCGCAACAACGTTTACATCGCGCAGCCGCCCCTATATTCGATCAAGAAGGGCAAGTCGCAGCAGTACATCAAAGATGACCGCGAGTTCGTCAAGGTCATGGTGAAGCGCGCATCGGAGGGCTTGATCGTCCGATACGGCGAGGGCGCGGCCAAGATCGAAGGCACAAACCTGGCCCGCTTTATGAACGTGCTGGACGAATACCTCAAGCTCTTTGACAAAGTGGACAAGCGGGTGCGCGATGAGAAGGTGACGGAACTGCTGCCCCGTCTCGACCTGGCCAAGCGCGCCGACTTTGAAGGTGACAAGAAAGCTGCGTCGAAAAAGATCGAAAAGCTGGAGAGGGAACTCAAGAAGCTGCAGAAAGAGCGCAACTTCAAGAGCGTTGGAGCGCGTTTCGACGAAGAACACAATCTATGGGAGGTGAGCTTCGTCAATGCTCAGGGCGCGGAACACGTGATCAGCTGGGAGCTGGCGTCGACCCCGGAATACCGGCAGCTGCTCTCCAAGTTCAAGCAGATTGAAGCCAATCTCGAGCCTCCATTTGTCGTGGAAACGATTGCCAAGGCCGCGCCGGTGAATGGGAACGCGGAAGAATCGAATGACGAATCGGGCGAAGCACGGACGGAAGCGGGCGAAAAAGCGCAGAAGAAGCCCGCCGCCCCCAAGCGCAAAGCAGCCGAGCCCCAGATCGTCGAGAAGGCCAGCGCCCGCGAGCTTTTTGACTACGTGCTGGCCGAAGGCCGCAAAGACTACATCGTGCAGCGTTACAAGGGCCTGGGCGAAATGACCGCGCCTCAGCTCTGGGAGACCACCATGGACCCGGAGCGCCGGACACTGCTTTCGGTGAAGCTCGAAGACATCGCCGAATGCGAAACCATCTTTACCACTCTCATGGGTGAAGATGTGGAAGCGCGGCGGAAATTCATCGAGGACAACGCGCTGGATGTGAAGAACCTGGATATCTGAGCGCGCTTTTTTTTGCACTCTCATGATTTGTCATCCTGAGCTTTGCTCTGGCTGATCTCAGGCCTCCACAACCGGGAGGTCTCGGGCTGGTCCCCGTTCTCCATAAATACCCTGCAAGTCTCCACTGCAAATGCGTTCTCCAATTGAGCATGGCCGTGCCGGGAACAAAACCGGCCGGGACGCTGTCTACGGCAAGCAGGGACTCTGATGAAACTGGCCTGGGGAAGTTTCTCGCAGAACACCACAAAGTGGCTGAAGACCGGATGGCTGATCACGGCAGGCCTTGTCGCTTTCTATGCCGGGGCGATTCAGCCTCGTCAGGGCAACCAGGGAATCGCGTCGCAACGCACGGGCCTGGGAGAAGCTCAGGTAGAGTGGGACGCGGTCTCCTTGTGGCAAGCGCCAGTCTACGACCGGTTGCTTCGTTCCGTCGACACCAGTTCCGTCGAAACAAGCTCCAGTGGCGTGGTTGGAGGGGTTCCCCAGCGCACCCGGATCGTGGCTCAGCTTGAGCCGCAGGTTACCTCGATAGAATCTCTGAAGACCTCCGAGCCGAAAGCGCAAGCTGACGATGACCGCAAGCTGGTGCGCAACGGCTCGATGGACCTGATCGTCCAGCATCCACATGACACCGCGGAAGCCATCCGGCAACTGGCTGCGCGAATGGGAGGCTTCCTGGTGGCCTCGGACGTTGCAGGCGAGAAAAACGCGCCCTTTGCCACTCTCACGATTCGAGTGCCGGCAGCGCGCTTCGAGGAAGCTCGCGCTCAGATTCGCCAGCTGGGACTAAGGGTGGAAAGCGAAAAGCTGCAAGCGCAAGACGTAACCAGGCAATATGTGGATCAGGCTGCCCGGTTGCGCAATCTCCGCGCCCAGGAGACTCAATACCTCGGAATTCTCAAGCAGGCGAAGACCGTCAAGGACACGCTCGCGGTCAGCGACAAGCTGAATGAGGTTCGCGGCGGAATCGAACAACAGCAGGCCGAATTTGACGCGCTTTCCAAACAAGTAGAGACGGTGTCGCTCACACTCACGTTACGCGCAGAAGCCGATGCTCAGGTATTTGGCCTGCACCGGCGGCCTCTGTATCAACTCAAGCTAGCGGCGCGCGAGGGTCTCGAAGCGGTGGCGGATTATTCGGTAAACATGGTTGGACTGTTCTTCTACCTGCCGGCGACTCTGTTGTGGCTGGTGACCATACTGTCCGGTGCCGCGTTGGGCTGGCGGATTCTGCGCTGGGCCGGGCACGTCTTTTTCGGTTTTCGGCAAGCAGCGGCTCCGAGTCGGTGACGGAAATCCCACTCCGCAACCGCCTGTATCAGGGAGTAGGGGTCCTTCGACTCGGGATGACAAGCAGGATACGTACAAGTTGTTCTGATTGAGACAGGTTACCCTCGATTACCTCCGTGTCCCCTGTGTTCTCCGTGGTTAAGAAATCGCTGCAAGCCCCCACTCAACCTGCGTTCTTTCCATAGGACGGGAAAGCCTCCTCCTTCCCGTCCACTCGAACAAGGGGAAACCAGAATGAAGAAGCTCTTGCTGACTATGATCCTGCTCTGTGGTGCGGCGATGGGACAGGAAAAAGCTGTTGAGAACAGCAACCAGCCCGCACTCACCATCTACAACCAGAATTTCTTTGTAGCCCGCGAATATGTGCCACTCGATCTCAGGCCGGGAGTGAACCATGCCGAATTCGCCGGCATCACCTCTCACCTGGAACCGGATTCCGTGATCCTGCGCGATCCCGCCGGACGCGCCCTGCAGGTCCTGGAACAGAACTATCGCAACGATCCAATTTCGCAGGAATTGCTGCTCTCTTTCTACGAGGGCAAGACCATCGATTTCCTGGTGCAGCGAGCCGACCGGCAGGAAATCATCAAAGGCAAAGTGGTGCGCAGCGGTTACATCCCCAGCAGTTACTATGCGCAAAATTATCAGCAGCCGTCCTTCACCCAGCCCATCATCGAAGTGGATGGCGTGCTGCGCTTCGGCATGCCGGGCCAGCCGCTGTTTCCCTCGCTCAGCGCGGATTCTGTGCTCAAACCAACCCTGAGTTGGCTACTTCAGACCAATGATCCGGGAAAGTTTGACGCAGAGATTTCCTACGTGGCCAGCGGCATGAGCTGGCAGGCGGACTACAACCTGGTGGTGTCCGACAATCCCAAGAGCAAGACCGACCTGCTCGACATGGTGGGCTGGATCACCCTGCGCAACCAGAGCGGCAAGACCTTCGAGAACGCGAACATCAAGCTGATGGCAGGGGATGTCAACAAAATCCAGGCCGGTACCGTGGCCAATCGTGTCTACGCAGCGGCCAAGATGGCCGACGAAGCTGCCATGGCTCCCGCAGTGCGCGAAAAATCATTTGACGAATTCCATCTTTACTCTCTGGCGCGCCCCACCACCCTGCACGATCAGGAAACCAAGCAGGTGGAGTTTGTCCGCTCCACCGGCATCCACGCCCTGCGGCTCTTTGTCTACGACGGCGCTCAGGTGCAGCAGTATGGCTACTACAACATGGAGCAAATCCGCCAGGACCAGAGCTATGGCACGGCGTCCAATCCCAAAGTCTGGGTGATGGAGGAGTTCAAGAACGCTGACGTCAATCACCTCGGCATTGCGCTGCCCAAAGGCAAATTGCGCTTCTACCGCCGCGATACCGACGGGCATCTGGAATTTGTCGGCGAGAACGTGATTGACCACACTCCGAAAGATGAAACCATCCGTGTGTTTACGGGCAACTCGTTCGACGTGGTGGGCGAGCGCAAGCGCACCAACATCCGCGTGGATTCCGCGCACAACTGGCTGGACGAGTCATTTGAAATCCGGGTGCGCAATCACAAAAAAGAAGCGGTGAATGTGCGCGTGGTTGAGCATCTTTATCGCTGGACCAACTGGAAGCTGACCGATCAGTCGCATGAATCCCACAAGATAGATGCGCAGACGATGGAGTTTCCCGTCACCATCGCTCCGGATGGGGAGCAGGTGGTGACCTACACGGTGCATTACTCGTGGTAATTCGACAAACATGCGGGGGCGGCCCTCTTCGGCCGTCCCTAGCGTGGTCCCTTCAAGAATAGAAATCGGAGATCTACAATCCAGGATCTGAAATCTCTTTCGCCTTAGTCGCCGATGGGTACCTTACTTCCGGATACAGCCGGTCGAACACGACCCATAGCAACGCCAGCAGGAGAAAAAGAAACACGCTGCCCTCCGGGCCGACCGGCCCGCCCGTGAGCCAGGGTGAGCCACGGAGTGAAGTCTGCAGCAGGTGGCCGGGAGCCACTGTGCCGCTGTCCGGGACGGAGTAGAGGTAGCTTTCAGCCCAGTCCCACGAGGCATGAAAGCCGAGCGCGAACCAAAGGTTGCCGGTGCGCCGGAGAGTCAGGCAAAAGAAGAACCCGATGGCGATGGCGCCCAGAATACCAATCGAGCTTTCTCCCGGGTTCTCCAGGTGAAGAAGTCCAAAACCCACCGAAAGCAAAACCGCCGAAGGCCAGAAGCCGATCGCTTGCGTAAGCGTGAACTGGGAGTAGCCACGGGTGAAGAATTCCTCATAGATGGCAACCACCAGGAAAAACGCGGCCCAGAAGACGGCAAATTTCAGCATGCGCGTGCCGTGCAGCGCGAAACCTTCAATGTGAAAGCCGCCGGCTGCACGCAGACCAAGCAGCAGCGCGGTCAGTGAAAGCAGTCCCCATGCGGCGCCGATCCAGAACAGCCTGCCAAAAGCGTTGCGCAACGGCAGACCGTAGTCGCCAAAGGGCCGACTTTCCATGCGGGCCATGACCAGCGCAGGGATAAAGGCGATGACAACAAATCCCAACTCCACCAGGAGCAGGAGCCAGATTCGTGGTGTGTCGGCCAGAGCGGATGAGATCAGAACACGCAACGCCAACTTCAGGACGTAGTACAGGAGCAGATAGAGGAGGAAGCGCCAAACAGGGCGAAGGCCATCGGGTCCGATGAACACGCTCTGCACTCGCTGTTCGAATGGCGAGGGCTCAATCAGGTCGTGGCCAGGACCAAGGGATGAACTTATGCCAGGCAGGCGATCAGGAATAGCATCTCCGGCGTCTGGGACTGCGTGGTCTTTAGGTTCGTCCATCGGGTGGAAGTTTCTCGAACCGTCCTCCGACATGGTAAAACACTCGCCGGTTACTCATGGGCCGATTATTCAGGCGCGAACGCTTCGGCCGGCCACAGGTGCTGGCATCCCTCCTGTTGCTGGTGTTTCTGGCGCAATGTTCCTGGCTGGTGGTCCGAGGTGCGCCCGGCAGCAGTCTCGATCTGGTGGAACTCAACCGCCTCGCGCGCGGCATGATGATGTGGAAGAACCGCAACCCGGTCGCGGCAAGCGATTCCCCTTCGGACGGCGCCTTCGACCCGAATCACTCCCCGCTCTGGTACTTGATAGAGTCCGCACCGCTGCTGGCGACTTCAGGACTGTGGAGCTCAACCCGTCCCCCGACCGTGCGCGAGCTTCGACTATTGGCAGCGCTCCCCCAGCTTGCGTTCGGACTGTTGCTGGGCGCTTCGATCTGGTACGTCGCCCGCCGCTTGTTCGGAAATGCGGGCGGATACGTGGCCCTGGCCCTGCATTGTTTCTCGCCAGCGATCATTCGCGGCAGCGCCATCTGGTCTGCAGAGCCCGAGATGGGTGCGGCCTGGGGAGCTTTCGGCGCAATGTTTACGGCCATCGCCGTCGCTCACACGCTGTACGCGCCGCGGGAGGTGATCCTATGGAACTGGCGGCGTATTGTCCTGCTGGGACTGTCGCTGGCTCTGGCAATCGGGTCGCAATTCTCGCTGATCATCGTGCTCCCGGCTGCGCTGGCATTCATGCTCTACCTGGCGCCGGGGCGGCGAATCGCGGCCACCATCATCTGGGCGGTTGCCTGCACCATCGCTGCTTTGCTGTTATTCGCGGCCTACTTCTTCCAGCCGCGCGCTTTCGAGCAAGGGATGGCGCATGCATCTTTGTTCACGTTCTCCTGGAAAGCGCTCGCCATGCCGCAGGCCTGGCACCAAGTGCTGGCGCAACTCGGACAGAGCAGCCCCGCTCTGGTGATTGCACTTCCCATCGGCCTGATCGCGTACTTCTGTTGGTCCCGGGCACGCTACTTTGGCAACACTGCGCCCTTGCTGATCGCAGTTCTTTGTCTGGCGATGGCCCTGGGCTCACCGCACTATCCCGGACTCGGTTTTCAGCTAGTCGCAGTTCCTTTTCTGTTCGTCTTCATAGCTGGAATCGCGGCGGACTGGCTGGAAACCCGGCATCGTGAGATCGCGCTGGCGGCGGTTTGGGGGCTCCTGCTGGCGAACTCCGCCTGGAACCTCTGGGAATTGCTTCGTGCTGGACGAGGATGACCAAAGTTACGCCTTCATGGGGGCGCCAGGCTTATCCTTCAACCACTTAGCCATTTCGACCGCAAAGCTCGCCGAAGCATGCACCGGATGACAAAAAAAAGACAAACCAAGCCCTGCTGGAAGGGTTCTAATTACTAAAGGGTGTTGCAGGGGAGCAGCGCGATGGCGCCAAAACGGGAGTATGATTTAAATGTGAAGCGGCTGAACTCAGCCATGGCAGCGGGGCTTGCGCTGGCAGTCGGAATGTTGACGCTTGCTCTTTCGGCCTCGGCGCAAATCAACGGCACGCCTGCATCGGTCACCTCGATCAATTCTGGCGGAAGGTCGAATCCAACGCCCGGCGTGCCGGCCAGCATCACTTCCGTGGGCCCGAACGGGCTGCAAACGCGAAACCAGTTCAATCAGCCGGCGTGCTGCATCAATCCGCTGGCTCCGGTGAATCCCAATCCTCCGCTCTTCAAACGCAACCACCACCGCCACGGGCAATTGTTCCCTGCGGGCGGCGCGGTTTACGTGCCCTACGGAGTGCCTTACGAAGTGGCAGGACCCGACGCGGAAGCGGGAAGGGATCAGGAAGAAGCCGCGAGGGAACAGGAGGAAGAGCATCGAGGCGGGCCCACCATCTTTGACCGGCGCGGCTCAGGACAGGCGATTGCTCCCCACCGGGATTCGTATCCAGAACGGCCGGGCCGGTCCAGGCCGGAGGGTGAAGCTGCTGCCATGGCCCAATCGGCCGACACGCCGGTTGCTGATCAGCCTGAGACGGCGCTCATCTTCAAGGACGGCAGCCGGGTTGAGGTTCAGAATTATGCGGTGGTGGGAAACATGCTTTACGATCTGACTCCCGGACGGCATCACAAGATCGCTCTGGCTGACCTGGACCTCGCGGCCACTGCGAAAGAGAATGAGGAGCGCGGGATTGATTTCCAGTTACCGCCCAAGACCGAAACCTTCAAGACTGAAACATTCAAGACCGAAACCAACAAGTAGATGCTGACCCGCGTTACGCTTGCGTTGCTTACCTCAGCGATCCTGATATCGTCGCTAAAGGCGCAGATGCGGGGCGGAGCCTGGCCGACGGCAGGAAGCGGAATCCCTACGTCCGCGAGAGGCGGGGCCGGTTTTCAGGGCAGCCCAGTTTCTGGTCCTGGCCATTTGCACCGGAGCCGTGACTCGCGCCGCCATTCTGTTTTGCTGTCGTATCCCTATTTTTACTCTGACTACGATTACGGCTACGAGTCTGAGGAAACGCCGAAGCAGCAAGTAGTGGCCGTGCCTGTCCCGGCTGCGGCCCCGGCGCCGCCCGCACGTCCTCTGGAACCATTGCTGATCGAATGGCAGGGCGATCACTTTGCGCGCATGACGCTGTCCCAGAAGGATTCGGCCAGCGGTCAGATCGCCCTTGACTATTCGGAGAAGACCGCTCTGCAGCCAGTTCTGAATCGACGGAAGGCCATGACCGCTCCGCCCCCGCGGGAGCTTCCTCCGGCCGTCCTGGTGTTTCGCGACGGTCGTCAGGAAGAAATCAGCAGTTACACCATTGTGAGCGGAACCATCTATTCACAAGCCGACTACTGGACCAGCGGAGCCTGGACTCGAAAGATCCAGGTCGCTGACCTGGATGTGCCCGCTACCATGAAGGTTAACCAGGAGCGCGGTCTGACCTTTGTGCTGCCCAGTGGTCCCTACGAAGTGATCATGAGGCCGTAGCATCCCGCGCCCCTACGATTCCATGATGTAGCCTTCTTCGCCGTGCAAGCTGAGATCGAGTCCTTCAGTCTCCTCTTCAGTACTGACCCGCAAGCCAATCAGCACGTCGCAGACCTTCAAAATCACTAAGGTGCCGACGATCGCCAGACTCCACGCGATCGCGCTGCCGATGACCTGGTTCAAGACCTGTCTTGCATTGCCGTCCACCCATCCCAGCGGGAGCAGCCTCCCGGCGCTGTCCTTCAATCCATTGTTCACCGCGTTGGTAGCAAATACTCCGGTGAGGATGGCGCCCAAAGTCCCACCCGCGCCATGCACCCCAAAGGCGTCCAGCGAATCGTCATAGCCGAACCTCGGCTTTACCGCCGCAACCATGAAGTAACAGACGACTCCCGCTGCAAATCCGATCAGCATGGCGGGCATGGGCTTGACGAATCCCGAGGCAGGCGTGATTGCGACCAATCCCGCCACGCTGCCGGATATGCCTCCCAGCACGCTGGGTTTGCCCTGTTTGAGCCACTCGGCAAAGATCCAGCCCAAAGCCGCGGTGGCGGCGGCGAAGTGGGTGGCCACAAACGCGCTCGTAGCCAGCCCGGATGCCGCCAAGGCGCTGCCCGCGTTAAAACCGAACCAGCCTACCCACAACAGGCAGGCCCCGATGAAGCTGAGCACCAGATTGTGCGGTTTCATTCCGGTCGGATATCCCACCCGCTTGCCCAGGTAGAGAGCGCACACCAGGGCCGAAACCCCTGAGGTGATGTGAACCACGGTTCCGCCGGCGAAATCGAAGCAGGGAATCTTGCCCCCAAGAAACGCATTGAGCAGGCCTCCCTTTCCCCATACCATGTGCGCCATCGGGAAGTACACCAGCAAGATCCATAGCACCATAAACAGCAGCATGGCCTTGAATTTCATGCGCTCCGCGAACGCCCCGGTGATCAGTGCCGGCGTGATGATCGCGAACATGAGCTGATACACCATGAACGTCTGCTGCGGGATGGTTGCGGCGTAGTCGGGATTGGGGTTGCTGTCGACTCCGCGCAGGAACATGTAGCGCAGGTCGCCGATGAAGGATGTTCCCGGGGCGAAAGTGAGGCTGTAGCCCACCAGCGCCCACAACACGGTGACGACCGCCATCAGCACGAAACTCTGCATCATGGTGCCCAGGACGTTCTTCTTCCGCACCAGGCCGCCGTAGAAAAGCGCCAGGCCGGGCCCCGTCATCATCAGGACCAGCGCGGAACAAGTCAGCATCCAGGCATTGTCGCCAGCGCTCTGCGCGGATTTTGTGGCTGCGTCGAGCGATTCCAGATCCGTGGCCGCGCGCGCCAGGGCGGGCAGAAAGAGCAAGCCGAGCAAAGCCGGGATCCGGAATCGCCGCGCCACACGGAGGACGTCGAATGCAATTGCGGGGGCGCAAACCGATCGGAAATGAGTCGAAGCGTCACACGATTCACGAATTGGCATTTCGTTCTCCTGATGCAGGTCTTGATCTCGGAGGCTGCGACCAGAGACCGCGGCTTTCCCATGATTTGAACCTTCCAGATTGCGTCTGAACATGATCGAGGAGTGTACCGAATCTGTTATCTGGTGCAATTGCGGGCCCGCCAATGTCCTGCTTCTCGTGATATAATTCTGCCTGGTGGTGATCTCACTAAACGCCTTACATTGCAATCATTTACCTATGTTTCTCGGTTTGAGAGAAGGGCTGGCTCCGCGTCCGTCAAACCAGTTCGGAATGACCAGGCGCGGCAGGGTTGCGGAACATCATAAGCCATGCCTAACCCGGAGTTTCGAAACAAAAAATCGATACACGATATCCGGTTTTAGATAACAGCTAAGAGCCAGGAGCTAAGCGCTTTTTATGCCTGACGATCAGAATCCCGAACTACCCCTGACTCCTCCGCCCGGCGACGGTGGCAGTCCCGGCGCGCTTAACATTCAACCGGTCAACATTGAAGAGGAGATGCGGCGGTCGTATCTCGACTATTCGATGTCGGTGATCATTGGCCGCGCGCTACCCGATGTGCGTGACGGGTTGAAGCCCGTGCACCGGCGCATTCTCTACACCATGCAGCAGATGGGACTGGCGCCCAATCGGGCCACCCGCAAGTGCGCCAGAATCGTCGGCGAAGTGATGGGCAAGTACCATCCCCACGGCAACCTGGCGGTGTATGATGCACTGGTTCGCCTGGCCCAGCCCTGGAGCATGCGTTATCCGCTGATCTTCGGGCAGGGAAATTTCGGCTCGGTCGATGGTGACCCGCCCGCGGCCGACCGTTACACCGAAGCACGCCTGGCGCACGTGGCTACTTCGCTGCTCGAGGATCTGGACAAGGAAACCGTTGATTTCCGTCCCAACTACGACGGAAGCGAAATCGAGCCCGATGTTCTGCCCACGCGCATTCCCAATCTGCTGGTCAACGGGGCGGACGGCATCGCCGTGGGCATGGCGACCAAGATTCCGCCGCACAACCTGACTGAGATCGTGGATGCTGCCATCACCCTGGTCAACAACCCGGCAGCCACGTTGCCGGAAATTCTGAAATTCGTGCAGGGCCCGGATTTTCCCACCGCCGGCATTATTCACGGGAAGGCGGGAATTCTCGACGCCTACAAGAACGGGCGCGGCCGCTTTGTGATGCGGGCCAAAGCCGCCATCGAAAATATCAGCAAGGACCGGCAGGCCATCATCGTCACCGAAATTCCCTACCAGGTGAACAAAGCCCGTCTGGTGGAGCGCATTGCGCAACTGGTCAACGACAAGACTATCGACGATATCTCCGACATCCGCGACGAGAGCGACCGCGACGGCATGCGCATTGTGGTCGAGCTCAAACGCGGCGGCGAACCACAACTGGTGCTGAACCAGCTCTTCAAGCACACCCAAATGCAGGAGAGCTTCAGCATGATCCTGCTGGCCATCGTGCAGGGTCAGCCCAAGGAAATGGGGCTGGTCCAGGCGATCAAGCACTTCATCGACCACCGGGTCGACGTGGTGCGACGCCGCACCGCCTACCTGCTCACCAAGACCCGCGACCGCGAGCATATCCTTGAAGGCTACCTCACGGCGCTCGATCATCTCGACAACGTCATCGCGATCATTCGCGGCAGCGCCAATCGCGGCGATGCGCGCGACAGTTTGGTTGCTTACTTCGGCGGCAAGAAGATCGACATCAACACCACCGGGCGCGCGCCCAAGCTGAATCCAGAAAAGCCTTTCACGGCGCGCCAGGCCGATGCGATTCTCGAACTGCAATTGCACCGCCTGACCAAGCTCTCCATCGACGAAATCAGCAATGAGTTGAAGGAGATGCGCGAGCGCATCGCGGAATACGAGAGCATTCTCGGCTCCGAGAAAAAGCTGCGCGGTGTGGTCGTGAAAGAGCTGGAAGAGATCAAGAAGCAGTACGGCGACGAACGCCGCACTGTCATCGAAGACGAAGCTGCGGAAATCCAACTGGAAGACCTGATCGCTGATGAACAGGTGGCGGTGACCGTGAGCCACGGCGGCTACATGAAGCGCACGCCGATCTCTACCTACCGCATGCAGCGCCGCGGAGGCACCGGCCGCACCGGCATGAAGACGCGCGACGAGGATTTCGTCGAGCATCTGTTCATTGCTTCCACCCACGCCTACATTCTGATCTTCACCAACACCGGCCGCGTGTACTGGCTGAAGGTCTATGAGATCCCCGACATCAGCGCCGCGGGCAAAGGCAAGCACGTCGGCAATCTGGTGGGACTGCAGCCCGGCGAGACGGTCCGCACCATGCTGGCGGTGCGCAATCTCGAAGAAGAAAGCAAATACATCTTCTTCGCCACACGCAATGGTCTGGTGAAGAAGACCGAGCTCAAGGATTTCTCCCATGTGCGCTCCAATGGCATCTACGCCATCAGCATCGAGCAGGGAGACGAGCTGGTCGCAGCTACGGTCACCGACGGGCAGCAAATCATCTTCCTCGCTACCCACGAAGGCCAGGCGATCCGCTTCGACGAAGAGGACGTTCGGCCCATGGGCCGCCAGGCTTACGGAGTCTGGGGCATCCGCATGGAGAAGGGCGACTACCTGGTCGGCATGGCCACCACGCCGAAAGACATAAAAAAGGCTGAAGCGGAAGCCGCCAAAGCGGCGGCCGATGCCGGCATGCCCGAAGCAACGGCTACCGACGAGACTCTGCCTCTAAAAGGATCACTGATTCTTTCGGTGACTGAGAACGGCTATGGCAAACGCACGCCCGCCGACGAATACCGGCTGCAGGGACGTGGCGGATCTGGCGTCATCAACGTCAAGACCACCGAACGCAACGGCAAAGTGGTTGGCATCGCGCAGGTGACGGAGAAATCCGAAGTCATGCTGATCAGCCAGTACGGCAAAATCATCCGCATGGACTCGACCACCATCCGTGAATCCGGTCGCGCGGCTCAAGGCGTGCGCCTGCTGAATTTAGAAGCGGGAGATCGCGTAGCCGCGGCTGTCGTTCTGGCTCCGGGAGAAGAGCCTGTGAATGGCAACGGGGGGTTGATTCAGTAGGACAACACCAGCACGCCGGCAGGGATTACGTGGCAATCTCGGTCGCGTGCTTCATTGCCTCGAGCGACTGATGCAGGAAGCGGCGCTGCAGCCGACGCGCCGCCGGCAGCGCGCCAGGTAAGCAGTTTCCCCGGTGTCGAGAACGACGAAATGTCGTAGCTGATCACATCCGACTGTTTGTCCCATTCCACTGCGAACTTTTCCTCGCCGCTTTCGAAGTGTTCCTTCAGCGTGCCGTAAGCGAATCCGAACCGGGAAACGGGCCCATCCTCGTTGATCACGTACACAATGCGGCAGAAGTTAAGCGACCAGAAACCGAAGTGCTGGATTGCAATCGCGACTACAGTGCCCGGAGCAATGGGCGCATCGGGCCAGCACAAGTGAACGCCAGGCACCGCGAACATCTTCCAGTCATGTACGGCTTGCTGCGCGCGCGAAAAAACTCCAGCTCCATGTCCAAGTTCGATTTGGCCACGAAGTACAGCGTAGCCGGCAGGAAACGGCCCGCGAGTTGCGCCCACTTCGGCGTATGAGAATGGGTCGGCCCAATGCTTGATGATCTGTGTCTGGATTTGCTGCTCAGCCGGGTGTGAGAGAAAGATCATGCCCGGGAGGTGCTATTCCCTTCGCTCACAGCGGATGGGAAGAACGTCAGCGGGCATCTTGTCTTTGCTGACGGAAAGCCATTCAACCTGAAACCAGCCTCTGTAGCCAAAAAGTGGTCCCCAGGTCTTGTTCTTGACGTCGACCTGAATGTGAAAACGTTGGTCGGAATCGTCGTACCATTCACAGACGTCCGCCACGCCTGAGAAGATCATGGGAAAACAGAATTTGATCCAGCGTTCGTAGAATCGCTGCGACCCGGAACGCAGGCAGAGGCCGCCGCGTTGGTCCACGGACAAATCAATATCCACCGCCAGGTGCTGGTGCGTGCCCAGATAGTCCACGATGCAACCGCGCTGCTCGCTGAAGATCATGTAGGCGTCGAAGCGGCGCGGATGCACGGTCTGGAAGTTGCGAATCCAGGTAACGGTCTCGCGCCCGTACTGATCGATATAGGCAAAATTTCTGATGATAAATGGGATGGACTCGCCGCTTTCCGGAAACATGATCCGGCGCCAGCTGCCCAGGTATAGAAAAGGCATGGTATAGATTGGTCCGTGCCAAATGCTTTCCATCATTCCCCTGCCGATGGAAGCAACCTGGTCGCTGCTGCTGAATCCGAACCGCTCCTGAATCCGGGGATGGAGGAGTTCGAACTTCTTCCCCAGCGCTTGTTCGTAGATCGATCGCATGGTCAGGTGGTGAGCGGTTTTCTCCGACAGTTGCTTGCCGTCGGCATGTGAGTGCTGGTGAGGAGCGCCAACCCGGCCAAAACCGCTACGGAAAGATTCAATGTGACCGGATTAAAGGCCGCTGCAAGGTACTCCGGCGAATTTAGCGCGACTCCGAGGCCGGCCAGCATCATGGCGGCTAGTGTGAACCAGAGTGGCCACCGCGCCCTCCAAAAGAGCAGCAGAATCAGGGCCAATCCGACTTCGGTCCAACCGAACAGCGAACGCGCCAGTAGCAGGTTGCCGCTCGGGATGCCGGCTTCACCGATCATCTTGAGTTCATCCGGACTTCTGTAGAGGAGTTTGGGAACGGCGCCTTGATAAAACCAGACTAACGCAACCGTCAGACGGGACAGGCTGTAAATCAAGAACCGGTCGCGCGAATGCTCTGGCGAAATGCCAGATTCGATCCACAGACGCAATCGATCAAAACTCCATGCCGTTGCCCAGCCGATCAACCAACGGAAGCCAAGCGTGTCGATGACCTTCCCAAGCATGCCAAAGCGGGTTCGATAGTCATAAGATGTAATGAATTGGATCCCGTTCTCGCCGGGCACGTATTTCCAGTAACCGGATCCTATTTCAATCAGCGATTTCTTGTCTTCCGACCAAAATTCGAGAGCGGAAGTCCGTTGCCCGGTGTCGGTTTCATGCTTTCCAACGCTTTCGCCCGCTCCCTCAATGCGGAGGCCGCCTCCGATACGGGTCGCGTAGAGGAACCGCTGTGGTTGGTCAGGCTGCCGGGGCAGGTAGTCAATTTCGGAGAAGCGCAAATCCCAGCGCTGGTGGAGTTTGGGGTCCTGGGTTTTCTCCCAGAGTTCATCCATTTGACCGTGAATCAGAATCTCCACATAGATGCTCATGTCTGGTTGGCAGAATATCGCGACGTCTGCGGGGAGACTAGTTCTGAATCAGAGACGTGCGTGCTGATCGTTGGGGGCGGAACGGGCTGACAGCGTTGGAGCCCTACTCTTCTCCGATGTCTTCGTTCCACACCTTCGGGTTTGCCCGGATGTATCCGCTCAGCAACGATGCGCACTCATCGGAATCGAGATCGATCACTTGCACTCCGAGCGAGCGCAGCCATTTCAGTCCGCCCTGGAAAGTGCGACTCTCTCCTACCACGACGGTGCCGAAGCCAAACTGCCGGATCAGTCCGCTGCAATACCAGCACGGCGCCAGCGTGGTGACCATGATGAGCTTGCGATAGCTGCGTTGGCGGCCGGCGTTACGGAAGGCGTCCGTCTCGCCGTGCGTCGACGGGTCTCCGTTCTGCACACGCCGGTTGTGACCTGAGCCCATCAAGTGCCCGTCCGCGTCGAAGATCGCCGCGCCGATCGGGATGCCGCCTTCGGCCAACCCCTTGCGCGCCTCAGCCAGCGCCACGCGCAACATTGCCGCATAGTCCAGGTTCAGATGGAGGCCCTCCCGGAACCCTGTGATTACGGTGCACCATTATGACATCGGGGATCGGAGTGAGGCTGGCAGTTTTTAGTATGTCCGCGGAGACTCATTGGCGCGGCTTCTCAGGAGTCTGGGGAGCTCCGTTGCCTCCGCTCCGGTTTGCAGGTCGGAGTACAATCTCGGGGCCATGCGAAAGCCAGTAGTTCTCATAGGGCTATTCTTTCTCGCGCTGCTGTCCGCGGATGCCAATTCGCGGCCTGACCAGTTCACGCCCTTAGCGGCTGCCGCACTCACACCCAACACCCGTCCGTTCCCGGGAACGGATGGACGAGTGCATATTGTCTACGAACTGGTCCTGACGAATACGAGTCCCACTCCAGCTACATTAAAGAATATCGAGGTGCTCGATCCGGCGAGCTCGTCCACCGTTCTAGCCAGTTACGGCGATAAGAAGTTGTTGTCATGTCTGCGGACCACGGGCAGGCTGGCAGCGGAGAGCCCGACCATTGAGTTCAACAGCACGCGGCTCTTCCTGATTGATCTCGCACTTGACCCGGGTGTCGTGCTGCCGGAACGTCTGTGGCACCACATCGAAGTGCTGGGCGCCCCGTCGCCGGGCCCCACACCGGCAACACCGGTTCTCCTCAGTTACTCGGTGGCGCCTTTGGATCTCTTGCGGAAACTGCCGAAAATCGGCCCACCGCTCTCGGGCAAGGGCTGGGTGGCCGTGAACGGATGCTGCGGAGCAGACTCGATCCACCGGTCGAGCAGCCTCACGGTCAACGGCAAGATCTATTTCGCCCAGCGCTTCGCCATCGACTGGATGCAGCTGGACGAGGCGGGACGGCTGGTCCATGGCGATCCCTCGGACGCCCACAATTACGCCGGCTATGGCGCTGAGGTTCTGGCCGTTGCCGAAGGCACGGTGGTTGAAGTCCTTAACGATCTCGATGACCAGAAGCCCGGAACTTTGCCCGACCCGAAGACGATCACGCTGCAGAACGTCGACGGAAATCACGTGGTGCTGGATCTGGGAGATGGCGTGTTCGCGTTCTACGCCCATCTGCAAAAAGGGTCGGTCCGGGTGGGGCCGGCCGATCGGGTGAAACCTGGTCAGGTTCTGGGCAAGCTGGGGAATACAGGGAATACTTCGGGTCCTCATCTGCATTTTCATCTGATGGAAGGCGCTTCGGTGCTGGGCTCGAACGGCATTCCTTACGTAATCGACTCGTTTGCGATCGGCGGGCAAATTTCCGCGGCTCAGTTTGCCGCCGCGACGGGTGTGGAAGGAGATTGGAGCAAGGGGCTGCTTCGCACCCCGAGCCCGCGTCGTCATCAGTTTCCGTTGGACTTGGATGTTGTCGATTTTGCATCGGTTAAGTGAAAGCGCGCCAGAAAGAACTGCAGGACGACTAAGCAGTACAGAAAACGGGTGCCGCTGGAGAGATATGCCCACTGCCCTGGAATTGAAATCGTTGTTGTTCGCCTTCTATCTCATCACTTTTGGAATGCCGACCGCAGCCGGAGCGAGTCCTGCCGGGGTGAAGGCGGCGTCTGCAGGCCAGCAAACAGCGAAAGGCGATCCTGATTCTCAGGAAGATTCGGCCGATGAAGACCTCGCGCCCGCCGCGCTTCAGTTCGACGTTTCCAACGTTTCGCCCCTGATTCGGGAGCTTTACCGGGCGACGCGCGAAACCTAAGGAACAACCGATTCTTGAAAGCCTGGCGCGGGTCTAAGAAAATGCTGGACGAGGGCGCTGACGTAAAGGCAACGGATGAGCAAGGACGAACGGCCCTGCACTGGGCCGTCTTTGGTTCGAGCTACAGCACAAAGGACAAGATCCTGGTGGCGTACGAAGAAATCGCCGACGAATTGATCGGGCGAGGCGTGGATATCAATCGCGAGGACGTCTATCAGGACACCGCGCTGGACTATCTGTTGTACTCCCCGACCTTTGAAATGCAGACGCTGCTGATTGAGCACGGTGCCAGCAGCGGTTTTCTGGCCGCCTTCTACCACTTTTTCAACCAACGGGGGGATTATCCAGCCCCATGCTTCGAGCAAGTTCTCGGTGGTTATGGCAGCGTTGGGCGCGGCTAATCCGATTGCCAGCTACACCATCAAGAGTGTGCAGACGGTGTACGGCTTGTCGATACGTCGCGAGATTCTTTTTCCGGCCGGAACCGATATCCAGGTCCAGATCGTGCGCCCGTCGATGCTGAAGCAGAAAGATCAATGGGCGGGATGGCCGCGCCTGCCCCTGGATGCGCGCCTTCAGCAGTTGGTTGTGACCGCCCCTCTGCGCACCCACACTCCAGACAAGAAGCTTTCGGATCCAACCAATCTCATGTTCTTGGGCTCGCGCCAGCAGTTGGCCGCGGCGTTCGGTGAAGCCGGGTGGTTTGAGGCGGATGATCTCGGCGTAAAGTCTGCATTGAAAACGGCCCAGGCAACCCTCAGGCAGAGTGGGTACTCGGCAGCTCCCGTTTCCACTTTGTTGCTGGACGGCAGGCCGCCCGACCTGGTGTTACAGAAGTCCCTCAATACTTTTGCGAAACGCCATTACCTGCGTGTCTGAAAGCTGGCTAAAAAGTATAACGGGCAGGAAGTCTGGATTGGCGCGGCCACCCATGACATTGCGACCACGAACAGCAGAGGCGACACGAAGTGGACGCGTCGCATTGACCCCCACGTGGACCTGGCGCGACTGGGTTGAGACTGATCTGCTCTTCGTAGGAACCGGCATTGCTTATGCGGATGTGGACCGGCCGGCGGCCCCGCGAAAGACCAGCAACGCGACCGGCGACGTAATTGTTACCGATGGGAAGATGTCAGTCGTACAGTTGGCAACTTCGAAAACGCCGAACGAGGGGAGATCAGCGCCTGCCTTGAGCTCTCGGCCGTAAACGAGCGTCAGACGTCGAGTGGCGGAGGGAGAGGGATTCGAACCCCCGGTACGGTTTCCCGTACAGTGGTTTTCAAGTTCTACAGTGGGTTCTGAACCGTTTGCAAAATTTTCTACTCTACTCCTCTTTGCAACGGGTTACAAATCAGTCGGTTTGATCCGTTCTGCTTGAAGACGATCC
>DASZHW010000178.1:0-31680 GCA_035937515.1 Terriglobales bacterium | reverse complement strand
GATCGGTTTTATCGGCACGCCGGAAAAGATCATCCGGCAGATACGGGCGCTCGAAGAAAAGGGCGGCATTGGGGAGTTGGCGATCGTTTCCAACTTTGGCGGACTGGAACATTGGAAGAGCGTCAAGATCCAGCACATGTTCGCGAAGCACGTGATGCCGGCATTCCGCGGCGCGGGGACGGAAGCGAGAGCCGCGGACTAGACAAACGGGGACAGCCGCCCTCGGGTGTCCTGGCCCAGCGAAGCTCGGCGGCGATACACGCAAATGGCGACCTCCACCATTACCGAAAATGCAGCAGGCACATTCCCCGCGATGGGAGCGGGGCGGCTGCTGGTGTTCGGAGGCATCGCGCTGATTGCGGTGGGCATGCTTTTCGGCGACATCTTTGCGGTATTTGTTCTGCACCAGAATGGAGCGCAGACCGGCGAAGCCTTGCTGGCTGCCACTCAAGCCGTGACCGCAAAGGACCCGGCGGCAGTCAAGACGGCATTTGCTCGCATCGGGAATGCAATGGAGGACCGCGGCACCAAGGTGGACACGCACGTCCACATGATCGACGCTGGTTATCTGGCGCTGCTTCTGGCGCTGATCCAGCCGTACGTTGCCTTGTCTGCTGCCAGGAAAAAACTGCTGGCAAAGTTGTTTTTGACCGGCGGCGTGTTGTTGCCAACGGGAATTTTTCTCATCCACTACGTGGGGCTGGCTTACAGCCCCTCGACAGTGATTGGCTGGGCCAGCATCCTGGCCGACTCTGCCGGAGCGCTGCTGATCATAACGCTGCTCGGCGAGGGGTGGGGCTTCTGGAGTTATCTGCGTAGCAAAGTTGCGAGATCCCTCGAGCCGGAACTGCCCAGGAATCGCACCTGGGAGCGGCGCACGCTGCGGTCGGGTGGAACGGTGCTGGTGCTGCTCGGATTCCTGCAGGGCGCCTGGTACGCCGGGATGAACTTGTACGAGCACGAAGCCAGGGAAACGAAGATACTGGGCGTGATGCTGGATTCAGCCGCCGCCGGAGACGCGACGTCCGCCGGGCAGTCGGTGAATCACTACGGGGCGTTGCAGGGGGAAAAAGCGGTGCAAATCGCCGCGCACTCGCACATTATCGAATTTGGATTGCTGGCCATTCTGCTTTCTTTCGTTCAGCCGTATGTGTTTCTGAGCGAGCGCTGGAAAAGAATCTGGATCAGGATGCTGCTGGCAGGATCGGTGATTCTGCCGGTGTTTGTCCTGCTGGAACTCAAAATGGGTCTGCTGGCCGGAGGCATCGCAGACATTGGCGGCCTGATGGTGATCGTAGCCCTCGCCGGCATGCTGGTGGGAGTGGTGCGCTACAGCGGTAGTCTCGATGCGGAAATTACGAGGGTGCGATGAGCGCTGCGCGCAAGGTCCTCATCGCCGGCGGCACGGTTCTCGCGCTCTTGGGAATGCTCTACGGTTTGCATTACGCTGTGTTTGTCGAGCACCAGACTCTGGATCGCATGGGTGGTTCGCTGGCCAGTGCATTCGTCAGCGCGGCCGAGCGCAATCTGCCTGAAAGCCGCTCCGCGCTCGACGCATACGCTGCCGCCAAGTACGACTACGTCCGGCAAGTGGATCTGCACGGGCACTGGATCGGCTTGGCCATGCTGATGATCGTCCTGGGCGTGGTATTTGACGAATTGGCTTTCGACGAACGTGCGCGCCTGGCGATTGCGCTGGCTATGCTGGTGGGCTCAATCATGTTTCCACTGGGCGTAATTCTGCAGACGCTGCGAATGGGGCCGCTGGGATCGGCACTGGCGATTGCTGGTTCTGCGCTGGTCATTGCGGCGCTGGGAGCCACGGCTGTGGGATTGATGAGAGGCGAGACGACGTAAAATGTATCCCCGGGCTTTTCACTATCACCGCGCCCACTCGCTCGAGGAAGCGGCAGCCATGCTGGCGGAGTTCGGCGATGAGGCCAAGTTTCTGGCTGGCGGTCAAAGCCTGATCCCGCTGATGAAGCTGCGCTTCGCCAATCCCACCCATTTGGTGGATTTGAATTTTATTCCGGGCACATCTTTCATCCGGGAAGAAAACGGAACCTTGCGGTTGGGAGCGTTGACCCGGCACGCGGAGATCGAGGGCTCGACCGTGGCGGCCAGGATTCCGATCCTTCATGACTGCGCGGCCGGCATCGCTGACGTGCAGGTGCGCAATCGGGGGACCATCGGAGGCTCATTGGCGGAAGCCGATCCCAGCGGAGACTGGGCGACCGTACTGATGACGCTGCAAACCGAAGTTCATTGCCGGGACAGGACGAGCGGCCGCCACCTGCCGCTCGCGGATTTCATTAAAGATGCTTATACGACGGCCCTCGCGCACCATGAACTGGTCAGCGAAATCGCGGTCAGGACGCCACCCCAAGGCAGCGGCGGGGCTTACATCGCGTTCAAGCGCTCGGCGCCGGTGTATCCGACCGCGAGCGCTGCCGCGCAACTGACGATGGAGGGCGATGTCTGCCAGGACGGGGCGATCGCGCTGGGATGCGTGGGTCTCACGGCCATCAGGGCTAAAGACGCCGAGGCGGCCTTGCGAGGGCAACGGATCACAGCTAAGACGATGGCTGCGGTGGTCGAAGCCGCCCGGGCCGCGGCGGAGCCGCAGTCGGACATGCGCGGTTCGGCCGACTATAAGCGTACCCTTGTCGGTTCGCTGGTGAAGCGGGTGATTGATCTTGCCGTTCGCCGGGCGCGGGGTGAACCGGTCGAGGTGAGCCACATCTATGCCTGAAACGATCGAGAAAGTTGCGATCAAGCTGAAGGTAAACGGGGCGGGACACTCGTTGGCGGTCGAGCCTCGCACGTTGCTGGTGGAACTGGTTCGCGAAGCGCTTGATCTCACCGGAACGCACGTAGGCTGCGACACGACCTACTGCGGCGCCTGTACCGTGCTGATGAACGGGGCGGCGGTCAAGTCCTGCACAGTATTTGCGGTGCAAGCCGACGGCGCAGAGATCACGACCGTCGAGGGGCTGGAAAAAGATGGCCAGCTTCATCCCATCCAGAAAGCGTTCGGCGATGCCTACGGGTTGCAGTGTGGTTACTGCACTCCGGGATTGATGCTTTCGACCGCCCAACTGCTTTCGCAAAATAAACAGCCGACGGAAAAAGAGATGCGCAAGGCAATTGCGGGAAATACGTGCCGCTGCACGGGCTATCAGAATATTCTGAAGGCAATTCAGCTGGCGGCGCAGAGCATGAAGGGGGCCTGAGGCATGGCCATCAAGTTTGGCGGGGAGTTTGAAGTCAAACGCACGCCGGAAGAGGTGTATGACTTTCTCACCGACCCGCATAAATTCGCGCCGCTGCTGCCCGACTATCAGAGCATGACCCAGCAGGATGCGACCCATTTCGCAGTGCGGGTGAACGTGGGCATCTCCTACATCAAGGGCGCGGCGGACATGAAGATGGAACTGACCCAGGCGGATCGTCCGAAACGGGCGCAGTACAAGGGCCAGGGCAGCATGGCGGGCGGGAATGCCTCCATGATCGCGGGGTTTGATCTTTCTCCCGCGGGCGGCGGCACCAAGGTTGCGTGGCAGGGCGAGGCCCAGGTGTTCGGTCGCCTGGCATCGGTGGCCGGGGGTCTGCTGGAGCCGCTGGGCAAAAAGAATGTGCAGAAACTGATTGACAGTTTACAGGCGGCGATGAGCTAAGGGTGAGTCCGGTTGGCGATTTGTTTCCGAGGAGATTCGTTGAGCACAACAAAAAATGGTGCCGAGCGCTGGGTAGGCAAATCACTTCCCCGCAAGGAAGAGAATCGCCTGCTGCGCGGCCGTGGCAAGTTTGCCGACGACATCAAGCTGCGCGAGATGCTCTACCTGCGTTTCGTTCGCTCACCCTATGCTCACGCGAAGATCGTGAGCATTGATGCGTCAGCCGCCGAGGCCCTCCCGGGCGTCGCCTGCGTGCTGACCGGGGCGGAGATCGCGCAGCAGACTCAGCCGTTTATCGAGATTGGCCCCGATCCCTTTGCCAAGATCAAAGATTACCCGCTCGCGGTTTCCAAGGTCCGTTACCAGGGTGAACCGGTGGCGGCAGTTGTGGCCGAGTCGCCGGCAGTGGCCGACGATGCCGCCGAGCTTTTGCAGGTTGAATACGAGGCGCTCGAACCGGTGGTCGATGTGGAACAGGCGCTCCTGGACAAGAGCCTTCTGCATGACGAGCCCGGAACCAACCGGGTTTGGAACGGAGTCTTCGAGTATGGCGACGTAGAGGACGCGTTCAAGAAGGCGGCCTACGTCGTCGATATCGATCGCCTGCATTTCCATCGGTTTTCCAGCACGCCGCTGGAAAACAACGTCATCCTGGCGCAGTGGAATCCGAAAGACGATCGCATCTACTATCAGTGCAACAATTCTTTCCCGTCGTTTGCCATCCAGTTTCTCGCGGCCCACCTGGGCGTTCACATCGACCGTATTCGGGCTGAGACCTCCGACATAGGCGGCAGTTTCGGCATCAAAATCACGAGCTACCCCCAGATGGCAGTCTGCGCCCTGGCTTCGAAGAAGGCTGGTGGGCGGCCCGTCAAGTGGGTGGAAACACGATCCGAGCACATGACTTCGAGCGCGCACGGAAATGAACGAACCTTCCGTGACACCCGAGTCGCTCTGGACAAGAACGGCGTCATTACCGCCATCACCTCGCGCCACCTGGACGATTGTGGCGCGTATCCCCGCTACGAACCGCTGGGCTGCGTCATCTGGTCGCAGGTTTTTCCGGGCGTCTATCGTTTCAAGAACGCGCGCATCGATTTCACGCAAGCCGTCACCAACAAATGCCCGGTCGGCCCCAATCGCGGCTATTCACGCATGCAGCACTTGTGGTTTCTGGAGCGGGTGCTGGATATCTGCGCCCATGAACTGGGAATTGCCGCCGACGAGATGCGGCTGCGCAATTACATTCTGCCGGAAGAGTTTCCTTATACGACTCCCAACGGCTGCGTCTATGACTCGGGAAATTATCCCAAGATGCTGCAGGTAGCGAAAGGCCTGCTCGGCTGGGATGCGTGGAAGAAAAAGCAAGCCGCCGCCCGCAAGGAAGGCCGCCTGCTGGGAATCGGGATCGGCACCACGCTCGATTCCGGCACCAACAACTTCGGACAGTCGCAGATTGTGAATCCCTATCTGCCCTATTCCGGAAACTCGCAGGGCGCCAACTGCAAGCTGGATATTTACGGTGAAGTGGTGGTCGCGGTCGGGTCTTGCCCACAAGGGCAGGGACATGAAACCACCGCGGCGCAGGTGGTTGCAGATGTGCTGAATATTCATCCCGATATGATCACGGTGCGCACCGGTTTCGATACTGAGCGCAACGTGCACACCGGCTTCTCCGGAACCTACGCCAGCCAGTTTGCGGTCTCGGGACTTTCAGCGGTGCATGGCGCAGCGCAGAAACTACGGGCTGAGATCAAGCGGCTGGCCGCGTTCGCCCTCGAGACCAAGGAAGACGACCTCGAGTTTGGAACCGGTGCGCAAGGGCCGGAAATCCGCGCCAAGAGCAGCGGCAAATCGATGAACTACTGGGCGCTTGCCAACCTGGTGAATGCAAATAGCGCGGCCTTGCCTCCGGAGCTCTACGAGGTCACATTGAACTGCCGCTATGTGTGGCGCGCCCCCTTCAAAGTGCCGGACACGAAAAAGAAATATGGCAGCCTGACGCTGACCTACGCGTCCCAGCTGCACGTGGCGGTGGTGGAGATCGACCGCGAGACCTTTATCCCGCGCATTCTCGACTACGTAGCCATCGATGATTGCGGCACGGTGATCAATCCGCCCATCGTCGAGGGGCAGGTGTACGGCGCCACGGCCCACGGCATTGGCGCGGCGCTGATGGAGAACTGCGTGTACGACGCGGTCGGCAACATGCTGACCAGCACCTTCAGCGATTACGTTCCGATTACCGCGATGAACATGCCCAAAGTGAAATATGGCCACATCGAAACTCCTTCACCGCACAGCTACAGCGGAGCCAAAGGCATGGGGGAAGGCGGAGCCGCGCCGATTCACACGATTTCGGCGGCGCTGCAGGACGCATTGTTTGCCAGCGGCATCCTGATCGAAGATTCGTTCAACAATGCTGACTCCATCTTCCGGGCCATGGTGGCGAAGGAAACGGGCCAAGCGGCGCAGCTGGTGAAGGTGGAGAAACGAGTCTGACCGCGCGGGAGACGAATGAAGCGGGTATGCGTTATCGGATGCGGGGCAATTGGTTCCCTCTACGCGGCTCACCTGGCGCGCGTGGTGGAAGTATGGGCGTTTGTCCGTCGTGAGGAACATGCCCGGGCGCTCAATCGAGAAGGACTGAAGGTATCGGGGAATCACGACTTTCACGTTTCGCTTAGAGCTACAACGCAGCCTTATGAATTGCCGGATTGCGACCTTGGAATTGTAGCCACCAAGGCCACGCAAGTGGCGGATTCGATCGCACCCGTCGGCCACCGGTTCGATCAGGGCGCAATCATTTCGGCGCAAAACGGGTTGGGCAGCGAAGAGATTATTGCCAAGCACACCCGCGGGAAGGTCATTCGGGGCACCACATTCATGAGCGGAACGCGCCACAGCGACACTCACGTCCAGTACGAACTGGACACTGCCACCTGGCTGGGGCCGTACGAGCCCGGGGGGACGTCCTTCGAAGTGGTAAAGGAAGCGGCAGACCAGATCGTGGCCGGTGGTCTGAAGTCCGAGGCCTTGCGGGATGCGCGTCCGGCGCAGTGGTCCAAGCTGATTTTTAACGCGTCCGTGAACGGAGTTTCTGCGCTTACCGGATTGCCCCACTCCCCGCACTTCGCGGCGGAGTCGCAATTCTCCGACCTGGGCCACCTGTTGCACGACTTGATCAAGGAGGGCAAACGCGTAGCGGAAGCGGTTGGGATTCAACTGCATGAAGATCCTTGGGAGATGAATAAAATCGGTGCGATGACTAATCATCCGACATCGATGCTCTATGACATTCGCCACCAGTTGCCCACAGAAGTCGATTTTCTGAGTGGCGCGATCGCTCGCGAGGCGGCTCGGGTAGGGGTGCCGGCCCCGATGCATACGGCCGTCTATCGTCTGATCAAGGGGCGGGAGGCGTCGTGGACGTTCGCCGACGAAAACCGGGCGGTGGCCGCCCGCGGGAAGGTCCATTAAATGGCTTGGCCGGTCGACCAAACCAAACTGGAGCGCGTCCGTGCCTTGATGAAGGACCAGGACGTGAGCGCGCTGGTCGTGCGCGCTCCCGATAACCTGCTGTATCTCACCAACTACTGGTGCATGAAGGGATACGACGCAGCGATCTTCCCACGCGAAGGCGAGCCCACGTTGATCGCATTGGAGCCGCAATTGGCGGACGCGCAGCGCAACTCCTGGACCAAGGATATCCGGCTATTCAAGAGCTATGACGAAGGCGATCCACGACCGCCCCAGTTTCGCGCGCTGGAGCGGACGCTGGAGATTCTCCAGCAGCGTGGCCTCACCGATAATGTTGCCATCGAGCTCAATATGGGGACACAATCGGCCGACCGGATGGTGGGCGAGCCCACCACGCCGACCCAGTACTTCTTTGACGCGTTCCGCAAAATCTCAGGCAAAGTCACCGACGCGACGCCATTGCTGAACGAAGCGCGCGCGATCAAGACTTCGCAGGAGATCGAGCGCATGCGCCTGGCCAACGAACTGGCCGCGCTGGCCATGGACTATACCCGCGAGCACATGCGTCCCGGAATGAAGGAAAGCGAAGTCGGCGGCATGTATGAAGGCTTTGTCCACGGACTGGGCGTGGGTTACAAGGGTAAGGTTGAGATGGCCCGCGCTTTCACGCTGGTCTGGTCCGGCAAAGGCATTGCCACATTTACGGCTACCGGCGACCGGCCAATTCAGGACCATGAGCCCACACTGTTTGAGATATGGGTTTGCGCGGATGGCTATTGGACCGATCTGACCAAGAACGCCTGTCCTGGCGAGCTTACCGCGGAGTACCACAAGCTCCTGGATCTGCTGCTGAAAGTGTTCAACGAAGCCGTGAACTATGTGCGCGACGGCGCCGGCTTCCCCGATCTGGATCGTCTGATCCGGGCTCGGATCACCGAGGGCGGGTACCCCGGACAGCCTTCGCATCCGATCTGTCATGGGGTGGGAGCGCGTGCTCACGAGCCTCCCTATGCGCATCAAGCGGGAGGCGGCACCATCAGGAAAAACATGGTGCTGGCGATCGAGCCCGGAATTTACTGGCCGGGTGGAGGTGGACTGCGCCTGGAAGATGATTTTCTGATCACGGAAAAAGGCAACGAAAAGATGTGTTCGTACCCTGACGATTTTCGTCTTGCTTAGAAGCGAGAACTCGACACTGAGAACCGAGAACTGTGGCTAAAACCAAGACTGCGAAGCCGGGACTGAATTCAAAACTGGCGGAGAAGATCCTCGCCGAAGTGAAAGAGGAAGAGATTGTCGCCATGGCCTGCGACGTCATCAACATTCCCAGCCCCACCGGCGAGGAACTGCAGATGGCAGAGTACATGCAGCGGGCGCTGCGGCAGGCTGGCCTTCAGGTGACGTGGCAGGAAGTGGAAGAGGGCCGTGCCAATGTTGTGGGCCGCTGGATTGGGTCCGGCGGCGGCAGGAACCTGATGTTCAACGGCCACATGGATACCTCGAACACCGGCCGCGAGGAATTCCTCACCGGCATCGGATACAAGCCCCATGCCGTCGTGAAGGACGGAACGATTTATGGTCTCGGCATCTACAACATGAAAGGTGCCCTGGTCTGTTACACCCACGCCGTGAAAGCGCTGCAACGCGCCGGGGTGGAGTTGCGCGGAGACGTAATTATTGCCGCGGTTGCAGGCGAAATCGAGAAGACACAATGGGGAGAGTTCAAGGGCAAGGAATACCGCGGATATGGCGTGGGGACACACTACCTGGTGAACCACGGGGTGCTGCCCGACATGTGCATTCTGGGCGAACCGACCGATATGCGCGTTGTCCTGGAGCACTTTGGTTCGCTGTGGGTGCGCATTTCCTGCACCGGAATCTACGTGCATACCGCGTTCTGTGAGGGGCGGGAAGAGATGAACTCCATCCGCCGCATGCACGGGCTGATGAGTGAGATTCTGGACTGGATCGGCGTGTGGGAGAAGAAGGCCGCGTACGGTGGAAAGAAAGCCATGGTGAACCTCGGAGGCATTCGTGGCGGCCATGCCTGGCGAGCCAGCCGGACTCCGGAAAAGGCGGATTTGTTTCTCGACGTGCGAGTGCCGCCCAACATTTCCATGAACGACGCCCGCAGGGATATTCAAGAGCTTTTTCTTAATCTGCAAAAGCAGCATCCCGACTGGGGTTTGGAGTTCGAGACTTATGTCTCGGTGCCGGGCGCGCGCATTCGCGAAGACCACGAGATGATCAAGGCTATCGATGCGTGTCACCAGCGGGTTATGGGGAAGCCGCCGGAGCGGGACGTAGTCACCTGGTGCTCTGACGCCAGCGTGCTCAGCCGCTATGGCATCGAAACTGTGAATTACGGCCCCTCCAGCGGACCGCGCGATGCCGGCGGGGAGAAGGTAAAAATCAAGACTCTGGTGGATATAACCAGAATTTATGCGCTTACGGCGGCAGAGCTGTGTGGCGTGCGATCTTAAGTTAGCGCCGATGCCAGAGCGAGATGGTCGGTCACACCAAAGTTAGAGGAGCTGGATTGCCAAGTCAGAAGGAAATTGAACGCCGTTACAAGAACATTCGCTCGAGCCTGGAGCGTGAAGGCCTGGATGCGCTCATCGTTTGCGGGAGCCAGTATGCGGGCTTTGAAGGCGCGGTGTTTTATGTTTCAGGTTTCGAGATCGTACACCGCTACGTTTACGCCGTGATTCCGGCCAAGGGCGAGCCCACCCTGGTGTTTCCCCGCGAGGCGCGCTGGATCGGCGACAAAGCCAAGCCCTGGGTCAAAGACCAGGTCTGGCCGGATGTTCCGGGACAGTGGATCCGGGACCGCGGACGCGATCTGGGCTGGAAACGCGTCGGAATTTACGGCATGGACTTCATCATGGCCGTGCGCGATTATCTCCAGCTCGCGAATGGTCCTTTTGAGCTGGTGAAGTTTGACTGGCAGTTCGACATGGCCAGGGCGGTCAAGAGCGAAGAAGAATTAGCGGAAGTGCGCGACGCCATGGAGATCATTGTGGACGGCTTCTGGGCGCTGGTTGCGGCCTATGAGCCGGGCAAGACCGAGGCAGAAATCATGGCGCCGGCGGTGGAGCGATTCTTTGCCCGCGGCGCCGGACCGCGCATGATGAACATCATGCTCTCCGGCGCCCATGGTGAAGCCGAAGCAGCCTTCAAGGTTCCGGGCCATCGGGTGGTGGCGGAGGACGACCTCCTGCTGTATTCGCTCGAAATCACCGGAGCGGGCGGCTATTGGGTGGAGTTTTCCCGTCCTTTGATTCGCGGCAAGCTGAGCTCGCGAACCCAGGCCATGGCCGATACCTATCCGCAGGCGCTGGAAGAGGCGCGCAAGCTGATGCGAGCCGGCCAGGTCGCCAGCGAAGTTCATCGAGCGGTGGCGCAATCCTTCGCCAAGCATGGCTTCGCGTTGGGACATCTCTCCGGCCACAGCATTGGAGCAACCATGATCGAGTATCCCGCGATCGGGGCGAAGAGCGAAGTGCAGCTTGAAGAGAACATGATTTTCTCGCTCCATCCCCAGGTGGTGGATACTGACGGCAAAGTTTGCCTTTACACCCAGGACACGTATCGCATCGGCAAGAACGAGGGCGAGTGCCTGGCGGACGTCCCGTGGATGTTCTTTACCGGAAAAGAATCTCCCAGCACAGCAGGTCTGAGGACAATCACCAAATGAAGGTCTGCGTGATCGGCTGTGGAGCCGTGGGCAGCCTGTTCGCCGCGCACCTGGCCAAGGCGGGCGAAGCCGAGGTGTGGGCTTATGACCTGTGGAGCGAACACACCCAGGCGATTCGGGAGCGTGGACTGCGGCTCTCGGGCGCGGCTGAATTTACTGCCCGCCTGAACGCAACCAGCAATCCCAAGGACCTGCCGCGTTGCGATTACGGCATCGTTGCTACCAAGGCAATTCACACCCGCAGCGCGATCGCGCAAGCGGCGCACATTTTCGACGACAAAAGCGCCGTATGCTCAGTGCAAAATGGCGTGGGCAACGAGGAGATCATCGCCGAGCATGTGAAGTATGTAATTCGGGGCACGACGTTTCCGGCGGGGCATCCGATTGGACCAGGACACATTGGCTACGACATCAAGGGCGATACCTGGATCGGCCCCTTCGAGCCGACGAATACTTCTTATGCCAAGGTGGAAGAACTGGCCGGGCTGATGACTCGTTCCGGCATGAACACCACTGCTCTGAAGGACGCGCGCGGGGCGCAATGGACTAAACTGATTTTCAATGCCTCCACCAATCCCGTGGGCGCTCTGACTTTGCTCCATCACGGCGCAGCCGCGCGCTTTGAGCCCACCGGCCAGCTCTTCAACGACCTCATTGCTGAAGGCGAGGCGGTGGCGGCCAAGCTGGGCATCACGCTGCACGGCGATCCCCGGCAGTTGGTACAAAAAGGCGCCAGCGCGCCGGGCAAGCATCGCGCCAGTATGTTGCAGGACGTCCTGGCCAAACGCCAGACCGAAGTCGATTTCATGAACGGCGCTATTGTGAAATGGGGCGAGCAAACTGGCGTGCCAACCCCGCTGAACAAAGCGCTCTGGAAGCTGATCAAGGGTCTGGAACATGCCTGGAAAGATCCGGACTGAAGTTCTGAGAGCCGAGAACGCAAATCTGAGAACTGCAAGGTGAGAGCAAGTGGCTGGCGGCTAGAAGCTGACCTTATGACCATTCCGTTCAACATAGGTGTTCTGCAACTCAGCATGGAGCCGGTTCGTGAGACGGTGGGGATGGCACAGGCCTGCGAACATGCTGGATTCGACGCATTCTGGATTGCCGAAGCGTATCCCTGGTGGCGCAAGCATTCCTTCGAGGCGCGTTCTTCGACAGCGGTCCTGGCGGTGATCGCGGCCCAGACCCGGCGTATTCAGCTCGGTTGGGGCATCATTTCTCCTTACACGCGCCATCCCGTACAGATTGCCATGGAAGCGCGGGTCATGCAGGATCTCGCCGGCGACCGCTTTCTGTTGGGGCTAGGCGCTTCGAAAATCTTCATGAAGGAGATCGGGGAAGGCGAAGGGGAGAAAGTCGGTCCGGCGACCGTGATGCGCGAAAGCATTGATGTGGTCCGAGGCGTACTCAAGGGCGATGCGTTCCAGTATGAGGGCAAGGTATTTCAGGCGAGTGTGCCGCCGCTGAAGCCCGACGCGCACACGCCGCGCGGTATCCCTCCAATTTACGTGGCAGGAACGGGTCCGGTGCTGCAAAAGATTTCAGGTGTGATTGGCGACGGGTTGCTGACCGCCAGCATCACCACGCCCGCATTCGTGCGCTACTCACGCAAGAATATGGAAGAAGGCGCGCGCAAGGCCGGCAAAGATCCCGCGGCTCTGGTGCTGGGCTCAGTGATCGTCGGCAGCATCGGGCTTGACTCCGCCAAAGGCAAGGAAGGAGCGCGTGAGCAGGCTGCCATGTACCTGGCCAACAAAGTTCAGAACATCAAGGGTTCAGCCGACGCTCTGCTGGAATGTGCCGGCCTGACTTTCGACGAATTGCGCCCGATTGCGGAAGCCATGGAAAAGAGTGGACGCAAGGCGGCAGCGAAGGCCGTAACCGATGACATTCTGCGCAAGGCCTGTCCCATCGCCGGCACTCCGCAGGAGTGCATTCAGCGAATCGAAGAATACCGCGATGCCGGGTGCACCCACATCATGCTGGAAATCTGGGGAGACGATCGCACCGGGCAGGCAAAGTTGTTTGGGGGCGCAGTGTTGCCGCATTTCCGGCGCTAGGCAACCTAGGAGTGCATGACGAGAGAAGGATTTCCTCTCAGTCCTCCGTGTCCTCCGTGGTTAATCTTTGGGGGCGGCATTTTCAGGAACGCTCAACTCCGCCACAATCCCGCGAAATTCCTGGTCGGTCAATAAGCCCCGCTTCGCAATGGACCGCTTCTTTACGGCTGCGAGAATGCCCGCGCGCTGGTTACTCGCGATGGTCAAGCCTAGTTCCCCTGCCTTCAGGTCAATGCTGTCCAACCCACTTTTTTTTCCCAGCACGATTTTGCGCCGAGCGCTGACCAGGTCGGACGAATAGGGTTCTATGGCTTCGGGGATGTGAAACTGGCTGGCCACTGCGCCGCTTTCGCGCATGAAGAGATTTTCGCCCACCAGCGGTTTCCAGGCCTCAAGCTTGTAGCCGGCGGCCTGGCATACGGCTTCGGAAACCCCGCGAATCTTGGTCAAATCCAGGGCCACGGGCACGTCGTAGAGGCACTTCAACGCCAGCGCGATCTCCCCGATATCGGCATTTCCGGCGCGTTCGCCCATGCCGTTGATGGTGCCCTGAATCCAGGATGCTCCGGCCCGCACGGCGGCAACCGCACATGCGGTGGCCATGCCGAAGTCGTTGTGGCCGTGGTAGTGAACCGGCGTACTCGCGCCCACCCACTGGCGCACTTCGCGCACCAGCAACTCCACCGCCTCGGGGCCGCAGGCTCCAATGGTATCCACCACCACAATCTCGTGCGCGCCTGCCTCCAGAGCCGCCAGATACACTTTCTTCAGGAATGCGAGTTCAGTGCGGGTCCCGTCGACCGCAAAGAAGGCGACCGTAATCCCATTCTGGCTGGCAAATTTTACCGCCTCCGTAACCCGCTTGAGCAACTCCTCATGGGAAATGCCGTATGCCTTCAGCTTGATCTCGCTGGTGGGCGATTCAATGACTGACGCGCGCAGCCCCAGCCGAACCAGTTCCTCCACGTCGGCCCGCACCGCCCGGGAAAATCCCCAGAGTTCGGCCTTCAGTCCGGCTTTCTGCATGAGTTGGATGGCTTCGGCGTCTTCCGGGGAGACGCGCGGAAAACCCGCTTCAATCCTGCTGATACCGAGGTCATCCAGCCGGCGGGCGATTTCGAGCTTCTGCTGCGGAGAAAGCACCACGCCCACGGTTTGTTCGCCGTCGCGCAGCGTGGTGTCGTAGAAGCGAACCGTGGCGCGCGGGAACGCCGAGCGAATTTCCGGCCGGGCGTTGAGATCGCTGACCCAGATTTTGGAGTGGTCGGTCATCTTGGAGTGTTTCGTTCACCACGGAGGCGCGGAGTGGTGAGAAGCTCGCCTATTTGAAAGTCTCCTGCGTTGCCATCACCGCAGGCTTCTGTCCGTACGCTTCCTCCCATGAAATTACGCGATTGCGCAAGACACCGATTCGTTCGATCTCGCACTCCATCACGTCGCCCGGCTTGAGATACCAGGCTTTGGGATCGCCACTGAACGCGGCCACGCCGGAAACCGTTCCAGTGGAGACCACATCGCCCGCGCTGTACCCCATGGGCGAATAGTGGGAGAGGATTTCCGGAATCTTCACCGACATCTTGCTGGAATGGGACCTTTGCCTCGACTCGCCATTTACCCGCAACTCCATGGCCAGGTTGTGCGGGTCCGGAATCTCGTCGGCGGTCACGATCCAGGGGCCCAGCGGGCAGAACGAATCAATGCCCTTGCAGAAGCTGAATACCCCCGACTTCATCTCGCGGCGCTGAATGTCCCGCGCTGTAATATCATTGAAGATGACGTATCCTCCCACGTAGTCGCGAGCTTCTCCCGGGGTGAAGTGCTTGCCGCTTTTCTTCAGAACGACTGCGAGCTCCAGCTCGTAATCCAATTCCTGGGTAAGGTGCTCGGGATAAATCACCGGCTCGCCATGGCCGATAATGGCGTCGACATTCTGGAAGAACACGATCCACGGCATGACCGGGTGCGAAAAGCCTGCCTTGGTGGCTTCTTCGTGGTGCTCACGGAAGTTGCCGGCGGTATGAAAAAACTTCCTGGGAATGATGGGAGCCTTGAGCGTAATCTCGTCGGCGGAGTAAGCGATGGGTTCCCCGTGGGGCCCGGTTGCGCTCTCTTCGTGCAGCACGTAATCAAAAGCTTTGCGGGCGGTCTCCAGGCTAGTGTCGCCGCCAGCAAACAGTTCCAGCATGTTGGACGGCACCAGCGCGTCGGCCAGGCGGTGAAAAGCGCTTTCGTGTTCGATGTCGCGCAAATACAGGGCACAAGCCGAGTTCAAGTCAACCACGCGGCCATCCGAGGTGAGGGCGCCGGTGCGCGATTGCCGCACCGGATTTTCATAAGTAACGAGTCGCATGGGAGCGGCTGCAGAGTAGAAGATCGCAGCCCTAAAAGTGTATTGAGCAGAGCGGCGATTGTCCACCAAAGCCCCGCTGGGTGCTTGGGCCGGGCCTTCAGACGAGCCTTCAGTTAAGATGACTGCGGCCGGCCAGGGTTGGATGGGGCGCCTGCGATGTAGTGAGGACGTTGCAACAAATCCGGAGCTCGCGCATCTCATTTACCGGACCTCATTGTCTGGACGTCATTGACTGAACGTCATTGACTGAACGTCATTGTCTGGACGTCAGGGAGAAATGTATGGCGGAAAAAATCACAAAGCCAGAGGAAGAATGGCGGAAGCAGCTTTCGCCCGAGCAATTCCAAGTAACCCGCAAGGCGGGAACCGAACCGGCCTTTACCGGCAAGTACTGGAAGACCAAAGATCCAGGAACCTACGCCTGCGTCTGCTGCGGACAGCCCCTGTTCAGCTCAGAAACCAAGTTTGATTCCGGTACCGGCTGGCCCAGCTTCTTCCAGCCCCTGGAGGAAGCTGCCGTGGATGCGCATACCGACCGGACTTATGGCATGGCTCGAACCGAAGTGCGCTGCTCGCGCTGCAATGCGCACCTGGGGCACGTTTTCGAGGATGGTCCGGCGCCGACCGGCCTGCGCTACTGCATGAATTCAGCCGCCCTGGATTTGAAAAATCAGCCTGGGAAAAAATCCGGAGAAAAGAAATAAGGGCACGCAGGAAAGCCGTGCCCTTATTAGCGTCTTACGGAGAGAAATTAGGAACCGGCCACAGCGGCTGCCGCCTTGGGCTGCTCAGCTTTTGCCACCTCAGTGGACGCCGGCCTGGCCTGCGCCTGCTGCTGGTGCTTTTCGTTCTTGTGCTCAACCGCGCGAACCTGCACGCTGCCCTTCAGCACGGCTCCATCTTCCACGCTGATGCGCTGGGTGATCACGTCACCCGTGAGTGAGCCTTCGCTGCGGATGTCCAGGCGGTCGGTGCACTGGATGTTGCCCTGCACCTTGCCCAGGATCACCACTTCGCGGGCGGAAATATTTGCGGCGACGCTGCCGTTGCGTCCGATGGTGATGCGATTGTCGGCGAAATTGACCGTTCCCTCGATGCGGCCATCCACGTAAAGCGATTCGGATCCGCTGACTTCGCCCTTGATGACCACCGAGCGCCCGATCGTAGCCTGCTCCACGGGAACGCTGACCGTCTTGGGTGGGGTGAAGTTCGGGTTCGAAAACTGTGTTTTTTGATTGCTATCTGGCGGTTGCAGCATCGGTTGTGGCCTTTCCTCAAGGTTGTCCGCGCGGCCTGGTTCCTGATCCGCCGCCTACGGCAGGTGTTCTAATTGTGGCCATCCGCTTGACGTTTTGGCCATGCTGACTATCGCACGGGACCGCTCAAGAGAGGAGGTTACGGAAGAACCTGTACAGACTCTTAAAATCAGTAACTTGGTTTGAAAACAGTGGCGGGAATCTCTCCTCGGTCGCCGAAGCGTCCGGCGAGCATCGCCGTTTGTTCGCCCCACGGGCCACCAGAAGAAGTTTGCTAGCCAATCTGCATTCTCACAAAATTCATCGTCTGCCGAAATGCCGCCGTCCGTACCTCGGGAGCATCGTTCTCCAGGCAATGGCTGCCTCCGGGAACGCGCACAAATTCGTGCCGAACTTTGAACTCGGAAAGCTTTTCATTCATTTTCACGGACTCCTCGTACGGCACATCCGTATCGGCTGTCCCATGAATCAATAGAGTAGGCGGGTAGGCCGCCGAAACGTTGCGCACTGGACAATAGGGACGAAACCAACTCGATTCAGTGTCCGGGTCATGGCCGGCGACTTCCTTCGGCCATGTTCCTTGCTGGCGGCAGTATAGATAAAACTTCCAGCGGGCCTCGTCTTTCTCAGACGGTTCACATACGCCGCCTTTTCCCAGCGATCCATAAGCTTCTTCCCTGGATATCGGAGGCTTCTGCGAATAGTGGGGACTGGGCCGGCTGTACCAAGTCGAAGTGATGTCCCCGTAACCGGACAATGACACCAGCGCCCGCGGAGGAGGACTGACCGAGAACCCGGTCATCAAAGTCAGATAGCCGCCCGCGGACTCGCCGGCGATGGCCACTCTCTCCGCATCGATGTGAAAGAGCTTCGGGCCTTGCTCGCGAACCCATCGGCAAGCATCTTGAAGATCTCCGATAATGGCCGGCAGCTTGGTTTCGGGAGCTAGCCGGTAGTCGATCGAAACAACGACGTATCGTCCGTCGGGGTTCAACCACTCGGGAGGAACTGGTCTCGATCCGAAGATCAGAGCGCCTCCATGAATCCAGATGATGGCTGGTTTTGTGACGCTTGGGTCGGAACCGTAAACGTCTGCTTTGATCTCACAACCTCCGGCATTTTTGTAGACGAAGGTCTTGCGGCTGGCTTGCGATTCACCGAATGAGCGCGGAATAACCATCGATACCGCCATTGTTGCGGCTGCCCTGAGAAATTCACGTTTGTTCATTTTTGCCCGTGACCCGCGGAACAACCACTCTGTTAACGTCATGTCTGAAGCGCCTGACCTAGCTCTTCCCACTCAACCATCCGGCTCTGCAATTCGGATTTTCTTGCGCCTAATTCCTGTGTAACCCGTTGGGTTTCCTCGGCGTTGACGAAGGTTTGCAAGGCGGCTTCGCATTCTGCGATGGCGTCTTCCAGGCGGTTGATTTCGCCCTCAAGCTCCTGCACCCGATTTTCCATCTGCTTGCGCCGGATGGGGTTAAGGCGTCTGGACGAGGCATCCTCAGGCACCGGGCCGGTTCGATCGTTGCCATTCGCAGGCGGGATGCGAGCCGGCGACGAACTCACTGCCTGCTGCAAGGCGGCCGCGCCACCTTCCTTGCGCCAGCGATAGTCCTCGTAGTTCCCGGGATAGACCTCGACCCGGCCGTCGCCGACCTCAAAAACTCGCGTGGCCAGCTTGTCGATGAAATAGCGATCGTGGGAGACAAAAACCACGGTGCCGGTATAGTCCGTCAGCGCCTTCAGAAGCACATCTTTGGCGCGCATGTCGAGATGGTTGGTGGGCTCATCGAGCAACAGGAAATTTGCCGGGTGCAGCAGCATGCGAAGCAGGGCATAGCGGTTGCGCTCGCCTCCGGAGAGCACGCCGATGCGCTTGAAGACGTCATCCGCGGAGAACAGGAAGCATCCCAGGAGGCTGCGCAGTTCGGTTTGGCTGGAGCGCGGAGAGATGTCGCCGAGGTCGTCGAGTATTCGCGCATCCGGATTGAGTTCCTTGTACTGATCCTGCGCGAAGTAGTCTGGCTCGACGTTGTGTCCCAGCTTGTACTCGCCTTCGGTGAGCGGCTCCGTGCCCGCCAGCAGCTTGATGAGGGTGGATTTGCCGGCGCCGTTCACACCCACCAGAGCAATCCGGTCGCCGCGCTCGATCATGAAACTGACATCGCGAAACACTTCCTTCTCGCCGTAGGATTTCGCTACCCCGGCGAACTCCGCCACGATCCTTCCTCCCGGCTTGGGCTGGGGAAATGAGAAATGAATGGTTTTTTCTTCCTCGGGCAGCTCGATGCGATCCATCCTTTCCAATTCCTTGATGCGGCTCTGCACCTGCTTGGCCTTGGTCGCCTGATAGCGGAAACGGTTGATGAAGACTTCCAACTGCTCGATGCGCTCCCGCTGGTTGCGATAGGCGGCTTCGAGCTGCTCCAGCCGCTGCGTCTTCGCGCCCAGATACTTTTCGTAGTTGCCGCTGTAAAGGTGGATTCGCTTGTTCCAGATTTCGACAATCTTGCTGATGGTCACATCCAGAAAGTAGCGGTCGTGCGAGATCAGCACAAAAGCATAGGGATAGTTCCCCAGATAGTCTTCCAGCCAATTGCGCGCCTCGAGATCAAGATGATTGGTAGGTTCGTCCAGCAGCAACAGGTTGGGCTGCTGCAGCAGCAGTTTCACCAGCGCGATGCGCATCTGCCAGCCACCGGAAAATTCCTCGGTCTGCCGGGTCCAGTCTTCCTTTCGAAAGCCCAAACCCGACAAAACTGTGCCCACCTGCGCCTCGATGGCATATCCGTCGCGGGTAGTAAATTCGTGTTCGATGCGCTGGTAGCGCTCCGCGACCTCGGCGTACTCCGGCGAGGCATGGTCGAGTTCGGACATCTGCCCGGTCAGCTCTTGCATTTCCTGCTCCATGGCCTGCAATCTGGCGAAGACCGACATGCACTCGGCAAACACGGTGCGCCCGGAGAGCGCGAGCCCATCCTGGGGAAGGTACCCGGCGCTGATGCCCTTGGCCCGGCTGATCGAGCCATAATCGAGGCTTTCGAGATCGGCCAGGATTTTAAGCAGGGTGGATTTTCCCGTCCCGTTGGCGCCGACCAGGCCCACCCGGTCGCGGGGCGTGATCATCCAGTCGGCTCCTTCGAAGAGGAGCTTGTGGCCATAGCGCTTTCCGGCGGAAGAGAGCTGAATCATGGGACTGATTCAATCGTCTCACGAGAGAGGTGATTTGCAGAAGGTGGGCAGCGCCGCCTGGACTTGCAGCCTGACGCTCTTCCCGGTTTGATCGCCAACCGTGGCATACTATCGGGCTGGAAACCCTGATCTTCCGGAAACGCATCATGCTAAAAAGCGTTCTTGCCGGTTTGTCCCTACTGCTGTGCCTCGCTCTGCATGCGCAGACGGCGAGTCCGCCGGCGCAGGCCGGCCCTGCGCAGCCCAGCTCTTCGCAGCTCTCCACCCTGCCACCCCTCATCATCCTGATCGGGCCGCCACTCAGCGGGAAGACTGCCCTCGCCGAGTCGATCACCCAGACCTACAACATTCCAAACATCTCGATCGAAGACCTGATCCGGGACAACGCGGCAGAACTCGACCGGCTGCGCGGTGAAGGGATATCGCTGCCCGAAATGCGCTATGACCCCGCGATGAGCCGCTATGTGCGGGAGCGGCTGAAGACTTCCGATCTCAGTCACGGCGTCACCCTTGACGGCTATCCCGCCACCCTGGTGCAAGCCGAGGACCTGGCCAAGATGGTTCCTGACCTGAAGCTCAGTCCGATTGCGTTCCAACTGGAATTGCCCGACGACGTGATCCGGGAACGAGCCAAGAAGACGGGACGGCAAAGCGATCGCCCGCAGATCGTGGAGCAGCGCATCAAAGACTACCATCGCGAGATGGATGCGATTTCGTTCTACTTCCCCAAGGCCAGGATCGTGGCGGTCGATGTCAACAAGCCTGACGCACAGGTGTGGAAGGCGATCCAGTCCGCTCTGAACGAGGCAGGGATCAAGCCGCCGCCCAAGTAGTGGCCGCGGAAACCTTGATAAAATGGGCGGCATAGAATTTTAATCACTGTGGGAGGCTTTCATGCGGCTGGCGATGGTGGTCCTTGTTGTTTTGGTCTTGGCAGGATCGTTTCTTGCTTTGGCGGCTTCGATGCCGGCGGTCGGAACGGCTGCCCCAACTTTTTCTCTTCCTTCGGAAGATGGAACGCAAGTGAACCTGCAGGATTTTCGTGGAAAGTGGGTGGTGTTGTACTTCTACCCCAAGGACGGAACGCCCGGCTGCACCATTGAGGCGCACAACTTCCAGCGTGACCAGCCTCAATATGCGCAGCGCAATGCCGTAGTCCTGGGCGTCAGTGTAGACACCACGGACTCTCACAAAGAGTTTTGCTCGAAGCAGGGCTTGACCTTCAAGCTGCTGGCGGACACCGAGCACAAAGTGGTGAAGGAATATGGCTCGACCATGAACTATAGCGGGATGGAGATTGCCGCCCGCAACACGTTCATTATTGATCCGCAGGGCAAGATCGAACGCACTTACACGAGCGTGGAACCCAACAAGCACAGCCAGGAAGTCCTGGCGGCTCTCGACGAGTTGCAGAAGAATATGCCCGCTGCAAAGTAACCGCAGGAAGCCAAGCGTTTGTGCCGGCGAACGATGTGCAGGGCCCAGTTACCGCGCTTCCGCGGCCTGGGCCATTTCTATCTGCTCCATCGCCCGGTCCACCACGGCCTGCAGTTCGCGCGCGTATTTCACTTCCCGGCCCTTCGCCAGGATCTTCTTGGCCTCGTCCGGACCGAACCAGGAGGGATTGCGCTTAACCTCTTGCGGTTCGTGGGCTTGCGCAACTTCCAGCAGGAAGGCTTTGACCACAAACTCCTGCACTCCGGGAGACTTCCAGAACACGCCTTTGGAATGGATGTAGAGGTGGAAATGCCGCGACTGGATGGTACCCCTGGCCCCAGCCTCCTCCCACGCCTCGCGCTCGGCGGCCTGGCTGTGAGAGAGAGATAATTCAGGATCTCCCTTGGGAAAAGTCCACTTGCTCCCGCCGTTGGTGTTCACCAGCAGGAACTCAACTGCATGGCCTCGCCGCCGGTAGCACACTGCCGCCACCTGCAGCGGAAGAGCATGATCTGGAATCCGGGCTGCCCCCATCGCGGAAGCCTCCAATTGCTTTCACTCGCAATCCTACTGCGAAGATATTTCAGCAATGTTAAAGTGCAACGAAAAAGGTGCAACCCTGTATTACCAAAGAGTTACCGGTGCAGGCGGGATTTAAGGGCAGGCGGCCACAGGTGTGTTTTCCAGCAGACGCATGGTCTCGAGCACGGCCGAGATGACAGGTTCATCGCCCACCGCAGTGTTGATCATCATGTGATACAGACAGCGCGTGGGCCAGTCGGCATTGAAATAGTGCTTCACGAATTCGATGCGGTCGCGGTCCACAGTATCCACCAACTCTTCGGCTTCCTCGCGGCGGGTTCCGGCCGCCGATAAACGGCGCAATTTTTCGGTGCGCGGCGCGTACAGAAAGACGCTGAAAACGTCTCCTCGCTCACGCAGGAAGTAAGCCCCGCCCCGCCCGACGATGACACAGTTGCCGGCCTGCGCGGCCTTTTCCATCACTTGTTGCCCAATGGCCACAAACCGGTCGGTGTCGAAAGGCTCCGCGGCCCCCAGAGGCATGCTGCGTTCATAGCTGCCCCGCCAAAATACCTTGGCCAGACGATGGAAGGTGCTGTCCACGTGTTCATCGCAGCGGGCCACGGCGGACGGATCCACCTGGGCCAGCTTGGCGATTTCGTCGGTTAGGGCGTGGTCCCAAAGGCACCAGCCCAGCCGCTGCGCGAGTTTTTTCGCAATCTCGCCACCACCACTGCCAAACTCACGCTCAAGCGCAATGATCCGGAACATGATCTCCTCTAGTGTGCCGCCAGGGCTCGGCCTACCGGTGGTTTCTTCATCAGAAACACAAGCGGCACCATGATTAGAATAGCTACTCCCAGAAACCAGAAATTGTCAATGTAGGCCAGCATATTGGCCTGACGGTACAGTGTGGCTTGAATCAGGCCATAGGCTTTGTGGGCTGCATCCGCGGGGGAGAACCCTCTGGCCATCAACGCGTTGGTCATGCCCCGCAGGGTTTGCTGGAACGCAGGATTGGCAGCTGAGAGATTTCCCGACAGACGCGCCTGATGGAACTGCGTCCGGCGGTCCAGCATGGTGGTCACGACCGAGATGCCCACGCTTCCCCCGATGTTGCGCGCCAGATTCATCAGGCCGGAAGCGGCGTTGTTTTTGTCGCGTGGCAGGAAGGCATAAGCTGAGGTGTTGATGGGGACAAACAGGAATGCGAGGCCGGCCGCCTGCAGCATCCGGGCCACAACCACGGTGCGGAAACTGATGTTCAGATCGAAGTTGGTCATGTGGAACAGCGCCAGGGAGAGCACGACCAGACCAAAAGTGATGAGCTTCCGCGCGTCATACCTGGAGAGCAGGAAACCCACGAAAGGCAGGATCGCCATAATCAGCAACCCGCCCGGGGTCAGGGCCATGCCGGCTTCCTGCGCCGTGTAGCCTAACAGGGTCTGGGTGAACAGGGGAAGCAAAAGGGTGCTGCCCAACAGGGCGAATCCGAGCATAAACATCAGCATGGCCGAAGCCGCAAAGGTGCGCTCCCGGAACAGATGGAGGTCCACGATCGGGTCCTTGTTGCGCCATTCCCACCAGATAGCAAACAGCAGGGAGGCGACGCAGATGACGGAAAGAACCAGGATGAAATGGGACTCGAACCAGTCATCGCGCTGCCCCTTATCCAGCACTACCTGCAGGGTTCCCAGGCCCAACGCGATCATGCCCAGTCCGATGTAATCAATCCTGGTCTCGGACAGCTTGCGGCGCTTCAGGTGGGGTGGATCGGTGATCAGGCGGGAGGTCAGCAACAGGGAGAGAATGCCCACCGGAATGTTGATAAAGAAAATCCAGCGCCAGGTGTAGTTGTCGGTAATCCAGCCCCCCAGCGTCGGACCCAGCGCGGGCGCAGTGACCACTGCAATTCCATAGACGGCAAACGCCATACCCCGCTTGGCGGGAGGAAACGTGTCGGCGAGGATGGCTTGCTCGCTGGGCTGCAGTCCGCCTCCGCCGGCGCCCTGGAGAACCCGGAAGAAAATCAGCATGCCCAGGTTGGGCGCCAGTCCACAGAGAAACGAGCTTACGGTAAACAGGGCGACGCAGCCCATGTAAAAGCGCTTGCGCCCAACAATGGAGGAGAGCCAGCCACTCAAGGGGAGGACAATCGCGTTGGACACCAGGTACGACGTCAGCACCCAGGTGCTTTCGTCCACTCCGGCGGAGAGCCCGCCGGCGATGTGTTGCAGCGCCACGTTGGCGATGCTGGTGTCCAGCACCTCCATGAACGTGGCCAGCGTAACCGCCAGCGCGATAATCCAGGGATTGACTGCCGGACGCTCCAGGGGAGCTGCGCCCGCAGTCAGCGCAGCCGAGCTCATCGCACCCAGACCTTGGGCTCGACCGACATTCCCGGCCGCAGAACATGCTCCTTGGTCTCGCCCGGGTCAAAGATGATCTTCGCCGGCACCCGCTGCACTACTTTTACGTAGTTGCCGGTCGCATTTTCGGGAGGAAGCAGGCTGAAGACCGCCCCGCTTGCCCCGGAGATGCTTTCCACGTGTCCCTGATATTTTTTTCCAGTCGCATCCACCGATATCGTCACTCGCTGACCCGGTTGCATCTGGCGGAGTTGGGTTTCCTTGAAGTTTGCGGTCACCCATATGTCATCCAGGTTGACGACTTTCATCAGTTCTTGCCCCACCTGCACGTTCTGACCGACTTCGACGGTGCGATTGGTCACGACCCCGGATACCGGAGCCACAATCCTTGTGTATTGCAGGTTGAGCGTAGCCTGTTCCAGTTCCGCTTTTTTGAGCTGGGCCTGGGCCTGGGCCGATTGGGCGCGCGACTGGGCCGATGCCAATTGCTGCGGTCCGGTTCCCGCAGAGCGCAGGCTGGCTTCGGTTTGTTCTCGCTTGGCCAGAGCCTGGGCCACTTGCTGCTCTGCCGCCGCCACCGTAGCTCGACCCGCGGCCACACCGGCGGCGCTGGAGCGCGCAGCCGCCACCGCCTGATCGTACTGCTGATGAGAAATTTCCTGTTTGTCCACCAGTTGCTTGTATCGCCCCACGTCATTTTGCGCCTTGATGTCGTTGGCGATGGCCTGCTCCAGTTGTGCCCGGGCGGCTTGAAGTTGCTGGCGGGCGACGTCGATTCCCGCCCTTGCGCCCTCCACGTCGGCCTGGGCCCCGCTCAACTGGCTGCCCGTGTTCACCGAAGTGATGGGAACATTGACCTGTACCGATTCCGCCGTCGCCAGCGCGTCCTGATAGGCCGCTTTCGCCCGGTTCACGGCTACCTGGTAGTCCCGGGGATCGCTCTCCACCAGCGGTGTCCCGGCTTCGACGTACTGATTGTCGTTGATCAGGATTTTCAGCACGTGGCCGGATACGCGCGCGCTGACCGAGTTGAGATGCCCGTCAATCTGAGCGTCGTCCGTGGACTCGTAGCTGTTCAGGTAGCGCCAAAGAAAAAAGCCCGCCACCAGCAGCACGATCCCGCCGACGATCAGTCCCAGGCGGAAGCGCGGATTGCGGGAGGCTTGCTTCCACCGGAGGTCCTTCTCCGAAGCCGGTAAGGGGGCATGTTCCCGGGCCTCGACTTCTGCTGGGGGCCTCAGCGTGGTCTCTGTGCCTGGTTCCATATCACTTGCTCTTCAAATATAGCTTTACGCCCTGTTCGGCATATCCGATCGCGCGTGCCAGTTCGACTTTTGCCAGGTTGTGGGCGTAAAGGCTGGAGATATAACTTTCATGGGCTGCGGCCACGCTTTCCTGCGCCTGCACCACTTCCAGGTTGTCCGTCACCCCGGCGGCAAATCGGTCGTGCGCCTGAGTAAGAGTTTGTTCCCCTAGCTCCACCGAACTCCGCGCCACCTGTACCTGCTCATCGGCGGCTGCCAGATCCAGCAGCGCGGTGCGAACCTCATATTCAATCTGACCGCGCAAGTTCTCGAGCTGGGCGCGGGTCTGACGCAGCGTGGCTTCGGCCTGCAGAACATCGGCGTGTACTTTCCCACCCTCGAAGATCGGAATGTTCAGCCGCCCGGAAACCGAAAATGTTCCGTGCGAGTTTCCGGGATTGATTCCCAGGTCGCCGTAATCGGCATTCAGGTCGATGGTGGGAAAGTATTCCGCAGACGCTCCTTTGCGATAGCGCTCAGCCGCCCGGACCTGCTGGGCCGCCGCCAGGTAATCGGAGCGCGAAGCATACGCCCGCTGCAGGCTTTCCTCAAGTCCGAGGGAGGTCAGCGGATCGTAGGGCGCCTTGTCCGTCAGTGTGATTTCCTGGCCCGTGGGCAGCCCGATCACACGCACCAGCGCCAGCTTCTGCTTGGCATAGTCATTCCGCGACAGAATCAGCTGCTGTTGCCGGCTTTGCAGTTCGACCTTGGCGCGCAACGTGTCGATCGCCGGGCTCAAGCCAGCGTTCTGCTGGTCCACCGCCTTGTCATACAGCGCCTGCGCATTTCTAAGCTGGGCTTCCGCCGTCTCTACCCGGGCCGCACCTGCCAGCGCCTCGAGATAGCCATTGCCGGTCGCCAGCACGACTACATCGCGGGCATCTTTGTAACTGTACTGCGCGGCCCGCTCTTCTTCCTGCGCTGCGCGAGTCCGGTTCAAGGCCTTCAGGTCGAGGATGGACTGTTTAAGGTACACCCGCGCATCCGTGAATCCGTAAGGCCCGACAACGGTTGGAAATCCGGGGAAACGAAGCCCGCGGGCGGCCAGGTTATCCTGCACCGCATTCACGCTCACTCCGGCGGTCAGGTTGGGAAGAAGCGCGCTCAGTTCTTTCCATTTTTCTCCGCGAGCCGAAATCGTGTTGTAGCTCTGCAGCAGCACTCCCAGGTTGTTTTTCAGACCGAGGTCAATGGCGTCCTGAAAGGAAAGGGGCAGGACTTCCGAAGTCACTTTTCCCTGGGCCACACTGCCGCTGAAGGGGTTCTGCCCCGGTGGAGATACCAGAAGGTGGGTACCGTTCGAAGTCGACTCCGAGGATGCTGCCGGGTATGCGGTTTGTGCCAGTACGGTTCCTGAAAGCAGGGCAAACAGGCACAGGATTGTCGTTGCTGCTGAGCCCGGACTCAGTGGTTGCGACGGGCTTCTCGGATTCGGTTCTTGCATATCCAGCTGGGGGCGGAACATACCGGAGACAGGTAATCTTGATTACCGGTGCCGCATTATAGATGCAAACCATATGCTTGTGTATGCGCGGGGTGCAGGGACGGCTTGACAAAAATTTGCCTTTCGCCAGTCCGCGTTGTTGCATCTAAAGGAAATAGCGGATTCGTCTCTTCGGAGGGTGATTTGCGAAAGCTCAGTCTTGTAGTGGTTCTGGCGGTGCCGTTCCTTCTGCCGTCCAGTCTGTCTGCCCAGGCGTTCGATGTAGCCTTTGGTGTGGGCACGCTTACCGCGCCTTCGGCGTCAAGCGCCTCGGGAAATCACCAGGCCGTGTCCCTGACCGGAGGAGCCTATCCGGTATTCAGCGCCGACCTCCTCTTGAAGGGCCGGTTGGGAGTAAGTGGCGAACTGGCCTGGCGGGCGAGCCAGAATATCTATGCCGGTTTCCAGCCTTACCGTCCCCTGTTTTATGACTTCAATGGGATTTATGCTCCTATGCTGGGCAAACATGCCGCCGCCGAACTGATGGGCGGCATCGGCTGGGAGAGTCTGCGTTTTTATCAACCCGTCTTCACCTGCGGCTTTCTCGGTTGCACCGACTTTGTCAGCAGCAATCACTTCATGGGCCACTTCGGCGGCGGCCTCCGCTATTACTTTCACGGCAATTTCTTCGTCCGGCCCGAGGCTCATGTCTACCTGATCCGCAACAACACCGAGTTCAGTTCACCTCTGGCCACACGATTCGGCGTTTCGTTGGGCTACACTTTCCGTCCGAGTTACTAGAACCGGGCTCGTAAACGGGTGTCGAAGGCCCTAACTCCGCAGGAATCGTCGAATGCCAAAGTCATAAACCGCTGCTCCCACAATTCCCCCTACTAGCGGCGCCACGACCGGTACCCACCAGATATGACCTCCGTCGGTCAGGCCGTTATTACGAAACCCGGCCACGGCCGTAAACAGGCGCGGCCCGAAATCCCGCGCCGGATTGATGGCGTACCCGTGCATACCGCCGAAGCTCATGCCAATCGCCACAACTACCAGCCCGACCATCAAGGGGGCCAGGTTAGCGCCGGGCGGGATGTTGAATTCGTCGGTGATGGCGAAGATGCACAGCAGCAACAGAGCGGTGCCGATCACCTGGTCCAGAAACCCTGCCTGCAAGACCGATGGGAAAGCGGGGAACGTCGTGAAAACTCCGGCCGTCTTCTCCATCTGCGGATCCACCTGATGAAAGGCGGGAAGGTAGTTCCGATACACCAGAGCCGCCGCCACGAAGGCTCCGGCAATCTGCGCCAGCGAGTAGGGCACGACCTTGCGCCAGGGAAATCCGCGAAACAAGGCCAGGGATAAAGTCACCGCCGGGTTTAAATGCGCTCCCGAAATCTTTCCCGCGACATAAATGCCCATGGTTACAGCCAGTCCCCATCCCAGCGTGATGTTGGTATAACCGCCATGAATCAACGTGCCTGGGGTCTGCGAGGGAAACAGCACGACCATGGCGACCACACCGTCGCCTAACAGGATCAGCACAAAGGTTCCGAGGAACTCTGCGATCAACTCCGCCGCCAGCGGAAACTTGGGGTTCATCAAGGCGCTCCTTGCACCGTGTAGGTGTGGCAGTATAGCGCGCCGATTCAGGAGAACGGGGAGGGTCGGGGAAGGATTGGCGGACGCGCGGGACGGAAATGTCTAGTATTGAGATGGAAACAATTTGTAGATCCAGGGGTGTACGAACAATCCGGGCAAGGGCTTGAAAACATTGGGGTGGGAGACGGGAATTGAACCCGCAACGTCCGGAGCCACAGTCCGGTGCTCTACCGATTGAGCTACTCCCACCGCAGGCTATTGATTATAGCAACTGGTGGAGCTCAGGAACGGCCTACACCGACATACTCGAATCCCATGGCGCGCAGGCGGGTGGAGTCAAGAAGGTTTTTAGTATCGACAATCACCGGCCGCTTGAGCAGTTGCTTGATGCGGTCGAAATCGAGGCCGCGAAATTCAGGCCAGCCCGTGCCCACGACCAGCGCGTCCGAACCCTCGGCGGCGGCGTAGGGCGTTTCGCAGTAGTGGACGGTGCCGTTCAGTTCAATCCGCGCATCCGGGATGGCGACAGGATCATAAGCGCGAACCCGCGCGCCTTTGGCGATCAGAGTCTGGGCCAGATGCAGGGAAGAGGAGCCGGCGACCGAATTGGTATTGGGTTTGAAAGCCAGGCCGAGGATGCCCACGTCCTTGTTCTGCACCGACTTCACCAGGGTCGAGATCTTGTCCACCACGCGATCGGCCAGACTGTGATTCACCTCCCGCGCAGCGGTCAGCACTTTGAGCGAGACTCCTTTTTCGCGCGCCAGGTTCGCCAGCGAGTCCATGTCCGACTCGGCAAACAGGCCGCCCATGCCGGCGCCGGGCTGCAGGCAGCGGGGAGCGATTTTTTTGTCGAGTCCAAGCGCGAGCGAGAGACTGACCGCGTCGGCGTTGACTCGCTCGCACAGGCTGGAGAGTTCATTGATGAAAGAAATCTTGGTGGCGACAAAGGCGGTAGCTGATTCGCGCACCAGTTCCGCGGTCTCGTGATTGGTCACGATGACGGGCACGCCGCGCATCACCAGAGGGTGGAGAATCTGCTTCAGAGCCAGCACCGCATCGTTGGACGACGTTCCGAGGATGATCCGATCGGGCCAGTTGAAGTCTTCGACGGCGCATCCCGGGGTAAGAAACACCGGCTCCGAAACGATGGTTGCCTTCAACCCGGTTTCCTTCAACCGCTTCTCCACGCTGGTAGCAGTTCCCACCCCGACCGGGGTCACGATCGAAAGAATGGGTGGCTTCGGCGCAAGGCGGGCAATGCGGATGGCCAGGTCGGCCAGGTGTTGCGGCGTATCTTCGGCCAGGAAAATCACCTGCGCTTTGCGGGCGAAGGACTCCATGTCGGTGGAATACGCCAGACGTCCGGAGCGCACATTACGCTTGATTACTTCCGTGAGGTTTTTTTCGAAGAAGGGAATGTTGCCCTGAGCCATCTCGACCATGCGCGAACTATCGGGATGGCAGCAGGTTACCGGAGTACCGAAGTCCGCCAGGCAGGCCGAAACGAGTGTGCCCAAATAGCCAGACCCGTACACCCCTGTTTGCATATTCCCCCCGGCCGAGAGTGTCCCCAAACCCGCATGGGTAGCGGCATTTGCTCAGCAACCCAGCTTCTTATGTACGCCCGGGGCCAGGGGTTGGCAATAGACGGGAAGGTCATGTCCTTCCGACAATGGTCCGAGGTTGCCGTTGATTGTCTTGGACTGTTCTTTGGCCCTTTAACGTGGAAGGCAGGAAGCAAATTTGAGCCCAAATCCGAAATCCCCCGCCACTATTCACGGGGGGAAACAAGTTGGCGGCCCAACGGAACTCCGGCCAGGTCCACCCAGCGGTTCGGTTCTTCCTCGCGCACGAAGGTCAGCTCGCTCAGTTGAATGTCGCGGCTTCCCTTGAACTGGGTCCAGCGCCGGCAGGCGACTGCGAAGGCCTGCTGGGCATGGGGCTCGGTACCCATCTTTACGATGGTCAGATGGGGCATGTAGGGCCACTCTTCCTGGGCCGCCAGCGCCTTGGTATTGAGCCGGTCATGAAGCTCCCGCATGCGGTAAGCAGCGTGGGCCACGCGGATAAAGACGGTGGGGGTCAGAGGGCAGAAGGTTTCCACGTCGCCCAGGGTGACGATAAAGGGCTCCACCTGGCTGCATATCTCTTCCAGAGTTTCGCGGGCCGCCATTTCGCTACCCTGCAGGACACGAGGCGGAAGCACGGTCAGATGGGCGGCGAGATGAGGCAGTTCGGGATGCAACTGCCGCCGCAGGCGTTCGACAAACTCGCCGACAGAATTCCTAACATAAGCCACCAGGGCGTAGCGCGCGGTTGGCATGGGTCAGCCAAATTATACGCTGCCCAGAGGGACGGGGCACGGGGCGTAGGGTACCGGGCCAAGTGACGCGCAGGGATGCTGCGGCACAGAATCGCAGCTGAGAAAGACCCGGAAGGACCTCGGCTGCAGGGTCAGACGCAATGATAGGTCTTATTGATTGCGCGCATTTCCACAGCGACAGGCTAGAACCGTCGGTTCGCAGTCGTGGACCCAAGCTTGGCCTGCGGCACGCTCGAATTTCTGTTCACCAGCACAACGTTAGCGATGTATCCCTCGGTGTGCGCGTAAATCCCCTGCGCCATCAGGCTGTGGCCGAGGATCCTCGCGAACCGGTTCCGGCTATGTTCGAGCCGGTACGCCGCGAACGAGGTGGCCGCTTCCATGAGGCCCATGGTGACCGCGTAGCGAGCCGCCGCCGGATCCTTGCCCAGCAGGTATGCGCTTCCCTGGGGAAATCCGGCTTCCTGATAGCCCGCGGGGTGGGCCACGGTCGTATATCCGTCCAGAACGTTGGAAAGAGTATACGCGCCTACCTCTGTCCAAAATATCTTCTTGCTGAATACCTGCTCCGAGGGTTTAGGCGCAGGTGACAGGTTCAGAGTCGCGCTAGGCGCATTGATGGTTTGAGCCGACAAGGTGCCTGCCAGCAAGAGTACAAGTGACGTGATCAACGGCCTTATGGTTTCCCGGTACATGGCGACATCCCCAAACCCTTCACTGCAAACTCCGTTCCAAGCTAACTGCACCAAACACGGGACATGGCATGGCAGCATCTGGAGCATGTGCAGGAAATTGCGCACAGGGAAAACCGTAGCCACGGGCCAAGCCTTGCGTGCGCTGGGCACCTGCCTTAGACTTCAGTCAGATTCAAAATGCAGCTTAGGTTTTTCGGAGTCGGGGCGTAGCGCAGCCTGGTAGCGCACCTGCCTTGGGCGCAGGGGGTCCGCGGTTCAAATCCGCGCGCCCCGACCAA
>DASZHW010000177.1:0-12271 GCA_035937515.1 Terriglobales bacterium | reverse complement strand
TGGAATTTGCCTTACTCTTTCTCCAGATACTCCTCGGGAACGTCATCCTCGGGCACTTCATGGGTGTGGACTTCCCTCTCTTCGGCGTTCCCAGCATCTTCCACGCCCGTCACCACGTCAGCCTCAAACGCGTTTCCCTCCTCGAGCAACTCATCGACACTCTCGGAGTCGGCACCTTCTACGTTTGACAATCCCTGCAGATCTCCCGCCTGGCCGGCGGAATCCGCTCCTCGGCCCTCACGCGGGAATGCCACGGTGTTCACAATCTGGCTTCTCCGTCGAGGCCGTTTCCTCAGTTCGCGAACCGTCTTCGCGCCGGTCGCCTTGCGGCCGCGGGATTTCGTTTTCACCGCTGCCCTTTTCCTGGCGGTCTTCTTCTTCGCCGGCGCCTTCCTGGACTTTCCCGTCTTGACCGTTGACTTCTTTTTCGCGGTCTTTTTGCGTCCGGCGGTTCTCTTCGACTTCACCTGTTTCAGTTTCTTCGTTTTCTTTTTGGCGGCCATAGGCGCAGTTTACCACCAGCGTATGCGCCCGACGAAACCACGTGCCCGGCCAATCAGTTGTGATGGGAACTCGGAGCAGAACCCTACACGGGCTGACCAGAGATCGGAACGGCTCTATCATTCCTATGACTGAGCGAAGATCAAGTGACGCACCGCTGGCTCGCTGACCACATAGCCGCGCAGGCGTTGTTCCAGCTCGCGATCCGCTTGTGTCAGACGCTCATGCTGGCGCTGATGTTCCGCCCACGAATTCACCAGGAATATCTCGAGATAGCGATCTCCGGCTTCCAGGTCATGAAAAATTCCCCACCGCGTAGCGCCATCGCGGCGCCGTATGCGTTCATACTCATGGATCGCTTCCACAAAATTCGCTCGCCGTTCCAGGATCACAATGTATTCGACCGTCACCAATACCGGACCTCCGTCAAGCTCGAGTCCGGCCTCTTTGACCACCACCGGCATGCGCCAGTGGTTCCACGGGCTTAGATCCAGGGTCGCTTCAGGAAGCTTGGCAAATAGCGCAAGCACCGTTGTCCCGATCGCGCCCAGACCCGCCGAAAGGAGCGCGGTCCGGACGCCCGCTCTTTGGGCGACTGCACCCCAGGCTGCGCTGCCGAACGCCATGCCTCCCTGAGAAACCAGTATGAATACTGCGAGGACACGGGCCCGCACCCAGTCGGGCGCAAGATTCTGGATCAGCGCATTGACAATAGAAATGAACAGGATCCAAGCCGCGCCCCCGATCAGGATCACGGGACCCAGGGTGCTCAGTCTGTGTAGAACGCCCGTGGCCACGACCGCCACTCCCAGGACTGTGACTCCAACTGAAACCACAACTTCCGTCGACCAGCGGGCGCGAAGCGGCTGCATTACCAGAGCCCCGAGGACCGCGCCGGCCCCAAAACATCCCAGCAGGAGCCCGTAACCTATGGCGCTCTTGCTGACGCCCTGGGCCACCGTGGGCAACAGGGCAAACAGCGCGCTGGCGAAGAACATGCCTGCGCCGGTACGAAGCATCAGGGCGCGTATCGCCGGCGAATTGCGGATGTACCGGATCGCCGCCACCGTTGCCCCGGTCAGAGTTTCGGCCGGCGCGGTGCGCTTCCGAACCGGCCTTTTCCAGCGCGCAATGACCCAGATGACTCCCAGGAAGGACACTACGTTCACCACAAAGGCCGTGGCAATGCCGGCCGCCGAAATCACCAATCCAGCCAACGCGGGCCCCACTGCCCGTGCCAGGTTGAATTCGATTCCGTTGAGCGCGGAGGCCGCCGCCAGGTCCTCTTTGCCCACTAGTTCCGGAAGAACCGCCCGCCACGTTGGGGTTTCAAAGGCATCTCCAGCCGAAAGCGCGAACGTCAAGCCGAGCAGCAACCAGGGTGTGATGAGGCCGCCGATGGTCAACGCGGCGAGCACCACTGCGACGCCGACCATCCACCCCTCGGTGTAGAGAATCAGTCTGCGGCGGTCAACGATATCGCCGGCGGATCCTGCGGGCAGCGCCAGAAGAAAATACGGAAGTGACGAAGCGGTTTGGGTGAGAGCCACATACATGGGCCCGGCGCCAAGTGACACCATCAACCACGCAGCCCCAACGCTCTGCATGAAAGTGCCGATGTCAGACACCACATCTGCAACCAGCAGATTTCGGAAGAGCGGTTTCCCGAGCGGGCGCCACAGACTCGATGACGTGGGCGGATTCAAGGTCTCTCGATTGCTATTTTTCACCTGACCACCCACCCTGGATGCGGCTTGCGGAGGCAAACCTCCTAGACACTCGGCGCATTGTTCAGGCTTGCTGGCTGCGGCTTGTTTATCCAGGGGAGGGCATGGTTCCCCCTTCAAGTGTCAGACTGAAGTCGGTGCTGTCGAAGAGCGAGAGCCCCAACTCTTTCCGGCAACGGAGTCGACTCACGTGGACACGTGATGATCGTCGTTCCAAAGCCGGATCACGGGACGGGAGAGATTGTGCTCATAACTGAGCGCGCTCAGGCTCGCCGGGCTCAGCAGAAAATGCGAGCCTCCGGTTTTAGGATCGAGTGCCAGCCAGCGGGCGGTCAGCACACGAATCAAGTGGCCGCTGGAAAACAGCAGCACGTCTCCCGAAACCGCGCGTAGACGCTCGACCACACGGTCCGCCCGCTGGCTTATTTGCGCAGGCGATTCTCCTCCCGGACAGCCGTCCCGGAACAATTGCCAGTCGGAGCGCTTGGCATGGATCTGGACCGAGGTCAGTCCTTCATATTGGCCGTAGTCCCATTCCACCAGGTCCCGATCGACTTCGGCCGCGGCCCCAAACCCGGCTAGTTCGCAGGTTCGGGACGCGCGCTGCAAGGGGCTGGTAAACACCTTGGCAAATTTCAAGCCTTTCAGGCGTTCTCCAAGCCGCCGCGCGTTGAGCTCACCATTTTCGGTCAGAGGCAAGTCAGTAAGGCCGGTATGTTGGCCTGTGACCGTCCATGCCGTGTTGCCGTGCCGCGCTACATAAACCACTGGGAGTGCTTCGCTCATAACCTCTCTCCTGAAGACGCCTCAACTCCCTGGCCCCGTTTCCGCACCGTGTATCTTATATGAGCAGTCAAACTTCCAACCTGCCCGGTTCGAGAAACCCGGATTCACGTAATTCATGGGGCTTCGGCTGAGGATCGGCTTGCTCGCCAGCTCCGAGCTAAAGCCGGGCCACGCCAAGAACGGCAATCATTTTGTGTTCCTGTCCGGGCGCCAGGGTGATCGCGTTCTCCAGGATATTGCTGGCTTCAACGCAGAAAAACTGTGACCACTCGCCATCCCCAAGGTCCCGCATTCCCTTGGCTGCCTCGCGCCACGGATTCCACACCACCGTATTGAATGAATTCGTTTTCTGAAGACGAATGCGGCGGCCCATGCCCGGGTCCAGCAGATCCACCGCGCTCTGCGTATTGAAGTAGGCATTGTCGGTTTGTGAAACGATGGCTACGTCGCCGCGCTGCGTCTTTTCTTTGTTGGAGTCGGTGTTGTCCAGAAAATGGACCGAATCCAGGCCTCGCACGCACGCGTTCGGAACGTCAGCCACCCGGTTGTAGGTGTGAAGAGCTTCTTCGAAACGCAAAGGTGTAGTCCCCGTATTGGTACATATAAGCTCCAGACTGAACTCGGAACCAAACGTAACGCGATGAACCAGGCGGAAGTTTCTGGGCCACCAGCGTTGGGTGCGATCATCGCTCTCGGTGAACATGCTGACCGCAACTCCGCTTCGGTTCTCGACAATGGACTCGAGCTGCCACGCTTTTGTGCGCACGAATCCATGGGCTGGAGCCTGAGGATCGCCTACCTTGGCCCGAAACCAGGGGAAGCAGATCGGGATTCCCCCTCGTATGGCTTGGCCCTCCTCCCAGCGGGATTTCGAGCTGAGAAAGAGCACTTCTTCAGCCCCCGCGGGTTTCCAGGAGGTCACTTGCGCACCGTGCAGATACATCTCGCCCTCAGCCAAAGAAGAAGTTATCTGTACCCGCGGCATCGCACCGTAGCCTTCGCACACTCTGGCCGTGCCCGTAATTCCAAACCGCCGATTGAGTTCCGCCACCATGGTGATTTCACCCATCTCGAAGTTCTCCTCATCCGTGACACGCGAGCATCGCGGTTTCCGACGAGTGCCTGTCGGCGTCCCGGGTGGCACGGATTTTAAACCACCACTGCGGGCTCGTGCTTCGGTCTAAGCCGCTTGTCTCTGGACGCCTAGCGGCGGGCCCAGGGGAAATCCTTCGGCCAAAATCACACCTGGGGCCTACCCCCGGAGAAAAAGTCCGGTAAGGACCGTGGTGACTCTTCTATATACTCACGTGGAAGTGCGGTCAGCCTAGTCGACTGTTCGAGGGACCAATGTCGCGTTCTCTCTTCTCGCGCAGAGGCTTCCTGCAAGCGACGGGTGTTATGGCAGGAAGTTTTTTGTTCCCTTCCGTTAATGGCTTTGGCCAACAACCAACGGTGGATCCAAAAGAGGCCCCCTCCCCGAGCACCAGCCAACCGGACTACGAACTTACGATAGCCGTAAAACCCATCGAGCTTGCCCCGAACCGGATCATCTCGGTGACGACCTACAACGGGCAGTTTCCCGGTCCGCTCCTCCGCTTCAAAGAGGGCCAGCAAGTGGTCATAGACATTCACAACCAAACCGACAGGCCGGAGCAGTTGCATTGGCACGGCCAGTTTGTCTCTACCGATGTGGACGGAGCGGCAGAAGAAGGCACCCCCTTCATTGCTCCCCACGGAAGCCGCCGCATTTCGTTTGTTCCAAGGCCCTCCGGTTGTCGCTTTTACCACACCCATGTACGCGCGAAAGCCGACCTCAGCGCCGGTCAGTACAGCGGCCTTGTCGGTCCCGTATACATCGAGCCGAAGAACAATCCGGGCAAATACGATCGTGAAGTATTCCTGACTTTGAAAGAGTTCGAACCCACATATAGTCGTGGTGGTGACATGGCTCAGGATTTTCTGTCGCCGGCAACGACGGTAAAAAACCTGACAGATAGCGGAGAGCGTGCCATGAAAGCCTCTCTCGTACGGGGCATGCCTCATGGTTACGAGGTCGGTTACGGCTCTTTCACAATCAACGGCCGAATGCTGGGCCACGGTGAACCCATTCGGGTGAAACAAGGCGAGCGGGTTCTGTTCCACGTCCTGAACGGGAGTGCGACGGAGATACGCAGCCTGGCGCTGCCCGGACACACCTTCACAGTCATCGCGTTGGACGGCAATCCAATTCCCAGGCCGACGCGCACACCCGGGCTGTGGCTGGGCACCGCTGAGCGGGTCTCCGCTACCGTTGAGATGAACCATCCTGGCGTTTGGACCATGGGTGATCTGGCGGACGACGACCGCCGTCACGGGATGGGTATCGTGGTCGAATATGCAGGCCAGAAGGGTAAGCCGCAGTGGGTCGCTCCAACACCGTTCCGCTGGAACTATGCGGGGTTCGGAAATTCAGGCATGACGATCCCAGAGCCAGATCAGACTTTCGAGATGACTCTCGCCAAGCAAAATGCCGCGCAGGAAGGCTTCAATCGATGGACCATTAACGATGTCGCCTTTTCAGAAGATCATATGCAACCCATGTTTCAGATCAGGGAAGGCCGGCGGTACCGGCTGCGGATGCGTAATGCGAGCGACGACATCCATCCCATCCACCTTCATCGCCACAGTTTCGAACTCACGAAAGTCGCCGGCCGGCAAACTTCCGGCGTGATGAAGGACGTGGTGATGGTGGGAGGCTATCAGGAGGTGGAAGTTGACTTTGTCGCGGATAATCCGGGGCTTACGCTGTTTCACTGTCACCAGCAACTGCACATGGATTTCGGATTCATGGCTCTGTTCCAGTACACCTGATCCGCTGTTCTTTCATCATGGAGATGCACGTTGCTAAATGAACTCAGAGCGTCGGACCGGGCCTCATGGGGAATCCTGCTGGTCCGCATTCTTGTGGGCTGGGTGTTCTTGTCAGAGGGAATCCAGAAATTTCTCTTCTCGCAGGCGCGCGGCGCTGGCCGCTTCGTCAAAATCGGTATTCCATTTCCGCAATACACGGCTCCTTTTGTCGGTGTCGTAGAGATCGTGTTCGGCGTGTTGTTGATCGTGGGTCTCTTCACATCCCTGGCTGCGATACCCCTGCTGATCGACATCGTTGTGGCGATCGCCACAACCAAGATTCCCATGTTGCTGAAACAGGGATTCTGGTCTGCCATGCACGAAGCACGTACCGACTTCTGCATGCTTCTTGGTCTGATCGCCATCATGCTTTTCGGGGCTGGGAGGTTTTCTCTGGACCAGCAATCTCTGGACCAGCGAAGAGCAGCGCAAAAAGATCATGATCGATAAAGCGAGTCCGCCTGCCGACGCAGCGGCGGGCACTGCCGGAGAAGTGCTAATCGCATTCCTGCGTCTTGGCTGCACGTCCTTCGGTGGACCCATCGCACATCTGGGTTACTTTCGCAGCGAATTCGTGGAACGCCGCAAGTGGTGCGCGGAAGAAACTTTTGTGGAACTTTTAGCGCTAGCTCAGTCGATGCCCGGCCCGGCAAGCAGCCAGGTCGCTTTTGCCTTGGGTCTTCTCCGCGCACGGTGGGCCGGTGGCCTCGCCGCATGGGTCGGATTCACGACCCCCTCGGCGTTACTTATGCTGGCCTTCGCCTTTGGCCATAGGTTTCTCACGGGCAAGTCTGGCGCGGGTGTCGTGCATGGCCTGCAATTAGTCGCTGTGGCTGTCGTTGCCCAGGCAATTCTGGCCATGCAAAAGTCTCTCGCCCCAGACCGCCTGCGTATGGCGTTGGCCTGATGGCGACGACCAGTGCCTTGTTTGCCCCGGCCTCTTTCAGCACTTTACTCGCCATCGGTGTCGGCGCGTTGTTTGGCTGGTTGCTGCTTCGCTCGGCGCCAATCATAGCCTTGCCCCGGGTTCGGTTCGGAGTTTCGAGGCTTCAGGGCGCGATTGCGGGAGCTACTTTCCTGATCTTTCTTCTCTTGCTCCATGCGGCCAGGAATCATTGAAGTGTGACATCAATTATATCGGAGGATTCGGCGCCGATCCAGGAACGTTGCCGGAGCGATTCTCCGGGCACGAAGCAACCACGACCCAATTTCCTGTGAGGCCGGCGGGCGGATCACAACCAGCGGTGACTAGTAATCTGATCTCTCACTAGCCGGGGCCGCCAGGCGACCCGCACTCTTTCCACAGCTTTTCCCAATTCCAGATCCCGTACGCTACCTCTTTCGGCAACGGAAATCCGAGCTGATTCGCGAGCATACACACCTGCCCGCGATGGTGGGCTTCGTGAGAAAGCATGTAGCACACCATTTCCAGGCCAACCGGCCAAGGCCGGGCCCAGCCGTCTCTGCGAAACTTCTCGATGCGGCCCGCACCGGCGCCGAGCGCTTCCGCGAGCATCTCCGAGCAGCGAGCGGCGCTCTCAGCCAATCCCGCGCGGGCCTGCTGCGGAGTGCAGTGCGCGCGGTTGAGCTGGGTTGGAATCTTCAAATGCGGAGCTGTCAGCCTGACCCACTTGCAGCGGACATTGTGCATGTGGGTGAAGATCGCCGCAATGGTGCGGGCCTTGCCGGGCGGTTTCGCTGTCCAGGCGGCACGGTCAAGATGTTCGATAAGAATCTGGTTGATGCGATCATTGGCGGCAAAAGTCTGGACTGCGGCCCGGCCGAGTTGCGTGTGAACCCTGGGTTGACGATTGATGGGCTGACGCGTGATCACGAACCTTGCCCCTTTCACATTTTGTTACTTGGCTTCAGGGATGGCACGGAGGCCGCTCATCGACCCAATGTCGATGCGGAAGAACACAGATTCAATCGCCAGGTCGCTGGTTTTTTCGCGCCTTTCCGCCAGTGGCGTTTTCCACCATTCAGAATACTGCGCGAGTTGTTCCATCGCATGTTCACGCTGCGCAGGGTATTGCCGCTCATGCAGTTCCAGGTACGTTCCCGTCACGATTACACTGACCCAGTTCGACCGATGCCCTATTTCGTCAGCCTGCAGACACACTTTGGGATTTTGCCGCATCCACTCAATCTTTTTACCGAGCGTCGAAAAGATGTAGAGGCAATCGGGTTCATACGAAAAGGCAACCGGCACTACATACGGTTGATCGCGCAACGAACATGCCAGTCTTCCAATCGATACCCGTTGCAATAGTTCACTGCATTCCTTTTGGGATATTGCCATGACTCGCATGACGGCTTCTCTCCTTGATCCACCCTTTGGACCAGCACTTAGTCTAAGGTATTGCCACACGGCAAGTCAGCCAGCGCTTACCGCTTGGTCGGCACTTCACAATCCTGGGTCGCCAGCACTTCCCCAGTGGCGGGTTATGTCGTGCATCGCGGCGTCGCGTCGGGGACGCGGCGCTTCAAGAGGCCCATTCTCTAGACATGAGACACGTTGGAATTGTCGGTCACATTGGTAAAACGATTACTTTGATGCTGAATCAGCGTCGCTTGCACGAGCGGCCTGGCGACAGGATCAACGGGTTCTGTCGTCTCATAGCTTCTCCTCACACTTCTCGGCGCCTGTGAATTCCTTCACGACCTGGGTGCGTTTCCAGGCTTCGATCTGTTCCCGCGCATCTTTCACAAGCTTTGCGAACCGGCGGGCCAATTCGTGAATGCGCTGCGATTGCCTTCTTTGAATCGCCTCGGTGGGAATCAATTCCGTGCCAACTCCGATTGCGGTTGCGCCGGACAAAATAAAGCTGGCCGCAGTCTCCTGATTTACCCCTCCCGCGGCGATCAATGGGACCTGCGGCAAGGATGTGTGCAGCGCCCTGATGTACCTGTCCCCACCGACCGGACCGCAGGGATACACCTTGACGAAATCAGCGCCCGCGCTCCACGCGGTGACCACTTCAGTGGGCGTTAATGCGCCCGGCAGAACTGCGACTTTCCGCTTGGCCGCGAATTCGATGATCGCAGGATTCAGTGACGGAGCTGTGACAAAACCCACGCCTGCATCGATGCACAAATGCGCCGTGTCGGTATCGAGCACGGTGCCTGCGCCAACAATGATCTTTGGATCCGAGCGAACCAGGTGGGAGATCAATTCCAGAGCTCCGGGCACCGTCATCGTGATTTCCACGATCGGGATCCCGCCGCGCATGACCGCCTCTGCCGCAAAGTGTGCATCGTCGCCAGACGAGACCCGAATAGCCGGAATGATGGCGATTTCTCGAATTCGGGAGCAGACTTCCGCTTTCGTCATTTGTCAGAATCCTTCCAGCGCATTTTCAGATAGCGCCACGGTAAAGGAGATCATTTATACAGCCTCGTTAGGGTCAGCCGCGGGCAGGCGGTCATCGCTGCTTGCGAACCAGGTGTACAAGGTCGGCAGCAGAATGATGCTGATCATCAAGTCCGCAATGAGGCCGCCAACGATGACGATGGCAAAAGGACGCTGCGAATCCGACCCAATGCCGTGGGAAGTTGCCGCCGGCAACAGTCCCAGGGTTGCGACCAGCATGGTCATAACGATCGGACGAAGGCGGAGAACGGCGCCTTCCACGGCTGCTTCCACAATGTCATATCCGCGGGCTCGAAGTTGGTTGATGTATTCCACCATAATCACTCCGATTTGCACCGATACACCAAAGAGCGCTAGAAACCCAACTCCTGATGACACGCTGAAGTTTGTACCGGTGACCAGGAGGGCGAGCAGTCCGCCAATGGGAGCCATGGCGATGTTGCTTAGGATGAGCAGACCCCATTTCGTAGACTTGAACATGGTGTACAGGATGATGTAGATGAGCAGGATCGTCAGCGGCAACACGACCAACAGCCGTCGCTGAGAACGTTTTGCGCTCTCATATTCGCCTGCCCAATCGAGGGTGTAGCCGGTCGGAAGCTTGACCGCGGCATTGACCTTCGCGATTGCCTCCTCCACGGTGCTGCCCAGGTCTCTTCCCCGCACGCTGAACTTGACGGCCACGTAGCGCGAGTTCTCTTCGCGGTAGATCTCCGACCCACCATCCAGCACTTTTACCTTCGTTAGCTGGGCCAGTGAGACCCGCTCGCCTGACGGCGCCAGCAGCCGAATCTTTTCGATCGCCTCTTTCGTGTCTCGATACGCTGGCAGGTAGCGGAGGACAAGATCGTATCGCTGTTCTCCGATCAGCACCTGGCTGAGGGCGTTTCCGCCAACGGCGGTCTGAATCGCGTCCTGCACGTCGGAAACATTGATTCCGTACCGCGAGGCCTGATCACGGTCGACGGTGAAGTTGAGGTTGGGCTGGCCGATGATCCGGAAGACGCCGAGGTCTTCCACCCCCGCAATGGATCGCATGGCGGCGACGATCTCATCCGCCTTGGCTTCCAGCGTCTTAAGATCGTCACCATAGACTTTTACCGCCAGCGCCCCTTTTACGCCGCTGACCGCTTCTTCCAGATTGTCGGAAATCGGTTGCGAGAAGCCCCAGAGCACTCCAGGAATCTTTTCCAACTGGCGGTCCATGGCCGCGATCAGCCGTTCCTTGTCCTGGTGGAAAACCGGACGCCACTTTTCCTTGGGCAAAAGATCGACGAAGAATTCCGTATCGAAGAAGCCGGTCGTATCTGTGCCGTCGTCCGGGCGCCCGATTTGATTGACCACCTGGGGGACCTCAGGAAACGAGGCCAGGACTTCACGAGCCCTCTCCGCAACTCGAGCGCTCTCGGTCGGGCCGGTGCTGGGAGCCAGCGTCCCCCGGACCCAGATCGCGCCTTCATCTAGGTGTGGAAGAAATTCCGACCCGATCACGCCGCTGAAGGCAAGAAACGCCGAAAGCAGAAGAGCCACAACTGCTCCGCCAACTGTGACCCAGCGGTTGCGAATCGCCAGGCGCACGATGTTTCTGTAGTGCTTTACCAGGAATGTCATTACCGGGTTCTGCCACTGCCTTGCGTCGCCTTTAAACAGCAAGCTCGCCAGTGCCGGCGCAATCACCATCGAGAAGATCAGGGCGCCGAGCAAGGCGAAGGCAACGGTCCATGCCATCGGTTTGAATAACTTTCCTTCGACCCGTTGCAGGGTGAAGATCGGGAGATATGCCGTAACAATGATGGCGATGGCATAAAAAACAGGTCGTTGCACTTCATGGGCAGCCTTGCGGATCCGGTCCACCAGCGTGAGCGGAGCTTCCTCGGGGCGATTCAAGTGGCGGACGATATTTTCGACCATCACGACTGCGCCATCGACCACCATGCCAAAGTCCAATGCGCCCAGAGAGAGCAGATTGGCCGAGATATGCCGCAGGTCCAAACAGATCGAGGCAAAGAGCAGCGCGAACGGGATGGTCAGGGAAACGATGATCGCGCCGCGAACGTTGCCCAGAAAGAGGAAGAGGATAATGACGACCAGGATCATGCCTTCTGCGAGGTTGTGCAGGACGGTGTGGGTGGTGTAGTGCACCAGATCGTCACGATCGAGATAAGGGACGATCTTCACACCGGGAGGCAGGATGTGATCGTTCAGCTTGTTGACCATGGCGTGCAGGGCTTCCAGCATGGTCGCCGTGTCCGCGCCTTTGCGGAGAAACACAATTCCTTCGACTACATCGTTATCGTCCTCAACTACTCCGTCTGCACGGTGGTATGCTCTGCCGATCTGGCCCAATCGGATCTTCGGTCCCTGCGAAACCACGGCAATGTCTTTTATCCGCAGTGGCGTGCCGTTCTGCGCTTTGATCACGGTCTTCTCGATGTCACGGATATCGGTGACCAGACCTACACCGCGCACGTTGATCTGTTGCGAACCTTGTTCGATGAAACTCCCGCCTACGTTCGCATTGCTGTTGGTCAGTTGCTGCTCAATCTGGGCCAGACTCAGACCGTAAGAGATCAGCTTCTCCGGGTCGACGCGAACCTGATATTCCCGAGTTACGCCGCCGAAAGATGAGTCGTCCACCACATCCGGCACCGACCGGATGTACTTGCTGATGACCCAGTCCTGCAGCGCCTTCAGGTCCATCAAGTCATATGCGGGATTCGTGCTTTTGAGGGTGTACCAATACACCGAGCCAATCGGACTGAAATCCGGGCCGACTCCTCCGGCGACGCCCGGCGGCAGCGTGACTTGCGCAAGGCGCTCCAAAACCTTCTGTCGGTCCCAATCATTGTCGGAATTGTCGTCGAAAATAAGATTCACCACAGAGAGTCCAGCCAGCGACGCTGATCGTATGTGCTGGAGGTGCGGAATACCGTTCATCTGGATTTCGACCGGAATCGTGACCTGCTGCTCGACTTCCTCTGCGGCTCGCCCAGGC
>DASZHW010000176.1:0-1706 GCA_035937515.1 Terriglobales bacterium | reverse complement strand
CAATCTGTGGTTTGCCATTGGATTTCATGCGTCCTGGGACTGGGCGGAGAGTTACCTTTATTCCGTTCCCGATAGTGGAGGGACGGTCCCCGGCCACTTGTTGAGTTCTTCTTTACGCGGCCCACTCTGGTTGACCGGAGGCCCGGTCGGCCCCGAAGGCAGCGTGCTCCTGTTTGTGCTTATCGGACTACTGTGGGTGGTGTTCGACCGCGTCTATCCCGGAGGTCGAGTATGCGGGGGGACGTAATTCTCCTGCCGTCATCCTCAACCCACTGTCATCCTGAGCGGAGTATGCCCGTTCGTGCACGAATGGGCATATGGAGTCGAAGGACTCCTGCGTTTTGATGTCGGCCGCATACCTAGAGGAGTTTCCACTCCTGCCCCTGACTTAGCCGGCAGCCGCCTTTGGAAAGGCAAACAACACGCGCGCTCCCCAGCGCAGAATTCGCCAGCCGGCGGCCGCTCCGATCAGGATCGTCCCGAGCCACAGCAGAACCGTCGGCAGATAGAACAGGAATGATGCCATCGACGCGGCGTAGTCGCCAACGCTGTCCAGTCCCTGCCGCGCCGCGAGTTTGAGCTGATACAGCGGACGCCAGTGCAACCCGAACACTTGCGCTTCCTCCTCGGCCCGCAGCGAGACCGTGATGGCCACGGTTTCCACTTGCTTGGACAGCGCATCGAATTCGGCCTGCTGCTGCTCGATTTCGCCACGAACTCCATTCAGCTTGTCGCTGACCTCAAGTGTGTCTTTCACGGTCGAGGCCCTTTTCAGGATTGCCAGGTACTGCTCTTCCTGCGCTCGCAAATTGCGCAAACGTGCTTCCTTGTCCACATAGTCCTTCGTCACATCTTGAGCCTCCATGCGGTCGCTCTCTACTCGAAGACCGAGTTTCCGAATCTCCGACCGCGCTTCCTCAAACCGCGTTGCCGGGACACGGAGAGTGAGCGACGCACCAACCGCGTCTTGGCCACCACTTATCTGAGAGCTCACCAGGAATCCACCCATGTGTTCTGCGAGTTGCTGAACCTTCTCGGCGACAGCCGCGGGGTTTTTCACAACGAGATCAATGGAACTCGTGCGCACCATCTTGCGATCGGCGAGGGCGCTTTGCGGAGGAGAAATGTAGGCCATCATGGCTGCCTGTCTGACAACGCCAATTTCATCCCCACGAAGCCCGCCAGGAACACCCGCGACCGACCGCCCTTCGCGGTGAGGCACCAGCCTTGCCTGTCGCCACAGCGAAATCGGCTCCCAGGCCACAGCATCCAACCCGGTCGCGCGCTGCGAACTGATTTCTCTTGCATTCTGCTGCGGCTCAATAGCGCCGATGTAGAGGGCGACAACACCCGCCATGATCAACCATCCCGCCTTGACCCACTTTCGGCTTCTTCGCCAAAACGATCCCCAGACGATTTGCATGGTGACCCTCCTGCTATTTGAGATTAGAGCCGTGCGGCAGCAATTTTGTTCCCAGACCGGAGACGAAGGGAGAACGTGAAATCAGATCAGCCTTGCGGGAAAAACTAAAAGGCGGCGTTGACGCCGCCCTGTGAATTGATTCTGATCCGTGCGAATCGCGCAGATCCGTGGCCGGGTATGCCTAGATATCCAAATTCTTCACATCCAGCGCGTTGTCTTCGATGAACTTCCGCCGCGCTTCGACGTCCTCGCCCATCAGGGTAGTGAAGATAGTTTCGCATTC
>DASZHW010000175.1:0-57629 GCA_035937515.1 Terriglobales bacterium | reverse complement strand
CACCTTCGCAGAATTCAACGGGGAACGGTTAGCGATCTCCGAATTTAACCAAGAACACCAGTTGCGAAAAATCTCTCCGATGTATGTCCTTAGGTACTACGTACCAAGGCGATGCGCTGATGAGCCCTGGGTTCACAGATTCTACATGGCGCACATCCTCGATCATGAATTGTACGGTCGTAATGATGGCTTATCGAGGCAGTCCAGGCTGGATCTTGGCGATCCTCCGAGCGATCATAGGCATCAACGATAGGCAAAGGGGCGTCTGTTGAATAAGGTGACCGCGCGGCAAGATACACAAGGTAGGGGACGAATACTCGGGGGTAGTGCAGAGGGCACTTGCACCGAAGTTCAGCGCAGGACAATTCAGGGCTTGCCTGGGACCAACGGCGTTACACAACCCGAGGCCGCCCGTGGAATCCTTTGGGCCAGTTGACGCATCTCAATTTGAGCGCTTATCATTTTCGTTTGACTCATCAGTACTGATGCATTAAGGACGCGGCCCAAGGGCCGCGAAGTTATTATCATGGATAAAAAGAAACTGGATTACTTCAAGAAGAGGCTGGAATCACGGCAGGTGGAACTGCGCCGCATGGTCACCCGCACCGAGCAGGACGGACGGACCGTGGACGAAGACTCGGCCCAGGACATCGCGGATCGTGCCGCGAGCTCTTACACCAAGGAGTTTCTCTTCCACCAGAGCAACAATGACCGGCAACTGCTGCAGATGGTGGAGGGCGCCTTGGAGCGGCTCCGCACTGGCAGCTTCGGAGAATGCATCGCCTGCGGCAAGGAGATCAACGCCAAGCGCCTGGAGGCGGTGCCCTGGACGCGGCATTGCATCGAATGCCAGGAGAAGCTGGAGCAGGGAATCCTGGAAGAGACCTCGCATTAGTGGCAGCGTTCTTGCGTGCGTGGGCCGCCGGCATCCGGCGGCTTTCGCTTTTCTGCAGGCCAGTTGCGCGCTTCCGGGTCAGGCCGGTTTTTTTAGCATCGTGTTAGACTCAAGAACGGCCACTCCACAGCACTGATCTCACAGAAGGGAAGTTCGTGCGCGCAGAAACTCGTCATCAACTGAAACAAGACAGATTCAGCCGCGCCACAATCGGGGCCGCGGAGGCCACCGTCCACTGGTCGGTCGAGCATAAATCCAAGCTCATCATCGGAAGCCTAGCGGCGGCGGTCGTGCTGGCTGTTGCTCTCGGCGGCTGGTACTACCTGAACCAGCAGGACATGAAGGCCAGCGAAGTGTTGAGCCAGGCGGTTCGCACCATGGACACCCCATTGCGGTCCGAGGGAGCTCCGCCGGAGCCCGATTTCCCAAGCTTTGCCTCCGCTAAGGATCGTGCCACCGAAGCCCACAAGCAGTTCCAAACCATCGTGGACAAGTATCCGCATACGCGGACCAGTGAATTCGCGCGCTATTTCCTGGGGATCACATCCTCGCGGCTGGGCGACAACGCCGCCGCGGAGCGCGACTTGAAGGAAGTGGCTTCCTCGCGCAACGACGATCTCTCATCCCTGGCCAAGCTCGGCCTGGCCGCGGTTTATAGCGACACCAATCGCATCAAGCAAGCCATCGAGATCTACAACCAACTGATCGCCAAGCCCACCCGCAGCGTGGGCAAGGTGGCGGCGCAGTTGCAACTTGCAGACGCGTATCAATCCAACCAGCAGCCGGCCGAAGCCAAGCGCATCTACGAGCAGATTCAGAAGGAAAATCCCGCTACCGAGGCGGCTCAGCTCGCAACCCAGAAGCTGAAAGAATTAAAGTAGCGGCCCCCGGCCTCCGACCTCGGACACCAGACCTCGGCGTCTCAAGACATCCCGAGGATCCGCATCATTCTTCTTTTCTGGTGAACAGCTTTTTCCATTCCTGGGCAGGAGTCGGTTTTACAAAGGCTGGTTGCAGATTGGCCAGCACGTGTTCCTTGCGTCCCATTCCGATTAGCGAGGTCGTCAGGCCAGGCGCGGAGCGAGAAAACTGAATCGCGTTTTCCGCATCATTGTTCATCCCCAGAATGCGGCCGACCAGACCGGGCAGCCCTTGCGTGAGTCGTGCCTGGTAAAGCGCTGCGCTGCCCATCACCGCGATCCCCAGGCGGGCGGCTGCGGCAAGAATCGACATCTTCTCCCGCTCGATTCTCTGGTTGATCAGGCCATACGCTTCCGGCATCGCCAGATTGAAAGGCAGCTGGATGAAGCGGAAGTGGTGGTGCTCTCCCACGGCTTCCTGCGCAATTTTCGCCAGCTCATAGAGGTCCATGTGGTCCCGGGAACTCTCCGGCACACGGAAAGCGCCCCAGGTGGCCACTCCGTAGTACGCCACCTTGCCGGACTGCACCTGCGCTTCGAGGGCGACAAAGGAAGCCTTGAGACGCTGGCGAAAAATCTCACGCGGAACCTCTCCCAACTGCGACTCGGGATTGTGAAGATAGAAGAGGTCGATGGTTTCCAGTCCCAGGTTGCGCCGCGAGCGTTCGATCTGATTCTCCAGGTAAGCAGCGGTCATGCAGTGCATCCCGCCGGCCACTTCGTTCGGATCGAGAATGCCGGGTTCAACGTACTCGCGCTGGAAGTACGCACGCGGGTCGGGAGGGACCTCCCCGTCAAAGGAAAGATAGCCTGCCTTGGTGCAGACCAGGACCTCGTCACGATGCAGTTCGCCGGAATCGATCAGATGCCGGAGCACCTCGCCGATATTGCGTTCCGAGCGCTGATGGCGGTAGTTGATGGCGGTGTCCAGCACGTTGATGCCGGAACGGAGCCCGGCTGCGATGGCGTCCATGTAACCCTGGTCAGCCGCTGAATTAGGCTCGCCGAGATAGGTCCCCAGCCCGATTGAGGATAGCCAGAGCTGGCTCACTCCCGGCACCGCCTCAGCCTGTCGGAAATGGTTTGCCTCGCGCAGCCTGGGGAAGCGGTCCCGATAGCGAGCGGTGCCGGCAGCGGTGGCGTGTCCGGAGAGCATAGGGCAATCAGTGTAGCAGCGACCGCGGGGCTTTCTCTTCGAATGATCGGAGCCACCGCGCGGGCGGAAGGCCTGGCGCTGATCACGCGAGACGAGAACATTCGCAAGTCCCCGATACTGAAAACCATCTGGTAGTTCCTGGAACCCCCTGCATTCCCCTTTTCTTTCGTTTCCGCTACCATGTTTTCCCTCATTCCAAACTACTCGGGGCCTTCATGCCAGAGATCACTTTGCGGGTTAACGGCAGTGAGCGGAAAGTGGATGTCTCGCCCGACACGCCGCTACTTTGGGTATTGCGCGACACTCTGCAGCTGACCGGCACGAAATTCGGTTGTGGGGCCGGACTATGCGGTGCCTGTACGGTGCACCTGGACGGCGAGGCCAGACGCTCCTGTTCAACCCCAGTGGCGCAAGCCGCAGGGAAGAACATCACCACCATCGAGGGCCTGTCACCGGCCAGCGGTCTTCATCCCCTGCAGCACGCCTGGATCGCGGAGGACGTTCCCCAATGTGGATATTGCCAGGTCGGGCAGATCATGTCCGCCGCGGCCCTGCTGGCAAAAACGCCGCAGCCTTCCGACGATCAGATCACGGAGGCCATGTCCGGCAATCTCTGTCGCTGTGGAACCTATGATCGCATTCGCCGGGCGATTCATCGGGCCGCCAGCCCGGGCGGTGCACGATGAGCCCGCTTTCCCGCCGCGAATTCCTGGCCGCCGGCGCCGCTGCCGGTGCGGGCCTGGTGATTGGCTTCTACCTGCCGCATCACGGTGCTGGCAACAGTGAGATGTTCGCTCCCAATGCCTATCTGAAGATAGTTCCCGACGGAAAAATTACGATCGTGCTGGCGCGCTCGGAGATGGGACAGGGAGTGAGCACTTCCCTGCCCATGATTCTGGCCGAGGAACTGGAAGCGGACTGGAAGCAGATCACCGTCGAGCAGGCCGGCGCCAGCACGTTGTATGGCGATCAGTCCACGGGCGGAAGCGCCAGTGTGAAGACCACATGGGATCCGATGCGCAAGGCCGGCGCTACCGCGCGCGAGATGCTTATCAGCGCGGCCGCGTTGGAGTGGGGCGTGCCGCGGTCGGCGTGCAAAGCGGAAAACAGCACGGTGGTTCACTCCGCCTCGAACCGGCGTCTTACGTACGGTCAATTGGCCGCGAGAGCCGCAATCCTGCCGATCCCCACCGACCCACCGCTGAAGAAGGATGCGAAAGACTACAAGATCGTCGGCCACCGGATTCCGCGTCTGGACACTGCCACCAAGGTCACGGGCACCGCGGGTTACGGGATCGATTTCCGCCTGCCGGGCATGAAGTATGCGGTGCTGGCGCGTTGCCCGGTGATCGGAGGCAAGGTCGCGAGTTTCGATGACCAGGAATCGAAAAAGATCTCAGGCGCAGGGTACATTGGAAAAATCAGCGACTCGGCGGTTGCCGTCGTTGCCGATAGCGTGTGGGGAGCGATCAGTGGCCGCCGCGCGCTCAAAGTTACATGGGACGAAGGCCCTAACCGGGATTTGAATTCGGCGGCGATCTATGCCGGGCTCAAGCAGTCGCTTTCCCGCAAGTCTGTGAGTCTGTTTTCGGCAGGCGATGTTGCGAAGGCATCGGGACGGCGCGTGGAAGCCGAGTACCAGCTTCCCTTCATGGCCCACGCGCCGATGGAACCCGGAAACAGCGTGGCCCACTTTCGCGGAACCACTTGTGAAATATGGTCGCCTACGCAGGTTCCGCAAGATGTACGAGATTCTGTAGCCACCGCCGTCGGACTCGATCCGGACAACGTGAAGGTCAACATCACTTACATAGGCGGCGGATTCGGGCGCCGCCTCGAACACGACTATGCGGTGGAAGCGGCGCTGGTGTCGAAGGCTGTCAATGGCCCGGTGCAGGTACTGTGGACTCGTGAAGACGACATGCGGAACTCAACCTATCGTCCTGCGAGCTATCACCGGTTGAGCGCGGCGCTCGATGGTTCGGGCTGGCCGGTTTCGTTTTCCCACCGCGTGGCCATGCCGGCCATCAATATTCAGAAGGGATTTCCGCTGGATAACGGGACCGACTCCGAGGTCAGGGACGAATTTTCATTCGTCTACCCCTTCCCTAACGCTGCCATCGAATACGTGATGACCGAAACTCCGGTGCCTCTGGGCTGGATGCGGTCGGTGAACGCGTTGCAGGCCGGATTCGCCAGCGAGTCATTCCTCGATGAACTGGCGCGCGCGGGGGGAAAAGATCCGCTCGAGTTGCGGCTTCGCCTGCTGGCGAAAGACGAGACCCTGAACGGCTGGCAGACTGCCCGTATGCGCGGCGTTTTGAAACTCGCGGCGGAGAAGGCGGGTTGGGGCAAGGCACTGGCGCCGGGCCACTATCAGGGCCTCGCCTGCTTCGCCTGTTTCAGCAGCTACATGGCCGAGGTAGTCGAGATCTCGATGGAAAACAATGCGCCCCGGGTTCACAAAGTAGTAGGCGCGATTGACTGCGGCCAGGTGGTGAATCCCAACATCCTGGAACAGCAGATTCACGGTGGCGTGATTTTCGCGCTGGGCAACGCTTTGCAGGCGCAGATCACCATCGACAAGGGCCGCGTAGTGCAGGGAAATTTTGACGACTACCCACCCATCCGGATGAACGAAGCGCCGGTGGTGGAAGCCTATTTCGTGGAGAGCACAGAAGCTCCCACCGGCGCGGGAGAACCGCCGGTCCCGCCGCTCGCCCCCGCACTATGCAATGCGATTTATGCCGCCACCAAGAAACGCATTCGGACATTGCCGATTCTGAGCTAAAACTCTCATATCGCTGGCATGGCCTCCGGGGCCGTCAGTTTGAACAAGGAAATATTCCGGCCACAGGAGTCGGGCTCCAGGTTGTGAAACTCCGGAAATTTTTCCTGTAACTGGCGTGCCAATTCGATATCCCATCCGGCTTGAAAGATCCAGACGTCTTGCCCAGGGGGAACATTGTAGGTGGTTACGATCTCCCTCCAGCGGGGTAAAAATGTGTCGGCAGAGAAAATGTTGACCTCCGGGTTCGCCGAGATCATGCGGTAGCCACCGCAGGAGTAGGTTCGCCACTCCGACGCAGGGGAACCTGAGGGAGTCGCGTCGGGGCAGAGATAAAACCTGAGCAGAAAGCTGCTCTGAAAATCGACGACGATCATGCTCCCCGGTGGAACCTGGCGCCGGATCGCGTCCATGGCCAGAGTCATATTGACCCGGCGCTGATCTTCGCGGCGCATGTAGGGCCGATGGGGAGCGCCAAACAGCTGGCAGACGGCGATGGTGGTCAGAACCACCACCAGAGCAGTGGCAAGATTCTGTCGGCTCAACTTCACCACCGACAGACTGAACCCTGCAATCGCGAACGGCAGAAGAAAAGCCGAATGCCGCGTGCCGCCATAGGGGTAAAGGTCCGCGACTGCGGCCGCACAGTTGATCGCAAAGGGCAGCGCGATCAACAGGCCCAGTTGCCGCGAGGACGGCCCACGTCCTTCCGCCGCCGATTTTCCGCGGAGAAGCAGAACCACGCCCGCAAGAAAGGGCACTCCCACCACATCACCCACAGCCAGCTGCCCGAAGGTGTATTGAAAAACCCCGAAGGTTCTGGCAAAAACGAAGGCCAGCAGGTAATCGTGCCCGTAGTGGAAATAGGACTTGGACAACAGTGCCTGCATGTGCAAGTCAGCAGGGCTGCCCCTCAGGCTCGAAATGTGCGTCTGGTACAGGACGAGAAAGAGCCCCACAACGCAGACCTGGCCGGCGATCCAAATTGCCACTACACGGCGCGAACTGCGATTGCTGACCAATCGCCAGACTGAATAGGCGCCCGCGGCGCCGGCGAAGAGCATGGCTGAGAAGTGCGTCAGCATCGCCAGATAAAGGAAAGCAAAGAAGGAAATCATCATGCCCCCGGAGTTCCTCTCCAGGGCCAGCTCCAGCGCATAGGCTGCGGCAATCAGGAAGCACAACAGGAGCGGGTACTGGCGGACTTCCGCGGAAAGCTCGATCAAGGGTGGGAGAAAGCTCACAAGAAGAAGGCCGACCCATCCGGGCGCCGGGCCCAGCAGCCGGGTCGCCCAACGGAAAAATATCCAGCAGAAAATCGTGCCCGCGATCACCGAAGGCAGGCGAAGAAACAGTTCTGAGGTCCCGAACCTCCGCCACACGTGCAGAAACAGAATCAGCAGTGGTGGATGAGCCAGATTCAGACTTGCCCGGTATGCCTCCATCAGGGATGGCTTGTTGGCGGCCAAAAAGTGCATGGCCTCGTCCCCATTCAGAAACGTGCCGGAAGCCTTCCAGAGACGCAGCAGAAAACCGAGCAGCAGAATGCATCCCGCGCCCAGGTTTGGAGCAGCTTCGAAATAACTCACAACACGGTGCTGCCAATGGATCGGCGCGGGCTTCTCGCTCATGGCTAAGGGAATTGTAGAGGGTGCCTGGCTTGATGCGGGTCGTGCTGCCACCCCTGTTCCCCTTCCTTGACACCCTTTTCCACGGCCTTTATTCTTGATTCTTACTTCCTAGATGGTTCAGAGCGTGCTTCCGCGGGGCTTCGCGGCAAGGGGTGGCGCGGGAGGTGCTTGATGTTCATCGAAGTCCACGAATTAGAACTTCATCCCATTGATTTCAAGGAAGAAATCGCCCCCGGGGTACTCGATTGGGGAGAAGAAACGCGGCAACTGGGCCCGCTGAAGAGCTCAGGGCGCGCCCAACTGGTCGCCGAGAAGCACGGCAAGCATAAGATATTAAAAGACATACGCCTTAATGGCCAGCTTGCCACCAGGGTTGAACTCACTTGCGCCCGCTGCCTCGAGCCCTTAGCGCAAGATGTAGCTCGCGAGTTCGATTTGCTTTATCGGCCGCTGGGCGCGGATGCGGGACGGGAAGAGCTTTCGGTAACCGCTGCCGAAGCCGAGGTCAGCTATTATCAGGGTGAGGGTTTGCTGCTGGAAGACGTTTTGCGGGAGCAAGTTTTTCTTGCCCTGCCCCTCAAGGCCATCTGTCGCGACGACTGCCGGGGTCTTTGTCCGCATTGCGGCAAGAACCTGAATGTTGAAGCTTGCGATTGCGCGGCGCCGCTGGAGGACCCGCGATGGTCAGCGCTGAAAGAGATTCGCGGCAAGCTGGACCGCTGAGCGGAACCCCGTAACATCGAAAAGGAACAGCAGAGGAATCCAATGGCAAATCCGAAAAGGCGACATTCTAAAGCGCGCACCAGCACCCGGCGCGCCCACGACGCACTCAAGAGCCACTCGCTCTCTGAGTGCCCCAATTGTCACGAACGCAAGATGCCGCACCGGGCCTGTCCCAAGTGCGGACACTACAAGGGCCGCGAGGTCCTGGAAGTCAAGGAAGCCAGCTAGCCTCCATTTTCCATGCCAAGCGTCATAGCCTTGGACGCGATGGGGTCGGACCGGGCGCCGAAGCCTGAAATTGAAGGTGCCATTCAGGCCGCGCGTCACCACGGCGTGCACACTCTATTGGTGGGGAACGAACCCGAGTTGCGGGCCGAACTGTCCCGCTATTCTGCCGCGCTGGGACTTCCCGTAGAGATAGTCCACGCCAGCGAAGTCATCACCATGGAAGACAAGGCGATTCAGGCGGTGCGCGCCAAGCGGGATTCTTCCATCCGCGTGGGCTTGCGCCTGGTGCGCGAAGGACGAGCCGCGGGTTTCGTCACCGCGGGCAACACCGGCGCGGCGATGGCTACGGCAAAAATGGTGTTGGGAGGGATCCCGGGAGTGGACCGTCCGGCGCTGGCTGCGGTTTTTCCGACCGCCGTGGGCACGGTCGCAATCCTGCTCGATGTGGGCGCCAACGTCGATTGCAAACCCGACAACCTGGAACAGTTCGCGGTCATGGGAGAGATTTACTTTCGCAGCATGTTCGGCACCCGGCGTCCGCGGGTGGGCTTGCTCTCCATCGGAGAGGAAGAAAACAAGGGCAATGAGCTGACCCGGGAAAGCTTCCAGCTGCTTAAACAATTGCCGCTGAACTTTATTGGCAACGTGGAAGGCCGCGACATCTACAGCGGCAAAGTGGACGTCATCGTCGCGGATGGCTTCGTCGGAAACGTAGCGCTCAAGACCTCCGAAGGCGTGGCCAACCTGGTGCGCGCCACCCTCAAAGAAACCTTGAAGGCCACCATCACGCGCCAGGTGGGATATCTGCTCTCGCGCAGCGCTTTCGCCGACTTCAAAAAGCGCCTCGACCACACCGAATATGGCGGCGCGCCCTTGCTGGGCGTCAAAGGCGTGTGCTTCATCACCCATGGCTCGTCGAACATGAACGCCATCAAGAACGCGCTGCGCGTGGCGGCCGAGTTTGCCGAGCGCAAGATCAACTATAAGATCGAGAAGGAACTTGCAGGCTTACGGCCTCCCGTAACCGTGAATCCCTGAGACATGACCAACCTTCAAATCGCATTCCTCTTCCCCGGCCAGGGATCACAATCGGTTGGTATGGGCAAGGAACTGGCGGAACAATATCCCGTTGCTCGGCAAACCTTCGACGAGGCCGATGCAGCGCTCGGTTACAAGTTGTCGCAACTCTGCTTCGAGGGTCCGGAAGAAAAACTGCGCATGACAGAGATCACCCAGCCTGCCATCCTGACCGCCTCGGTGGCGGCCTGGCGGGTGCTGCGGGAAAAAGGCGTGAATGCCGGCTACGTCGCCGGCCACAGCCTGGGGGAATACTCGGCCCACGTCGCCGCCGGCACTCTCACCTTCGCCGACGCCGTGCAGACCGTTCGCAACCGCGGAAAATACATGCAGGAGGCGGTTCCGGTCGGAGTGGGAGCCATGGCCGCAATCCTGGGGATGGATGCGGAAAAAGTTGCAGCGATTTGCACCGACGCCGCTCAGGGAGAAGTCTGTGAACCCGCCAATCTTAATTCGCCAGAGCAGATCGTGATCTCGGGAAACGCCGCGGCAGTGGAGCGGGCCACCAAGCTGGCCAGCGACCGCGGCGCCAAACGCGCGATCATGCTGCCGGTCAGCGCCCCATTTCACTGCACCCTGATGAAGCCGGCACAGGATCGGCTGGCAGCGGATCTGCGATCTCTCACTTTTCAAGAGCCAGGGGTTCCGGTCGTGTGCAACGTTGATGCTGTGCTGGTCGAGGATGCCGATCGCAGCCGCGACGCGCTGATCCGGCAGGTCACGGGCTCCGTGAAATGGGATCAGTCGATGCGACTGCTCATCACGAAAGGCGTTTCCGTGTTTGTGGAAGCCGGTCCGGGAAGGGTGCTATTCGGGCTGATGCGTCAGATTGACCGCTCCAAGAAATGCCTCAATGTGAGCGATGCGGAATCTTTGGTCAAGACTTTGGACCAGCTCAAAGCGTCCTAGTCCGCCCACCACGCGGAACAAACCGGGCAAACGACGGAAACGGAAGAAGATGAAAACCAGTTGTCAGTGTTTCGTTCTCGGTTCTCAGTAGGGCGAAAAGCTAAGCGTCTTGTCTGATTTTTGCACCCACACGCGGGCGTGTTCGGCGCGATCGTTGACCACGACTTCCACAATCACGCCACTGCCTCCGCCGGGAGGAGCGCCGGACGCATAAATCTTGAAAGACTGGATAACGCCCCACTCGCCGCCCGGTCCCCAGTCCCGGTAAAAGTCCTTGAAGGGGTAGTTGGGATACTTCTCGGGACGCTGTTTCCAGTCTGGATCGTGCTGCCAGATCCCGTAGGCCGCTTCGAAATCCTTATGTTGGAGTGCCCCAAAAAAGCGGCCGACGGCGTGCTCTTCCGGCCAGTTGCGATACATCCAACCGATCCCCGCGAGCAGCAGAATCAAGACGGCAACACCTGTAATCTTGATCTTGCGCCGGCGGTCGCGGGCCGGATCGTAGGCCTCGGCGTCCATCAGTGTCATGGCTACTTAAGAATAATAGATTGCGGGACGAAGGCAAAGGTTCCCGTTACTCTCGACCGCTTCAGCTATAGCGTTCGCTTGAACAGCGGCGTCGCCACGCTTAGCGCAATGATCGCGAACACGGACAGATAAATCATGTCCGGCACGATGGCAGATAGTCCCGCTTCTTTCAGCAGTAACGACTTGAAGCCGTGCACGGCAAAAGTGAACGGATCCACCTTGGCGATGGCCCGCAACCACCAGGGGAATGCCTGGATGGGATAGACCGCGCCGCTGGGAAAGAACAGCAACGTATTTAGAATGCCAAAGATAGCGCGCGGCACCAGTGGATCGTCAACGCGCACCACCAGTAAGAACATCATGGTATTCAATGCCACGGCGGTCAGCACGATCATCGCCAACAGGCCCAGCGCGGTCGACAGGCTGAAAAGCGTGCCTACGCCGGCCAGCAGCGAGCCCACTACCGTGATGACCGTCCCCACCATCACCGCCTTGATTGCGCTGGATGCATTCAGTCCCAGAACCAGTTCAGTCTTGGTGATGGGGGTCACCAGATAGCCTTCATGGACCCCGCGCGCCTTGTCGTCGATGTAGAGCATTCCGCCGCCGATCATTACCGACATGAAGATGGCGAGCGTGATCGACCCCGGCAGCAGAAACTTCATGTATTCGATATAGGGATAAAGCTCGACGATCTGCAGCACGGTTTGCTGCAGAATGCGGGGCTCAACGGTGGGATTATTGAGCGCGCTGGTCATCTGGGTAAGCTCTTCTTCGAGCGCCGCGCTCATGAAATTGTCGCTGTTGTCCACCACCAGGGCGATTTGCGGCTGGTCCTGCTCGTATACCCGGCGGGAATACTGCGGCGGAATGATCACAGCCCCTTCCAGTTTTCCATTGCGCACGTCTTCCATGGCTTGCTTCGGATCGCTGTAATAGACAGGTTCGAAGGTGCGCATGTTGGCGCGCACCGAGTCGAAGGCCTCCCGGATCTTCAGGGCTTGGGTTCCTCCATCCTGGTCCACCAAACCCAGCCGGGCGTCTCGAATCTTCCCCCCGAACGCATTGCCCAGGACAATGAGCTGGACCAACGGAAAAATCATCGACACGAACATCAGCGCTGGGGAACGGAAAAACTTGCGCATTTCACGCTCAACAATTGCCATCATTCGATTCATGACTGCATCCCCGGTCTGGGCGGCATCACAAAACTGTGGGCCTTCACCAGTTCATCCCGCAACTGCCTGCCGGTGTAGTGGACAAAGACGTCGTCCAGAGTCGTGTTCTGCACCGAAAGCGATTTCACCACCACGCCGGCCTGCACCGCGGTTTCAACCAGCTCGGTCGTAGTCCGCGATCCATCGCCGGTCAGGATCCGGTACATGCCGGCGCCCTCATGCTGCACCGAGGTGACACTGCTCAGCGCGTGCAGGCGCTGTTCCCAGTCAGCCAGCGCATTTTCAAATTGCGCTTCGATCACATTCGAACCCGGAACGCTGTCTTTCAGCGCCGGCGGCGTATCCAGTGCCACCAGCTTGCCGTGATCGACGATCGCAATTCGATCGCACAACCGGTCGGCTTCATCCATGTAGTGAGTCGTAATCAGGATGGTGAGCTGTCGCTGCGATTTTATGTTGGTCAACATTTCCCAGACTGCGACCCGCGAAACCGGGTCCAGCCCGGTGGTGGGTTCATCCAGAAAGAAAATTCGTGGACTGTGCACCAGGCCACGGGCGATCTCCAGCCGCCGCCGCATACCGCCCGACAAGGTCTTGGTCTGCGCCCCCCGCCACTTGGTCAAATCCACCAGTTCCAGCAGTTCATCGATCGTGGCCTTCCGCTTTTTTGCGGGGACATCGTACAGCTTGGCATAGATGTTGAGGTTTTCCTCGATGGTCAGATCGAGGTCGCTGGTAAGGGCCTGGGGAATTACACCGATCGTCCGGCGCACGCCATCGGGATCGCGCTGCACGTCGTGTCCCCCCACCCGGGCGGATCCGGCAGTGATCGGAATGAGCGTAGTCATCATGCGGATCAGCGTCGATTTTCCCGCGCCATTGGGCCCCAGCAGGCCGAAGATTTCTTCTTCCTTCACAAAGAAGGAAACGTCGTCGACGGCAGTGAAGTCGCCGTATTTCTTTACAATGTGGTCCACCTCGATGGCATTGATGACCGGACCGGGGCCACTCCCTGCGTTGGACGGAGAGGGTGTGGTTCGGGAGCCGTTCGTTTTGAGATCAGCCACCATAGTCTTACCGCTCTTGTACTGCGGACGTGTTCTGGTTCGCCCCCGAGGCCTTAAGTTGCTCGGGGGAGACCAGCACTTCCGCCGTCATGCCGGGCACATACGCGCCTTTGGGGTTGTCCAGCCGGATTTTGAGGACAATCGTCCGGATGTCGCGCTTGCGCCGGCTCACGTCGCGCTGGGTGGCAAAGTCCGCCTCTGCAGCCTTGAAAAAGACCTTTCCCGAGGTCACAGTGCCGCCCGGCAGTCGAACCCGCAGCGTGTCGCCCAGGCCGATATGGTCGGAATCGGTCTCCGGAATCGCAGCCCGCACCCAGGTATCGCCCAGGTCGACCAGGGTCACAATCGGCTGGCCCGCGTTCAGCACTTCCCCTTCTCGCGCGGCCCGCACGGACACTGTGCCGGTCAGCGGGGCATAGATTTTCGTATAACCGAGGCGGACTTCGGCCTCCTTGAGCTGAGCCTCCGAGTTGGCCAGCTGAGCGCGAGTCGATTGCACCGTGCTCTCGGCGGCATGGGCCTGGTGCGTGTTTGCCAGGGCGGTATTGAGATCGGCCTGGGCCGCGGTTACCTGGTCTTTCAACGACTGCACCGTTGCCTGCTGCGCTTTCAGATTGCTTTCCGCCTGCACCCGGTCCTGATCGGAAGCGACTCCCTGCCTGGCCAGTTCGATCATGCGATTGCTGTCACTCTCGGTGCGTTGCAGCGTGGCCTCCGCCTGCAGCAGTTGCGCGCGTGCAGACTGCAACCGCGCCTGCGCGTTGGCGACGTTGCTGGTGGTCGAACCCTGCGTGGCTTCCTTCGTGGCCTGGGTTGCAGACACCTGGGAACGCAAGCTATCGATCATGGCAGCCGCCGCCCGTGCCTGGGCTTCCAGTTCGGAAGGATCGAGCACCGCGATTAAGTCTCCCTGTTTAACCTTCGTGCCTTCGTCCACCAGCAACTGCGAAATTCGGCCTTGCATCTGCGGGCTCACGATGATCTGGTTGGAATCCACGGTGCCGATCAGCACCAGGTCCTTGGAGCTGGGAGTCGATGCCAGGTAGTAGATCGCCGCCACCGCGACGATGATCCCAAGCACGATCAGAAACTTGTTCCGCGCGTTCATTTCCTCGCTCCTTCCAACTCCTGCGCGCACGGACGAAGCGCCGCGGCGATGAAATCCAGCACTGCGGCCCGGCGCGCGGCCACGACATTCGCCGAGAAAGGATCGAGCCCAGTAACCATGCGGAAAACAGGCGCGTTGGTAAAGTGAAACGTAATAATGGCGATCATGGAAGGAATGAAGTGTTCGGGGTTGACCGGGCGAAATTCCCCCGCCGCTTGCCCATCACGGATCACCACGGCGAGCTTGCCCATCAGCGGGCGGAAATACTGCTTCACGATGCGCATCAACTGAGGAGCGCCGCCGCGCGCCGCCCGCATCATTTCCCCCTGCACGATTCTCGGGAAGAGCGGATGATTCGCGATATAGTCGAAATGCGCCCCGGTGTAGGCGACCAGTTTTTCCCGTGGAGGCAGGTCACGGGAGAGAGTTTCTCCCAGCTTTAGCGTCAAACCCCCAAAAACATAATCCAGCACCGCGCCGTAAAGCGTGTCCTTGTCTTTGTAGTAGTAGTAGAGCAGGGCCTTGTTGACGTGCGCCGCGCGCGCGATCGCATCGGTGCGGGCCCCGGCCAAACCTTCGCGGGCAAACTCCTGCACCGCGGCTTGCAGGATGGCGGCCCGGCTTTCCTCGGGACGTCCCCGGGAACCCAGGCGCGGCTTGGAGGGAGCGGCTTTCATGTCTGACTCCGTATTAATTAACCGGTTAGTTAGATTATATCCTGCGCCCCCACCATCCGCAAATTTATTTTCCCGCCTGCAACCACTACAATCGAAGACCTTTCACCAGTTGGGAGACGATCATGCGCTATCGCAAATTCGGCCGTACCGGCTTCGACGTCAGCGAAATGGCCCACGGGCTCTGGGGCATGGGAGGGTGGAGCGGCTCCGACGATCGCGACTCTCTCGCCGCCTTGCAGTTGGCCATCGACCTGGGCTGCAATTTCTTCGACACCGCCTGGGCCTATGGTGAAGGCAAGAGCGATGGCCTGCTGGGTGAGATCTTATCCAGGAATTCCAAGAAGCGTTTGTACGCGGCCTCCAAGATTCCGCCAATGAATCGCAAATGGCCGGCGCGATCGTCATACCCGTACCGGGATGTGTTTCCTGCGGATCATGTTTTGAAACACGCCGACATGATCCGAAAAAAACTCAGCACCGATTCCATTGACGTGCTGCAGTTTCACGTCTGGGACGATAGCTGGACGGACGAGCCGGAGTTCCGACAGACTGTGGAGAAGCTCAAGCGCGACGGGACCATCCGGGCGTTCGGACTTAGCCTGAACCGCTGGGAGCCGGAGAACGGTATTAAAGCTCTGCGAACCGGGCTGGTGGACGCGGCGCAGGTCATCTACAACATTTTCGACCAGGCCCCCGAGGACAGACTCTTTCCGCTCTGCCAGGAATTGAATGTCGGCGTGATCGCGCGCGTGCCGCTCGATGAAGGCAGCCTGGGAGGAAAAATGACGCTGGAAACGCGCTTCCCCAAAAACGACTGGCGGTCGATGTACTTCGGTCCGAAGAACCTGCCGCCCACGATCGAACGGGTGGAAAAGCTAAAAAAGTTGGTGCCGCCTGCAATGACCCTGCCGGAGATGTCTCTGCGTTTTATCCTGTCTCACCCGGCAGTGAGCACCATCATCGTGGGGATGAGAAAACTGGATCACGTACGACAGAACATCGCGATAAGCGATGCCGGTCCGCTCGATTCCGATCTGCTCCGCCAGCTGAAAGCGCACCGCTGGGACCGCAAGCCGCAACCCTGGGCGGACTAACTTGTCTGTGTGGGACCGGGTCGAAGACCCGGTCCCACGCAGCCACAGGTGACTATCGCGCGCCCCCCGCGATGGACGGCACCAGCAGCACTTCATCACCATCCTGAAAGGCATAGCTGTTCCCGCCCAGAAAGCGGATGTCTTCCTCGTTGACGTAGACGTTGAGAAAGCGCCGAATCTCCCCCGCCTCATCGCGCAGATGGGGTTTGAGGTCGGGAAACTGCTGATCGAGCGCCGTGAACAGCTCTGCCAGGTTTGCCGCGGAGCAGGTTAGGCGCGCACTGCCCGCGGTCAGGCGGCGCAGAGCGGTAGGAATTTGCACCGTCACCGTCATCAGGCCTCCACCGGCTCGGGAACGTCTCGTCCAGCAACTTCGAGCGTTCTTTCCAGATACTTCTCGAACTCCGCAATCTTGGGCGCAATTGGCGCTTCGGCTTCATATTTGCCGGCAAGCGCGTCGGTGGTCTTCAAACCATTGCCCGTGATGCACAGCACAGTGGTCTCATCCGGCGAGATTCGTTCCTGGCGATAGAGCTTGCGCGCCGTGCCGACGGTCACGCCTCCGGCAGTTTCGGTGAAGATTCCCTCCGACTCTGCTAAAAGCTGGATGCACTCGACCAGTTCGGGATCGGAAACATCCTCCGACCAGCCGCCGCTTTGGGTGATGGTTTTGATGGCATAGTGGCCGTCGGCCGGATTGCCGATGGCGAGCGAACGCGCAATGGTCGAGGGCTTCTGCGGCTCGATCTCGGTATTATCGGCCTTGACGGCGGTCGAAATCGGAGAGCATCCCGTGGCCTGTGCGCCAAAAAACTTCACCGGCCTGGACTCAACCAGTCCTAGCACCACCAGTTCATCGAACGCCTTCTTGATTTTCACGATCAGAGATCCGCCCGCCATGGGAACCACGACGTTGTCGGGCAACCGCCAGCCGAGTTGTTCAGCGATCTCGAAGCCGACGGTCTTGGAGCCCTCGGCGTAGTAGGGCCGCAGATTCACATTCACGAATCCCCAGTTGTGTTCGTCGGCGATCTGTGAACACAGACGATTGACCTGGTCGTAACTGCCCGCGATGCGCACCAGCCGGGCTCCGAACACCTGCGTGCCCAGAATCTTGGCAGGCTCGAGATCGGCGGGGATGAAGATCCACGCCTTGAATCCGTTGCGCGCCGCCTGGGCCGCGACCGAGTTTGCCAGGTTGCCGGTAGAGGAGCAGGAGACGGTGTCGAAGCCGAAATTGCGCGCCTGGGCCAGGGCCACCGCGACCACGCGATCCTTGAAGCTCAGAGTTGGCTGGCAGACTGCGTCATTTTTCAAAAACAGCCGCTTGGCGCCCAGTTGCCGGGCCAGACGCGGCGCTTCCAGCAACGGAGTAAACCCGGCCGGCACCGTGGGCCGATAATTCTCGGGAAGCGGAAGCAGATCCGCATAGCGCCACATGCTGGCAGGGCCCTGGGCAATGCGGTCTCTTGTGAAGGTGGCGCGGACGGCGTCGTAATCGTAGAAAACTTCAAGGGGGGAGAAACAATCGTCGCAGATGGAGCGAGGCTGGTTTCCCCAGCTCTTTCCGCACTCCCGACAACGCAATTCGTAAGCGGCCATGGCAGCTTCCTTCTATGCCTGCGAGCCGCTGAGGAACTTGTGTGACGAGCCGGGAATTGTTCCCTAGAACACGAAACCTCTTTTCCCGGAAATGGAAAAAGAGGATACGAGATGCTGGAAATTCTGCACCCCGAATCTCATGTTCCCCTCGCGGGAGAGAGTTGACACCGGGCGACCAGAAGATAACTTCTGATCCGGTTGTCGTGGCTTCGTCGGGCTCGTCCCTCAGCCACTCTGCATGAAATCCAAGGTCTGCCCCGAAGAGCAAACTTCAGTAAAGGTTACAAGGACGGGGAGGGTTCGTCAAGAGGGCGGAGTTTGTCCGGCCTCTCTTAAACCGCGCCCAGACAGGGCGCTGAGCCACGTAACTGGGCCCGTTGCCGGCCTTTTTGGGTGCCGATCAACTATCTTGACCCGGCAAACCTTGCAGCGGATAATTACATCCAGATTTTTGGACGCGGCCTTGGTTCCTCCCCCTCGTGGAACGGTCGTCAGGCCGGGTGTTGCATGGTAACGGCAGGGGCCGGGTAACCCGCCTGGGTCATTTTCTCAAGCCGGATCTTGCTCAAGCTGGAACGTTTCTCAAGTTAGATCAGGGAGTTACAAATGAGCGAACCAACCAACAAGCGAATTGGCGATTACGAGATTCTTAACGAGTTGGGTGCCGGCGGCATGGGCAAAGTCTACCGGGTGCGAAATGTCATCTTCGACCGCATTGAAGCCATGAAAGTCCTGTTGCCTGATCTGGCGGGAAGGCAGGAACTGGCGGACCGGTTCCTGCGTGAAGTCAAGCTCATGGCCAGCCTGAACCATCCCAACATCGCCGCACTGCGCACCGCCTTCATCGCCGAAAACCAGTTGGTGATGATTATGGAGTTCGTTGAAGGCACCAATCTGGCCCAGCGCGTTGAACTTGGGCCCATTCCGGTGACCGATGCGGTCAATTACATCGGACAGGCGTTGAGCGCGCTCAGCTACGCCCACCAGCACGGCGTGATTCATCGTGATATCAAGCCGTCGAATATGATGCTGACTCCGCAGGGCGCGGTCAAACTCATGGATTTCGGGATTGCGCGGGCCGACAGCGAGAAGAAGCTGACCATGAGCGGCACCACTCTCGGGTCGATCGGGTATATGTCTCCCGAGCAGGTGAAGGGTGAGCCCACGGACGCGCGCTCAGACCTGTACTCCACGGGCATCTCGCTCTACGAAATGGTGACCGGCCGGCGGCCATTCCAGGAAGCCAGCGACTACAACATTATGGCGGCCCACGTCAGGGAGAAGCCCAAGCCCCCGCTCGAACTCCAGCCCGGACTGCCCGTAGTGCTCAATGAAATCATTCTCATGTCGATTGCCAAGGATCCGGCACAGCGCTTCCAGTCAGCGGAAGCGATGCGCAACGCCCTGGCCACCGTCCAGCCTCTGGCCGGAGCGGCTCCCATTCGGGTTCCGACGTCGCCGCAAGCGACTTTGATGGAAGCCCCAACCCGGGGTGGAGCGGACGCGACTTTAATGGACAACGTGCGCCCGGCGGGCCTTCCCCCGACCGTGCCCTCGGCGTCTGCGATGCCCGACGTCACTGCGCCCATGGCGGCGGCCGGAGGAATTGAGCGCAAGCCGGGCCTTCCCCCGACCGTCCCTTCAGCGTCTGCGATGCCGGATGTATCCGCACCCGTGCCGGCGGCTGGAGGAATCGAGCGTAAACCGGGTCTTCCGCCGACCGTCCCTTCGGCATCTCCGGTGCCTGGCAACGCCACCACCCCGATTGCAGCGACCGCAGGACTTAACCGGGCGGCGATACCGAGCGCAGTCCTTCTTCCCACTCCCGGCGCAACTCCCACTCCCATTCCGACTCCGGTTCCTCCGCCCCCGTCAGGTCACAGAGGTTTGTACATGACCCTGGGGGCGCTGGTGGTGCTTGCCGGGCTGGTTCTCGCCGGACTTTACCTGCCGAGCAGCAGCAGGACGCATGCGAAGGCCCCGGATGCCACGGCTGTATCTCCGGCCCCGGATGTGGGTTCCCAGACCGTAACCCAGCCGGCGCCTTCTGCAGCTCCCTCGGCCGCCACCGCGGTCCCGAACTCTACCCAGCCTGCGCCGCCTCCCCTTGCGGTCGCAGACAATCCGGCCTCGACGCAACCCCAGATTCCGCCGGTAACGGCGCCACAATCCGCCAAGCCGGATCTCGGGCAAAAGGCCGCACCGCCGGCCATGCCGCACGCGGGAAAACTCACGGCCAAGCATAACGCCATGGCCGGAGCGGCAGCGCCCGCTCAGAGTGATGCCGGGACTGCTCCGCCGAATGACGCCAGCGCGGGTGCGCCAGGAGACGCGCCCGATTCTCTGGATGCCGTGGAGCACGACGTGGACCAGCTCTCCAACCGCGCCGCCGCCGTGAGCAGCGGCCTCAACCGTTTGCAGCAGCAACAGAGTGCGGCTGGCTACGGTCTGCGCGGCGATATGGTGGAACGAGGGGCAAGCATGAACGCCAATCTGGCTAAGGCCGAGGAAGCGATGCGCAACGGGAATCTGATGAGAGCCAGGCGGTTTGCCAAAATGGCTGAGAACGATATTGACATCCTCGAGCGCTTCCTGGGGCGCTGATCGAGGTGCCGGGGAGCGCAGTTTTAACGGCTGTACTGATTTTTCTTTTTTTCCTGATGGCGCTCCTGCCCCAGCTGGATCAGGCGCTCGATCAGGTCAGGATAGGCCAGCCCGGTGGCGGCCCACAGCTTGGGATACATGCTGATCGAAGTGAATCCGGGCATGGTGTTGATCTCGTTCAGGTAGATCTTGCGGGTCTTGGGATCCATCAGGAAATCCACCCGCCCCAGGCCGGAACAGTCCACGGCCTTGAAGGCTTTGATCGCCAGTTGCTGTACTTCTTTGGTTTCCCTCTTGCTCAGCTTCGCGGGGATGATCAACTGCGAACCCTCGTCCAGATACTTGGCGGTGTAGTCGTAGAATTCTTTGCCGGGAACGATTTCCCCGGGGACCGAAGCGGTGGGCCGGTCGTTGCCCAGTACTGAGCATTCGATCTCGCGCGCCTTGTGTTTTTTCCCTCCTACCCCCTGCTCCATCACGATCTTGCGGTCGAATTTGGCGGCCTCCTCAATCGCCGGCCCCAGTTCTTTGCGATTGCGAGCTTTGGAGATTCCTACCGACGATCCCAGATTGGCGGGCTTCACAAACAACGGATACTTCAGCTTGCTTTCGACCAGCTTCTGGACCTTCTTGGCATCCGCCTCCCACTCGCTGCGTAGGATGGTGACGTGCTTGACGATGGGAAGGCCGGCCGCGCGGAACAGCGACTTCATGATGTCTTTGTCCATCCCGGCCGCGGAGCCCAGAACCCCGGCGCCGACATAAGGCAGATCGGCGAGTTCCAGGAGTCCCTGGATGGTGCCGTCCTCGCCGAACGTTCCGTGCAGCACGGGGAAGATGATGTCCACATTGATGGCGCGGTCAGAGGCGCGGCGAGTCAGGCCGGCCTCGGTCTGAAACGGGGTCAGGGAGTTGGACTGGCGGTGCGGCTCGGGCGGGACAATGACCGCTTCTCCGCTGGCCAGAACCGCGGCGCCGGGCGTGGCCTCGGGATCGCCGGCGCGCAGGTGGGCCGCGGAAGAGGCGGGGGCTTTTCCGCCCAGCAGGCGCTCGGCATCGGCAGCGGTAACCCAGCGGCCTTCCTTGGTGATGCCAATGGGCACAACTTCATACTTGCTCTTGTCGATAGCGTTGAAGACGGATGCGGCGGAGAGGAGGGAAACCTCGTGCTCCCCGCTGCGCCCGCCAAAAAGGATGCCGACGCGGAGTTTCTTCATTGGTTTATGGGCTTGCGAAGACCTCCCCATTCTTGCACAATGTCATACTGGCTGGGTTGTCAAGGGCTGTACCCAAGATGGCCTCGGCGACCAGACCGGAAGTGCGGTCTTGTCTTGATTTCTTTCCGGGGGAAAATCGCTATGAGAAAGACAATCTGGTTGGTGGCGCTGTCGTGGCTTCTCTTGACCGGAGTGGGCACTGCCCAGAAGAAACCGAAAACTGCGCCAGCACCGGCGGCAGAACCGGCACCGGCACCGGCGCCGGAACCGGCAGTAGCACCGGCAGCTGCGCCCGCAGCCGCGCCCGTAACGGCGGTGCGCAAGAAGCGAGTCGCGGTCATGGATTTCGACTACGCCACGGTGCATAGCGGTATATCCGCGCTCTTTGGCCAGGACGTGGACGTGGGCAAGGGAATTACCGACCTGATGGTGACTAATCTGGTGAAAGACGGCACCTATTCGGTGATTGAGCGCAAGGCCCTGGACAAGATCATGCAGGAGCAGAACTTTTCCAACAGCGACCGCGCTAACCCCACCTCTGCGGCCAAGCTGGGAAAACTTCTGGGCGTTGACGCAATCATCGTGGGTAGCATCACGCAATTCGGCAACGAGACGAAAACCAGCAATATCGGCGGCGCCGCCGGCGGTTTTGTTCCCTTTGGCTTGGGGAATGTCGGGAAGAAGAAATCCAAAGCCATTGTGGCCATTACGGCGCGCCTCGTAGATGTAGACACTGGCGAGATTGTGGGCGTGGCGGAAGGCAAAGGCGAATCGTCGCGGGAGAGCACCACGTTGCTGGGTGCAGGGGCAGGCACCAAGGGATTCGGGACCGGCAATGTCGACTTCTCCAGCAGTGACTTCCAGAACACGATCCTCGGGGAAGCGGTGAAGGCAGCGGTGCAGCAAACCAGCACCGAGGTCATCGCAGACAAAGACAAATTGGTGACTCGCACCGTCGTGGTGGAGGGACTGGTCGCGGCCGTGGACTCAGGTCAGATCATTCTCAATGTCGGGTCGAAAGTCGGCCTGAAAGTCGGCGACCAGTTGACCGTCGAACGCGTGTCCAAGGAAATCAAGGACCCATCGACGGGCAAAGTGATCCGGCGCCTGGCTACGCCGGTGGGTGTGGTTCGCGTGACCGATGTTGACGACATCTCTGCCGTTGCAACCACGGTTTCGGGAAGCGGGTTCAAAACCGGCGATGCGGTGAAAACGGTCACGCAATAGCCCCTGAGGATTGCCAGATAGATTTTTTCGGGCGGCGGAAGCGGCTCCCTGGCAAGGGAGGCCGAGCGCCTCGATTTCGGTGTCGGCACTGGGAAACAAGCCCGAAACCGGAGCGCACGATGCGAACGAAACTGGGTTTGTTCCTCATTCTGCTGTGCGCATTTGCCGTGTTCGCACAGCACGCTGGTTCCCCTCTCACTAACGCTGACGTCATCAAGATGGTGAAAGCCGGGAAGCCGGAAGCGTTCATCCTGAATGCCATCGCCGCCAGCGACACCCAGTTCGATCTCTCCTCCACTGGACTGCAGGCGCTGAGCCAGGCCGGGGTCGGCAGCAAAGTGATCCGGGCCATGTTGGCTGCGCAGGCCAAGAAACAGCCGCCTCCGGAGGCGGCGGCACCGTCAGACGCGAACGCGGCGGTGCCCTCACCGCAAGAAGACGTATCGCCATCCCAGTCCGCTTCGCCCATGGGCACGGGCATGCCGCCCGAGATGATGGCGCAAATGCAAAACCTGCCGCCTGCGGCGCGGGCCCAGATGGAGGCGGCCATGGCACAACGTGGCGCACGCCGAGGCGGTGGTGGCGGAGCGCCAGCCAACGCAGCCAGATCCATTCCCTCGAGGCAGGGCGTGCCGATTCCGCTCGACGGCGCGCTATACACCTCTTTCACGCGGCTGAAAGCGCGGTCGTCCTACCACGTGTTCATGAATATGCAGTCCAACGACCCCAAGGTCGCGCAAATGATGGCCCAGGGCACGGTCACCCCGGCGGAATTGATCGTGCAGGGGAACACGCGTCAGTACAGCATGCACATGAAAATCCCGGCCCGCGATGAGCCCGGTACGATCGACGATTGGGAAATCCGTGCCGTAGTGCAAAACGGCCGGGCGGCGCGATTGCTTACTTCCCCCGCCGTCCCGCGCATCTTGAAAAAGTCAGAAGAAAAAGCGGCCATGGGACTGGCCATGCTCGACCAGCAGGCCGCTACGGCGATCGCGCGCGCGGCGGCAGAGGGTCCCATGGGCGCTATCGGCGCCGGAATGATGGCGGCACAGACCGCCTTAACGCACGCGGAAAAGCCGAAGATGTTAAAGAAAGAAAGGGATATGTTCTCCTGGAAATGCTCTCCTGCGCCCAAGAACGGTGGGCCGGGCCAGGCATCGACTACCCAGCTCACCGACTTTCATGCCATCGGCGACCAGAACGTAGACGGAAGGATAGCGGATGGCTACGAGTTTTACGCCTACGATAACGAGAAGACCCAGGGCACGGTGCACCTGTTCGTTGCCAAGGACACCGGCCTGCCCCTGCGGATCGAGATGGGCGATCCCAACGCCGGCGGCGGTCTGCAGATGAACTACGGCGAACTGACCGCTCCGGTGAATATTGAAATACCGGCATGCATGGGATGCCAGTGAGCTCCTGCTGAGGCCGGGCTCGTCTACAGAATTTTCTTTCCGAAGGCGGACAGCGCTAACTCCACCGCCAGGTCTGCGGTGCGGTTGTGTTCGTCGATCACCGGATTGACTTCCACAATTTCAAAACTAGTCATACGGCCGTGATCGGCAATGATCTCCATGGCGAGATGGGCCTCGCGATAGGTCGCGCCGCCACGCACCGGAGTGCCCACGCCGGGCGCGTCCTCGGGGTCCACCCAATCCATGTCGAGTGAGACGTGGTAGCCGGCGGTGCCGCGTCCGGCCATGCGCAGCGCCTCTTCCATGATCGTGCGCATGCCGCGCTCGTCAATATCGCGCATGGTGAGAACTCCGATGCCGGCCCGGCGGACGTTTTCCTTCTCGACGGCGTCGATGTCGCGCACCCCCACCAGCACACAATTCTCCGGATTCACCTTGGGCGAGAAATTGAAAATATTTGACAGTTCTTCAGGCCCCAGTCCCATGGTAGCCGCCAGCGGCATGCCGTGGACGTTGCCGCTGGGTGAGCTGTCCGGAGTATTAATGTCGGTGTGAGCGTCGATCCAGATCAGTCCGATTTTCTGGTTCTGGCGGCGATAGAATTCGGCGACGCCGGCGACGGTTCCGGCGGCCACGGAGTGATCTCCTCCCAGCACCAGGGGAACTTTATCGGCTTCCAGCGTCTTGAGCACCAGTTCGGCATGCTTGGTACAGGTGGCGGTAATTTCCTTCAGATACTTGGCGTGAGGATCGCCTTCCTTCTTCTGCTCGGGAATGGCGACCGAAACATTTCCGGCATCTTCGACCACGTGCCCAAGAGCTTCGAGGCGCGCCTCCAGCCCCGCCACCCGGACCGCCGAGGGCCCCATGTCAACTCCGCGGCGCGACTGTCCCAGATCAAGGGGGACGCCGATGACCCGGATTTTCCTGGGCGAAATGCTGGACGAGGTTGCCAGTGGAGGCGCCATAGTTCTAGCTACCCATGAATCCGGTTCCGCATGAGCTGAAAGGCTACGGATACAACCGGTGCAACGTTCGCGCGAAGGGAATGGTCTCGCGCACATGCTCCAGACCACACACCCACGCCACCACGCGTTCAATTCCCATGCCGAACCCGCCGTGGGGCACACTGCCGAATTTGCGCAGGTCAAGGTACCACTTGAACGCTTCTTCGGGAAGGCCGTGTTCGCGAATGCGCTGCACCAGCAGATCGTAGGAAGCCATGCGCTGGGAGCCTCCGATAATCTCGCCGTAGCCTTCCGGCGCCAGCACATCCACGCACAGCGCCAGCTCCGGACGTTGCGGGTCGGGCTCCATGTAGAACGCTTTGACCTGCGCGGGGTAGCGATGCACCATCACCGGCTTGTCGAACTGGGATGAAATGTAGGTTTCGTCGGGCGATCCCAGATCGCCGCCCCATTCGAACTTGTGCTCCAGCTTGCCCGCGGCGTGAGCCTCTTGGAGCATTTTCACCGCCTCGTCATAAGGAATTCGCGGAAAGGGAGCCTCGATCTTCTCCAGCTTGGTCAGATCGCGTCCGATGGTCTGCAGGTCGCTGCGGCGGCGCTCCAGACAGCGCTTGACCACGAAGCTGAGCAGGCCTTCCGCCAAATCCATGAGATCGTCGAGCTGGGCGTAGGCCACTTCCGGCTCGACCATCCAGAATTCGGTGAGATGGCGGCGGGTCTTGGATTTTTCCGCGCGGAAAGTGGGGCCGAACGAGTAAACCTTGCCCAGGGCCATGGCCGTGGCTTCGATGTAGAGCTGGCCGGACTGGGTCAGGTAAGCCTGTTCCTCGAAGTAATCGACCGGAAACAGCGTGCTGGTACCTTCGCAGGCGGCCGGGGTCAGAATCGGTGGATCGGTCAAAGTGAAGCCGCGCTCGTCAAAAAAATCCCGGCATGCCTTGATGATTTCAGCGCGCACTCGCAGGATGGCGGCCTGGCGCGGCGTACGCATCCACAGGTGCCGGTGCTCCATCAGGAAGTCGACGCCGTGCTCTTTGAGCGAAATCGGATAGGGATCGCTTTCCGAGACGCGCTGCACCACCTGAATGCCGGACACGTCGAGCTCGTAGCCCCCCGGTGCGCGCTTGTCCGCCCGCACCTTGCCTTCGACAATGACACTCGATTCCTGGGTAAGCCCCTTGATCGCGTCGAAAACCTCGGGCGCGACCGCGCTCTTGGGCACGATGCCCTGAATTACACCGGAGCCGTCGCGAAACTGAGGGAAGAGCAACTTGCCGCTCTCTCGCAGGTTGTAGAGCCAGCCGCGAATGGTGACGGTCTGGCCTTCATGCTTGCCGATCTCGGAGATGGTGGTAATGGGAGATGACATAGCTAGATTGAGAAATTGAGTAATTTGGTAATTGTGTAATTGAAAATGCCAACACCGCTCCGCTTTCAAATTACTCAATTCCCAAATTACTCAATTACCAAATTCCTAAACGTTTCGCCCATTTTCTCCACCGGATTAGCTTTTTCGTCGCCGTCGATCTCCAGCAGCAGGGGCGGTGTATTTGGCGCCGACTTCAGCAACTCCATCGCTTCTCTCCAGTCGATGGTTCCGGCTCCCGGCCACAGGTGCGAGTCGCGGTCTTTCGCATTGTCGTGGACGTGGGTGGAGTGGATCGCTGCTTTCAGGATTTCAAACCCCTCGGCCACGGTACCCACCATGTGGGCGTGGCCGAAATCGAAGCATACGCCCACGTCGTCGAAGTGCGCCGCCTGAATGAACTCCATCAGTTTGTCCGGCGTGGACAATTCGTTGGGAATGTTTTCCACCAGGATGCACACGCCCAGCGGCTTGGCGAAGGCGCGCAAGTGTTCGATGGAAGTCATGGCCGCTTCGAACTTCTTGTCGGTAAAAGTCTCGTTGGCGGTGCCGATGTGTTGGACCAGAAAACGGAAGGGAATTTGCTCGGCGATTTCGAGCGCGCGCTTGATCTCATCCATGGCTTCGATGCGCTGGGCGCGATCGGTCGCGGCCACATTCACGGGCGGCGCGCCTGTACGTCCCCAGTCGTAATCGGCGTAGAGCGGGGAATGGACCGAATGCAGGGGGACGTTGCTGGTGTGGAACCAGTCCGCAATCTCGCGCACGTGCTGTTTGCGGTTGGCATAGTCCAGATGCTGGCGCGCGGCAAAGATTTCGATTGCCTGGGCGCCGCCCCGCGCCAGTCCGTCCAGCAGGCCGGGATGCAGGCGCTCCCTTACGTAAACATAAGTAGAGATGGCTTTAAGCATGGCTCGTTCTCTCTATCGTCCATTACTGCGTTGTCGCGGCACGGTCCTGCTGCAGCTAGAATCCGATCGCTTTCCCATGATTGCGTCGGTCGCTGGCGCCCAGCCGCTCGTTGCTTATCAAATCTACCTCAACACACTCGCCGTCGCTCCAATAGAGTTCCCGTTCCCCCGACTCCTCGCCCCCGACTTCCACTTTGTGACCCATTTTTTGCAACAACTTCAGCGCATCTGGAGAAAAATCCGCCTCCACCCAGGCGACATCGGGCAGCCACTGATGGTGAAAACGCGGAGCATTGACCGCCTGCTGCAGGTTCAGGCCATAGTCCACCACTCCCATCAGGATATTGGCCACCGTAGAAATGATTCGCGGGCCGCCCGGCGAGCCCAGCACCAGGAACAGCTTACCGTCTTTCAGCACAATGGTTGGCGCCATCGCTGAAAGCGGACGTTTGCCTGGCCCGATCGCATTCGCCGGTCCCTGGATCAGGCCGAACATGTTGGGTACACCCGGCTTGGCGGTGAAGTCGTCCATCTCGTCGTTCAACAGAAAACCGAGACCCTCGGCCGTGACTCTCGAGCCACACCACGCGTTGAGAGTAGTCGTTACCGCGACCGCGTTTCCGGAGGAATCGACGATCGAGTAGTGCGTCGTAGAGTTCGATTCCGGGACCGCGGCAGCCCGATGACCCGAAGCATATTGTTCCAGCTCAGTAAATACAGCGGGCCTTTGCAGTTCCTTGCTGTGGCTGGCGTGCGCGGGATCGATGGATTCCCGCCAGGCCGCGCTATACCTCTTATCGATCAATTGGGCCACCGGGATCTTGGAGAAATCCGGATCGCCCAGGAATTCGGCGCGATCGAAGAAGGCGCGCCGGAAAGCTTCCATGGTCAAATGTATGGATTGGCCTGACCGGCCCAGTTTGGCGAGGTTGTAACCCTCCAGAATGTTCAGGATCTCGATCAGGGTAATGCCGCCGGACGAGGGCGGCGGAGCGCTGATGATCTCGTAGCCGCGGTAGCTTCCGCGCACGGCCTCGCGCTCTTTCGCTTCATACTGGGCCAGATCGTCGACCGTGATCAGTCCGCCACCCTTTTGCACAGAGGCCGCCAGCTCACGCGCCAGGGCTCCATGGTAGAAATCATCCGGGTTGTCCGCGATGCGCTTCAAAGTCCGCGCCAGATCGGGTTGGCGAAACGTTTCCCCGGCCTTGAAGTAGTTCCCGTCCCGCTGGAAAACCCGCCGCGACTCAGGAAACTCGCGCAAGTAGTGGTCGTCCCGCAAGTCGCTTGCGTCTTCGGCGGCAAGCGGGAACCCTTCCTGAGCCAGCTTGATGGCTGGAGCCATCACTTGCTCCAGCGAGAGCTTGCCATACTTTTTTTCCGCAAACACCATGCCAGCAACCGACCCCGGCACTCCGATCGCCCGGTAGCCGATCGTGCTGGCATCCGGAATGACGTTTCCCTGGGCGTCGAGATACATATTCGCCGTAGCCGCAGCCGGGGCTTTCTCGCGGTAGTCGATAAAGTGGGTCTTGCCGTCCGCGAATCGAATGAGCATGAAGCCGCCGCCGCCCAGATTTCCCGCCTGGGGATGCACCACCGCCAGCGCAAAACCAACGGCTACCGCCGCGTCCACAGCATTTCCTCCCGCCTGCATCACTTGCACGCCCACGCGGGAGGCCAGGGCGTGCACGCTTGCCACCATGCCACGAGGCGCGCGCACCGGTTGGACGAGGGCAGTTTGCTCCCCGCCTGCCCTGAGTGACATCAAGAGCAGGAGAATGAATAACTTGCAGTGAGATCGCATGAAATCCGGAATGGTCTGAGGCTAGCCCAGCAGGGGAGTGGGAGTCAAATCGCCCTCTACCGAGCAGTCAAAGAGCAGTCAATGCTTACACCTGCTCGCGTGCCTCGCCCAGGGTCACGCTGACATCGATCTTCTTTTTTCCACGATAGATACTCAGCCGCACGGTGTCGCCGGCGCGATGATTGTTCATGACCTGGCCGAGGTCCTGCTGGTCCTTGACTTCCTGCCCATCGATGGCCACGATCAGATCTCCGCCCACCATGATCGGAATGTTGCCGAGATAGGCGCGTTCGGTGCCGCCACGCAGTCCGGCGCGTTCGGCCGCTCCGCCGGGCACAACCTGCACGATCAGCAGACCGTTGTCCGCAGGCAGTCCCATCTGATCGGCCAGTTCCGGCGTAATCGGAATCGTCCGCACGCCCAGCGCCGGACGCCGCACCCGCCCCAGAGTGACCAGGTCATTCAACACCGCTTTGGCCGTGTTCACTGGAATGGCAAAGCCGATGCCCGCGCTCTGCCCCACGTTGGAGGCAATCATGGTATTAATTCCGATCACCTCGCCATGCCAATTGAGCAACGGGCCGCCCGAATTTCCCGGATTAATCGCGGCGTCGGTCTGAATGGCTTCGTCAATCTGCATGCCGTCAGGTTCCTGTACCGGGCGGATGGAACTGATGATGCCCCGCGTCATCGTGCCGGCCAGCCCGAACGGGTTGCCGATGGCATAGACCTTCTGCCCCACCTGCAAATTGCGCGAATCACCCAGCACCATGGGCGTGAACTCCGAGCCCTTGATTTGAATCACCGCCAGATCGTGGGAGCGGTCGGTGCCGATTACGGTTGCGCGAAACTTCTTGCGGTTATGCAGGGTGACTTCCACCTGGCGGGCATCGGCGATCACGTGGTAGTTGGTCAGCACGTGGCCTTCTTTATCGATAATGAATCCTGATCCCTGGCCCTCTTGCGGCACCAGGCCGTAGAAAAAATCAAAAGTCACGGCCCGCGAAGTGATGTTTACCACCGAATCGATGTTCTTGCGGTAGACGCTGATGTTGTTCTGTTCTTCGCTGTCGAGGGCCTCGCTGGAGGCGGCCTCAGTAATCTCCACCTTCTGGCTGGGATTGCCGAACCAGTTCGCGGGATGCAGCTGTCCCGAGCGGTAGGTGGTGAAGTAATAGAACGAGCCGGCAAAAACCACGGCCAGCAGAATGGGACGCAGCAGCTTCATTGTGCGGGACCTTCCCTCGCCGATACTCTTTGATTGTAAATCCCGGCGAACCACGTGGTTCTTGCCGGTCCTCGGACGGCGGCGCTATCCTTCTGCTTCCTTCTTCAACCGGGTGTAAATTTCCCTGACTCGCCGCCTGGTCTCATCCAGCGATCCTGAATTGTCGATCACGTAGTCGGCAGCCTTGATCTTTTCTTCATCCGGGAGTTGCGCAGCCATGCGTCGAGTGACTTCCCGGCGCGCCGTTTCCTCATCCACTTGCAGCCGCTGCGCCCAGCGTTGAAAGCGCTGCTCGGGTTCGCAGGTCACCACGATCAGGCGGTCAAAGCGCTTGCCCGCGCCGGCCTCGAGGAGAAGGGCGGCTTCCACGACGGCAATGGCACGCGGGTCGCTCTGGCCGACCTGCTCCATCCACTCCTCCTGCCGACGAATGACGGCCGGATGAACGATCTGGTTGAGCTCCCGGACACGCGAGTCCGCCCCGAATGCTTTCTCCGCCAACCGGGCGCGGTTCACCGCGCCGCTCGGATCCAGAATCTCCAGGCCAAAGTGACGTACTACTTCCTGGTAGACGGGTTCTCCGGGTTGCATGAGTTGGTGAGCAATCCTGTCCGCCTGGATGACGTGGGCGCCCAGGGCGGCAAGCATCTCGCCGACCGCGGACTTGCCGGCAGCGATGCCCCCGGTCAGGCCCACCTTGAGCACGTCAGGCGCTCTCCCGCGACAGTGCCGGCACCGGCGACCCTCTCCTCATTTTGGCGGCCTTTGCCGTGTTGGCCATGAGCATGGCGATGGTCAGGGGCCCCACGCCACCGGGTACGGGCGTGATCGCACCCGCCACTTCAGCCACTTCGGGATGAACATCGCCAACCAGAGTTGATCCTTTGGCAAGGAAGGCCTCTGTCCGCCTGGCGTTGCCGGCGAAGAGGCGGTCGAACTCGGCACGGTCGGTGATCTTGTTCATGCCAACATCGATCACGGTGGCGCCGGGTTTTACAAAGTCCCGCCGAATCATTCCTGTCCGGCCGATGGCAGCCACCAGGATGTCGGCGCGACGGCACACGCCGGGAAGATCGCGAGTCTTGGAATGGCACACGGTGACCGTCGCATTGGCGTTGATGAGCAGCATGGCAGTGGGTTTTCCGACAATATCGCTGCGCCCGACCACCACCGCATCCTGGCCCGCCACCGGAATATCGCTGCGTTTGAGAATCTCCATGATTCCGGCCGGTGTACAGGGCACAAGCCCGGGCCGTTGGGTGGAAAGGAATCCGACGTTGACCGGATGGAACCCGTCGACGTCTTTGGCTGGGTCCACCGCCATCAGGATCCTCTTGGAGTCGACCTGGGCGGGCAGGGGAAGCTGCACCAGGATGCCGTCAATTTCATCCCTTCGATTCAGCCGCAGTACCAGTTCCAGCAATTCGGCTGTGGAAATCGCGTCCGGTGGCGTAAGTTTTTCACTGTGAATGCCCACTTCCTCGCAACTCTTTACCTTGCCCCGAACATAGATTTCAGACGCCGGGTTGTGGCCCACCAGAATAACCGCCAGCCCCGGACGCATTCCGGCCGCCGCCAGGCTCTGTACCTCGGAAGCGACTTCTGCGCGGATTTCGGCCGCGATCTTGGCCCCATCCAGAACGATAGCCATGGACCCCTTTTCCTCCCGCTGGAATCGAACTTTATCGTAACATCCGCAAAAAGACTTGACCGCAAAGCTGCAAAGGGCCGCAAAGATCGCAAAGCCTTCTTCCGATTTTGCTCATCGCTGAGGCCATGACCGAATCTTCCTGACGACGTAATCTGTCATCATTTTCCGTCCCAAAACGACACAACCTGTCAATCTCAAGATGGCCCGACTTGGCCAGTCTCATGGCCCGTTTGTGCCACTCGCCACCACCCGCCCAAAACGACACGGTCTGCAACTTATCGCAGCGTAAGGAGTTTAGGAAACTAAGGTACGGCCGCTTGCGTATCTACAGGAAAGCGCTGAATGCGGCACCAAAATTGCATGCAACGTTGGTGGCACACGATGAGTCTAATAGGGCAGAGAGGTGAAGGTCGGAGTCGGAGGTGATAACGGCCATGAAAGAGAGATTCTCCAGTACCGAACTGACGGCTTTACGAAACGATCTGTTGCAGGGTGGTCTGATCGACTCGCGCGAAGCCGCCGAGTTATTGCAGGTATTCCTGATGGGCCGTGGCTACGGAGTATCGCCTCAGGCAGCCATGGACGCTGTGGGCCGGGTTGAGATGTCAGGCTGCTCCATGCCCGTGTTGCAAAAAGAGCTGGAAAACCTGGCATTGGTGATGTAAGCGGTGACCAAGAATTTGTAAAGGGATCTACGGGGACCTCGAACCAAGCCGTTCCCGCAAGGTGAAAGCAAGAATGAGCCGGGCCAACCAGCCCGGCGTTTTTGTTTTTGAGGGCAGTTTCTAGCTCCTGGCTTCTAGCTTCTGCCCATGCCCGCATTGGCAACGCGAGAAGCCAGTAGCTAGAAGCTGCCCTTGCTACTCGTTCCTCAAACTCTCCACCGGGTCCAGTTTCGCTGCCCGGGTCGCGGGGACGGTTCCGAAGATCACTCCTACCAGGGAAGACACCAGGATAGCCACGATCGCGGACAATCCAGAAATCGGGATACGGTATTCAGTCAGAAAACGTACCGAATAAGGGATCGCCAGTCCGATAACCACGCCGATTAGCCCTCCGACCAGGGAGATGGTCATGGCTTCGGCCAGAAACTGGAAGCGTATCTCGCGGTTGGTGGCGCCCAGCGCCTTGCGAATGCCAATCTCGCGGATGCGGGAGCTTACGGTCGCTAGCATGATGTTCATAATGCCGATGCCGCTGACTAGCAGGACCACGGCCGCCACCAGCAGCAGCACCAGGGTCAACGCGTTGGCGGTCTTCTCAGCCAGAACCACCAACTGGGTGAGATTCATGACGTTGTAGACGGACTCGGCCCGATGCCGGCTCATGATGACCCGCCGGATCTGGTCCGTGGCCGGCTGCACCATCGAAGGGTCGGCGGTCGAGAAATAAATCTGTTTCACGGTTGGAGTGTCCGTAAAGTAGCGGCTGACGGTGTACGGAATCAGCATGGTGTAGTCCACAACTTCAGTCTGTCCGAAGGTGTCCACCCGCTCCCGGAACGTGCCCACGATGGTGAAAGGCAGACCGCTGAGCTTAATGATCTTACCGATCGCTTCTTCTTGCGAGCCGTAGAGCTCCTCGGCCATCTTTTGGGTAATCACTCCCACCTTGTTATGTTCTTGCTCGTCCTTGCCGTCAAAAAACCTGCCCGTGATGACCACCAGATTGCGCACGATCCTGTAGTCGGGAAAAACCCCGAGCACGGAGATATCGCGTTCCTTGCCTCCTCCTACAGGAATGCGCTCGCCCAGAGAGACCACCGGAGAAGCCGCTACGATACCCGGGACCTCCTCCAGGGCAGCCTTCATGTCATCGATGGTGAGCGGGTCGGGAGTGACATTGGCAACCCGCTGGGCCCCGTTCTGGTATTCCGCCTCAATCTGGTTCGTGCCGATGGACTGGATCTGGTTCAGCACATACTGCTTGCCGGTCATACCGATGGTCACCACCAGAATCAGGGAGGCAGTGCCGATCACCATCCCCAGCGCGGTCAGCGCGAAACGTACCTTGTTGCTGCGGAACGTCTCATAGGCGAAACTCAGGATCTCGCCGTAAACCATCCGGGGCGGACGTCGTTCCAGCGCGTTGGTAGTGGTGGCGGTTGCCATTCGTCTCCAGGTTAGATGCTAGCCGCAACCGCCCAGAGGCGCAATTACAAGGTAATCTCCCGCCACCCGTCCGGCGGCTCTCGAACGATGTTACGCCGGCGGTCCCGCTGCACCCCGGGCGTAGTAGCTCGGATATCCCGGGTCGAGCTTCCGGCCTTTCGCGCTGAAAATCCGGAAATGTGCCAGCCCGGCTTTCTGCAGCGCGAACTGCAAGGTGGTCCGCATCACCGCCAGACCATAGGTCACACTGCGGCGGAAGTTGATCGAAGAGGCCTCCGAGAAATATTTTGTCGGGCACGACACCTCGCCAATGCGGAAGCCGAAGTGCGCGCATTGAGCCAGGACCTGGTTATCGAAGACGAAATCGTCCGAATTCTCAAGCAGGGGAAGCTGGTGCAGCACCTGGCGGCTGAAGGCGCGGTAACCGGTGTGATACTCGGACAGCTTGATCCCGAGAAAAAGATTCTCGAATGCGGTGAGAAACCGGTTCGCCACATACTTATAGAAGGGCATGCCTCCGCGCAAGGCCTGCCCGCCAAGGATGCGGGAGCCGAGCACCACGTCATAGACTTGGTAAGCCACCATGCTGGCCATGGCCGTCACCAGGAGCGGCGTGTATTGATAGTCGGGGTGCACCATGATGATGACGTCCGCCCCGGCGGTCAGGGCTTCGCGATAGCAGGTCTGCTGGTTGCGCCCGTAGCCGTAGTTCTGGTCGTGGACAAAGAACTGCAGTCCCATTTGCCTGGCGATCTCCACCGTGCGGTCGGAACTGCGGTCATCGACCAGAATCCGGATATCCACCAGATCAGGCAACTCCGCGACCGTCGCCGCCAGGGTCTTCTCGGCGTTGTAGGCGGGCAAGACGACGGCAATGCGTTTCCCGTTGATCATGAGTGATCATCATAATCTCACAGCGCAGGTTTTGACTGTGTGGGATTGGCCTGTGTGGGACCGGGTCGGAGCCTGCCCTGAGCGAAGTCGAAGGGACCCGGTCAGGCGGCCCAAAGGGCCGCAGCTTGATTGCTGCTCCCGTTCTGCAGCGGTACTTCGCACCGCCCGACCGGGTCAGAGACCCGGTCCCACACGGACTTTTGTTGATAAAATATGCTTAAGTCCATGCCTGAGAAACGCACCCTATTCGAGAAGGTCTGGGATGAGCACGTGGTGTGCTCGCCTGCCGGGCAGCCCCCTCTTCTCTATATCGATCTGCATCTGGTCCACGAGGTCACCTCGCCCCAGGCTTTCGATGGGCTGCGTGTGGCCGGACGCCGGGTCCGGCAGCCTCATCGCACGGTTGCGACCGTGGATCACAATATCCCGACCGAGCCGCGCGGCACTCCCATCAACGACCCCATTGCCGCCCTTCAGATTCAGGCCCTGCAAAAGAATTGCAAGGAATTCGGGGTGCCACTGTTCGACATGGACTCGCCCAACCAGGGCATCGTCCACGTAATCGGCCCCGAACTCGGGCTCACTCAACCGGGCATGACCATCGTCTGCGGTGACAGCCACACCAGCACTCATGGCGCCTTTGGGGCGCTGGCCTTTGGGATCGGAACATCGGAAGTGGAGCATGTGCTGGCCACGCAATGCCTGCCCCAACGCAAACCGAAAACCATGCTGATCGAGGTGCGGGGTTCGCTGCCCGAAGGCGTGACCGCAAAAGATCTGGCGCTTGGAATCATCGGTCAGATCGGCACCGATGGCGCGACCGGCCACGTGATCGAGTATGCCGGCGAGGCCATCCGCTCGCTTTCCGTCGAAGGCCGCATGACCCTGTGCAACATGAGCATCGAGGCCGGGGCCCGTGCCGGCATGATCGCGCCCGATGAAACCACTTTCGCATACATCAAGAATCGCCGCTTCGCGCCCAAGACGAATAATGGCGAGTGGGAAAAAACCCTGGCGCGCTGGAGCGCTCTACCCTCCGATCCCGGAGCACGCTATGACAAGGTCGTCGAGATCGATGCCGCGAAACTGGCGCCCTTCGTCACCTGGGGTACGAATCCGGGGATGGTGGTTGCCGTAAGTGGCCGGGTTCCGCAACTAAGCGATCTGAAAACCGAAGCGGACCGTCACGCAGCCGAGCGGATGCTGGAGTACATGGGACTCACTCCCGGCACCCGCGTGGAAGAGATTTCCGTGGACCGGGTTTTTATCGGCTCCTGCACCAATTCGCGTCTGGAAGATTTGCGGGCCGCGGCTCGCGTGGCCCGGGGCCATCACGTAAATCCGAAAGTGCGGGCCATGGTCGTCCCCGGCTCACAAGCCGTCAAACACGCCGCCGAGCAGGAAGGTATCGACCGGATTTTTCAGGACGCCGGTTTTGAATGGCGCGAGTCAGGTTGCTCCATGTGCCTGGGTATGAATCCGGACATCCTGCAGCCGGGCGAGCGCTGCGCTTCCACCAGTAACCGGAATTTTGAGGGACGTCAGGGACGCGGCGGGCGAACCCACCTGGTCAGTCCGATGATGGCGGCCGCGGCGGCCATCGCGGGGCGCTTCACAGATATCCGTAACTGGAAGTTTAAGTAAGTAGCGCCGCTTTGTAAGTAGCGCCGCTTTAAAGTAGCGCCGGCCTCCGGCCGGTTGTCCGGAGGGCGTCCCGCCCTTCGCGTAGAGTGGAGAACCAATGAAACCGTTCCGCACCCATAAAGGCAGAGTCGCTCCGCTCCATCGCGACAACGTCGATACCGACCAGATCATCCCCAAGCAATTCCTCAAGCGAATCGAGCGGACCGGCTTCGGCGAATTTTTGTTTCACGACTGGCGTCGAACCAAGGATGGTTCTCACGACCCCTCTTTCTCCCTGAACCATCCGCGCCACGCCGGAGCCAGTGTTCTGGTGGCCGGAAAGAATTTCGGCTGTGGATCGTCCCGCGAACACGCGGTCTGGGCGCTGGCCGATTTCGGCTTCCGGGCAGTGATCGCCCCGTCGTTCGCCGACATCTTTGCCAACAATTGCGCAAAGAATGGCGTGCTTACCGTAGTCCTGACCGGAAACGAAGTGGAGGAAATTGTTCGCCGCGCGACTGAGCACGATGACTACGATCTGCACGTCGACCTGAAGAAGTGCAGAGTCCACGATGACTACGGATTCTCCGCCACCTTCCAGGTGGACGACTTTACCCGCCACTGTCTGCTCGAAGGCCTGGACGATATCGGGCTCACGCTCCAGAATCAGGCTGAAATTTCAGCTTACGAAGCCCGGCACCCGATTGCGCACAGCATGGAACAGGGATTCCAGGGAACTCGTTAGACCAGTCCGCCCTTCCTACCCTCTTTCAAACGCGTGCTTCTGCTCCAGTTCCGCCATGGCAGCTCGCATATCCGCCTCGAATTTTTCCGCCTGGGCCATCAGGGATGCGTTGGCGGAGGCGAACTCGCCTTCGAGAGTCATCAACTCCTGGTCTCTCAGTTTCTGCGCCATTTCGAGGACCCGGGCGGTGGTAGTTTCTACGTACAGCGCTTCGGTCGGATCGCCCACCCACACCGGCCCCAGTGCAGCTTTGGTCTGCCAATAGACTTTGCGCGCCACCAGCAGCGCAATGTCCTCGTCCGTCGCCTTGCCAAATACCCACTTCTGACGTTTGAAATCGTAATGACGGCTCGAAAACTGCACCGGCACTCTCTTCCCCGACTTCAGGAACTCGATCTGTCGCCGGTCCACTTCCTTGCGCAAAGCATTAATCACCGGGGCCTCGATATCCTTTGGCTCCAGCGACGGCAACACCTCGCGCACCGTGGCCGATAGATTCACCGAAACCGGCGCATGCAGACCCTGCGAGTTTTCCAACGCGATGTCGGCATGCAGCACCCAGAAATCTGCGCCTGATGTGGACTTGTGGAAAGGCCACTCCAGATGAAATGAGACGGGCAGTCCACTGAGGCAGACGTAAACCTTCCGGTTGCGTGTTCCTTCATCTTGCGTTGGGATGCTCATGGTCCAGTTCGACGCAGAATTTGCCTCGCGCTCGCTATTCTAGCTTGAGACCCACTTTCGATGCTCAGAACGATGAAGCTTACCACTCGCGACCCGCTGCGATGGGACGGCTCCGGCCATTCTTCCCACGGGTACCTCCCTGATTCGTGCTCGGGAGGATTCCTGAACCGACGGGCAGGAGTCGGTCTGGGATCCGTCGGGATCGCCGGTTCGTAGCGAATCCCACTTTGCGGGCCCACGATCCTTTGCAGGTCGTATCAGGTCGTGCCAGTTCGAGTCTTTCTCCCACCGATTTACCATGCTGAGTCTTGACATAGGATGGTTCCGGACTGGCCCCGGAAAACAGAAAAAGCGGCCTTCTGGCCGCCTTTCCAAAGAGTTCACAGGTTCTGAGGGCAATTATCTTCCTACCGCCTCCTGCGCGTACATGCTGGCAATCTTCTCGAGAAGGGCGTCGATGCTCCGTCCCGTCTCGAGAGTGGCGTCTACCGAGGGATGGCCTTCCCCATCCGTATGCATGACCAGGACCCGCGTCCCTTCATGCCCCTTCTTTACCATATAGGGCAGATGGTGCCGGTCATTCTTGGTCAGAGTGGGACCCAGGAGGACCAGGTCGAACGCATCCCGACGGAGGGCGTCCTGAACTTCCTGGCGGCCTGTGGCCTTGGTTACATGATGTCCCGCTTTCTCAATCGTAACCGCCTGTGCGGCAAGGACTTCCGAGTCCCCCTCCCCGTAGAGAACCTTGAGCTTAAAGGCTGATTTCGTGGTGTTTGCCATGATGGATCGGCCGGCCTTTCTTCCCCGGCTGACCTGTTACGGTAGCAACCCGCGGCCCGGCTGAGAATGTCACCTAAGACCAATGAGGAATTCACGGAAGACCACGCCCGACCGGGGTACGGAATGCCCCAAGGTAGGCATTCATGGCGTGAGGCCCGGGCTGGTTAGAGCTCCTGGCGAGGCATAAGAACCTACGCCTGACGCGCGAGCCGGCGACGGCAAACTGCACACTGCCGAAGCTGCGATCCGTCTGAACTCAACGTTCAATGACTGTTATAATCGGTCCGTCTCATCGGCCCTTCCACTCGGTAACCAATCGCAATCCAACAATTTGGAGGAAACTTGAAAAGAATCTGTACTCTTCTGTTCGGTTTAGTCCTGTTCGGGTACATTATGGCGGCGCAGAACGCACCGCCCGCACGCACCGACGTTTACCATGTCCATTTCGCCAAAGCGGCGCTCGGCAAAGCTGTCGAACTGGCTGACTATTTGAAGACACCCGATCCCACCAATCCCATGTCGGCACATCGCATCGTGCTCCGTCACCAGGACGGCGAAGATTGGGACTATGCGGTCATCCAGCATCTCGGAACCAAGGCGACGGTGGAAGCCGCTGGAACCCCGGTGCCTGCGGCTGTGCGTGACGTGTACTCCTGGCACACGGATAGCTTTGTGAATGGCCCGTCGTGGGCCGAGTTCAGCAAGGCCTTGGGCATCGACGAGGGTTCGCCGTCCAAAACCGCGGGCTCAGTCTATGTGGTCTCTGTTTATCGGGCCGCCCCCGGACACCGCGAGCACCTGGAAAAATCACTGAGCCAGAGCGCTCCCGGAGACACAGCTGTGGGCAACGTGCTGATGCAGCACCTGGAAGGCGGGGCTTGGCAATTCTTGACCATTGTTCGCTACCCATCCTGGCAGGACTTTGCCGCCGGAGAAAAAAGCAGCGTTGCCGATACCTTCAAAGCCGGCGGCGGGTGGCTTGGATTGCGCGATTATTCGTCGTTTCACAACGACACGATCACCGACCGCATCGCTCCGTAACCCAGGCGGTTTGCATTCGAAGGTCTGCCCGGCAATCATCGCCGGGCATTTTTCTTGTCGCTACGAAGACCAGGGCGACGTCTACTGCCGCAGCCCCATCCAACGCTCGGAGACCACGATAGAGTTTCCCGGATTATGGGGATCAAAGCGGACCGAGGTGGGCAGTCCCAGACGGCAGGAATGAAGATTGATGAAATGCCGAAGGTAGGTCACGTCCTGGGAGGCCTCGTAGGAAACCCCGGCCACATCGTACTGGTAAATAAGCAAAGTGGATGCTCGCTTGTTCACTCCCGGCATTTCCTGAACGTCAATGACGGTACCATCGGTGATGCGGCCGATGCGATCGAGCCAGGTTCGCCGCTCCCGCTCCAGATCGTCGGCGGTCTTGGGTTTACGGCGCAGAAGCAGGTAAGTGACGGTCAGGACGGCGATGACGACCACAGCCAGAGCGTAAAGACGAAATGGGGTCATGATGGAAGCGATTACAGCTGCTGGGGCGCAGGGCAGCTCAGGAACAGAATAAAGCCTCAGCGCGAATCGGGGAAGTCTCGATGTAGGCGCGAGCACTACACCAAAGCCTACTCATCGACTACTGGGTTGCTCAGCGTTCCGATTCCTTCCACCACAACTTCCATTGTGTCGCCGGCAACGACCGGGCCCACGCCCTTCGGTGTCCCGGTGGGAATCAGATCTCCGGGCACGAGCGTCATCGTCTGGGAAATGTAGCGAATGACAACATCCAGCGGGAAGATGAAGTCGCGCGTGTTGCCTTGCTGGCGAACCCCTCCATTGACCCTGGTTTCGACGGCAACACCGGCCCAGGGATCGATTTCATTCGTCACCAGCGGGCCAACCGGGCAGAACGTGTCGAAGCCCTTGGCGCGGGTCCATTGGCCGTCTTTGTTCTGCAGGTCGCGGGCGGTCACGTCATTCACACCGGCGTATCCGAGGATATATGGGCGAACATCTTCGGAGGGGGCCAGTTTGTGGCACTCCCTGGCGATCACCACCCCAAGTTCGCCTTCGTAGTCCACTCGCTCGGAGATCTTGGGACGGCGCACTTGTCCGCCTGGCGCCAGCAACGACGAAGGGGGCTTGAAAAAGAGCAAAGGCTCGCTGGGGACTTCGTTGCCCAATTCGGCAGCGTGGTCGCGATAGTTCCGCCCGACGCAAACGATCTTTGACGGCCGAACCGGGGCCAGCAGCGTGGCCGTGGCCAGCGCCAGATGATCCATGCGCCTGCTGGGAAGATCTTCCAGGTCTTCGATCGCATGTTCCGGGGGAACAGACAAGAGGCGGGTAATGCTGTCGACGCCCGCCACCGACTCCACCAGACCGTAGTGGGCTTCGCCATTCAGTTGAAAACGGCAATATCTCATAGGACCTCGGAAACAAGCCGTCAGCTATCAGCCTTCGGTGAAACCAAATGCGAAACTCATGACTACACGTACCAAGATACTTTGAAACGACTGCTGAAAGCTGATAGCTTCTAAGGCACTTGCTCGCTGGCTTCCTCCGACCGCGCGCTCTCGTTGGTGCGTTCGTCGACCGCGGACACCGAATAAAAATACCTCTTCCCGGATTGCACGTCAGTGTCGCGGTAGGCCGGCGTCTTTACCGGTGCGGAATTCAGTTTCACGGGCTGGCTCGCCTCTTCGTGACGAAAGATGTTGTACCCGGCAAGATCAGCTTCGCTATCGGGAGACCATACCAGATCGACGAATGGCGCCTGTCCTGCCCCCGAGAAAACTGCCTGCAAGCCCGCCGGTACGGCGGGCGGGAAAATGTCATGAGCGAACACCTGGACCACCGGGCTGTCATCGCCTTCGACCTCAGCTTCAGCGTTGCCAGTCTCCGAAACCACCGTCAGTACCGTGGCCCGGTAGTCGTAGTGTTTCTCCCACTCGAACGTCTGGTCTAGAAACTGCGGCGCCCGATCAGCCTGATCATCCACTTGCGCCGAGGGCTGGCTGAGCGAGCAATCCGCGAAGTTTCGTTCGCTGATCTTGGTGTCTGTTTTCTCCCCCTGCTCACGGCGGTAGATTCGTAGTCTGTGTCCTAAAGCAGGGTTGGCTCCGGTGGGAGCAGCCTCAGCCGGACAGTCCCACGCAAGCAGTACCCCTTCTTTGCCGACCTTGGCCGTGAAGTGCCCGGGTGGAGGCAGGGTCGGAGCGGAGGGAATGTTCACCTGGTTCGACCAGCCCGCACTCCTTCCGCTTTCGTTCAGGACGGCCACAGCATAATGAAGCAGCGCGGTAGGATTCTGGGTCTGCAAAGCCGGGGACAGAGCATCCACATAGCTGGCTTCAACTTTCGGAGCAGGTTCGCCCGCCTTCTGCGGTTCGGGTCCGGGCACCGGGAACTGGTTAGCGGGAACTTCCGCGATGGGACTGCTGCAGTCCACGATGTCGGTGCCCAGATTGCGGCAGATTCGGGTCGGGCCGCGATGTTTTACCGGCAAACGCTCAGTCGTCTTGGTGGGTACCGTCCAGGCCAGATACACGCGATCGCCTTTGCGCGCCGCCCGCAGGTCGCTGACCTCCTTCACCAACTCCAGGGAAGGCGGAATAGGCACGCCCGGAGTGCCGCACGAAACAAGCACGGCACTGGTCAGCACGCAGATCAGGACGTTCCAGTCGGCTCGCTTCATCACGGAAACCAACAGGGTAACAGAAGGCCGCTATCCCGCCAGTTCCTTTACTGCCTCGCGGAAGACGCGAGTGTGCTGGTCCACATCCGAGGGATCGGTCTGGGGCGACATCAGCGCCATATTGTGGAAAGGGGTCAGCAGAATGCCACGATTCATGGCGTAAAGATGCATGAAGCGCTCCAGTTCGAAATCCATGGCGTCATGGGCCTCGGCTCCGTTGCGGGGAGGGGTGGGAGAAAACTGATATTCGGCGCGGCAGCCCAGGCGTGTGACGTGCCAGGGCACCCCAAATTCGGCGATCGTCTTTTGCACTCCTGCTGCCCAACGTTCAGCCGGAGGGATCATGCGCGCAAACGCATCCTTGGTGAGCACTTTGGTCAAGGTGGCCCGCATGGCGGCGAGGGAAAGCGCGTTGCCGGCCAGAGTCCCGCCGATGCCGCCGGTGTCGCAGTCTTCCAGGTTCTGGCTCCTTGCGATGGCGTTGGCCACCGCTTCAGTAAACCCATAGGCCGCGCCTGGAACTCCACCGGCGATGGCTTTGCCGAAAATGAAGAAGTCAGGATCGAGATTTTCTGCCCGCGTGTATCCCCCCGGCCCGGCGCAAATGGTGTGAGTCTCGTCGATGATGAGCAGCGTGCCGGATTTCCGGGTGAGGTCGCGCAGAGTCTGGTGGTAGCCCGGTGCGGGATGGACAATGCCGACGTTGGTCATGACCGGCTCGGCCAGGACGCAGGCTACGTCCCCCGGGGCCAGAGCCTGTTCCAGCGCCCCAGGATCGTTGAACTCGACGACTTTGGTGGTGACTGCGGGATCGACCGGCGGCCCGATATTACCGCGGCGGGCTTGCGCGACCCCGTTCGTCAGGGTGATAAAACTCTCGTCCACGGTGCCGTGATAACACCAGTTAAACACCAGAATCTTGGATCGCTGCGTAATCTGGCGCGCCAGGCGTATTGAAAAACGGTTGGCGTCGGTCGCGGTGAGCGCGAATTGCCAGTAGGGCAGCCCGAAGCGTTGCTGCAACTCTTCCGCGACGAAAATTGCGTCTTCCGTGGGCAGCATCAGCGTAATGCCACGCTTCATCTGCTCTTCCACCGCTTTTACCGTCGCGAAAGGAGAATGCCCGGTCATGGCCCCGGTGTCACCCAGGCAAAAATCGACATAGCGATGCCCATCGACATCGAAGAAGTGGGCGCCCTGGGCTTCGCGTACGAAGGGCGGGAAAGCGCCCGCCCATTTGATCATCCAGTTCATGGGCACGCCGCCCAGCAATGATTTGCCCGCGCGTTCGAACAGGGTCTTGGATTTGGGACGTTCATTCACGAAGCGCTGCTGCTCGCGCTGCATGAGGGATTGGAGCTGCTGGCGGACGATGGCTTTCATGTTTCGACAATCTTAACCACAGAGGACACAAAGGACACAGAAAAAATCTTGGTGATTTTCCCCAAGTCCCCTGTGTCCTCTGTGGTTGAAGCTTTACAGAATGTAGCGAGACAAGTCCTGGTCTTTCACGATATCCGCCAGCATCTTGCGCACATAGTCGGCGTCCACTTTGATGTGTTCGCCTTTCTTATCGGGCGCGTCGAAACTGATTTCGTCGAGCACCCGCTCCATGATGGTGTGCAGGCGGCGGGCGCCGATGTTTTCGGTGCCTTCGTTGACCCGGAAAGCAAATCTCGCGATTTCTTCCTGGGCCGCACGGGTAAACTCCAGTTTCACGCCTTCGGTCTCGAGCAGAGCTACATACTGCTTCACTAGCGACGATTTCGGTTCGGTCAAAATCCGGATGAAATCATCCATGGTGAGCGACTGCAGTTCCACCCGGATGGGAAACCGGCCCTGCAGCTCGGGAATCAGATCGCTGGGCTTGGAAACGTGGAAGGCTCCGGCGGCAATGAACAGGATGTGGTCGGTGCGCACCATGCCGTACCGCGTATTCACGGTGGTGCCTTCAACGATGGGCAGGATGTCGCGCTGCACGCCCTCGCGGGAAACGTCGGGCCCGTGACCGCTCTCGCGGCCGGCGATCTTGTCGATTTCGTCGAGGAAGATGATGCCGGAATCTTCCACCCGGTCGATGGCCATGCGCGTCACCTGGTCCATATCGATCAGGCGCTGCTCTTCTTCCTGAATCAGGTACTCGAAGGCTTCGTTGACCTTCATCTTCCGCTTCTTGGTGCGCTGGCCAAAAATGTTGGGCAGCATGTCCTTGATGTTGACGTCCATCTCCTCCACGCCCTGGTTGGAGATGATCTCGAAGGACGGGAAATTACGCTCGCGGACGTCAATTTCCACCGTGCGCTCGTCGAGCTTGCCTTCGCGCAACTGCTGGCGAAGTTTCTCGCGGGTGCGGCCCTGCGATTCTGCCCCGGAAGAGGTCGTTCCTTCCAGCACAAAACCGGTGGAACTGGATTCGACCGGGCGCGGCGCGGGGGGAGGAAACAGAATATCCAGCAGGCGTTCCTCGGCGTTGAGCTCGGCTTTGTCCGAAACGTCTTCGAGCTTTTCTTCGCGCACCATTTCGATGGCGATCTCCACCAGGTCGCGAATCATGGATTCGACATCGCGTCCCACATAACCAACTTCGGTGAATTTGGACGCTTCCACTTTCAGGAAAGGCGAGTTGGCGAGCTTGGCCAGGCGGCGCGCGATTTCAGTCTTTCCCACCCCGGTGGGACCGATCATGATGATGTTCTTGGGGATCACTTCTTCCGCCAGTTCGGGAGTGAGTTTCTGGCGGCGCATACGATTGCGCAGGGCGATGGCGACGGCGCGCTTGGCGGCTTTCTGGCCGACCACGTGCTTGTCCAATTCCGCAACAATTTCACGCGGAGTCAGTTCGTCGAGCGCGATCTGTTCTTCTTCAGCGGTCGCGGGTAAGTAAATGGCCATAAATCAGTTGTCGTTTAGAGTTCCTCAATCGTCACTTTCTCATTGGTATAGATGCACATTTTGCTGGCAATCTTCATCGCCTCTTCGGCAATCTGGTGGGCGGAAAGCTGGGTGTGCTCGGCCAGCGCCTGGGCCGCCGCCTGGGCATACGGTCCCCCGCTGCCGATCGCAGCAATACCGCCATCCGGCTCGATCACATCACCCTGGCCGCTGAGCAGGAAGGTTTGCTCCTTGTCCGAAACCAGCAGCAGCGCTTCCAGGTGGCGCAAGAATTTGTCCGTCCGCCAGTCTTTGGCCAGTTCCACCGCGCCCCGCCCCAGGTTGCCGTGATACTGCTCCAGCTTCGATTCAAAGCGGCTGAACAGCGAAAAGGCGTCGGCGGTGGAGCCCGCAAACCCGGCCAGAATCTTGTCCTGATACAGGCGGCGGATCTTCTTGGCAGTGTGCTTGATAATCCCCTCGCCCAGCGTCACCTGGCCATCGCCCGCCATCACAACGCTGCCGTTGCGGCGGACGCAAAGAACTGTCGTGGAGCGGATCAGGCGCTTCGTAGCCATGAGGACAATCTCTGATTATAACAGCGCCTTCACTGGTTTACTGCAGCGCGATCATGGGGACCGCCAGCACGGCGGCAACGATCCCGGCTGTTTTCCAGGGCGTGAACTTTTCCTTGAGAAACAGCCGTGCCAGCAAAACGGTTAATGCTGGATAGAGGGACGACAGCACCACCGCTGAGTCCAGGCGACCGGTTTGGTTGGCGCGGATGAACAGCGCCGTGCCGGTAACGTCCAGACATCCGGCCACCAGTCCAACCATGGCGTCGCCGGACCGCACCGGGCCATGGTTTCTCCGCAGCAGCACGATGGCTCCCACGAGTAGGAAAGAAGCGCAGCGCGAGAATGTCGCCGACCACAGCGCCGAGCTCTCGCCGGTCCGGCTGATGCAGAGGAAGAACCCGGCAAACCCGATTCCCGCTAGTGCGGCCACATAAATTCCGCGCCGGTTGCCCGAACCATCGGGACGCGAGATCAGCCAGATGCCAACCCCGGCCAGCAAGAAACCGGCAATCGCGATCATGCTGGGCAGTCCCTGCGTGATCATGGTGAAACCGGTGGGGATGGCGGCCCCCAGAACTGCCGCCACCGGCGCGACCAGCCCCATGCCGCCGGACAACGCGCGGTAGAAGAAAACCAACGCCAGCCCGCCGAGCATGCCGCCGGCCGCGGCCCAGAGCTGGCTCGAACGGGAAGGCAACTCCGAATGGCTCAGCACGGCCAGCGTCAACATGAGTACGAAGCCGCTTGCGTGGGACAGCATGGTTACCAGAAACGCGTCCGAGCGTTTGGAGGCATACCCCCCGCTGAAGTCGCTCGTCCCCCAGCACAGCGCAGCAGCCAGGCTGAAGCCGGCGGACGCGATTTGTTCGGCTGGCGCCAAGCAATTTCTCTCCTAAGGAGTTTTTCACCCGGAGCACGAGATTAGCACGCGATAAGATGTCGAGGTCAGACGCCATCCGGGTTTTCTTCGCCATAGGACAATTGTTTCTGGTGTACAGGAGTGGAGGATAGTGTCTCCAGCGCTAATTCTGGGATTGGTCGGCGGCTTGCTGGTGGTGGCCTTTTTGGCCAACCGCGTCTTTGGCTTGACCCGGATCCCCGACGTCCTGGTGCTGATGATGCTGGGAGTTCTGCTGGGTCCGGTGCTGGGCCTGGTGCAGGCGGGCGCGCTGGCGAAAGCCACCAATCTGCTGGGAACGCTGGCCATCATTCTCGTGCTGTTCGAAGGCGGGCTCGAGCTCAATCTTCGCGACACCTTGAAGCATTTTCCCGGAAGCTTTCTTCTCGCCACTCTGGCCTACGTGTTCAGCACGCTTCTGGTGGCATTGATCGTCCACAAAGGTCTCGGCTTGTCATGGACTGACGGGTTGCTGGTTGGAGCCGTGCTCGGTTGCACCAGCAGCACAGTGGTGTTGCCGGTTTTGCAGCAGCTGCAAGCGGAGGAACCGGTCCGGGTCACCTTGATGCTGGAGCGTCGTGGGGAGATGTTCTGGCCGTCCCCACCGTCGGACTACTACTGGGAATGCGCAGCCAGGGCAGCGCCGTTGCCCAAGGCCTGGCGCACGGCCTGTTGAATCAGGTCGGGATCGCGCTGCTGTTCACCATCCCGGCCGGCATCCTGTGGTCACGCTTATTGCACGTCCTCTCCGAGCAGCGTTTTTGGCAGGTGCTCACTTTCTCGATCGTCCTCGTCCTGTATGCGGGGATGGAAGCGCTCGGCGCCAACGGTCTGATCGCGGTACTGGGCTTTGGCCTGACCCTCTCAAATTTTCCGGGCGTTGATCCCGGCCTGGGTCTGACCCTGCCGGTCACGCAAATGGCCGAGTCGCAGCAGGCTCTGCTCACCTTCCACTCCGAACTTGCGTTCCTGGTGCGTACCTTCTTTTTTGTGCTGATTGGAGCAGTCGCGCAGCTGGGAGTTTTTCGTGAGCATCCCCTGCTCATGGCGGGAACTCTGGGGTCTTTGTTTCTGGCGCGCTGGCTGGCCATTCATTCCAGCCGCTGGGCATGGCGTGGAATCGGGGCGCACAATCGGGAACTGATCTTCTGGATCTTGCCCCGAGGACTGATCACGGTGGTTCTGGCCATCGAGGTGGCAGAGCAGCGTGGAAGCGGGCTGGCATTTGTTCCCGGCTTGGCGTTCGCCGTCATCCTGGTTACCAATGCGCTGCTGGTGCTGGCCAGCTTCCGGGCGCGGCGATCTGCGCCTGCAACCGCGGACACAGGGGTAACAGAGGCCGTGTTGGAGGCTCCTGCCATTGGCGCAGCGGAAGCTCAGCCTGGACCCCGGCGGCGCTGGGTTCTGAATGCGGTGATGCTTTTCCTGCTGGCCGTGGGCGGCGTCGTGCTGTGGTATGGAAATCATCCTGAACGACTGCAGCCCAAGGGCATCGTGCAGTGGATTCAAGTGCATTTGCGTCGCGGGCAGTAGGTCTGTGTGGCGCGGGCGCGCTCGCCTCACAGCACTAAGCCAAATTGACTTGCCACAGCCCGCAGCCTAACATTGGCCTCTTCCGTGATCCGCCAAATATGATCGGGCAAACCATCTCGCACTACCGCATTCTCCAGAAACTGGGCGGCGGCGGCATGGGCGTCGTTTACGAGGCGGAAGACCTACGTCTGGGACGGCGCGTTGCACTGAAGTTCCTCCCCGATGAGCTGGCCCAGGACCCGCAAGCGTTGGAGAGGTTCCGGCGCGAGGCCCGGGCCGCGTCGGCGCTCAATCATCCCAATATTTGCACCATCTACGACATCGGCGAGGAAGAGAGTCGGCAGTACATCGTGATGGAGTACCTGGAAGGGACGACACTCAAATACCGCATCGAAGGGAAACCCCTCTCGGTGGACCAGTTGGTGGATTTCGCCGCACAAATTGCCGACGCGCTGGACGTGGCGCACACCGCCGGCATTGTCCATCGTGACCTGAAGCCGGCAAACTTGTTTCTCACCAAGCGCGGACAGGCCAAGATTCTCGACTTCGGGCTGGCAAAAGTTGCGGGTCGCCCGATGCCGGAACTGGAGCCGGTCGGCGCGTCCTTCGCGACTGCGGCCGTGGATGCCGCGCACCTCACCAGCCCGGGCAGCACGGTGGGCACCGTGGCCTACATGTCTCCAGAACAGGCGCGAGGCGAGGAACTCGACGCCCGCACCGACCTGTTTTCTTTTGGCGCGGTGTTGTATGAAATGGCCACTGGCCGCCAGCCCTTCACTGGCAATACCTCAGCTGTAATCTTTGACGCCATCCTGAACCGCGCGCCCACCGCGCCGGTGCGGCTTAATCCCAATCTGCCGGCGGAGCTCGAACGCATCATCAACAAAGCTTTGGAGAAGGATCGCGATCTGCGCTATCAGGTGGCATCGGAAATGCGCGGGGACCTGAAACGGCTGAAGCGCGAGATCGATTCGGGCAAGAGTTCTTCGGTGAGCGCTGCCGCCGATCCCGTAATCACACCGGTGTCGTCTGGGGCGTCTGCCGCGGCACCGTCAGTAGTACGCTCCGCTCCAGCGGTGCAGCCGGCTTCGTCAATTTCCGGTCTGGCTTCGTCGCCCGTGGTTGCCGCGCCAGTCGCTGGTGGAAAAAAGAAGTGGTACATCGCGGCTGCGGCCGCGGTCATCGTGGCAGCGGCGGTGGCTGGCTTTTTCTACAGGAAGAGTTCGCGGTCGCTGACCGAAAAGGATGCCATCCTGCTGACCGATTTCGTCAACACCACCGGCGACGCCGTCTTCGATGGCACTCTGAAACAGGCTCTGGCCGTGCAACTGGAACAGTCCCCCTACCTGAACGTTTTTCCTCAGGACAAGGTCCGCAACACGCTGAAATTCATGGGCCGGTCCCCCGACGAGCGCGTCACTCCGGACCTGGCCCGCGACATCTGCCAGCGCGAGGGTCTCAAGGCCGTGCTGAACGGCACCATCAGCAGCATTGGCAGCCAGTATGTCGTGGACGTGAACGCGATCAACTGCCAAAGCGGCGACAGCCTGGCCCGCGAACAGGTTCAAGCGGACAAGAAAGAGCAGGTGCTGGGAGCCGTGGGGAAGGCGGCTTCGAGTTTACGCGGCAAACTGGGAGAGTCGCTGGCTTCGGTGCAGAAATTCGACGCCCCGGTGGAGGAGGCTACAACCTCTTCGCTGGAAGCCCTGAAGGCATTCAGTCTGGGCGAAGCGGAGCGGGACCAGGGATCCGAGCTGGACGCAATCCCTTTTTACAAACATGCCCTCGACCTGGATCCTAACTTCGCCGTGGCCTATGCCCGCCTGGGACAGTGTTATGCGAATACGGGACAGGATGCCCTGGCCATCGAAAACACCCAGAAAGCCTTCGAGCGGCGCGAGCGAACCAGCGAAGTCGAGAAATTCTATATTACGACTCACTACTACGACATTGTCACCGGAGAAATCGACAAGTCGATCGAGGCCTATCAACTTTGGACCCGAACCTATCCCCGCGACTCGATTCCGACCAATAACCTGGCGGTGTTCTACGGTGACACCGGGAAACTGAATGAGAGTCTGGAGCAGGCTCAGCAAACCATGCGTTTGGCGCCCGAAGCCGCCCTCAGTTACCAGGTCCTGAGCCGGGGCTTCATGAGCCTAAACCGCTTCGCTGAGGTGAAATCAGTCAAACAGAAGCAAATTGACCTCAAGCTCGATGGCAGCAGCGACCATCGGACGCTGTACGCGGTCGCGTTTCTGGAAGGGAACGCGGCAGAAATGCAGCGGCAGGCGGATTGGGCCAAAGGCAAACCCGATGAGTTTCTGATGCTGGAGGCGGTGGCCGAAGCGGCCGCTTCTTCCGGCCGGCTGCAGAAGGCTGGCGACTTTTACCGCCAGGCCGTGGACAGCGCGCAGAGAGGAAAATTCAGGGAGGCTGCTGCCGGCATCACCGCCCGGAGCGCCATGGTTGAAGCGGCCATCGGAAACCTGTCGCAGGCCCGTCAGGCGGCGGTGGAGGCGCTGAATATCGATCGGGGCCGGGAGGCGTTGCCGTTCGCGGGACTTGCCTTGTCTCTGTCCGGGGACTCTGCCCAGGCGACTGCGGTTGCAGATGAATTGAGCAAGCGATTCCCTCTCGACACAATGATCAACAACGTCACCCTTCCCGCGATTCACGCCGGGATCGAGATCAGCCGCGGCAATCCCGCCAAGGCCGTCGAATTGCTCCAGGCATCCGTTCCTTTCGAGTTTGGTTGGGAGTCACGAGCTACTCCGAACTATATTCGTGGCCTGGCCCTGCTAAAGATGAGACAAGGCAAAGAAGCAGCGGCGGAGTTTCAGAAAATTCTGGATCATCGCGGGATCTGCACAACCTTGCCCCTTTGTCCCCTTTCTCATCTCCAGTTGGGGCGTGCCCGTGTGCTCTCCGGCGACGATGCCGGCGCCCGCACCGCCTACCAGGATTTTTTCGCGCTGTGGAAGGATGCCGACCCGGATGTGCCTATCCTGAAAGAAGCTAAGGCCGAGTACGCCAAGCTGCAGTAAATTATTGCTGCCACCCTCCGCCTAACGCCTTGTAGAGCTGTGATAAGGCCAGCAACTCATTGAGTTGGGCCTGGGCCAAGTCCAATTCGGCAGAAAAATAATTCGTGTCGTTGGTGAGGACCTCGAGATAGCTCGCAACCCCACCTCTGTACCGCATTTGCGAGAGCCTCGTCGCATCCTGCGCGGAATTTACCAGCAGCTGTTGCTGCTCACGAAACTCCTGTGTTTTGCGATACGCAACCAGCGCATCAGAAACGTCGCGGAATGCGCCCTGGATGGTTTGTTGATAGGAAAGCAAAGCCTGTTGCCGTTGCGCTTCCGCCAGGCGGACGTTTGAGCGCAACCTTCCCGCGGTGAAGATGGGTTGGACCAGCGTTCCGCCAAAGTTCCAGAATCCGGCCGGACCCGTGAACAAACTGGTGAGTGCGGAGCTTTGATATCCAGACGTCCCGGTGAGCGTGATCTGCGGGAAGAACGCAGCCCTAGCTACTCCAATTTCAGCGTCGGCGGCGATCAGTTGCTCTTCCGTCTGACGGATGTCAGGTCGCCGTTCCAGCAAAGAAGAAGGAAGACCAGCCGGAACCACCGGAAGGTGTTCTTGTTGGGTTAATTTCCGTCCGCGTGTGATCGGTGCGGGATTGTTTCCCAGAAGGACACTAATGAGATTCTCCTGCTGTTCAATCTGTTGTTCCAGGCTCTTGATCTCGGAAGCCGCGGTGAAAACCAGTTGCTCGGCCTGGCGGACATCCAGCATGGAGGTCGAGCCGCCGTCGGCCAGGAGACGGGTCAGCCGCAGGGAATCCTGACGCGAGGCCAGCGTCCGTTGCGAAATTTCAAGCTGCAAATCCAGCGCGCGCAACCGGAAATAAGCGCTGCTCAGATCCTGTACTAACTCCGCGATGATTTCGTGCTGCGCCCATTCGGAGGCGGCGAGGTTGGCGCGCGCTGCTTCTGTAGCGCGGCGAAACTTCCCCCAGAAATCCAACTCCCAGCCTGAGGCCACGCCAACTTGATTGGCGCTGGTGTCGATCGCAGGCGAGAGCTTGTTCTGCGCGGTTCGTATATTCGCGGCGCCGGCCTGGCCTGTAATCGTGGGGAACTGATCGGCGCGTGTGATGCCCAATTGCGCCTGGGCTTGAAGAACCCGTGTCCCCGCCAGGCGCACATCGTAATTCTGTTGCAGTGCGGTCTTAATCAACTCTCTTAACTGTTCGTCTTGAAATACCTCCCACCATTTCTCATCGGCGAGCGACTTGGCGTCTTTCTTGGCCGCTTCTTCGGGCGTCAGTCCGCGATAGACCGGAGGGGTGTCGACCACGGGGCTCTTGTGATTTGGCCCGACCGCACAACCGCAGATCCAACCCATCGTCAAAAGAAGGAGCGCAGAATGTCCAATCTTAGTCATCGCCGCCCCCGGCGTTTTCAGAGGGAAGAGGCGTTCCCGCCGCAGCCACGTGGACTTTCGGCTTGGAGAGCTTTTCCACCAGGTAGAACACTGCGGGAACAAAGAAAATGCCAATGGCGCTGGCCGCCATCATGCCGCCGATGACCGTGGTGCCCATGATCTGGCGGGCGACAGCTCCGGCGCCCGACGCGGTCCAGAGCGGGATGCATCCGAACATGAACGCCAGCGAGGTCATCAGGATGGGCCGCAGCCGGAGCTTGGCTCCGTCGAGCGCGGCATCGCTCAACGGCTTGCCCTTTTCGTATTCGTCTTTCGCGAATTCGACGATGAGAATGGCGTTCTTCGCGGCCAGACCAATCAGCACCACCAGGCCGATCTGGGAGTAGATATCGCTTTCAATCTGAACCATGAAAGGCGGGTAAAACGTGCTGACAAAAAGACGCCGCAGCCACAAAACAACGAAAGCGCCAAACACGGCGACGGGCGTGCTCAGCAGAACGCTGAACGGCAGTGTCCAACTCTCGTACAAAGCTGCCAGAATCAAAAAAACGAACAGCAAAGACAACCCAAAGATCGCCGAGGGCTGCACCCCTTGCTGGGCCTTTTTCTCCTGAAATGATATGCCGGTGTAGTCGTAGCCCATTTCCGAGGGCATGGATTCTGCAAAGACCTGCTCCAGAGCGGCCATGGCCTGATTGGAACTGTATCCGGGAGAGGCGCTCCCGTTGATTTGCGCGCAACGAAACAGGTTGTAGCGCATGGTGAACTCAGGGCCCGGCCGTGGCTCAAATCGAGTCAGCGCAGAGAGCGGCACCATCCGGCCGTTCTGGTTCCTGACATAAAACTGGCCCACGTTTTCTGCGTTAGTGCGATAGTCGCCCTCCGCCTCGATGTAGACCTGCCACTGCCGGCCGAAACGATTGAAGTAGTTGATGAACAGTCCGCCCATGAAGGCCTGGATGGTCCGGTACACATCGTTGATGGGCACACCCTGCTTGATCACTTTGTCGCGGTCCACAAAAATAAATTGCTGAGGTACGCTGCCCAGAAATGTCGTGCTCAGACTGGCGATTTCCGGACGCTTTCGCGCCGCCGCCATGAAGGTGTTCAGGTTGGTCGAAAGGAACTGCACATCCTTACCCGCGCGGTCCTCGAGAATAAAGCTGAATCCGCCGGACGTGCCGACGCCGGGGATGGCGGGAGGGGAAAAATCGAAGGCAACTCCTTCCGGTAGCTGACTCAGCTGGCGATTCAAACTCGCCTTGATCACCTGGAATTGTTCGGCCCGGCTCTTGCGCTCACCCCAGGGTTTTAGCGTGACCCAAATGAAGGACGTGTAAGTCGAGCGGGTGTAACTGAGCAAACTGAAGCCGACCACGGTGGTGGCCGATTCGACGCCCGGTGTATGCGCCAGGATGTTCTCAATTTTCCTTGTCGCGTCGTCGGTCCGCTCCATCGAGGCCGCGCTTGGAAGTTGCAGGTTGACGTACAGATATCCCTGGTCTTCGTCGGGGAGAAAGCTGGATGGTACTTTGCCGCCGAAGAAGGCGGCCCCGGCCCCAAAGGCGGCGATCAGAACGATGGCCAGGGCAGCTTTGCGAATGAGGGCGCCGCAAACCCGGACATAGCTGTTGGTGGCGCGTTCGAATATCCGGTTGAACCAGTCAAAGAATTGTCGCAACAGTCCTCTGCTTGGTTTCTTGGGCCGGAGCAGCAGCGCACTCAGGGCCGGGCTGAGCGTGAGCGCGTTGAAAGCCGACAGAAGCACGGAGACAGCAATGGTGACAGCGAACTGCTGGTACAACCTTCCGGTGATGCCGGGGATAAAGGCGGTGGGCACAAAGACCGCTGAGAGCACCAGGGCAATACCCACCACCGGGCCGGAGATCTCCTCCATGGCTTTCAAGGCCGCCGCCTTTGGAGCCATGCCGTCCTCGATATGACGTTCCACGGCCTCCACCACGACAATGGCGTCGTCTACCACCAAGCCAATCGCGAGCACCAATCCAAAAAGAGAGAGTGTGTTCACGGAGAAACCGAAAAGCGGAAACAGCGTGAACGTGCCGACCAGAGAGACGGGTACGGCCAGGAGCGGAATCAGCGTGGCTCGCCACCCTTGAAGAAAGAGATAGACAACCAGAATCACCAGCCCGATCGCAATGATCAGTGTGAAAATGATTTCCCTTATGCCTTCGACGACGGATCGCGTCGTGTCCAGGGCCACGGCGTAATCGATGTCCTGAGGGAAGCGGGTCTTCAGCTCTCCCATCAGTTTGTTGACTCCTGTTGCGGCATCTACCGCGTTGGAACCGGGCAGTTGGTAGACGGCAACCACAGCGCTGGGTTTGCCGTTGAAGCGTCCCCGGACCGAGTAGTCCTGCGCCCCGAGCTCGACTCGCGCCACGTCTTTCACACGCACGACACCGCCGTCTGGCGATTCGCGGACCACGATTTCCCCAAATTCTTCCGGTGAAACCAGCCTCCCTTGTGCCCGCACGGCGTAGGTGAACTGCTGCCCTGGAGGGATAGGTTCCCCACCCACTTTGCCGACCGGATTGACCGTGTTTTGTCCCTGTACTGCGCTCACGATCTCCGTGACCGTAATCCCCAACTTGGCAAGCTGGTCGGGCTTGACCCAGAGGCGCATGGCGTACTGGCCCGCACCGAAGACCTGGACCTGACCAATTCCGGGGGAGCGGGTGATCGAATCAACCAGGTTGATGAACGCGTAGTTGGCAAGAAACCTTGCGTCGTAGGTGCCACGGGGCGAATACAACGCCAGCAGCATCAACGGAGCCGTAACCGATTTTCGAGTGGTGATGCCGTAGTTGGTAACGTCAACCGGGAGCTGCGACGCCGCCTGCGTCTCTCTGGCCTGGGCGAGGATCAAGTCGGTGTTGGGGTCCGTCTTGACATCGAAATCCACCACGATCGTCGTCCCCGAGTTGGCCGTCGCGTTCAGGGAATACATGTAATTCATGTTGTCCACTCCGCTCAGCTGCTGCTCGATCGGAGTGGCAACGGACTGTTCCAGCGTGAGGGCATCCGCGCCCACATAAGTGGCCAGGATTTGAATTTCCGGCGGGACAATATTCGGAAATTGCGCGACGGGAAGGCCGGTAATCGTAACTGCGCCGACGATCACCATTACGATCGCAATCACCATGGCGACAATCGGCCGATTGATGAAGAACTTGGACACGGCTCAGTTGCTTTCCGGCGAAACCGCGGCCAGCGTAGGGTTGACCGCGATTCCGTCGCGGGCCTTCTGCACACCCTCGGACACAACCCGCTCTCCTGGTTTGAGGCCCTGGTCAATGATCCACATGGAGCCGGACCGGTCTCCCACGGTCACGGTCCGAATGCTGACTCGATTGTCATTCCCTACCACCGCCACCAGATAGCCTCCCTGAAGCTCGGTGACCGCCTTTTGTGGCACCAGGAGCGCGCCTTTCAAGGTGTAGCTGATGAAGCGAATCCGGCCAAACTGTCCGGGACGAAGAACATTGTCCGGATTAGGAAACAAACCAGCCAGCCGGATGGATCCCGTCTGGATATCGACTTGACGATCGGCAGCGTAGAATTTTCCCTTTCGCGGGTAACTAGATCCGTCGGCCAGGAGCAACTCCAGCTCAAACCCTTTTTCACGTGCTTCACGAGCTGCCGCGGTTGGGTTGCGCTTGACGAAAGCAAGGTACTGCTGCTCACTCACGGTGAAGTAGGCCTTGATCGGATTGAGCTGAGAAACGGTGGTGAGAACCGTTTGCGGCCCGACCAGATTTCCCACCTGACTGGTGGCGATTCCGGCAATTCCGTCCACCAGCGAGCGAACATTCGTGAACTCCAGATTGAGTTCTGCCTGTTCGATCGCTGCCTTGTAAGCCTGCACGGTCGCTTTGGCAGCGAGATTGGCTTGTATGTCGTTGTCGAGCTGGCTCTGCGCGATCGCTCTCTCTTTTGCCAGGGGAGTGTCGCGTTGGACATCCAACTCCGTCTTCCCGAGCTGCGCCTGGGCTTGCGCGAGTTGCGCCTTGGCTTGATCGAGCAGTGCCTGAAAAGGCCGCGGATCAATCTTGAAAAGCACCTCGTTCCTGCCGACCGAGGCGCCTTCCTGATAGTTCTGTTTGATGAGATAGCCCGACACCTGCGGCTGGATCTGCGCGTTCACAAAGCCATCCAGAGTTGCGATCCATTCGTGATAAACAGGTACGTCTCGTTGGATGACCTCAACAACCTGGACTTTCGGCGGGACCGTGGGGGCTGCCGAAACCCCCTTGGTTTCACATCCGCTCGACAAGAGAAGAACGGAAAAGACGCAACCAAGAAGACAAAGCGTCCGGCCGCGGTTCTTGTTCGCGCGATCTGTGGAGCGCTGGTTCTCTGATGGTCCCATCTCCGCAACCCATCTAGCGACCGATTCTAGAGTGTATGTTTTTGCCGACATCACCTTACTCCTTACGTCTCGTCCAAGTGCAGCTCGAGGTAATCAACGCAGCGCCGGCTCAGCCCTGCCTCTGCGCCCCTCCAAAACTGCCTGGAGGATTGCCGAGCGGCAGGCCGACATTCTATTCCAGCGGGCGGGAGGAGCGCATCTCCCCCAAAACGGGATGCGCTATCCAATCATTGGGTTCTTTTTTGGGGTACGCACTTGCTAGGGGGCGGGCGTAACCTTGGACTCCAGCCCTCACGCCTTCCGATACAGACAGACTCCGCCCCACGGTCGCGATCCTTGAGGACCGTTGGACTCTGGAAATAACGCCAGCAGGCGCATCCAGAGTGGAAGCCGCTTCA
>DASZHW010000174.1:0-4108 GCA_035937515.1 Terriglobales bacterium | reverse complement strand
TAGCAGAAAGATAGTGGCAAACTCGGGTGGTTCCTCCAACACCTTCAGCAGCGAGTTGGCTGCTTCCTTCATGAAGGAAGACTCAGTGAAGATATAAACGCGCTCCCTGGCCTCGCCCGGCCGGTAATAAATAGTCTCGATCACGCGCCGCACCTGGTCTACTTTGATCATCATTTGCGGCGGATCTGGCGGGATCACCAGCACATCGGGATGGGTCTGAACAAACAGGCGCGTTTCCTTCTTGTCCGACTCTCGCAAATTTTCCCGAGCCTCGACCGCCTCCTCGAAGCGGGCATCGAGGTCTTCTGATTGCGCGATACGGACGCAGTTGGAACAGTTGCCGCAGAAATCGGGCAAGCCGTCGGTAGCAATCGGCGACAGGCAATTGATCGCCTTGGCTAGCATCAGCGCCAGCGTGTATCTGCCCGAGCCCGCCGGCCCCGCCAAAACCACCGCCTGGGGAAAACGGTCGCGCGCCAGCATCTCCCGCAGGCGCTGGACCAGGTCGTGATTGCCGTGAAAATCGCTAAAACTCATACCCACCACCGCGGCACACAGGCAGCGAGAAAACTATACTTGCGAAACTCCATTGCACGATACTACTCTTCGCCCGCGACAAGTCTCATTCCTAGAAACGTGTGGGCAATTCGCTTGATTGAGAATGACTCGAGTGGTTCTCTGTGTCTGTGTCTCGTGGTGAATTCATGCCGTCTTCGCCGCCAGCCTGATCTTGCTTCTTACGATCTCCACGATCCGCGCATGGGTTTCTGCTGCCGTTCCGCGCGCATCAACCAGCACGACTCTCTGCGGTTCCCGAGCCGCAATCGCCAGATAGGCGCTGCGCACCCTGGCGAAAAAGGCACGACCCTCCTGTTCGAACCGGTTCTCGTCATGCTTCGCCCGGCCGTTCTTGGCGGAATCTGCCTTGTTTCTCCGGCGGGCGCGCTCTACGCTTGCGGCCACGTCGGAGTCCATAAGGATGGTAAGGTCGGGCTGCAAGCCATGGCACAAGATGCGATGCAGAGCCAGCACGGGCTCGCTGCCCAGCTTGCGGCCACCGCCTTGATACGCTTCGGTGGAATCGGTGAAGCGGTCGCAGAGCACAACCCGGCCTTCTGCCAGCGCGGGCTGGATCACTTCCCTTATATGTTGGGCACGCGAGGCAAACATCAGGGCCAGTTCCGCCATGGGCGAGAGGCCGGCAGTGGCGGTATCGAGCAGGAGTCGCCGGATTTTCTCTCCGGTGGCGGTTCCACCCGGCTCACGGGTCACCACTACCGACCAGCCTTGCGGGCGGAATACGCCTGCCAGTTTTTCCAGCTGGGTGCTCTTGCCGCAGCCGTCGAGTCCTTCGAAGGTGATGAACCGGCCGCGATGAGGGTGTGAGGACACAGTCGAAATCATAAATGAGCGTCTGGTTTTTGGCACTCGGCACTTGACCGTTGCCGCCTCGAGCAGCCAACGGCCCGGTTGCCATCCTGAGCGCAATCATCCCATTCGTTTACGAATGGGTGGTGGAGTCGAAGGACCCCTAGCAGCGCGAGGGTTCCTGCGAAACAAAACTGAGGTCCGACAACGCCTGGGGAAGTTGACGGGGTCCTTCGACTCGTGCTTCGCATCGCCAAGCATGAGCTCCGCTCATCAGGATGACACTTTGCCGGTCCAGATGAAGGTGACCGAATCGGCTGCGACTGTTATATTCATCTGTCCTAAAACGAATTAATAGAAACTCAGGAGCGTGTTCGTGATCCCTTTTCCCGGGAAGATTTTTCGCTGTCTGTTCCTGTTAGTCGCATTTGTCTCACCGCTGTTTGCCGCTGGCCCCGCTCCCCACGTCAGCATTTCTGTGGATGCCACCGAAGCGCCGCGAAAGATCTTCCATGTCAGCATGACGATTCCCGCCAAGCCGGGCAGCCTCACTCTTTATTATCCCAAGTGGATTCCCGGCGAGCACGGTCCGACCGGTCCGATTCAAGATCTTGCTGGACTGAAGTTCACCGCGAGTGGCAAAACTCTGGTCTGGCGTCGCGATCTGCTGGATGGCTGGACCTTTCATGTTGAAGTGCCCACCGGCGCGTCCAGTATCGAAGCTGCGCTCGATTTCATTTCGCCTGCAGGTTCAGAGGAGGGCATCTACACTGGGGGTGCCACTGCCACCGACCGGTTGGCAGTCGTCAACTGGAACGCGATGCTGCTGTATCCCGAGGGATGGACCTCGGATGACCTGACCTACAGCGCCAGCCTGCATTTGCCGCCCAACTGGAAATTCGGCACATCGTTGGCGGTGGCCTCGCGGTCGGGAGCGGAAATCCAGTTCGCTCCGGTTTCGCTGACCATGCTGGTCGATGGCCCCGTCATCACCGGTGAATATCTGAAAATTGTTCCTCTGAACGCGGGACAAACTCCACCCGTGGAGATGGACGTCGCCGCGGACAGCGCGGCCGCGCTTGACGCTCCCGCCGAGGTTTGGGAACACTACAAGAACCTGATCGCACAAACCAACGCGCTGTTCGGTGCGCAGCATTACCGCGACTACCACTTCCTTTATAGCCTGAGCGACCACGTGGCCCACTTCGGCCTGGAGCATCATGAATCCAACGACAGCCGCCTCGGGGAGCGCGCCCTGGTTGATCCCGCGAAACGCCTTCTGGGCGCGGGATTGCTGTCACACGAATTTGTGCACTCCTGGAACGGAAAATACCGGCGTCCCGCCGACCTCGCCACTGCTGACTACGAAAAGCCCATGCAGACCGACATGCTCTGGGTGTACGAGGGCCTCACTCAATATTTGGGCGAGATCCTCACCGGCCGGATGGGGGAGCGAACGCCGGAGGAATTTCGAGATGCTCTGGCACATACCGCTGCCGATCTCGACCACACCCCCGGACGCGCCTGGCGCAATCTGCAGGACACCGCCGATGGCGTTCCCGCAATGCAGGATGCGCCCCGTCAGTGGGAGTCATGGCGGCGATCGCTCGACTACTACGAAGAAGATGAACTGAACTGGCTGTGGGCGGACACCATCATTCGTCAGCAGACGCATGGCCAGAAATCCCTGGATGACTTTTGTCGGATTTTCCATGGGCCTCCGAGCGGGCCACCGCAGGTGAGAACTTATACTTTCGACGATATCATCAACACGCTGAACCAGGTTGCGCCCTACGATTGGCGCGGATTCTGGACCGAGCGCCTTACCAATCACGGGCCCGGAGCACCGCTGGGCGGCATCGAAGGCAGCGGTTGGAAACTGGTCTATGACGACACCCGTTCGCCGCTGGTGCAGGCCTGGGAAGGCGACAAGGATTCTGTCAACGCCGCATTTTCCATCGGATTGTGGCTGAAGGACGACGGACTCGTTACCGATACTGTCGAAGGTTTGCCGGCGGCGCGGGCGGGAATCGGGCCTGGGATGAAGCTGGTTGCAGTTAATGGGAGGAAGTTCTCGAAGGAAGTACTGGCAGATGCGTTGCGCGCAGGTAAGAACAGCTCGGCGGCGCTAGAGTTACTGGTCGAAAACACGGAGTACTACAAGACCTACAAGCTCGACTATCACGGCGGGGAAAAATTTCCCCACCTGGTGCGGGACGAAACCAAGCCCGATCTGTTGACCGACATTATCAAGCCGCGGTAGCAGTCGTCGGCCCTCAGTCGTCAGCCAGAGGACCTCCGTTCGCGCAAGAGAGGATGGGTGTTCCTAACGACTGACGACCGACGACTGGCTTTGCCGTTAAGCGCTATTCTCGGTTACTCCCGCGAACAAATCGCTTTCCTGCACGACGGGACCCGGGTTCACCGCTGCCGCCAGATGGAATAGCTCTCGCCCTCCGCGCTTCTTCGCATGATCTTCGAACATAGACCACAGTGGCTGCTGCGTGGTGTGCGCGCGGAACGCCTCGAGTTTGGTTTCCAGGTAGTTGCCGATCTCGATGATGGTTGTGACCGGCGCCAGAGTGATGGGCTGGCGTCTGGGGAGAGTGAAGTCGGCGCTGGCGTGGTACAGCTTGTGAATGCGGTGAGGCGTGACCGTACCGGTCAGTTGATCAGGAAAGCGATTGCTTCGCCCCGCCCAGTGGAAGGCCAGCGTGGCGAACACCGATGCCATCGTATG
>DASZHW010000173.1:0-2655 GCA_035937515.1 Terriglobales bacterium | reverse complement strand
CAGATAGAACACGCGCGGGAAGCCGGTACCGGTGTAACAGGGCTCGTCCCAGGAGCCGTCTTTCTTTTGCGTGCGCAGTAAGTAGGCGATGCCTCGAACCACGCAGTCGCTGCGCGTGTCTTTGGCGGCCAGCAATCCCATTATGGCCCACGCCGTCTGTGACGGAGTGCTGGGGCCGACTCCTTTGGTATTGGGGTCGTCGTAGGAACCGCAAGTCTCGCCCCACCCGCCATCGGAGTTCTGCACCATGCGCAGCCACTCGGCGGCCTGCTGAACGTAGGGCTCGTGGTGATCGATCTCCATCGCCTCCAGGCCGCGCAGCACCAGCATGGTCCCGTAGATGTAGTTGACGCCCCAGCGTCCGAACCAGGAACCATCGGGCTCCTGCTCGTCGCGAATGAACTTGAGCGCCTTCTTCACCGCGGGGTGATTCTTGTCGTATCCGTAGGAGGCGAGCATTTCGAGGATGCGTCCGGTGATGTCGACCGTCGCCGGATCGAGCATGGCGTTGTGATCGGCGAAGGGCACGTGCTGGAACACCATGCGATCGTTATTCTTGTCGAACGAAGCCCAGCCGCCATTGCGGCACTGCATGGAGAGTATCCAGTCAATGGCGCGCTGCACGGACTCGCGCTGGTAGCGCCCGTTGGGATGCTCAACGTGACCCAGGCTCAGACAAACCATGGCGCTGTCGTCCACGTCAGGATAAAACTCGTTGTTGAATTCGAAATACCAGCCCCCGGGCTGTCCCTGCTTGTTTTTCACTTTCCAATCGCCCGCAATACGCACCTGTTTTTGCAGTATCCAGTCAGCGCACTTAACCATGCGGGGATCGCTGGCCGGAACTCCGCTCTCTCCCATCGCGAACAAAGCGTACGCCGTGTCCCATACCGGCGATTTGCAGGGCTGCATACGGAACGTGTGCTGTTCCTCGATGCCCAGCTTTTCAAATTCATCCATGGCGCGAATCACCTGGGGATCGTCCACCGAATATCCCAGGCAGCGCAGGGCGATGATCGAATTCATGATGGACGGAAAAATCGCCCCCAGACCATCGGTCATCTCGAAGCGCTCGAGCATCCACTTTTCGGCCACCTTCAGGGCGACCGAGCGCAGCGGCCGGATGTGCACCCGCTCAAATGAGTGGGTTAAGCGGTCGAGAGACAGAAAGAAGTTTCGCCAGGAAAACAGTTTCTTGTCCCAGCGCAAACGCATGCGGGACTTGTCGCGTCCGTAGACGAACAACTCTTCGACGCCCAGTTCCTCGGGAATCTTCTTGAAGGGTTTCTTGGCGTAGCAAATGGACAGCGGCACCAGAATGGCGCGAGACCACGAAGAAATCTCGTAGATGTTAAACCAGAACCACTTGGGAAACAGAACGATTTCCGGAGGAATCGCGGGGACCGCGTCGTAATCGTACTGTCCGAAGAAGCAGAGATAAATCTTGGTAAAAGTGTTGACCTCGGTGACCCCGCCCATTTCCAGAATCTTCTTGCGGGCGCGAACCAGGTCAGGATGATCGGCGGTGTAGCCAGCCAGTTTCAGCCCGAAATAGCATTTGACGGAGGCGCTGATATTGGAGGGACCTTGGTAGTAGATGCCCCATCCGCCATCCTCGTTCTGGTGTTCGAGAATGTAGCGCGCGGCTTTGGCCAGGCGCTCAGGATTGCCCGTCCCCAGCAGAACATGCAACACGATATAATCGGCTTCGAGCGTGGCATCGGCTTCCAGTTCGCCGCACCAATAGCCTTCTTCGTGCTGCTCGGAAAACAGGTTGTTGCGCGCGCCGTCAATGGCCGCAGCCACACGGCTGATCAGATCATCAATTCTTCCGAAACGCATCTGCGGCACCGCAGACGCGGAGGATAGGGGGGAGGTATCTTCCATAGTTTGCTATCGCTACTCCACAGCCGCTCCGCTGGGAGCGGCTGCAATGGCTTCCACGATTTCAGGCGGCAGACCGAACCTTACGTTCTCCGGCATGACCTCGACTTCCTGCACGTTGGCAAAGCCTTCGGTCCCCAGGAACTTCACGACCTCTTCGACCAGACATTCCGGAGCGGAGGCGCCCGCGGTCAACGCGATCGTCTTCACACCCTCCAGCCATTCTGGCCGGATGTTACGGAAGTTATCGATTAGATGCGAGCCCGTACCCAAGTTTCGCGCAACTTCCACCAGGCGGTTCGAATTGGAGCTGTTATCGGAGCCAACCACAAGCAGAAGGTCGGCGTCGGAAGCCACATGTTTCACCGCAACCTGCCGGTTCTCCGTGGCATAGCAGATATCCTGTGCCGCCGGCCCCTTGATGTTGGGGAAGCGCTGGCGTAGGGCGGCGATGATGTCCCGGGTCTCATCCAGGCTCAGGGTGGTCTGGGTCAGATAAGCCACCCGGTTGGGGTCGGCCACGGTCAACGACGCGACCTCCTCGGGCGAGCCCACGACCTGGGTCACGACCGGCGCTTCGCCCAGCGTCCCGATGACTTCATCGTGATCGCGGTGGCCGATCAGAATTAACGAATAGCCTTCCTTGGCGAACTTCACTGCTTCCACGTGGACCTTAGTGACCAACGGACAGGTTGCGTCAATCACGCGCAGTCCGCGATGTTCGCTGGCCTCGCGCACTTCGGGCGAGACTCCGTGGGCGCTGTAGATCAC
>DASZHW010000172.1:0-2574 GCA_035937515.1 Terriglobales bacterium | reverse complement strand
AGGACAGCAATGTCGGCGGCGGCCCGGTCATAAGCCCGGCGCGGACTCTCGCGCGAGACATCGACCGTGGCAATAATGTGGATTTGATGTCGCAAATGATCGAAGGCCAGCAGCCGATCGAAAAACATCAGTATGCAGTCGGGCAGGGAAAAATCATCCGTGGCATGTTCACCGATATTTTCCAGTTGCCGAACCGCGTCATATGCGAAGTAGCCCACCGCGCCCGCGGTAAATGGCGGCAACCCGGGCACGGTAGCGGGACGATGCTGCCGCAACAATTCCTTGATAACCTGGATCGCGCTGCCCTGGCGCTTTTCCTGTCGTTTGCCACGTTGCACCACGATGTCTTTGCCGCGCGCCCGCACTTGCATGTAGGGACGCGCCCCCAAAAACGTGTAGCGGCCGATCTGCTCGCCGCGCTCGACGGACTCGAGCAGGAAAGCGTCGGGCTCATCGGCTGCGATCGCAAGAAAGGCGGAGACCGGCGTCAACAAATCGGCTGCGACCGATTTCACCACCGGCACCAGTGTGGCGTCTCCGGCGAGCCGGGAGAATTCCTTGTAGTCGGGACGAAGCATGGGCGGCGTCATTCTGAGTTCAGTCATTATAGAGAAGCTCGCGCCGCCTCGTGGAACGCCAGGCAAAAGAGTCTGTAAAATCAGACTGAGAGCTCATCGCGACTTCTTATGCCTGCCGTGTCCCGCCGTCCCCCCGGGCCCCCGCCCCGATTCCTGATCGGCAATCTTCCCTTGTTCAGTTCCGATCCGCTGGCGATCTATACCCGCTGGGCCCGCGAATTTGGCGATATCTTCTATTACCGCGCGGGATGGATTGACGTGTATTTTCTGAACCATCCCCACCTGATCGAGTCGGTGCTGGTGTCGCAATCGCAGAATTTCGCCAAAGACAAAGTGATCCAGAACAGCCGCTGGTTTCTGGGCGAGGGCCTGCTGACCAACGAAGGCTCGGGATGGCTGCGGCAGAGGCGCCTGTGCCAGCCCGCGTTCCATCGCGAACGAATGTCCTCATACGGCCACACCATGGCCGCCTACACCGAGGAGATGCTGACCACATGGCAGGACACCGAGATCCGCGACATCCATCAGGAAATGATGCAACTCACCATGCGCATCGTGGCCAAAGTGCTCTTCAGCGTGGAAGTAAAAGAAGACACGGAAAGAGTGGCCGGCGCGCTCAACGTGCTGATGCGCCACACTTCCGGAGGCCGCATGATTCTGCCTCCCATGCTGCGCCATCTTCCGGTGCCTGCTCTGATGCGTGTGAAGCGGGCCGTGCGCGAGTTGGATGAAATTGTGAACCGCATCATCCGCCAGCGCCGTGCCAGCGGACAGGACACCGGCGACCTGCTTTCCATGCTGATGTCTGCCCGCGACGAAGATGGCAGCGGCATGTCTGACCGCCAGCTCCGTGACGAAGTCCTGACTTTCCTGTTGGCCGGGCACGAGACCACCGCAGTTTCTCTCTCCTGGACCTGGTATCTGCTCAGCCAGCGCCCAGAAGCTGAGCTGAAACTCCGAGAGGAACTGAGGCAGGTTCTGGGCGGCCGCCCGCCGCAACTGGAAGACCTGCCTCGTCTCCCTTACACTGACAAGGTGGTGAAGGAGTCCATGCGCCTGTATCCACCGGCCTGGAGCCTGGCCCGCACCGTGGCGAAAGAAATCGAGCTTGCCGGCTATCAGCTTCCGGTCGGATCGAACGTTGTCATGAGCCCGTGGATCCTGCACCGCGATCCCCGCTTCTTCGTGCAGCCCGAACAGTTCAATCCCGACCGCTGGACCGCGGACGCTGCCCAGCATCTCCCCAAGTTCGCCTACTTCCCTTTCGGGGGCGGCCCTCGCCTGTGTATCGGAGCCTCTTTCGCCATGATGGAAGCGAATCTGCTCCTGGCGGCGATTGCCCAGCGCTTTCGGCTGCGCCTGGTTCCGGGACACCCGGTGGCCGCGTTGCCCAGCATCACTCTCCGCCCCCGACACGGAATGCGGATGTCGATATCTAAATGTCCCTAACGAAGAACCCCGTTGGGAGTAACCAGCGAAAGGATTGACGTATCGACTCAACCGTTGGAAGATGGCGAGTCAGCTCAAGTCTTCCCATGGGAAAGTATGCGTATTAAGTTCTGGGGCGTACGCGGATCCACGCCGACTCCCCAGCCCGAGAACCTGCGCTATGGAGGCAACACCTCCTGCGTCGAAGTCCGCCTGGGCGACAGCCTCTACGTCTTCGACTGCGGCACCGGACTGCGCTCGCTCGGACAGCAACTGCAGCGCGACTCCCAGGGCAACCCGGTTCGTGCCCACATCTTTGTCTCTCATTTTCACTGGGACCATATCCAGGGCATTCCATTTTTCGGCCCGCTCTACGACAACCCGGAAAACTGTTTCTCCTTCCACTCCTCCAGCCGCACGCGCACCCTCAAGCGGGTCATGGAAGAACAGATGGCCGCACCGTACTTTCCGGTCGATATGAGCGAGATGAAAGCCCAGCGCGGCTTCTACAACCTCGAGCAGGGCAGAATACCCCTGGACGACGTGATGGTCGAAGCCATGTGGCTCA
>DASZHW010000171.1:0-3008 GCA_035937515.1 Terriglobales bacterium | reverse complement strand
AAAAACATTCACCCTTGCCCGTGAACTTCTGACGCGGCTCAAGTCCTGGAAACAGCTCGCCCAATTCTCAGAAGCCGAGGACTGGATTTTTGCAAGCCCGGTCAAAATCGGCAGACTTCCATATTCCTACACCGGAGTATGGCGGGAACTTGTGCGGGCGACAGAGGCGGCTGGAATAGGGCACATCGGCACACACGCCTTCCGGCACACTCACCGGTCATGGCTTGATGCGGTGGGCACTCCAATAGCAGTCCAACAAAAAATGATGAGACACACGGACATCCGCACCACCATGAACGTCTACGGTGATGTGGTCACGGATGAGATGACTACCGCGGGAAGCAAGGTCGCTCAACTGGCGTTTGGAGCGCAAACAGAGCGCACACAAGGGTAAGCCGCTGAAAGAATGGCTCCTCAGGTAGGACTCGAACCTACAACCCTTCGGTTAACAGCCGAATGCTCTGCCATTGAGCTACTGAGGAGTGTGGAGGGACGCGTCGAGCCGACGCGTCGCCTGCGCTGTCGTTACTTATATTAGCATCCGGGCGGAGTTGCTCAAAACTGCTCGCTTTGAATTTTGATACCCTAACCCCTGGCGCCGGTGTACGTCTGATTCAGTGAGGTGCTTTATGCCAGGAGGTTCTCGTTTGCTCTGGATCGTTGCTTGCCTTTCTCTAATGGCCGCCCTGGCATGGGCGGAGGACAACTCCGCTTCGACTGCCACCTCACCTGCGGGGCCGCCCAAGGCCAAGGTGGACGTGGTCGAAGAGACCATTCACGGCCACAAGATTGCCGATCCCTACCGCTGGTTGGAGGATGCCAGCAGCGCGGACTCGCAGGAATATGTGCGGGCGGAAATGGCCTACACGCGCAGCCTGCTTGATCCGCTGCCGGGGCGCGACCGGATCCATGAGCGGCTGGCGCAGCTGCTTTCGATTGGCACCATTGGGACGCCGCAGGTCGCGGGCCCCTACTTCTTTTATGTCCGGCGCGAGGGTACCCAGAACCAGCCCGCCCTGCTGGTGCGGGAAGGTCTGCATGGCAAAGACCGCACCCTGGTGGACGCGAACCAGATGTCCGCCGACGGCACGGTCGCGCTCGACTGGTGGTTCCCTTCCGACGACGGCAAGTACGTGGCCTACGGCACTTCCGCCAGTGGCTCGGAAAACAGCACACTGTTCGTGATTGAGACCGTCACCGGCAAGCTCTTGCCAGACCAGATCGGGCAAGCCCGCATCGCCCAGGTCGCCTGGAAGAAAGACAATTCCGGTTTCTACTACGGACGCAATCCCAAGAAAGGCGACGTGCCCGAGGGCGACGACGTTTACTATCTGCACATTTTCTATCACGCTCTTGGTTCCGATCCGAAAAACGACCCGCTGATCTGGGGCGAAGGCCGCAAGAAGGAAGAGATCCTGGTCTCGCAGTTGCCCGACGACGATGATCGCTGGCTGTTGCTGACGTCGTATCAAGGCTCCGCCGGCAAGAACGAGCTTTTTCTCAGATCTCTGAAAGACCGATCTCTGAAAGACGACCTGAAAGCCGGAACTCCTCCGCTCGAACTCACCAGCGGCAAGGATTTCCACTACAACGCCGAGATATTCCGCGGCAGAATTTACATCACCACCAACGAAGGCGCGCCCCACTTCCACCTCTTTGTGGTGGACGCCGCCAATCCCGCCCGCGCGAACTGGAAAGAAATTATTCCGGAGAGCGAAGGCATTCTTCAAGGCACCGCAATAGTCGACGGAAAAATCCTGGCGCAGTACGAGCACAACGCCAGCTCACAGCTCAAGCTTTTCGATCTCGAGGGCAAACCTCTGGGCGACATCGAGCTTCCGGGAATCGGCTCGATCGAGGGTCTCGGCGGCCGCTATGACCGCAAGGAAGCTTTCTTCGGATTCCAGTCGTTCACCGTGCCGCCGTCGGTCTATCAGGTAGAACTGGCGTCGCGCAAGACTTCGCTGTGGGACAAGGTCGCTACGCCCGGCATCGACCCCTCGGCTTACGAAGTGGCACAACTCTGGTACACCTCGAAGGACGGCACCAAGGTCCCGATGTTCGTCTTCCATAAAAAAGGTCTGGCGCTGAACGGCAAGAACCCTACGCTGCTTACCGGCTACGGCGGCTTCAACGTGAGCCTCACTCCCACTTTTTCCGGCGGGCGCTATCTCTGGCTGGAGCATGGTGGCGTCTACGCCGTGGCTAACCTGCGCGGCGGAGCGGAGTTTGGCGAAGACTGGCATCGCGCGGGCATGCTGGACAAAAAGCAAAATGTTTTCGACGACTTCATCGCCGCCGCCGAATTTCTGATCTCAGACAAGATCACCGACAAGGAGCATCTGGCCATCCAGGGCGGATCGAATGGCGGCCTGCTCATGGGCGCAATGATCACGCAGCGTCCTGACCTGTTTCGCGCCGTGGTCTGCCAGGTCCCGCTGCTCGACATGCTGCGCTACCAGAATTTTCTGATCGCCAAGTTCTGGGTCCCGGAGTACGGCTCCGCCGAAGACGCCAAGCAGTTCGACTGGCTCTACGCCTACTCGCCCTACCATCACGTGAAGCCGGGCGCGGAATATCCGGCAATCATGTTCATGACCGCAGACAGCGACAGCCGCGTTGATCCCATGCACGCGAAAAAGATGGCGGCGCTGATGCAGGCCGAAGCCGCCAACGGGCGAAGCCGCGAGCGCCCCATTCTGCTGCGCATTGACAGCAAGGCCGGCCACGGTCAAGGCAAGCCGATCACCAAGCAGATTGAGGATGGGACGGACGTTTATTCGTTTTTGTTTTGGCAGTTGGGAGTGAAGCCCTGAAGGCGGTCGCTGGCCGGTGATCATCTCCAAAAACAAGAGCCCCGAACATGTGAGTCTGTTACGAAACACTAGTCGGGGCCCAAAAGTGATGAGAAGATGCCCTCGCGAGAGCGAGGGCATTTTTCATGGCGTACATCCGGGGCGAGGCTAGGGAGCAGACCACGATGTTTCCGGTGACCTTGGACGAGTTGA
>DASZHW010000170.1:0-296802 GCA_035937515.1 Terriglobales bacterium | reverse complement strand
TGAAGAGCAGCAGCAGGGCCGCCGTTGCGACCCCAAACAGGGCCCCGGCCGGATGGGAGTGAGCCGCGCAGGCCGATGCAGCCAGGGTTGCGTAGGCCGCGAAAGGCAGCACAGCATGAAACAGCCAATCCTCGAACTCGGGCTGGTATGCGGTTTGTACTGCCTGGCGCCGAGCGGCGATGATGGCATACGCAACTCCACCGAGACCCATCAGGCCCCAAACAACTGCGGCCCCACCGATACTGTGCCATGGAGCACTGAGCGCCGCTGATAGCAGCAACACGGCTCCGAAGTGAACAATGGTGGGCGTCGCAAACGCGTGGCCGGTCTGCGCCTGATTCGGGGTGCGGGGCATGTCGGAGACGAGGGCCATGACCACGAACTGCAGTCCGATCAGGGCGCCGGCAGACGACCCGACGATTACGTAAAAGTTCTCCCATCCCCCGAGTGCTGTCATGCTACCGCCTCGAATTGGATCAGATCCACAGTCGAGGATACCTCTTTTGCAATCATTCTTACCGCTCGCGACGTGATGGATGCTCAAGGCAAGCTGATCATGGAATGCCTGCTGGAGACCAAGGCGTCCACCATCGTCGAGTTCATCCAGGGACTGCGAGGGACTCTGTCTCTGACCTTCGAGGAAGGAACCTCGGCTGCCTGGTTACACGATCTCCTGAAACCCCAGGTCAGCCGGCTGGTAGTCTACGATCCGCGAAAAGCGGCTCTGTTGAAAGAGGGCAACAAGAATGACCGGATCGACGCGCGCAAGCTGGCCGAGTTGTTACGCACGAACCAGCTCAAGGCGGTGTACCACGAAGAGCATGGAATACGCGCCTTAAAAGAGTTGGGGCGGAGCTATCTGACGATCACCCAAGAAGAACGCGCCGCCGACCTGATCGTGATGGGAGTAAAGAAATCTTCCGAAAGCGTAATGCCCGGGCACTCACCCTGGCCGGTTGCCTCTCAGGTCGTGGCTGAAGCGTCGTGCCCGGTGCCCACAGTGCGCGGCTAGTGGGCAGATAATCTTCTATGCTGCTTCTCGCTGCCACATCCGGTCGTGGCCTCGGCGAAAGCGAAGAAGTGTCGGCAGAATCACGATCCCACACGAAACACATGTCGGCCACCGCGGTCCCGTAGAGCAAGAGGAAAGCATTTTTCGGCGCCATATCGCGAGCAGAATCGCCGCAATCATGCCCAGAGTCGAAATGCCGAGGGCGCGGTGGGGCACGCCGTTGTCGCCCAGTCGCCCAAGCCAGGCCGCCGCACCTGCGCGCCGGCTCCGTTGTCGAAGAAAACAAAATCGTCGGCGTTATTGAGCGCAGGAAACGACAGGCGAACCCAGGAGATCGGAAAATCGGGCATGATGTTTTTCAGTGTGGTTTCAGCTGCTGGTAGATGCTTTCCGCATTATCAGCAAAGGTCGCCTGAAACTGAGGATACTGGCGGAAGTCGCTGTATTTTTCCATGTGAATGCCGCGCCGCACCTCCGCCTGCGTGGCTCCTTTCCCGGAGAGCGCCTGGACCTGTGAAAACAGATCATGGAGATAATCGCGGAAGCGCTGGAGTTCAACTCTGCTGGCCAGCTCAAAGTGCCCCGGCACCACCGCGTCCAATGGCTTTTGCAGCACGGCGCCCAGAGCTTTGATCCAATTTTCTGCGCTGCCGTCGTCCATCGCGGGGGAAGACCTGTTTAGAAACAGGTCTCCCATCGCGATGGTGCGTTGACGGGGGAAATACACCAACGCATCTCCGGAAGTGTGGGCCTTGCCGGGAAAATACACCTCGACCGTATAAGGATCGAGATACACGGTGAGCCCTTGCTGAAATGTTACCTGCGCCGGCCGGAACGAGGCTCCAAGGGCGGGCGCAGACTGCATCACTGCCAACGTGCGTTCCCGCGTCCAATCCGTGCTGACCACCACCGCCGACGGTCCCACGGCTGCGTTCCCGCCCTGGTGGTCAGGGTGGTAGTGAGTATTCACGATGTACAGCACCGGCAGGTACGAAATCTTGCGAATTGCCTGCAGCAGTTTCCCGCCTTCCACAGCGTTAAGTCCGGTGTCCACCACCAGAATGCCTTTGCGTCCCACCAGGAAGGTGGAATTCGAACTGGAGTCGTTGTCCGAGATGTAGGCATAGAGGTCCGGCCCCGTTTGCCTGACCTCGGGCGCGGCCCACACCTGCGTGCCCGCAAGCAAGAACCCGAGCACCAGCAGCGAAATGGACCGCAGACTCCGCGGCGCCGCGTTGGATTGGACCTCGCCCATCTCGATCCTAGAAACTCAACTCTAACGCAAATTGAATCAGGCGAGGTCCGCCCGATCCCAGTCCGACGTTATTCTGGGCGGCGTCAGGCGTCTGAAACAGGGTTCCAAAGTTGGGTGCGGCCAGAATGTTCGCCGACAAGGCAAAGTTCAGATGATTCAGAAGATGGAACGCATCATGTTGCCGCCATCGAGCGTCGCGATCCCAAGGCCGCACGAAGGCTCATGGTTGAGCACCTCGCCGGTTCCAAGGACAAGGTTCTGCAACTGGTTGCCGGAGGACCGGTGACGGAGAAGTCGGGTAGCAAGGAAGGAATCGCGAGGGCTAGGAAGCCGCTACGGGGGTTACGGGCGAGGACGGTCCGAACGCGCGGGCGTACGCGCAGGCCACCGTGAGGAACCTGCGCGACGCTTCCCTAAGTTCATCAATACCGCCAGCACGGTTGAACCATGCTGGGGCACACGCAGCCAGCCGACCGCTTCAGCGAACCCCGTACAGGCTTACCTTGGGTCGCTTTGTCCATTTGTCTTTGCTATACCACAGATCGACGCTCTGAATGATGCGCCGATCACCAGGCAGGTCAATGATTCGGGTTTGGCCGCCATCGGGAATGCGGCTGCGTATCTGAATTTCCTCCGAAGTTCCATTTCCGTAACGCACGACGACGCGCTCGAAGTTTATCGCCCCCCCGCTAATCCGCAACTGTATCGCACGGTAGGTTCCAGCCGAGCGGCCGACCTTGATGCTGTCGTGATCATTCATTCCATCCACATGAGAGTCCCCGAGATATTCCATGTGCTGCGCATACACGGAGGCGCAGGAAAGAACCAGCAGGAACACTCCCAACATCAACGCTCTTGGCTTCGTAAGCATCTTCATTTCTCCACACTTTTCCACACGCCCCGGAATTATGGCCGCAATTGTGCCCTTGCACACATCTTTTGTCCACATGAGGATAGCTGAGCCAAGGCCCGGACTAGTGCCTATCTTGGTGCCGAACCGCAGGTTGCGGAGGAGTCCGCGTGGAGTGTGTGGTCTTGAATTCCGCTGGGCAGCGGGTCGCGCGCAAATCTAGCGGCTGAAATTGCCGGTGAAATTGCTCCGCCCGATTCTCCCGTTCACATTGATCATCTCAACTTCATTGCGATCGCGATTCAGCCTGACCTCGGCTCGCCCCGTCGCATTTCCCCGATCTGAGGTCGTAATCCGCATGGTGAACTGCCGGTTGCCGTCGGTGCTATCGACCACGCCATAGAACCTGATGTGGAAATTCCCACCGCTGAACGTAACCGAAGGACGCCCGCTCCGCGAGTCCACCCATCCCCGCGTGATTCTGGCGTTGCTGGCAAAATTGGCGTTGAACAGTCCCCTCCCCGAAGTATCCACCTTCACCCTGGGATAGTTACCCACGCCCGGTCCCGGAATCGGGCCCGGTCCGGGTCCTGGCCCGGGGCCCGGCCCTGGTCCAGGCCAACTACCGCCATTGCCCGCGCGGGGACTATAGGTAGCGCGTTCCACGCGATTATTGCGAACGTTGACTACACAATCGTAGGTGGCCGATCTCCATCCGCTGCCCGTCGGGCCGGACATATATCGCAATTGCCCGCGGAGGCCCTGCTGTGTGCTGGAGACAGGATAGAAGTTCTTGGAGTCCAGTTGGACCACGATCCGCCGGCCGGCGTCCGCGCTGACCAGATCCACCAGCGCGTTTTGGCACTGATTCTCTATCACCATCGACCGCTGACCAACTTCGCCCTGCGGGTATGCTGGGTTTTGAGCTTGCATCACCGGCAGGATAGAAATGGCCAGAATCATTACGCCTGCTGACAGAGCCAAGCCGAGCGAAGTGCGATTTAAAAGTTGACGATCCACGAGACTTCTCCCCAGGCATTTCTTTCGAGGGGCGATACTATACCTCAAGAAGCCGTGTGCCGGACAACATCATTGGTTAAGATGTAAGGCGGCGCTTCTGAACCGTCTGAATGAATCTGCAGACACTCAATGACGTCTTTTTCGCGGTAGTGGAGCGTAAGCATCCCAGGGTCATGCTGCAGCGGCGGGGGGAAGTGTGGGCTCCGATCTCCTCGGAGGACTTCTACCAGAGCGTAGTCTCGGTGGCGGGCGCTCTTCAGAAATGGGGCATCAGGCGCGGCGACCGGATTGCCATCCTGAGCGAAAACCGGCCCGAGTGGATGATCGCGGACTTCGCTTCCCTGCTGCTCGGTGCGGTTACCGTCCCCATCTATGCCACGCTGACGGCCGAGCAGACGGCTTACATCCTGCGCGACTCCGGCGCTCGCGTCATTTTTGTCTCTACAGAAGCGGCGATGCAGAAAGTGCTCTCGGCGCGGGACCAGACGCCGCTGGAAAAAGTCGTGGTCATGGACGCGGTGCCTGCGGCAAACGTAGTCCAGATGCCTGGTTTGATGGATGGCCGTCCGACCGGACCGGTGCGCGATCCCGGGCTGGAAGAGGCCGCCCGCAGCATCGCGCCTGACGATCTCGCCACCATCATCTACACCTCGGGCACCACCGGAACTCCCAAGGGGGTGATGCTGACTCACGGCAACATGGCGTCGAATCTTGCCTGCTCGCTGTCGGAGTTTCCTTGCCGCGAGGACGATCTCAGCATTTCCTTTCTGCCGTTGTCCCACGTAACCGCCCGTCACGTGGATTTTGCCATGTTGTATCGCGGTGGAACCCTGGCCCATCTCGCGGTGGTGACCCAGCTCCCGCGCACCCTGCTGGAACTCAAGCCCACGTTCTTCGTGGCCGTGCCGCGCGTATACGAGAAAATTCACTTTCAAACGGAACAGAAAGTGGACGGTATGGCAAAGCGCGCTCTGTATGACTGGGCCCTGTCGGTGGGACGCGATCACCGGGCCGAAATTCTGGCGGGACAGAGACCGGCTTCGCCCTCGTGGAACCTGGCGGAAAGGCTGGTCTTTTCCAAGGTTCGCGCCGGGATGGGCGGTCGCATCGACATTTTCATTTCCGGAGGCGCGCCTTTGGGGCGGGAACTGGCGGAGTGGTATGCCGACGTGGGCATCCGCATTCATGAAGGTTACGGCCTGACCGAAACTTCTCCGGTGATCGCGGTCAACACTCCGCAGGCGCACAAGATCGGCACCGTGGGTAAGCCTCTGCCCAACCTGGAGGTTCGCATCGCCGAGGACGGCGAAATTCTGGTGCGCGGCCCCTCGGTCTTTAAGGAGTACTGGAAACGGCCCAAAGAGACCCAGGAAGCGTTCACGGATGGCTGGTTCAAGACCGGCGACATCGGCCATCTTGACGGGGATGGTTTTCTCGCCATCACCGACCGCAAGAAGGACCTGATCAAGACCTCGGGAGGCAAATTCATCGCTCCGCAGCCCATCGAAAATTCTCTCAAACACAATGCCCTGATCGCGGAGGCGGTGGTGCTGGGCGAGAAACGCAAGTTCCCCTCGGTGCTGATTTCACCGAATTTCCCGTTGCTGGAAGACTGGGCCCGCGGCCAGGAACTGGCTTTCGCCTCGCGTCAGGAACTCGTGGCTCATCCCCAGGTGCGCGCCCTGTATGAAAGCCTCGTTGAAGAGTTGAACCTCAATCTGGCCCGCTTTGAAAAGCTAAAGCGGATCCTGTTGGTGGCCGACGAGTTTTCCGCCGAGAACGGAACCCTCACCGCCAGCATGAAGCTGCGCCGTCACGCCATCGAAGAGCGTTACCGGCAGCAGATCGAAGAGATGTACGAGCAGGCGGAAACCTCGGGGCCGGTTTCCTGAGCTGGCCGGCGAACTTCCCCCCATTGACTCTCCAACGAAGGAGAGACCAGGGGACGGGGCACCCCTACTGGACGCCTTCCTGCATCGTAGTAGTACCTTCTCTCATACAATAAAGATTCGCTTCAGGGAGCACTCTCGCATGTCTGTCGAAATCAGCCGCGCCAGAACCGTAATCCTTCTGCTGTCATTTGCGACGACACTCAGCTATGGCCAACCACCCGCGGGCCAGCCGTCGGACAGATCGAAGCCCGCTCCGTCCGATACTCATCAGCGCGATGCGCGTTCCTCCGACGCGCGTTCTCCGGACACGCGTGCCACCGACAACCCCGACATTCTGCGCCAGATGAACCGGGCGCTGGAAGAGCTGGCGGCCAGGGTCTCTCCCGCGGTGGTCCAGATTCAGACCACCGGATACGGACCGCTGAGCGAAAGTGACCACAGCCGGACTGCCCTGATCGTCCGGCAGCACGCGCTGGGTTCGGGCGTGATCGTGGACGCGGACGGCTACATCATGACCAACGCCCACGTGGTGGAGGGAGCGCAGCGTATTCGGGTGGCATTGCCGATGTCCTCTTCTTCTGGCTCTCCCGCCAACATACCGGCGGGCAAACGTCAGCTTTTTGACGCCAAGGTGCTGGGAATCCACAAGGAGAGTGACCTGGCCCTGCTCAAGATTGACCAGACCAACCTGCCCACGCTCTCGCTGGAAGAGCCACAAAACATCCACGTGGGAGAACTGGTGCTGGCGGTCGGCAGTCCCGAGGGGCTGCAGAGTTCGGTCACCATGGGCGTGATCAGTGCGGTCGCGCGGCAGGCCGATCCCACAAAATCTCTGAACTACGTTCAGACCGACGCGCCCATCAATCCGGGCAACAGCGGGGGGCCGCTCGTCGACATCAACGGCTATGTGGTCGGCCTGAACACTTTCATTCTGACTCAGAGCGGCGGAAGCGAAGGCCTGGGCTTCGCCATCCCGGCGCGAGTGGTCAACTTCGTGTACCGCAGCCTGCGCAAGTATGGACACGTGCACCACGTAGAGATCGGCGCCGGAGCGCAGGAGATCACGCCCACCCTGGCGGAAGGGCTGGGGCTGGCTCAGTCCTGGGGCGTCATCATCGACGACGTTCTGCCCGACGGCCCCGCCGCCTCCGCCGGCCTGAAGGTGCAGGACATCGTGCTCAGCGCCGACGACCGCCCCATTCAGGCCTTGCCGGCACTTACCGCCGCTACTTATCTGCATGACCCCAACCGCCTGCTGAAGCTGGAAATTCTGCGCGGAACGGAGAAGAAGATCCTCTACGTCCCCGCCCTGGAAAAGCACGATCAGATGGACCTGCTCATGGATGCCACGGATCCCGAGAAGAACCTGGTGTCCAAGCTGGGTATTCTGGCCGTGGATATCACTGATCAACTTCGTTCCGCACTGGGCACACTTCGCATTCCGGGCGGGGTGGTGGTGGTAGGCCGTGCCGCCAACCTGATTGTGGCCGATAGCGGCCTCCAGACCGGAGACATCATCCACTCCCTCAACACCCAGCCGATCGATTCCGTGGAGACTCTGCGCCACACGGTGCACGAGGTTAAGCCGGGAGCCTCGGTGGTGCTGCAGATTGAAAGGGATGGCGGGCTGCAGTATCTGCCGTTTGAGATGGAGTAGTAACCTGGCTAGACTGGATTGCAAACACCACGATCGGCCTGGAGGAAATATGCCAATGAAACTCAGCGAGGCGATTTTACTCGGCAGTACGGTCTCGACAGCCAGGGCAGGAGGTTTGCGTTTCCCCGGAACCGACGAGCGTTGCGCGCTCGGCATGGCGGCCATGGCTCAGGCATGCACTTTTGCACGAGCTCCCCGTCCCTTCCGAGGAAAGACCGGCGGACCCTGAACCCGGAAGACGTCTGGGGAGACTGGTTGCTCCGCGTAGTCATGCGCACCTGTGACTGCCCGCCTCTCCAGGTGCAGCACGAGATGCGCGTCAAGGACATCATTGTTCACCTCTTCGACTACCACGTCATGGAAAAGAGGGATTGGACGCTGGAGCAGCTGGTGGCGTGGGTGGAGACCTGGGAGCCAAAGATCAATCTTTCAGGAGATGTAAGCCTGGAGATTCTTGAGCAACGTTCGCAATCGCAAACCGCAAACAAGTCTCGGGGCGAGGAAGAAGTGCGGGATGCGGGCGACTGGCAGGAGCGAGTCTCAGCTTTCGAGGTCCGGCATAAGTCACGGCGGAGACGTCGCAGCTCCACCGCCCAGGGCTAGGAAAATAGGGGCACTAATATACAAGACTAACCAAACCCTGCTAAGTTGTTGAGCCCGTGACAGGGCAAGTCAGTGCATTTGCGTGACGGAATATGGACGAGTGCCACGTGGTTCCGGCGTTTACGCCTATATTGACAGCAGGGAGTATTCTGTTTCAGGCTGCTTCCTGGGGTGTGGCGACTGGGGGTGGCGATGCTTCGGTTGCTGGCTGGATTGGCGGCTGCGCTTCTACCTGCGGTTCGACCGGTTGATCTGTTGTCTTCTGCTGTTCTAGGACTTGCTTCTGCCGATTCGCCTCATCAAATGATCTTACTCGACTAATGATGTCATGAAAATGAGAAACATCCTGCGCGATAGAAAGTCCTGGCGCTTCCCCGGTTGCTCGATTGACTCGGTAAGCGGAGATGGCCCCGACGATCAGTGCTCCCTCGGCGCTGTCAGCAGCGGTGCTGTAAATAACAGGTCCACCACTGACCCCATTTATTGCAACCCCATCGATAAGGTAAGCGGAACGCGACTCCTACCAAGCGCTGATGTTGCCAGCAAAAAAGCAAAGAGTGGCGGAAGCGATTCCAGGATATCCAAGCCATCCGACCTCCATACGGAGAGGCAGCCGGCGGTCAGTTGGGATGAGGCCTATAGGCTCTTGTGGAAAGTCAAGATGTCCCGTTCCAATAAGCACAACCGCTGAGTCCTTCTCTGGATCGGTGAAAATCACACGATCCGTCTCACGAAGAAAGGCGTTCGTGCCAGAAGGGTAGTGCAATATTCGCAGGGGTTCCTGCCATTGCTCCGCACCACGTGATAAGCCGTTGCAATTCCACAAAATGTTCGAGGCTCGTTGTAAAGACACAGAAAACCGGTCCCATGGCCAGAGGGAGTTTCGATCTTAACCACTACCGAAGTTACCCGTTCAACTATGGCGTCCAATTCATGCGACCTCCAACTTCCCTGCTCTTCCAAGGCCACGCGCGAATTATACCTCCAACTCGGGAATCCACTTAGGGTGCATCCACGCTTGAGCAAGCTCCAAAAATTTTGCAGCCCGTTTGTGTGGCCGTGGCCTTCAACGTACCCTTCCAAGTGACTCACCACTTCATGCGCGTACTTCTGGGCCAGCGCGAATTTGTCATACCCTACAGCTAGTCAAGTATATTAGCGAAATATGCCAATGAACTCCGTGCGAATGGATAAGTGGCTTTGGGCTTCGAGGTTCTTCAAGACGCGAGCCCTGGCAGCGCGAGCCTGCAAGCTTGGCAGGATTCAATCCAGGGGCCAGCCCGTCAAGGCGGCGCATGACGTCCGAATTGGAGAGATGTTGCGAGTGACCAACGAGGGCGGCGACTTTGAGGTGGAAGTTCTGCTTCTCAGCGAAGTACGCGGGCCCGCTGCGGTCGCACAAACTCTCTACCGCGAGACCGAAGCCAGCCGGGACCTGCGCCTGAAGGTCGCTGCGGAACGCAAGGCGATGAAGCAATTCGAACAGTTGCCCGCAGGCAGGCCGTCCAAACGCGAGCGCCGCAGGATCATCCAGTTCCGGGGGCGAGCGTAACCACGGACAAATGATCGCAGGGCTGATGATCAGGAGCCCAGCCAAACAAAAATGCCTTGGCGCCGGGAATTTCGATATGATGCTTGCCCGAAATGTCGCTGGTCCTCAAATATTTCGTGCTCGCGTTCAGCGCCCTGCTGCCTGTCATCAACCCGCTCGGGTCCGCCCTGATTTTCCTGGGAGTGGTGGGCAGCGCGCCGTCGGATGTGTTTCGCAACCTTGCCCGTCGGGTAGCGATTGCCACAGTTCTCTTCCTGCTCATCATCGAACTGGTGGGGGCGGCAATCTTGACGTTTTTTGGGATCTCGCTTCCCGTGGTGCAACTGGCCGGAGGCTTTGTCCTGGCCGGCATGGGATGGGGATTGCTGAATGACAAGGATGAAGGAAGAGCCGCAAAGCAGACGGCGGCAGACGCCAGCGCCACTGGGACCCTGGAAGAAAAAATCTTTTATCCGTTGACCTTCCCGATCACCGCCGGACCGGGTTGCATCGTGGTCATGCTGACCCTGAGCGCTCATGCGTCGCAGACCGGAGTGCTGGCCAACGTGCTGGGCCATCTGGGGATTGCGGTTGCCGTGCTGGCGCTGAGCTTCAGCGTGTTCGTCAGCTACAATTACGCTCCCAAGATCACCCAGAAAATCGCGCCGCAAACGGCCCAGGGCGTCTTGCGCGTGATTGCTTTCGTCCTGATGTGCATCGGGGTGCAGATTGCCGCCAACGGCCTGGCCGCCATGATCGCAGCGGTCCGGAAGTAGCGCCCCCTCACGCCGGAGCCGCGTCAGGATTACAATTACCCGCATGACAGACGCATTGGTCATTGCCGGACGCGAATTTCATTCCCGGCTCATCGTGGGCACGGGGAAATACAAATCATTTGAGGAAATGGCGGCGGCGTTGGACGCCAGCGGCGCGGAGATGGTGACGGTCGCGGTGCGACGGGTGAATCTGGATCGCAGCAAGGAGTCGCTGCTCGACTATCTCGATCCCAAGAAATACTTTCTCCTGCCCAACACCGCGGGTTGTTTCACCTCAGGGGAGGCCATCCGCGCGGCGCGTTTGGCGCGTGAGGTCGGGCTGTCGGACTGGGTCAAGCTGGAGGTGATCGGCGACCAGGCGACGCTTTATCCCGACGTGCAGGCGACGCTCGAGGCCACCGTGGTGCTGGTAAAGGAAGGCTTTACCGTTCTGCCCTATACCTCAGATGATGTGGTATTTGCCAAGCGGCTCCTGGATGCCGGGGCGGCTGCGGTGATGCCGCTGGGCGCGCCTATTGGCAGCGGGCTGGGAATTCAAAATGCTGCCAACATACAGATTCTGCGCGAGGTGATTTCTGGGGTGCCGCTGATCCTGGATGCGGGGGTGGGAACGGCTTCGGATGCGGCAATCGCCATGGAACTGGGTGCGGACGCGGTATTGATGAATACCGGAATCGCCGCCGCGCAGCTTCCCGCGGTGATGGCGGGAGCGATGAAACACGCGGTGATGGCGGGACGCGCGGCACACCTGGCGGGACGCATGCCCAGAAAACTCTATGCCACGGCCAGTTCGCCGCTGGAAGGCGTGGTGCGCTGAAGTGGCTCAGGGGCTGCCCTTGAGGTGAATGTAGCGCCGGCATCCCTTCGGCCCTGCTCAGCCAGACCCTGCCGGCTCTTCCGAGGCAATCTGACCTCGGGTGCGAGGGCGAGGACACCCTTAGCACAGCCGCCGGGATGGCGGCGCTACTTTTTCTCTCACAACATCTTGACGCTTTCCACGTGAATGGAATCGCCCTTAACGTGTCCGGTCACGGCTACGTGATGCCCTTCATGCCCTTTGAGGACGTCCGGATTGTCGACAGTGAGAACCTTCTGGTCGGTGTCGGTTACGACCACCGCGGAGGCGCCGCCATCGATGCATTTCTTGGTGCAGGCCGCGGCTCCGGCGTTGGCGCCTTTGGCGCCGCACTTGGAATCGCTGACCCAGCCGTTGACGGTCTGGGCTTTGCCCATGTCATCGGCATAAACCACCGCCACCAGCAGGAATAACACGGAGAGGGCGAGACAGATCAGTAACAGTTTCTTCATGGGGAGAACTCCTCAGGTTTTGGCGGCCGGAGCCGCGGATTGTCATAAGCACTACGAAGCGCCCGGTAGTGAGCGCCTTGCCTCTACACATTGGACGTAGGGAAAAGGCAGTCGGTTACTCCTCAATATTCCAGCCCGAGCCGCCGGAAATATAACACAAAGGAAGGTCGAACTTGTCATTGGCTGGCGGGGGCTGGCGCGCCCGACGACCTACTTCCGGGCGGCGTTGGTAACGGAAATCACAGGGGGCGGAGGCGCTGGGGCGACGTATACAACCTCGCCGGGGCGGGCATAGTGCAACTGCTCGCGAGCTTCTTTTTCAATGGTCTCAGGATCGGTCTGGAGCGCCTTGATCTGGCCGGTGTAATGGTCATTTTCCTTCTGCAGACTGTCGATTTCCCGCTGCAGGTTCTGATACTCGGCGCGCTTCTGGCGGTACACCACCATGCCGTTGGCGCCGAACATCACGTGCAGGAATAGCCAGATGGTAAGTATGGCAACGCCCGCGGTCGCCAGGCGCCGACGGACTCCGTACAGCCAGGTCAGCGCAGGGCGTGATCGTTCCAAGATCCGTTCTCCGAAGGCTTCGGCCTGGGGAGCGCGATCGACCAGCGCGCTCAGTCCCCGCTGGGCCGATGGCACAAGCCGAATCGTGGGGTAGCGTTCCGCCGGTCGTGAGTCAGAAATCGGTCTCATAATCCCCAAGCTCTAGCTGACGCTGCTATTCGAAGACCCATTGCTTGGCGGCTGCGCTCAGCTTCGCCAGGTCTTCCCTGCTGCTCGCCTCGGAATAAACCCGAACCACGGGCTCAGTTCCGGAGAGGCGGTAGCAAACCCAGGAGCCGTCGGCGAACAGAAGCTTCAAGCCATCCGTGCGCACCACTTCCGTCACCTTGCGGCCCATGAGATCGCGGGGCTCCCGCTGTAACTTCTCAGTGAACTTCTCCTTTACCTGTTGCGTCAAGTGGAAGTTCTCGCGCAAGCTGTGAAAGGAACCAACATCGGCAAATAGCTGCTTGAGCTGCTGACCCAGAGACTTGCCTCTGCGAGCCACCATTTCGCAGCACAACAGGCCGGCCAGGATGCCATCCTTTTCGGGCACGTGATAGCGGATGGAGAGCCCGGCGCTCTCTTCACCACCGATGGCGATCTTGTCCTGCTTGATCAGTTCGCCAATGTATTTGAATCCCACCGGAGTTTCGTGCAACTGGACGCCGTGACGCCGGGCCACGGCATTGATCAGGTTGGTGGTGGCTACGGATTTGGCCACACCATTTTTCCAGCCCCGGCTTTCCACCAGATAGTCAAACAGCAGGGCGATGATGTAGTTGGGGGTGAAAAAAGTGCCATCGGCATCGAGGATGCCGAAGCGGTCGGCGTCGCCGTCGGTGGCAATGCCAATGTGGGCCCCGGTCTGCTGCATTCTTTCCCGGGCGCCACCCAGAAGGTGATCATCGGGTTCGGGAGCATAGCCGCCGAAGAGCACATCGCGACCGTCGTGGACGGTGGACACGTTGACGCCGGCACCGCGCAGCAGGCTGTCGGAGTATCCCCGCGCCGCGCCCCAGAACGGATCGAAAACCACGCGCAAATCGGCCTTCTGGATTGTCTTGAGATCCACGATTTCTGCCAGGCGGGCCAGGTAAAACGCGCGAGGTTCCAGGGACTGAACGGTAACGCCCTGGGCGGCGCCCGTCGCGGGCGGGGTCGGGTTCCCCCCCGGCAAATCGCTGAGCACGATTTCCGCTTCAATCTTACTGGTGACCTCGGGCAACGCGGGCGCGCCATCCGGCGTGGAGAACTTGATTCCGTTGTACTCAGGAGGATTGTGGGACGCGGTGAAGTTGATGGCGCCGTCGGCCTTCTCCCCAATCACGGCGAAGGAAATGGCCGGGGTAGGGGCGGGTTCAGCAATCAGGAGCGGGGTGATGCCGTGAGCTGCCAGAATCTCGCATGCCATGGCGCAAACGGTCTCACCCAGGAAACGCGGGTCACGTCCCACGATGACGCGCGCGCCAGATGACTTCTCGGAAACCACATATCGGGCAATCCCGGTCACCGCGCGCCGGACGTTGGCGAAGGTAAACTCGTCCGCCATGACCGCGCGCCAGCCGGAGGTTCCGAATTTGATTTGGGTGGGCATCTTCCATCTCGGGTCGTGCGAACTGGTGTACTCTGTGGCTCGTAAGCGGGCCACTCAGGCGGAAGCTCAAATTGCCGAAGGTGATTCTATATGACCGACAAGATACTCGTCCTCACCACCGCAGCCTCGGAGGAAGATGCCCGCAAGATCGGCCGGGCGCTGGTCGACCGTCTTCTGGCTGCCTGCGTAAATATCATTCCCCGAGCCGGCACGATCTACCGCTGGGAAGGAGAGATTGAGGAGGCCGAGGAATGGCTGCTGCTGGTCAAGACCACGCGCGGCGCCTTCGATCGGGTGCGGGAAGCGATTGTGGAACTGCATTCCTACGATGTCCCCGAATGCATCGGTTTCCCGATCGAAATGGGCAGTCTCGCCTATCTGAGCTGGATTGGGGACTCGGTGAAATAGATTCGCTGCTGGCTTTATGGCTTTCTCGCGCTGAGGTTCAGGCGCCAATAATCCAGCACAAAGGGAGGGTTATCGGCGGCGGCCTGATCGGCGAGTTGCGCGACATATTGCCGGCGCAGGCCAGCCTCAGGAATGCGCTCAAGGTAGGTGCGCACAATCACAGTGCTGACAAACTCCGTGAAGCGCGTGCGATCCTCCATCGCAGTGGGAGCTGATTCGACGCTGGTCTGCACATCTACGAAGCCGGCGCGTTGCAGGGTTGCGGCGGCGCCCTCGGCGTCCGGGTAGAGCCAAGGTTCCGGATATCCGGCCAGGAAAGGCACATATTGCGGCGAAACCGCCAGGTCACGAATGCGCTCGCGCAGGCGGGCGATATTCGGGCCGCCACCACATTGTGCCTGCAGCCATCCCCCCGGGCGCAGGGCGCGATGCAAGCCCCGAAGCAGGCGGTCGTGATCGAGCACCCAATGAAATGCCGCGGTGCTGACCACGCCGTCGAATACGCCGTCAAACGGGAGTTCCTGCAAATCGGCTGCGACCAGCGGCACACGGTCGCCGAATTGTGGCTGCAGATGCTCACGCGCCGACCGCAGCATGTTTTGTGAAATGTCGAGCGCGACGACTTTCCCCCGGGGAAGCGCTTCCAGCAATTCCGCGGTCAGGCGGCCGGTGCCGCAGCCGGCATCAAGCAGCAATTCGTCACCGCGCAGGGTAAGACGGGCCAGCACCTTCTTTCCCCAGCTTACTTGAGGTTGTGAGAGGCGGTGATATTCGGAAGAGTTCCACTCGCGGGTTGGAAGTGGGTCAGGCATCGTCGCAGCGATTCATGCAATCAGGATCAACCACAGCCGGGAGGCAAGAAAGGTCGGGGATTCGCGAAACCGTGATCTAAATGGCGGCCAGCGCCTGGTCGAGATCGGCCACGATGTCCTCGACATTTTCAATACCCACCGAAATGCGCACCAGGCCGTCCGTGATTCCGATTTCCCTTCTTCCCTTCTCTCCCAGCGCAGCGTGAGTCATGGTGGCGGGGTGGGAAATCAGGGTTTCGACTCCCCCGAGCGACTCCGCGAGCGAACAGACACGCACTTTTTTCAACATCTTTTTGGCATTGGAGAGAGAACCGGTTTCGAAGGTAATCATCGATCCAAAGCCGGACATCTGGCGCTGCGCCAGTTCGTGCTGCGGATGTTCCGGAAGGCCGGGATAGAAAACTTTTCTTACATTCTTGTGGCGGGTGAGAAAATCGGCCACGATCCTGCCGTTGTGATCGTGCTGTTCCATGCGCGCGGCCAGGGTCTTCACGCCGCGCAGCACCAGCCAGCACTCGAAGGGAGAAAGAATGGCGCCCGCGGCTTTCTGCACGAAAGCCAGCCTTTCCGCCTGGTCTTTGTTTGTGCACACCACGACTCCGCCGAGGCCGTCGCTGTGTCCATTCAGAAACTTCGTAGTGGAATGAACCACCATGCTGGCTCCGAGGGCGATCGGTTGCTGGAAATAAGGCGACATGAAGGTGTTGTCCACGACCAGTTCGACCTTCCGGCGCCGGCAGATCTGACCGATGGACTCGATATCGCTGAGCGACATCAGCGGGTTGGTGGGCGTCTCGATATACACCATGCGCGTATTTTTGCGGATGGCCCGGTCCACGTTGCGGACATCGGAAGTGTCGACATAGGTAAATTCCATGCCGTAGTTGGCCAGCACCTGGTTGAAAAGCCGGGGCACACCGCCATACAGATCGTTGCCACAAACGAAGTGATCGCCGGACTTGTACATGGTGCAGATGGCGTTGATGGCGGCCATGCCGCTGGCGAAGACGCGGGAGGCGCTGCCGCCTTCCAGAACGGCCAGATTTTCTTCCAGCCGGGTGCGGGTGGGATTCGAAACCCGCGCGTATTCGTAGCCTTTGTTCTTACCCAATTCCTGCTGTACGTAGGTCGAAGTCGGGTAGATGGGAACCGTGACCGCGCCGGTTTCGGGGTCAGATTCCTGGCCGGCGTGAATGGCTATCGTGGCGAAACCTGGTTGTTTATTCTTCATGTGGAGCTTTCAGCTGTCAGCTATCAGCTTTCAACCCTGAGATTTCAGCTTTGAGCTAGATCTGTTTCTGGTTCGTCAGTTTTCAGTTTAAAGTTCCCGGTTCTCAGAGGCTGAGAGCTGACAGCTGAAAGCTGAGAGCTGGTTTTTTTCAAATTCCACCTTCAAAGATTTTCTTGGACAAATATCGTTCCGCGGAATCGGGAATCATCGTAACCACGTTCTTCCCTGGTCTCAACTGCCGCGCCACGCGAACCGATGCGACGACATTGGCTCCGCCACTCGAACCGGACAGCACGCCCTCCCGGGCAGCCAGTTCTTTCACCATGGCGAAGGCCTCTGCGTCGGACACCATCAGCACCGCGTCGCACACCGAGCGGTCAAAATTACGGGGAACGAAGCTGGCGCCGATGCCCTCGACTTTGTGGGGTCCGGGTGGGCCTCCGCCCAGAACCGAGCCCTGCGTTTCCACCGCGTAGGCCAGCACTCCGGGCAAACGCTCTTTCATAAACCGGGCCACGCCGGTAAAGGTGCCGGCCGTGCCGGAGCCGATGACCACGGCGTCAACGCGTCCTTCCATTTGTTCAAAAATTTCGCGGGCTGTGGTCTGGTAATGATAGTCGGGATTCGCCGGATTTTCGAACTGGCCAGCCATGAATGCGCCGGGAGTGCGGGCGACGAACTCGTTGGCCCTGCGGATGGCGCCCTGCATGCCTTCGGCGTCGGGAGTGCGAGTCACCTCGGCGCCCAGGGCACGCATCAGAATGACTTTCTCTTCCGAAAAACGCTCGGGAACGAACAATGCGACCTTGTAGCCCCGCTGCACCCCAATGAGCGCCAGTCCTATGCCGGTGTTTCCGGCGGTGGCTTCGACGATGGTGCCCCCGGGCTGGAGTTGCCTTTCCTTTTCCGCCCGGCGAATGATTCCGCTGGCAGCTCGATCTTTCACGCTTCCGCCAGGATTCAGGTACTCCAGCTTGACGAACACCCCGGCTCCATCGGAAGGAACCAATTTCTTGAGCTGCAGGATGGGGGTCTCGCCAACCAGTTGGGAGATATCGTCCACGACCCGTAGACGAGAGCCTTCACTGATTTTTGTCCGCACCCTACAGGGTACGGAAGCGGCGGCGGAGCGTCAAATTGTGAGCTGAGCTCAGCGTCAATTTCCGCCCGCGGCTTGCTCCTGGCCGGCGTAGTAGCCACTGCGAGTTCGGACTGTGAGTTTGCCGTAGCCGCGAGCACGCGCGTCCACCCGGACCGCGCGGTATCCGCCGACTGACTTGGGACTGGTTGGTTTGTAGCCGATCGTATACTGATTTCGGATGTCCCTGGCCACGGCGGTGCTGATGGAATCCACTTCGTCGAGGGTGCGAGGAAAGAAAGCAATTCCGCCGGTGCGCTCGGCGATCGTCTCCAGAGCGCGGCGGGCGCGGCGTTGCCGCTCTTCCCCCAGCAGGCCGATCGCGTAAACGGTGGGCCCATTTTCTTCCTGCAGTCTTCGCACCGCCTGCTCCAGTGATTCGCGGCTGGCGTCATCTTCGCCGTCGGTGACGACGAAAAGGATCTTCTTCTGCAGTTTGCCGTGCCGTTTCAACTCATCCGCTGAAGCCACGACCGCGTCATATAAAGCCGTTCCGCCGCGGGTCTCGTATCTTTCCAGAGCCTCCTGCAGCAGATTGATCTTGTTGGTAAAGGGTTGGTCGAGGAAGTACTCATCGCTGAAATTGACCACGAAGACTTCATCCTGGGGATTGCTGGCGCGGACCAGATTGACGGCGGCTTTGGCAACTTTTGCCCGCTTCTCACGCATGGAGCCGGAATTGTCGATCACGATGCCCAGCGAAATAGGAACATCCTCATGGCGGAAGGAATTGATGACCTGGGGCTTGCCGTCCTCGAATACCGTAAAAGCGGTCTTGTCGAGGCTGGTGATCATGCGCTGTTTTTCGTCGATCACGGTGGCGTGCAGGACGACCTCCTGCACCTCCGCATGAAAGACGAATCCGCCGTTTTCGACTCCCGGCTCCTGGCCCTTGGCCGGCGCTGAACCCGGTGTTGCTGGAGGGGGCGCGGGTTGAGAGCTGCGGGGCGGTTCCGCAGAGGGAGTGGGACTCTGGGCCGCGCAGGCGACGCACAGCAGAAGTAAGGTCAGGAGCCGCGGCGCGACGCGGCTATTGCGTAGGCGCATAGTAACCCGTCTTGGCATACACACGCAGCGGCGGCAAACCTTTCGGCGGAATCAGTTTCACTTTTATTTTACGCCATTTGCCGTCATGTGCTGGATTCTTTGGACGGTATCCGAGCACATATTGGTTGCGTAGCTCGATCCCTATTTTTGTAGAGACGTCGGCCAGATCGTTCGGGTTATCGATGGTAAAAGCCCGCCCGCCGGTGAGTTCGGTAAGGTCACTGAGCAGGGTCGGGCCCAACTGCTCTTCGGGCGTGGACATGTAGCGGTCGTAAATCCCGATGGCGTAAAGCAATAGGTCGGCTTCCTTCACTACCGACCTGATCTCGCCCTCGGTGTAGCGACTGTGGTTGTCGCCGCCGTCTGAGATCACGAGTAACGCCCTTTTGGGATACTTGGCTTGCCGCATCTTGCTGACACCCAGATAGATGGCGTCCAGCAAGGCGGTGCGGCCCTTAGGCACCGTGTAAACCAGCTTGCCCTGGATATCTTCAATGGACTGGGTAAAGTCGGAAATTTCTTCCGGCTTATCGGCGAAGGCAATCATGAAGAACTCGTCCTGCGGGTTCGCCGTCTTGAAGAACTCGACCACAGCTTCACGAGCGCGATCGATCTTGCTGTTCATGCTGCCGCTCATATCAAAGATCACACCCAGGGACACGGGCGCATCTTCACTGGAGAAGTGGCGGATGTCCTGCTGATCTTTGCCTTCGAACAGGGCGAAGTTCTCTTTGTCCAGACCAGTGACCAGGCGGTTCATGGGATCGGTAATGGTGACCGGCACCAGCACCAGATCAACATCGACTTTGAGTGGTTTGGTGTGGGTCCGCAGGGACGGATCCATGATTTCTTTTTCGGGGGGCGGCGGAGGCTGAATTCTGGGACTGACGTGGACATCATCCACTGGAACTGGGCTGTCCTGAGCTCCGACCGCGGAACACATGCCGAAAATAAAAGTCAGGATGACAGCGAGAGAAAGACCGAGGGAAAGAGAAATGGAGCCGTCGCGCACAAGACACAGTATTCGGGTTCCCCGGATCCAGGACAGGGCCGAGTGGGACCGACCGGCTTGGCACGATGGGCGGGATGACCCGCGCCCATGACGGCGGGCCATAATTACCTCATTGCGGCTGATCTTACCATAGGTGACAAAGTCATTTGTCACAGTTTTGCTACGCTTTCTTGCGCCGGCTGCGATGCCGTAACTAGTGCAAAGGTTTGCCTAGGCCGGTCCGCTAGCCAGATTCGATTTCAGCCCCAACGGCTCGAGCGGAAGACGCCTCTTGTACAATTCCAGTGTCAATCTCTTCCCTTTCAATCTCTATGGCCCACATTGAACCCTTCCGTGCCCTGCGTTACGACCCGGCACGGGTTTCGGTCCCGCAAGTGGTAACCCAACCCTACGACAAGATCACCCCTGAGATGCAGGAGCGCTATTACGCGGCCAGCCCCTACAACCTGGTGCGGGTCATTCTGGGTAAGATGCACGCCGGCGACCACACTGGGGACAGTACGTACTCTCGTGCCGCCCAATTCTTCTGGGACTGGCGGCGGCAGGGCATCTTCCTACAGGATCCCCACCCTTCGCTCTACCTTTATGCGCAGCGCTTTACGGCGCCGGGGGGCAAGGCCGAACTGGAGCGGCGCGGGATCATTGCCTTGGGGCGGATCGAAGACTATTCATCCGGGGTCATTTTCCGCCACGAGCAGACGCTGGCCAAGCCCAAGGCCGACCGCCTGGAACTGTTACGGGCCACCCGGGCCCATTTTGGGCAGTTGTTCATGCTCTATAGCGATCCAGCGAGGGAAATTGAAGGCTTGCTGACGCCGACTGCCGTCCCCGATATCGAGGTCCCGGATGAATATGGCGTGTTGCACCAGTTGTGGAAGATTGCCGATCCCGGGCTGGTCAATCTCGTCCGCGGCAAGATGCGTGACAAGAAACTGGTGATTGCGGATGGCCACCACCGCTATGAAACGGCCCTGCACTACCGCAACGAACAACGCGCCGCGAACGGGTCGCGGCCTTCCGGCGCCGTCCCCCGGGAGCGTATTGCGGAAAACGACTTGAACCAGCCTGCGGAACAGATGTCCGCTCCCTACGAACTGGTCATGATGACGCTGGTGAACATGGATAGTCCCGGGCTGGTGATCCTGCCCACGCATCGGGTGGTGCATGGTTTGCCTTCGTTTTCGCCGGAAGACTTCCGCCAGAAGGCTTGTTCCTATTTCAGCGTCGAGGAAGTGGACCCCTCGATTGACGCGGCTCGCGCCGCAGTCATCCTGCGCGAATCCGGACGGGTCGGTACCTCCTTTTTGGCGGTGGCCGCCGACCGCGTCTTTCTGCTGGACCGTGCCAGACCCGTCCCCCCCGGAACATTCTCCGGGCTGTCGCTGCGCCAGCAAGCACTGGATGTCGTGCAACTGCACAAATGTATGCTGGAGGGCGTGCTGGGGATTTCGGAGGAAGCCATTCGCGAACAGAGCAACGTTCGCTACGTTCGCGACGCCGGCGAGGCCGTGGACGAGGTACGCCGCGGCACCGCCAACGTCGCCTTTCTGATGAATCCGGTTCGCATGTCGCAGGTGCGGGATATTGCCCTGGCCGGTGAGGTGCTGCCGCAGAAGTCCACCGATTTCTATCCCAAGCTGCTCAGCGGCTTGACCATCTATGCCCTGGAGTAGGAAAGTCCTCGGCCGCTCCGCCGCGGTTCTGATTTTCGGCATTGTGGTTGGCTGCCTGCTGGCGCGTCGAGTCTCCGGCTTCTCCGAAGAGAAACGTCTCGCGGTTTACTCCAGCAATGGCAATTACTCTCTGCCGGTTTCGGAGCGGAACGGAACCGACTACATCGGTCTGCTGGAAATCCTTCAGCCGCTGGGCACGGCTAGCGCGCGACTGGATGGGCGGATCTGGAGACTGCACTATAACGATGTGGAGAGTGAATTCACCGCGGGCGGCACGCGCGCAAGGATTCACGGGCGTAACTTCGATCTTCCGACCAGCTTTTTGCTGGAAAACGGACGCGGCCTCGTCCCCCTGAGTTCGCTGCCCGGCCTGATGCCGCAGTTCCTGAGCTTTCCCGTCAACTTCCACGAGACCTCGCGGCGGCTGTTCATAGGGAATGTGGCTGTCCACTTCACCGCGCAGGTGATCAAGAGCAATCCTCCCTCCCTGGTGATGCAGTTCAGCTCCCCGGTAAATCCCATGATCGCCACGGAGCCGGGCAAGCTGCGCATGGTATTCACGCGTGAGCCGCTGGTTCCACCCGGGTCGCAGAGGCTGACCTTCGACAGCACAGCCATCCCTTCGGCAACGTTTCAGGAAAACAATGGCGCGGCTGAAATCGCGGTCAGTGGCGCGGTTCCACTATTTGCCAGCTTCAGCGGCGACGGGAAGACGATTACGATCAGGCCGGCTCCACAGGCCGCGGTCGCGGCAGCGCCGGCTCCAGGTCCAGCTCAAGGTTCGTCCCCTGTCCCGGTGACGCAGCCCGCCACTTCCGCTGCGCCACCCCAGGCAGGGACTGCGCCGGCACAGGTCGTATCCAGCAATGGAACACAATACTTCGCCGTCGTTGACGCAAGCCACGGCGGGAACGAACGCGGCGCAGAACTCAGCGACCAACTGGCAGAGAAGGATGTGACTCTCGCCTTCGCTTTGCGTCTGCGGCAGGAATTGCTGGCCCACAACCTTCCCACACTGCTGTTGCGGAGCGACGACACGACCCTCAGTCTGGATCAGCGGGCGGGGCTGACCAATATCGCTCATCCGGCCGTTTACATCTGCCTGCACGCAGCTTCCCAGGGGACCGGAGTGCGGCTGTACACGGCGCTGCTTCCGGTTGGAGGCGAGGGACGAGGGCCGTTTCTGGGCTGGGACAGGGCACAGTCTGCCGCGCGCCCCACGAGCCTCACGCTGGCATCGAGTCTGGCGGCGGAGTTCGGAAAGAGACAAGTGCCGGTCCGTTCTCTGACAGCGCCTTTGCGCCCGTTGAACAGCATCACCACGGCGGCGGTGGCGATTGAGATTGCGCCGCCGGCGGGAAAGATTTCCAATCTGAATTCGCCCGCCTATCAGCAGCTTGTGTCCGAAGCCGTCAGCGCAGGGATCGAAGCGGTCGAAGCGGCGCGCCACAAGCCGGGAGCGCAAGAATGATTCCGCGCCATCTGAAGATCGGGGTCGCGGTCATGCTGGCAGTGGTGCTGGCGATGAGCTTCTACGCCTGGCGCATGCGCGGCCGGATGCAGCAGGCAGAGCCGGCCACGGCCTACATCCGCCCCGTGACGCCGCCGGTGCAGGGACCGACCGAGCAGCTGACGCTGTATGTCGCTTATGACGACCCCGGATCTCTGCGCGCCCAGGGCGCCAGCATTCCGCTGCCGGCGGGGCGGCAGGAACGGGCTCAGGAATTGCTGCGCGCACTGCTCGGGCTGTATCTGGAGAAGTCCTCCTCCCATCCGCTAGGGCCGGGCGCGGAAATCCGCGACGTCTATCTGGTCGATCCCGGGCTGGCGGTGATTGACACCAACGACGCCTTTGCCGACGGCCATCGTTCCGGCGTTCTGGAGGAGGAACTCACCGTCGCGTCGATGGTCGAGACTCTGGCTGCAAATATCCCCGGGATCAATCGGGTGAAGATTCTGGTCGGCGGCAAGGAACGCGAGACCCTGGCCGGACACGCAGATTTGACCGGGTTCTATGATGTCTCCGCGGTGAACCAGTTGGTGGGGGAGTTGCAGTAAAGACGCTTCTGGCCACTGGCGACTGGCTTTTGGCTTTTGGCTTCTAGCTCTTAGCTCTTAGCTCCCAGCAACGTCGTTGCCCGCCGATCGGGCCGGCGGGGACGCCGGCGCTACCCAAACCTGCTGCTAGAATCTCCAGATGTTCTATCGTTCCGACAATCGTACGCCCGACCAGATGCGGCCGGTAAATATCCTTCCCAACTTCATCCACACCGCCGAAGGATCGGTGCTGATCGAGGTAGGCAATACGCGGGTGATCTGCACCGCTTCGATCGAAGAAACCGTGCCGCAATTCATGCGCAACCGGGGTAAAGGCTGGATTTCGAGTGAATACAGCATGCTGCCGCGCGCCACCCTGACCCGCACGCCGCGTGAAGTGAACAAAGGACGTCCCAGCGGACGGACCCACGAAATCCAGCGGCTGATCGGGCGGTCGCTGCGCGCGGTCACCGATCTGGAACGTATGGGAGAGCGCACCATCTGGATTGATTGCGACGTAATTCAGGCCGACGGCGGCACGCGCACGGCATCGATCACGGGCGCGTTTGTGGCGCTGGGACTGGCGCTCGAGAAGCTGGTAGAGGCCGGAACCCTGACCTCCGTCCCGCTGAAGGAATTTGTCGCGGCCGTGAGTGTGGGCATTGTGGACGGAGAGATCCTGCTCGATCTTTGCTACGAAGAGGATTCGCGCGCTGACGTGGACATGAATTTCGTCATGACCGCAGGCAAAAAGTTCGTTGAAGTGCAGGCGACGGCCGAGCATCAGGTGTTCGACGACGAGCAACTGGGGAAGATGATCGGACTGGCCAGTCAGGGAGTGCAAGCGCTGATCGCAAAACAGCAGGCGGTGTTGGGGAGGCTGACGCTAAGACAGTGAGTTTTGCGAAGCACTATGCGCGGACTACGGTCTGCGAGCCGGTACCGTTGGACGCGTCTTTCCGCGGGCCAATGCGGCGAACAGTGGCGCTCCCCACGCGCTGATGGCCAGCAGCGAACCGAACAGAATCACAGCATCGATGCTGGAGCGCCCTTCGCGGACGAAGTACACGTCCTTCAAATTCAGCCACAGGGCAAACTCATCGAGCGTCAGCGCCGCGCCCAGGCCGTAGAGCAGTGACATGAGGCTGCTGGCAAAGACGGAAGAAGAATCGCTTCCGTTGCCCCACTCGCACAGCCAGCCGTAGCCCACCCCAAGCAGGATCAGGATTCCGAACACCAGGTGATGAATATGGCGACCTTGCATGATCACGTAGTGAAAAGGCGGAATCTGGTGCACGATGCAATAGACCATACCCCGCACAATGGCGAAGGTCAGAAAGAAGCTGACGGAGGCGATAAACAGCCTGCGGCGGGGCCGTTTGGCAATGTGCTCGTGCAGGAGGGGACCTACGCGCGTTCGGCGAAGCAGAAAGAGCAATGCCGACATCATCAGCAGTAGAACCGGCAGGAGAATCCAGTCGATATGCAGATGCATAGGGCATTAAAGCCTCCTGCCGGGACCCGCAGCAAGAGGTTTCCGCGGGCCCGCCCGCGACCGGGACGCTGGGTCGATTGCTGTGCACGGTTTGTCGATGGTTTACAATTGGTTGCTTTCAGCGCTGATTGGAGGAATCTATGAAACTTACCCCAGGAAAGCTGGCTGGGCTCAAGAGAGTCTCGAACGATCGCGGGGTGATCGCTGCTGCCGCCATGGACCAGCGTGGATCGCTGCAGAAGTCGCTGGCGAAGGAAAAAGGCGGCGAAGTAAACGACGCCATGATGGAAGAATTCAAGACGCTGGTAACCGAAGTGCTTACGCCGCACGCCAGCGCGATCCTGCTCGATCCGGAGTGGGGATTGCCGGCTTCGAGGCGCCGCGCCAAAAATGCCGGCTTGCTCCTGGCTTATGAGAAGACCGGGTATGACAAGACCGGCCCCGGCCGTCTGGGCGACCTGCTGGACCATTGGTCAGTGCGCCGACTGAAAGAAGCCGGCGCGGACTGCCTGAAGATTCTGCTGTATTACAGCCCGTTTGATCCCAAAGACGTGAACGACAAGAAGCATGCCTGGGTGGAACGCATCGGCGATGAGTGTCGGGCCAACGATATTCCATACTTCCTCGAGTTCGTGGGCTACGAGGAGGGCGCGGACGAAAAGGGTCTGGAGTACGCCAAGAAGAAGCCGCAAATCGTGATCGAGAGCATGAGGGAGTTCGCCAAGGATCGCTATGGCGTGGACGTGCTGAAGGTCGAGGTGCCGGTCAACATGAAGTTCGTGGAGGGCACCAGGGCATTTGCGGGGCAGAAGGCCTACAGCAAGAAGGAAGCCGTGGATTTGTTCCTGAAAGCGGCCAGTGCAGTCAGCAAGCCGTTCATCTACCTTTCGGCGGGCGTCAGCAACGCAGAGTTCACGGAAACACTGGAGCTGGCGGCCCAGTCGGGAGTCAAGTTCAATGGCGTGCTATGCGGACGCGCGACCTGGAAGGATGGCATCCCCATATACGCCAAGCAGGGCGCATCCGCCTTCCGCAAATGGCTGGAATCTGAAGGGGTGAAGAACATAGAGAACGTGAACGAGCGGCTGAAGGCGGCAACGCCCTGGTACTCGATCTATGAGGCCGAACCGGCATTGGTGAGCGCGTAGCGGCGAGTGCAGAGGTAAGAAGTAAGACTGGAGAACGGGCGGGCCTCGCGGCCCGCCTTTTTACTTTGCAGTGTCTTGCGGTGTGATGCTTTCAGATGCAGCGATTGTTGCGACCTTTGTGCTTCGGGTCCTGTCTAACAACAAGAGCTTGACCACAAAGGGAACCAAGGTACACGAAGTGAACTCATGAACAAGCAACACAAAACCGCTTTGATCACCGGGGCTTCTGGCGGGATTGGATATGAACTGGCGAAATCTTTGCCAAAGAGCAGCACGACCTGGTCCTGGTGGCCCGCAGCGGCGGAAAGCTGGAGCAATTTGCCGATGAACTGCAGCGGCAGTTCGGAATCACGGTGAAGAGCGTGGCGCTGGATCTGACCGCAGCCGCGGCCCCACAGGCATTGTTTGACCAGTTGCAGCGTGAACGCATCGCGGTAGACATCCTGGTCAACAACGCGGGCTACGGGAAGCTGGGCGAATTTGCCAACATCCCGGTCGACGAGAGCCTGGGTCAGATTCAGCTCAACGTCACCGCCCTTACCCATCTCACCCGGCTTTTCCTGGGGCCGATGCGGGAGCGCCGCTCCGGGAAGATCCTGAATGTGGCTTCCACCGCGGGTTTTCAGCCGGGGCCGCTGATGGCGGTGTACTAAGCCACCAAGGCCTACGTGATTTCCTTCTCCGAAGCGCTGGCCAATGAACTTGCGGGCAGCGGCGTCTCCGTGACCTGCCTCTGTCCGGGCGCAACCGAGACCGGTTTTGCCGGCCGCGCGGGAAACGACAAATCGCGATTATTCCAGCAGTTCGGTCCCATGGACGCAAAAACCGTGGCGCGGAAAGGCTGTCGCGGACTGATGGCGGGCAAGACGCTGGTCATTCCCGGATTGAAGAACTGGCTGCTGATGGAGTCGCTCCGGGCAAGTCCCAGGAGATTGGTAACGGCAATTTCGCGCAGGCTGATGGATCAGGTGAAGTAGCGCGGGCGTCAGACCGTCGCCCAGCTCGCTCCCTTACGCTGTGCACATGATTAGTGTGCTTTGACGGCTTGCGGGAGCGCGAAGGCGACGTAGACTCCTCCCGACCCGGACTTGGGATCTTTGCCGCCGCCCGCGGCAATGACTACGTATTGCCGTCCATCGATTTCGTAGGTGGCCGGCGTCGCGTTGCCCGAGAAGGGCAGGGTTGTCTCCCATAGGAGTTCGCCGGTTGATTTGTCGAAGGCGCGGAATTTGCTGTCGAAATCGGAGGCTCCGATAAAAAGAATTCCTCCAGCGGTCACAATCGGGCCCCCGTAGTTCTCACTTCCGGTGTTTTTCAGCCCTTTTGCCGCCAGGTCGGGATACTCGCCCAGCGGGATCTTCCAGGCATAATCACCGGTGTTCAGGTTGATCGCATTCAGCGTACCCCAGGGAGGAGCGACAGCCGGATAGCCTTCCGGGTCCAAAAACTTCTTGTATCCCGTGAAACGGTATTTCAGGTCTGGCGGCGCGGGTGCGGAACTTTGCAACTCTTTGCTTTCGCCGCTGATGACATATTCGACGAGCGCTGAGACCTCATCCTTAGACAAATTCGCAAAGCCTGGCATTCTGCCTTTGCCCTGCCTGATCGTGCTGGCAATCTCCAGCGGGCCCATGCGATCGGCGATGCCTGTGAGCGCCGGGAATTGCGGCGGGGACCCTGCCAGGTTGTCGCGATGGCAGACGCTGCATTGGCTCTGATAGATTCCCCGGCCGCTGGATTCGTTACCGGTGTTTTCCGCCAGGGCTCCGGTCCAGGCCATTTCGTTGGCGTTGACGTAGAGGATTCCGGTTTCAGGGTCAACCGCTGAACCTCCCCACTCGGCGCCCCCGTCGAAGCCGGGAAATACCGCCGTGTCCCTGCCCACGCTGAAGGGGACGAATTGACCCTGGCTGCGGAACGTGCGGAATCGCTCGAGCGCCCAGCGGTGAGCTTCCGGAGTGCGATTCGTCAGCAAATCTTCGGTGAGCAGTTGGCGCGCGTAGGGCGCTGGCCTGGTGGGAAGGGGTTGCTCCGCCGCCGCGACTTCACCCGGGACATTGCTGGGGGGATATTTCCGGTACTCGACGGGAACCAGCGACTCACCACTGCTGCGATCGAAAAGGTAGACGAATCCCTGCTTGGTGGTCTGGGCCACGGCATCAACCTCTTTTCCGTCTCGCTTCACGGTGACGAGAGTCGGGGGTGAGGGGAAATCCCGGTCCCAGAGGTCGTGCCGGACGCCCTGAAAATGCCAGATTCTCTCGCCCGTTTCGGCATTGAGCGCAATCAGGCAGTTGGCAAAGAGGTCGTCACCGAGTCGATTCCCTCCGTAGAAATCGAAAGCCGCAGAGCCCGTGGGTGCGTAGACAATTCCCCGCTTCGTGTCCACGGCCATGCCGGTCCAGTTGTTGGCCCCACCACTATATTTCCAGGCGTCTTTCGGCCAGGTGTCGTAACCGAACTCGCCGGGATGGGGAATGGTATGGAACGACCAGGCCAACTTGCCGGTGCGGATGTTGTAAGCGCGAATATCTCCGGGAGGCGCGGGCAGGGTTTCCGGCTCGCGGCCTCCGACGATCAGGAGATCTTTGTAGACGACGCCCGGGCTGGTGAGTGCGATGGACTGGGTTTCAAAATTTCTTCCCAGATCTTTGCGCAGGTCGATGCGGCCGTTTTCGCCGAAACTGGAGACCGGCTTTCCGGTGTCGGCATCCAGCGCATACACCGAATTCATTACGCCCGCCAGGATGCGTTTTTCCTTACCATCAGTCCAGTAGGCTAAGCCGCGGTCGGGTTGCCATCCCTTTACCCCAGGATCAAACTTCCACAGGAGCTTGCCGGTTGCAGCATCGAGCGCGATGACCTTTTGCGATGGGGTGTACGCATACAGCACGCCGGCAACGATGATGGGGCTGGTCTGCAGTCCGCCAGATTCGGCGCTATCGAAGGTCCAGGCGATTTGCAGCTGCTTGACATTCTCGCGATTGATTTGCGCCAGGCTTGAATAGTGGGTATTTTCCGGACTGCCGCCATACACCGGCCAATCGCTCCGCGCGGATGTCGAGTCCGGCATGGATTGCGCGAGGGCTGAGACCGAGAGCCCCTGTCTAGCGGCCGCAGCAGCGAGCATAGCGGCGACGCAGAAAACGATTTTTCTCATTTGCGTTTCAGGGTACGGAAAACTTCATCATGGGGCAAGCATTCTACCCAGCGCTAGCGCTCTGGGTGCCAAACTGTCAGCGGCTAGTCACGGGATCCGCCCACGCTCCGGCTGCAACGATGGAGTTCACTTCGGACGGACCCCAGGTTCCGGGATTGTATAAGTGGATTGGAGTCGCATTATCGAGGATTGGATCTACAATCCGCCATGCCTCTTCGACATAATCCTGGCGGGCGAAGTGCATCTGGATGCCGTGCATGGCGTCGCCCAGTAGTTCCTCGTAGGCTTCCAGTTCTTGCGGATCGGACGAGTCGGTGACCATCAACTGGGTGCTTCTGCCGAGGAATTCGTCCCCGGGCGCCTTGACCATGACCGCAGCAGCGATCTCAAGATTGGGAGTCACGCGAAACCTGAAATAATTGTTGGGTGGCGGGGCCTCCGAAAACTGTGCAGGCGTCGGCCGCAGGTTGACCACCACTTCGGTCACGGTCACGGGCAGCGACTTGCCGGCGCGAATGTAGAAAGGTACACCTCTCCATCGCCACGAGTCGACGGACAAACGCAATGCTACATAAGTTTCAACCTGCGAATCGGCTTTGACTCCCGGCTCCTTGAGATAGCCGGCGAACTGGCCGCGAACCACATCGTCAGGCCCCAGGGTGCGAATGCTTCGGAGAAGCTTGACCTTCTCGTCGCGCACCCTCTCGATCTCGATATTGGGAGGAGGTTCCATGGCAATATTGCTGAGCAGTTGCAGTTGCAGCAAGTGGTTTTGCACCACGTCGCGGATCGCGCCCGCCTGGTCTTAGAACCCGCCTCGTCCCTGCACGCCGAAGTCTTCGCCATGGTGATCTGGACGTCCTCCACATACTGCCGGTTCCAGATCGGCTCCAGGAAAGAATTGGCGAAGCGGAAAAAGACAACGTTCTGGACCGCATTTTTTCCCAGGTAATGATCGATGCGAAAGATGTCGGGTTCAGCGAACTCCTGGTGCAGCGTGCAGTTTAGCTGCCGAGCCGACGCCAAATCTCTTCCAAAGGGCTTTTCCATGACCACGCGCGCGCCGCTAACGCATCCTGAGGCCTTGAGCTGCTTCACCACTTCCGGAAAGAGATTGGGTGGAATCGCCAGATAGTGAATGGGGTGCTGGGCCTTGCCCAATTGCTGGCGCACCTGCTGGAAAGTCGCCGGATCGGAATAGTCACCGTCGATGTAGCGCAGGACACTCATCAGCTTCTGGAAACCTTCCGGATCCAGGCCACCGTAATGTTCCACGCTGTCTTTGGCGCGTTGTTTCAACTGGTCGAGGTTCCAGCCGGATTTGGCGACCCCAATGACTGGGATATCGAGCTGTCCACGCTTGGCCAGCTTTTGCAGGCAGGGAAAACTTTTTTATGTGCCAGATCGCCAATGGCACCAAAAAATACAAAAGCGTCCGATACGATTGCACTCAATGGTCACCTCATCCGCCAAGCCGCAGGCTGTTTGCCAGGTAACTGCGCCGGCCTCACTCCCACTCGATGGTGCCCGGCGGTTTGGACGTCACATCGTAGACCACGCGGTTCACGCCTTTGACTTCATTGACGATCCGGCTGGAGATGGTTTTCAGAACCTCGTGGGGCAAGGAGACCCAATCGGCGGTCATGCCGTCCTCGGAGTGCACGGCGCGGATGGCGCAGGTGCAGGCATAGGTGCGCTGGTCGCCCATCACGCCCACCGACATCACCGGCAACAGCACGGCGAAGGACTGCCAGATTTTGGTGTAAAGCCCGGCTTTCTTGATCTCGGTGACCACGATGTCGTCGCACTCCCGCAAAATGCGCAGGCGTTCAGGCGTGACTTCACCCAGGATTCGCACCGCCAGGCCAGGTCCGGGAAAAGGCTGGCGCTGCAGAACCTCTTCCGGCATTCCCAGGTCGCGGCCAATTTTTCGGACTTCATCCTTAAACAGATCCTTGAGCGGCTCGATCAGCTTGAGCTTCATCTTGTCGGGCAGGCCCCCAACATTGTGGTGGGTCTTGATGGTTTGTGAAGGCCCGCGCACGGAGCGCGATTCGATCACATCGGGATAGAGCGTGCCCTGTACCAAGAATTCGACTTTGCCCTCGGTTCGCTCGATGCGTTGAGCCTCGCCGTCAAACACGGCGATGAATTCGTTGCCGATGATCTTGCGCTTGGTCTCCGGATCCGTGACTCCTGCCAGCTTGCCCAGAAAACGCTCGGTGGCATCCACGGCGACGACATGCAGGCCCAGGTTGTCGCGCAGGCCCTGCTGCACTTTCTCAAATTCGTTCTTTCGTAGGACCCCGTTATTGACAAATACAGAAGTGAGGCGCGAGGACTTGCCCTGGCGCAGGGCGCGATCCACCAGGGTGGCGGCCACGGCGGAATCGACGCCGCCGGAGAGGGCACAGATGGCGCGCCCATCGCCCACGGTTTGCCGCACCGTGGCAATGGTTGCGTCAATGAAGTGCTGCGGGGTCCAGTTGGGTTTGGCGCCGCAAATGTCGAGAACAAAGTTGCGCAAAATGTCTGTGCCGGCCTGGGTGTGGCGCACTTCGGGATGAAACTGCACCGCCCACATCCTGCGTTCGGGGGCTTCAATGGCGGCCACCGCGCTGGGGGAGCTGGCTACCCGATAAAAGCCGGCGGGCAGCTCGACCGCTTCGTCGCCATGCGACATCCACACCGAGAGTCTGGCCGGGACTCCGCGAAACAGGCGTGAACCATTCTGGATTTCGACGTCCGCGTGACCATACTCGCGCTTGTCGGCAGCGCGCACTTTTCCACCCAGGGTGTGGACCATGAACTGCAGCCCGTAGCAGATGCCGAGCACAGGGACACCCAACTGGAGCACGCGAGGGTCGGCGGGGGGAGCGTCGGCGTCGTACACCGAGCAGGGTCCACCGGAAAGAATGATGCCCACGGGAGAGCAGCCGCGAATTTCTTCCAGGCTGGCGGTGCAGGGCAGGACTACAGAAAAAACATTTTGTTCGCGGATACGGCGCGCGATGAGCTGGGAATATTGCGCGCCAAAGTCGAGGACGACGATCGACTGGGTTTCCACGGATGAGTCTCTCAGATTGCAGGGTGAGTGTAAAGAGGCACCCGGGGGAAGCTGGTGCAAATCTTCCCTTTGGGGATTCCTTTGCGACCTTTGCGGATTCGTTCGCGTCCTTTGCGGTCAAGACTTTGATCTTGGCTGCAATCAAGAAAAACCGAAATCTTTATTCGCAAAGGACGCAAAGGAATCCGCAAAGAACGCAAAGAAGTTCGAACACTCAGCTGCCCAGCGGTTCCGGTGGAATGAGGCCGGGAATGTCGCTCAGAATGTCGTCGTCTGATCGCGCCTGCAAGCCTGTCGGCAAAACACTGGAAGTGGGTGGAAGGCTGATTGGTGATGGCGGAATGTCCACGGGCGGGTGTTCGACCATACACACGTAGGCGGCCAGGCGGCCGATGTGGAGAAAATCCACGATGGCGAAATAGAGCATCGTCACCATCAGCACGCCACCCAATACGGCGCCGGCCGGGAGCACCCCGGCGAAGGCCAGGGGAAGACCCACCATGGAGGTGGCGATGGTAAACGCCAGCAGGTGAATTACTCCAAAGCAGGCGCCGGCAACAGCCAGCGGCCCGGGTTGCGCCCGGCACAAGTTCACTGCCGAGGCCATTGCGGAGAAAGCACTCAGTTCCCTTGCGGCCACAAAGACTGCAGCTAGAGAGAGAAGCCAGTTCAAGGTTGTCCAGGCCAATCCCACCAGCATGGTCAGCACAAAGAAGATCAGCAGGGCGCGGCCTGGGGAAGGATCCGTCTGCGAAGAGGAGGCGCCGGCCAAAAGCAGGGCGCCCAGAGTGCCGCCCACCAACGCAGCCAGGGTTACGCTTGCGCGCAAGAAGTTCAACCCCATCAGCGAACCCAGTATTGGGCCGTTCTCGCGGGGAGAGGTGCCATCCAACGACAGCTCACCCGGTTCAGCGTCCCTGCGAAAATATCCGAATAGCGCCTTGAGCGTGGCCGCCCGGCCGAGAGAGGCGATCACGATCCACCCCAGGGTCAGAGCCAATGTCAGCACCATGACCGCGGCGACGGCGCGGGGCGCGCTGCCCTGGAAGATGCGCTCCAGCGCCTGCAAAATCAGAGCCGGCTGCCGGGTTCGTAATAGAAATATGTCCGCTGGGCTTACCGGCAGAGTGTCGAAGTATTGGCCGGCTGAGATGACGAGCAGGACGGCAACGGACAGGCTGAAACTCCAGCGCCAGGCAATTTCGGCCAGACCGAGCGCCGGCTGACGAAACAGAACATGGAAACCCTCCAGCGTGGGCGAACGCCGCTTCATGTCTAGCTAGGATAACTCAAGCCCGGCGTCGGTCCGCCAAGACAGGTCAGCGCGCGACGATATTCATCAGTTTGCCGATCACAAAGATCACTTTCACGACTTTCTTGCCGACGAGCGCTGCGCGGACCTTTTCGTCAGCGAAAGCACGTTGCTCGATGTTTTCACGGGAAGCGTCCGCCGGAACCAGCACGCGGCTGCGCAGCTTGCCGTTGACCTGCACGGGAATTTCGATTTCTTCTTCCCTGGCCAGGGTGGGGTCGTACTTGGGCCAGGGCGCCCGCAGCAGACTTCCCTTCTCTCCGAGCATCTCCCAAAGTTCGTGCGCGAGGTGGGGGGCAAAGGGCGCCAGCAGGAGAGCCAGGACTCGCTGGACTTCTCGCAACAATGGAACTGGGATGGCCGGCGCGGACGAACCCGCGGCCACCGGGCCTTCTGCCGCGTACAGCTCGTTTACCAGCTCCATGACTGCGGCAATGCTGGTATTGAAATGCCAGCGGCCCTGAAAATCATCGCTTACGCGCTTGATGGTCTGGTGAAGCTTGCGTTGAATTGCGCGGGCGCCGTTTGCCAGGATCGGGGGAACGGGATCGTGCCATTGCCGGTGGCTGGGGTGACTATTGCGAACCACAAACCTGTAGACACGGCCCAGGAAGCGTTCGATCCCTTCCACTCCCTCATCCAGCCAGTCGAGTTCCCGATCTGGAGAAGTGGCGAACAGCGTGTACATGCGGGCGCTGTCGGCGCCATAGCGCTCCACCATGTCATCGGGAGAAACCACATTGCCCAGGCTCTTGGACATCTTGGCTCCGCCCTTGATGATCATGCCCTGGCTGAAGAGACGCTCGACGGGTTCATCGTTCTTGATTAATCCCATGTCGCGCATGAACTTGGTCCAGAAGCGCGAGTAGATCAGATGCAGGATGGCGTGTTCGATTCCACCGATATATTGATCGATGCCGCGCTCCCCGAACCAGTAACCGGCCTTCTCGCGATCGAACGGCGCCCCATCGTTGCCGGCATCGGTGTAGCGGTAGAAGTACCACGACGAATCGACAAAAGTGTCCATGGTGTCGGTTTCGCGGCGGGCGGGACCACCGCAGCGGGGACAAGTCGCGTTGACAAACTCCGGCACACGACTCAATGGAGAGCCGCCGGTGAGGGTGATGTCGACATTCTCCGGCAAAATGACCGGAAGATCTTTTTCCGGTACCGCTACGATGCCGTCTTTCTCGCAATACAGCATGGGAATGGGCGTACCCCAGTAACGCTGCCGCGAGATGCCCCAATCCTTCAAACGATAAGTGACCGTAGCTTTGCCGAAACCATGTGCTTCGGCATACTCCGACATGGCCTTGATCGCGGCTTCGCAGGTCATTCCACCGAATGGTCCGGAGTTCACCAGCGTGCCCTGCATGGTGGTGAAGGGCAAGGGCGGATCAACCGCGGTCTCCTCGGGATCGTCGACCGTGGGCAGAATCACCAGGCGAACTTCAAGTTTGTACTTTTTGGCAAATTCGAAGTCCCGGTCGTCGTGCGCCGGCACACTCATGATGGCGCCGGTGCCATAGTCCATGAGAATGTAGTTGGCCACCCAGAGCGGAACTTTTTCACCATTGTAGGGATTCACGGCGTAGCGGCCGGTGTTGACTCCGTGCTTCTCAATCTCGCCGATGTCGCCGACTTCCCTGGCCTTGCGCTGTTCCGCGATCAACTGGTCCACCTGTGCCCGCAGCAGGTCGTTGTGTTGCGTCAAACGGGCAACCAGGGGATGCTGGGGCGCGAGTTGCACTGACGTGGCCCCGAAAATGGTATCCACGCGGGTGGTGAAAACGGCGATGCTCGAAGTGGCCGGATCAGGAGCGCCGTCAAGTTTGAAATCAACCAGCGTGCCTTCGCTGCGCCCGATCCAGTTGCGCTGCATGGTTCGGACCTTTTCCGGCCAGCCCGGCAGGCGGTCCAGGTCGCGCAACAATTCGTCCGAGTAGTTGGTGATGCGCAGGAACCACTGTTCGAGTTCACGCTGTTCGACCAGGGTGTCCTCATGCCGCCAGCAACGGCCATTCACTACCTGCTCGTTGGCCAGCACGGTGGCGCATTTCGGACACCAGTTGACCCTGCTCTTCTTGCGATAGGCCACTCCCTTCTCGAACAGTTTGATGAAGAACCACTGATTCCACCGGTAGTAGTCGGGCAGGCAGGTGGTGACTTCGCGGGACCAGTCGTAGGCGAAACCCAGGCGCTTCATCTGCGCCTTCATGGCGGCGACGTTGCGCAGCGTCCACTCGCGGGGCGGCGTGTTGTTCTGGATCGCGGCGTTCTCCGCCGGAAGACCGAACGAATCCCATCCCATGGGATGGAGCACGTTGTACCCGTTCATCCACATGTAGCGAGCCAGCGCGTCTCCGATGGCGTAATTCCGCACATGCCCCATATGCAATGCACCTGAAGGATAGGGCAGCATTTCGAGCACGTAATATTTCGGCTTGCTGGAACTGGCTTCGGCGGCATAGAGCGCCGAGTCCTGCTGCCACAAAGCGGACCACTTGCTTTCGATGCGCTGGGCGTCATAGCGCTCCTCGGTTTGGGCTTCGCGGCTGGCGGGGCTGACCGACGCTGGTTCGTTGTGTGGCATAGACGAAAGATCTTGGAGCGATGGATGACCTGTGATTTTACAACGAGTCGCGGCAAAGCGGATGGCGCATCGTCCCGCTCCAACCGCCAGCATTGGGGATGTGGTACTGACTGAGGGTTGTCGCTTTTAAACAGACGCCTTGTGGGCGGCAGCTTTGGGATCGTGGCTTCGCTGCTTGCGGAGCTCAGAATGGAAGGCTTTGGGTGTAAGCTCGGCGCTCCTGCGAAAGAGGTCCAGCAGAGGGTCTTCTCCCGTGGCCCGGCTCTTCGGCGTACTGACCGGTTCGCTGTTCTCCAGGCCCTCGGGTTCAACCAGAAGCTCGGGGAGAGTGCCGTTGCCGTTGGACAGAGCATGAATGAGTTTGTCGAGCTGTTCGCGTTGCTGGGCGGTGGTTTGAGTGAATTCCACCCCCATCCCTACCTCGGCATGCATCACCATCACCACACCATCAGCCCGCAGCAGCTCCGCGCCCGATTTCAGGGAAAGAATGATGCGTGTGCGCGCTGGAAACGGGGAGCCGGTCTCCAGATAGCAGGCGCCCAGGCTCAGGTCGGTCAGCTTGCAAGGCGAGGGCGGGTCGTCCTGCTCGAATTCGGGAGAACGGCTTTGTAACCAGGCCTGCAGGCGGTCGCGCATCTCGGACGGCAGGTTCTGAAAGCGCAGGCCCAGTTGGCGGCTGGCATTCTCCCAGGCGACTTCGGCGGTACATTCGATGACGTGCTCCGTTCCCGGCAGGGTCAACTGAACATGCACCGGACCCAGGTTCTTGGGACGCAGGGCGGCCTGGATGGCCATTCCCCCTTCTCCCAGGTCGGTGGTGACGGCGCGCAGATATCCCGAGCCATCGTTCACTCGCAGCGTCACCGGAGTTTCGATAGCGATACGGGCATTGCGGCGCCGTTCCCGTTTCATCAGGGCTCGCACGGCGCGGAAACTGGTCTTGGCGCGTTCTGGGGAAAGTGGCTGATACAGAACGAAGTGTGCTCCGAGATCGAAGCCGCCTCCCTGCGCGCTGGTACCGCTGACAATGGCCACTGCCACCGCTCGCTTGTTGCAGGGGGCGGTGCGCGCGCTGCGCAAGACGCGCGAGCTGATGGTCGGGTCGGCGCAGTCCACGATGACCGCTTCGTAGCGCTTGCGGGTCAGCTTCTGAATCGCGGAGTCGGCGTCGGTGCACTGCTCCACGGCGATTTCCAACTCACCCAATACTCTGCGCAATACGCGTGCAACTTTCTCGTCGGCGCAGAACACGAGTGTCTGTAAGCTCATAATGACGCCTTCAAGCCGGCAAGGCTTGAGTCTCCCTTAACCCCTGCTGGCGGCTGCCTCCGCGTCGACATCGCGCTCGTCATCGAGCAGGTGGGCCACGGTACGCAGCTGTTCCGCGGCCGTCTGCAGAGCTTCGATCTGCTTGCCCAGTTGCGCCTGCTCTGCCTGCTTCTTCCGCAATACCTCGTAGATATCCCTCACGTTTTTGGCCTCCTCTCGCACTCTAGGTAGGGCGGTCCCGCCCGTCAATGACAGGTCAGGGGCAACGGGTTACGGCAGTAACTGCAGCTGGGAACGCGGCTTCGGCGCGGTCGTAAGAACTTTGATTCATTCAAGTTAACTGGGCGGGAAATTGTTCCCGCAGGCTTTGACTAGGCACCGGAAATCGTCCACACGGGGAAAGTGTCAGCCTACTAAGTTGTCAGGAGAGTTTCCTCTGCCGCAATGCCCATATGTTAATAAGTCGTTAATTTTGTGTAATATAGCTTGCCATTGCTGGGAAAAAAGTGGATTCTTACGGTTGACTTAAGGGAACAAATGTCTTAGAATCACGGGCTTCCGGTTGTTTCGAGGTGGTCGTAGGAACTTCTTTCTGATTAGATTGAGTGATTTGCCGTGAATCTCCGGCAAGGCCAGCCGAATCTAAGTTCTAAGCGGCATCTTTCGAGTCGGTTTTTATTCCTGATACGAGGCGTTATCTTCATGGCCAAGCGACGCGGAAATCCCAACTGGGGCAAGCCCGAGCCCATCGGACCCATCACCCCAACCATTACCGAGTTCGAGCAGGTGGTGCGCGAATACAAGCTCTCCCCCGATCAATACCTGCGCTCTACCCGGTTGCGCGAGTGGGCGCGACGCAACAAGAATTCCAAGTACATCCCTGAGCCTCTTCTGGAAGCCTGGGGATTCGAAATCGAGTCGACCCTGTAAGGCGCAACTGCAAGGGACGCAAAGGCCGCCTGACCAGGCAGCTTTTTTGTCGCCCATAGATCTCGGAAGCCATACGAAAAGCCTGGTTTCTCCGGAGTCCTTGCGGCTATCCTAGCCCGGATGCGACTCCCCGGAACCAATTTGGTGGCGGCACTGGTCGCGACCAGTTTCGCCGCCGGACTAAACTTGTACGCCACGGTCGCGACTCTGGGATTGCTGGCGCGAGCCGGGGCACTGTCCCTGCCACCCGGGCTCGAAGTGCTGGCCAGTTGGTATGTGATTGGTGCCAGCGGGGCGTTGTTTGCGATCGAGTTCTTTGCCGACAAGATCCCCGCCTTCGACCTGGTATGGAATGCTCTGCATACGTTTATCCGCGTGCCGGTCGCGGCACTTCTGGCCTACCAGGCCGCGGCGACACTATCGCCCGGAGAGCAACTGCTGGCGGCGTTGGCCGGTGGCGTGATCGCCTTTGCAGCGCATGGCGGAAAGACCGCCGCCCGGGCGGCGGTGACCGCTTCTCCGGAGCCGTTCTCCAATGCGGCTCTGAGTGTAGGAGAGGACGCTTTGGCAATCTTCCTGACCTGGTTTGCGACGCGACATCCTTATTGGGCAGCGGGGATCGTTGCAGCATTGCTGGTGCTGATCGTCGTTCTGGCGCGATGGGTATGGCGTTCGATGCGGGCGCTCTTCCGGGGGGCGGAACAGGAACTGGCTGGGTAGCTGGTTGCGAATCGGCCGCGGGATCCGCGTGCATTGCCCTCCGAATCAGCCTCTGCACCATTTTTGCTACAATCGCCCATGATGACGTCACGCCCCCCATTCACCGATGTTCCCAGCGCGATCGATGAAATCCGCGCCGGCCGGACGGTTGTGGTGGTGGATGACGAAGACCGCGAAAACGAGGGCGACCTGACGCTGGCAGCGGAGAAGGTTACGCCCGAAGCCATCAATTTCATGGCGAAATACGGACGCGGCCTGGTTTGCCTCGCCATGACCGAGGAGCGCCTGGATCACTTGCGCATCGGTCCGATGACCGCGGAAAACACCTCCAACTACGGTACCGCATTCTGCGAGGCCATTGACGCCCGCGCGGGCGTGACCACCGGAATTTCAGCCTATGATCGCGCTCGTACCATCAAGGTTGCCATCGATCCCGCCACCCGGCCCTCCGATCTGGCCCGCCCGGGACACGTCTTTCCGCTGCGCGCGCGCAAGGGCGGAGTGCTGGTGCGTGCGGGACAGACCGAGGCCTCCGTGGATCTGGCCCGTCTCGCAGGTCTGGTGCCGGCGGGAATCATCTGCGAGATCATGCGCGACGACGGTACCATGGCGCGGGTCCCGGATCTCATCGAGTTCTGCGAAACTCACGGCCTGAAGATGCTGACCGTGGCGGAACTGATCCGCTACCGCATGCAACACGAACGCCACGTGCATCGTGTGGGCGAGGCCTTGATCGACACCCAATATGGAGAGTTCCGCCTGATCGCGTACGAAAGCGAGGTGGACGGCGGCGAGTCTCACATCGCGCTGGTGCGGGGAGAGATTGAGGCTGGTGACGAACCGGTGCTGGTTCGGATGCATTCGCATTGTCTGCTGGGGGATGTTTTCGGATCCACCGGTTGTGACTGCCATGCCACCATCGAAGGCTCCATGCGCAGGATTGCCGGCGAAGGCCGGGGCGCGTTGATTTATCTGCACCAGACGTCCAAAGGGTTCTCGGTAGAAAAACTGGCGGAGCGGACCGCACTGACGTTCCATCGTGACAAACGCCTGCCCACCTTGCCGGAGAGCGAGCGCAAGACCCAGCGCGAAGTGGGCATCGGGGCCCAGATATTGTCTGACCTGAATTTGCGGCGCATTCGGCTGCTCACTAACCATCCGCGCAAGGTGGCCGGACTGGAAGGATTCGGAATCGAGATTGTGGAGCAGATTCCAGTGGCGCTGAATCGGGTCGGTAGCAAACGCCCGTCTTAACCACAGAGGACACGGACGAAATTCCTGCCGCAGAACAATGCGGCGAGGAACCCGATTTGTGGATGCGTGAGAATCCGCGAAGATCCGGGGCGAAGAATTCTGGTCAGCAGGGCTTGCGGATCACAATATCGCTGTCGTTGATGAAGAACTGCACGGAACACTGATCGGAGCCGCAAATCACAGGCAGGAGTCCGGCCAGTTGCTTGCGGGTGATCAGTCCCAGGGTGCCGCAGTCGGGACAGGCGAGAACCGCCCAGTAGGGATCTTCCTTCTCGCCCACGTGGCCGGCGTTTTCCAGGACGAAGATCGTGCCCGGTTGCATCTGCTCGGGAATCCATTCGTTGAGGACGTTCAGTTCTGCAACCATTTCGCCTCCCCTGAGGTCACTAAGTCTCGAACTAAACTTCCCCTGCCTAGGAAATCTTCCTGCTGGTGCGTCGTGAACGGATTCCGCCCGCGCTGGGCTTTTTTCTGGCGCCGCGGGTCACTGCCTGAACTCGCCGGACGGTGTCGCTGAGACAAATGGTCAGCATGGGCTGACGGGAATTCTTGAGGATGTCGACGATCTGCCGGGCCGACGTTTCCAGGTAGAGCGTGTGCCCGTCAGTGAGCAGGTGGTAGTCCGACGAGCCGCTGACCGTCTCCGACAGGCGCCGGCTGAACTCCCGCTGCAGAAAGCGAATGACCTTGCGCACGCGCTGCAGGGAGAAGCCCCGGCGGCGCAGCTCGCAGATGACGGCGACCTCGGACAAGTCTTCCTCGGAGTACAGGCGCCGGTGTCCATCGCGCCTGGGAACCATGAGGCCGCGTTCGTCCCACCATTGCAACTGACGGAGAGTGATCCCGGTCAGAGCAACCACTTCACGGGATGTAAATCCAGAGTGCATTCCTGAGCCAAAATGTTTCAAACATTTGGAATAAAAAATGTTTGAGACATTTTAGGCGCGGGTGGGCGGCTGTCAATGGCAGATTTGGGGAGGCAGGGTGACTAGAGGAGTTCCCGGTGACCGGCGAAGGGAGGGCAAGATGCTCTCCGGACAGCCGGCGGGGACGCCGACGCTACCAAAACCTTCCGCCGCCGACGAAGTGGACGATCTCCAATTGATCGCCATCGGCCAGCTGGGTTGTGGCCCACTGCTCCCGCGGGACGATGTTGCGATTCCGTTCCACGGCCACGCGATCCTGCTTCATGCCGAGTTGTTCGACCAGCATCGCCAGGGTGATCGGAGCGAAGCTTTGTTCCTGCCCGTTGATGACGATTTTCACTGCAATGATTTTCGCAACTATCGGACGAAGGAGCAAGCTCAAGCCACGTGGGGACAGCCGAGGGCGGCTGTCCCCACGTGGCCTGTTTAGGCGTCTACTTTTCGCAGTTGAAATTTGCGGGTGGCGGTGCGACCCGAGTAGCTCGCCTGCACCAGCACCGAGGAATCGGGCAGGCCCGACTCATCCATCTCCAGTTTCATCTCCGCATCCCCGGCCGGGTCGGTGAGCACCTGAGCATAGAAGGGCGCCACATCAGGACGGGAGAAACGAACCGTCAGCCGCGCTCCTTCGACGCCGGAACCGCTTTCGGTAACCCGGAGCCGCATCAGGAGACTGCGGTCGGAGTGCACAGAGTCGGCGTTGAGCCATTGCACGTCGAGTTCTTTGACCGCGGCCAGGGTTTCGGGGGTCTCGCGTTTGTCGAACACTTCGTCCACCCGGCCGTCGCGGATGGAATCGAGCACCATGCGGTGTTGATCGCGAAGCACCTGTTCTTTTTGCTGGTCGGTGAAGCCTCCCGCCAGCCGGTCGCCATAAGGCGTCGCTCGTTTCCCGATGCAGCGCCCGCGCACGAACACCTGGGTTTGCAGCAGGAGTTCGCTCTCGCGCGCCTCGCTCTGCACGTGATAAACCGTGTCACCCTGCTTGATGTCGGTGTTAAAGCCGAAGATCATGCTTCACTGCCGCGATCAGAAAATTGGTTATGCTGCATCGATTCATCAGCCTTTAACAAAGCGGGCCGGCTGGCTTGACACTACCCAGCATGAAAACTAATCTAGATTGTTTAAGCAGCGCTTGGCGCGAATTATATATAGCTCCCCCATGCCCGACAATTACTTCGCCCGCTACCTGCCCTTGCTGATCCACTTCCTGGTGGCCAGCGCCCTTGCGGGAGCCATCGTGCTGCTGTCCTGGCTGATCGGGTATCGCCGCCCCACCCGGGCCAAGATGTCCCCGTATGAGTGTGGCATGACGCCCGTCGGGGACGCCAGAGAACGCTTCTCGGTGAAATTCTACCTGGTAGCCATGCTCTTTATACTATTCGACATAGAAGCGGTTTTTCTTTACCCCTGGGCGGTGATCCTGCGCGACCTCAAGATGTTCGGGTTCTGGGAAATGCTGGTGTACATCGGCATCGTGCTGGTCGGGTTCTTTTACGTCTGGAAGAAAGGCGCGCTGGACTGGAGCAAGCCTTCCGCGCGGCGGGGCGAAGTCTGATGGGGCTGCATCCGGCGGTCACCGACCTCGAACAACTCAAGGGCCACCCCGCCATCGCCAAACTGCTGGCCTGGAATTCGGCGGCGGTGGAAGGAGCCAAGTTCGATCGCGAGGAGGTAACCGTCACCCTGGAGCGGTCCGCGATCCGCGACGCCTGCGTGCTGCTGCGCGACGATCCCGGCTGTCCGTTCAACTATCTCGCTGACCTGACCTGCGTCGACCGGTTCCCTTCTGAACCGCGTATCGAGGTGGTATATCACCTGCTCTCGATTCCCAATAAGGAGCGCGTACGGCTGAAAGTGCGGCTGGACGGCGGCAGCCCCAGTCTGGATTCGGTAACCCCGGTTTGGCCCGCAGCCAATTATTTTGAGCGTGAAGTGTTCGATTTGTTCGGCGTGCGCTTCGCCGGGCATCCTTACCTGCGGCGGCTGTTGATGCCGGAAGACTGGGAAGGCCATCCCTTGCGCAAAGATTATCCGGTGGAGGGCTACCGCTAAGCGCGGCTATGGCTCATCTTGCTCCCATGCCCGTGGAACCCGGTCAGGATCGCACCATGATCCTGAACATGGGGCCGCATCATCCCTCGACCCACGGCGTGCTGCGCCTGATCCTGGAAATTGACGGCGAAAATATTGTGCGCATCATGCCCGACATCGGGTATCTGCACACCGGCATCGAAAAGACCTGCGAAGCCAAGTTCTACCAGCAGGTGGTGCCGCTGACCGACCGCATCGACTATCTGTGCCCGCTGACCAACAACCTGTGCTACGTGCTGGCGGTGGAAAAGCTGCTGGGGCTGGAGATCCCGCCCAAGGCGCAGTGGATGCGGGTAATGCTGAACGAACTGACCCGCATCAATTCGCACCTGGTGTGGCTGGGAACGCACGCGCTCGATATCGGAGCCATGACCGTATTTCTCTATTGCTTCCGCGAGCGCGAGGATATCCTCCGCCTTTTCGAGATGGTCAGCGGACAGCGCATGATGACTTCCTATTTCCGCATCGGTGGGCTGGCGCTGGAGCCGCCCTTGGGATTCTTCGAGCGGGTACAGGATTTTGCCGGGCGCTTTCCATCCAAAGTGGATGAATACGAGAACCTGCTGACCGGAAACCCCATCTGGGGAATGCGGACCAGGGGCGTGGCCCGGATCACGGCGGAAGACGCCATCGCCCTGGGGGCGAGCGGGCCGACCCTGCGCGGCAGCGGAGTCGACTTCGATCTGCGCCGCGACATGCCCTATTCCAGTTACGAGAAGTTCAAATTCAAAGTCCCGGTGTCGCAGGACGGCGACGTGTTTGCCCGCTATGCCTGCCGGGTACAGGAATTAAGGGAATCGATTGCGATCGTCCAGCAGGCGCTCGACGGGATGCCCGATGGCCCGATCAAAGCTGACGCGCCCAAAGTGATTTTGCCCGACCGCGAGAAGATGAAGACGCAGATGGAGGCCCTGATCTATCACTTCAAGATTATTACCGAGGGCTTCGCCGTGCCCGAGGGAGAGGTTTATCAGGCGGTGGAATCGCCGCGTGGAGAGATGGGGTATTACGTGGTCAGCGACGGGACGGCCAAGCCCTATCGTGTACACATGCGGGCGGCGTGCCTGGCGAATCTGCAGTTGCTGCCCCTGATGTGCGAGGGCAGACTGCTGGCCGATGTGGTGGCGGCCATTGGCAGCATCGACATTGTGCTGGGGGAGATTGATCGGTAGAAAAAGCGTGAACCACGAAGGAGACGAAGGTCCACGAAGGAGATCCTTCGATGTGGGCTTTTACTTCGTGGTCCTTCGTGTCCTTCGTGGTTAAAGGTTTCGCATGAAATTTTCCGACCAATTCGAGTCGCGCTTCGCGCAGATGGTGACTCACTATCCGACGAAACGCTCGGCGCTGGTCCCGACGCTGCTGTATGCGCAGGACGAAGTCGGGTTTCTCAGTGACGAAGTCATCCAGGAACTGGCCTCGCGGCTGGAGCTGACCGAACTCGAAGTCCGCAACGTGATCAGCTACTACTCCATGCTGGTCACCAAACAGCGGGGAAAATACAATGTGCAGGTTTGCACCAACATCGCCTGCATGCTGCGCGGGGGCGAGGAACTGTTGGAACATTGCGAGAAAAGGCTCGGGGTGGGACACAAGGGAACCACCTCCGACGGCGTGTTCTCTCTGGAAGAAGTGGAGTGCATCGGAGCCTGCAGCTGGGCTCCAGCCGTGCAGGTGAACTACGATTTCCACGAGAACTTGACGGCGGAAAAGATGGACAAGGTGCTGGACGGGTACGCGAAGAAGGGAGCAGCCTAGGAATTTCAGATTTAGGATTTCAGATTTCAGATTGGAAAAAGGAACGGGCTGCAAATCTGCAATCTAAAATCATCAATCTGCAATCTCAATCATGGCTGATCTGGTTTCCCATCCCGACGAGGTTCGAGTCGTATCCAAACGCTTCGGCAAGGGCGCGACCAATCTTGACCGCTACCTGGAGCTCGACGGCTACAAAGCGGTGCAGAAGGCCCTCGGCATGCAGCCCGATGCCATCATCAATGAGGTGAAAAACTCCGGCCTGCGCGGCCGGGGAGGAGCGGGCTTCAGCACCGGGATGAAATGGTCGTTCGTGCCCAAGCAATCGGCCAAGCCGAAGTATGTTCTTTGCAACGGCGATGAGAGCGAGCCCGGCACCTGCAAGGACCGCCTGATTTTTGAGCACGACCCGCACGCGGTGATCGAGGGCGTGGTGATCGCGGGTCTGGCGGTCGGTTCGCATACCGGCTACATCTACATCCGGGGCGAGTACCGCTATCTTCTCGAAATTATGCAGAAGGCCATTGCCGATGCCTACGCCCGCGGCTTCCTGGGCAAGAACATTTTCGGCAGCGGCTACGATTTCGACGTCTACTGGCACGGGGGCGCCGGCGCCTACGAAGTCGGAGAAGAATCGGCGCTGATGGAGTCGCTTGAAGGCAAGCGCGGGATTCCGCGCATCCGGCCTCCCTTCCCGGCGGTGGTGGGGCTGTGGGGCGGACCGACCGTGATTAACAATGCTGAAACCCTGGCCAGCGTACCCCACATCATGCTGGGAGGCGCGGAGTGGTTTGCCGGCCTGGGACCGCCGAAGAACGGCGGCACTCGCCTGTTCTGCCTGAGTGGAAACCTGATGCGTCCCGGGGTTTACGAACTGCCGATGGGATACAACCTCAAGAAGATGATTTATGACGTCGGTGGCGGCATTCCCAATGGACGCAAATTGAAGGCGGTGGTGCCCGGGGGATCGAGCACTCCGGTATTGACGCCGGATGAGATTGACGTCGGCATGGACTTCGATAGCGTGGCCAAGACAGGGTCCATGCTGGGCTCGGGCGGTGTGGTGGTTCTCGATGACACCGCCTGCATCGTGAAGTTCGCGCTGCGGACGATGAAGTTCTATCAGCACGAAAGTTGTGGCTGGTGCATTCCCTGTCGTGAAGGCACGGACTGGCTGAAAAAGACGCTCATCCGTTTCCACGCCGGCGGAGGAGTGGAAAAAGATATCGACAACATGTACTACCTTTCGGAAAACATGCTGGGACGGACGTTCTGCCCGCTGGGCGACGCGGCCGCCATGCCGACCATGGCGTTCATTAAGAAGTTCCGAAAAGAATTTGAAGATCATCTGGACGGCAAGCCTTGCCCTTTCGAGAAGATTGAAGCGACAGTGGTAGCTTAAGGATTGAGTAATTGCGGAATTTAGTAATTGAGTAATTTGCGATGAATACGCAGCCTGAGGAACTTCGAGATCGAAGCAAAGCATTCGCGTTGCGCGTGATTCGCCTTTTTCGCACCCTGCCCTACCGGACTGACACCCAGGTTCTGGGCAAACAGCTATTGCGATGCGGGACTGCGGTCGCTGCAAATTATCGGGCCGCTTGCCGCTCAAGGTCGAAGGTTGAGTTCATCGCGCGGATCGGCGTTGTCGCTGAAGAAGTTGATGAGGCAGTTCTTTGGCTGGAGTTGTTAACCGAGTCGGGGATTATTTCAGCCCACAAGACGGATTCGCTGTTGGCAGAGGCGCGGGAATTGGCGGACCGCATCCCAGCAAACTGCGAAGAAGGCAGCCTAAGCGTGATTTTTCAATTACAAAATTACTAAATTCCTCAATTACCCGATCTCTAATCATGGCTGACGTAAACATCACGGTGGACGGCAGGAAAGTCACGGCTCTCGCAGGAACCCTGCTGATTGAAGCCTGCAAGAGCGCGGGCATCGAAGTGCCTGCTTTCTGCTACTACCCCAATCTGTCGCTGCAGGGCGCATGCCGCATGTGCCTGGTAAAGATCGAAAAAACACCCAAGCTGCAGACCGCCTGTACCACCGTGATCGGCGAAGGCATGATCGTCACCACCAATAGCGACGAAGTGCATCAGGCGCGCAAAGGGATGGTCGAACTCCTGCTGGGCAACCATCCGCTGGATTGTCCGGTGTGCGACGCTGGCGGTGAATGCGAACTGCAGGACATGACATTTTCCTACGGGGCTGCGGAATCGAAGTACATGGAGCCCAAGAACCACAAGGAGGAGCAGCAGTGGTCTCCGGTGGTGTACTTCGACCGGCCGCGCTGCATCCTTTGTTACCGCTGCGTGCGGGTGTGCGGTGAAGGCATGGATGTGTGGGCGCTGGGAGTGCAGAACCGCGGCGTAGGCTCGATTATCGCGCCCAATAAAGAAGATCACCTGGAATGCGAAGAATGCGGCATGTGCATCGACATCTGCCCGGTGGGCGCGCTCACCTCCGGTGCCTATCGCTATAAGACCCGGCCCTGGGAGATGACCCACGTGGGCACGACCTGCACCCACTGTGCGGACGGATGTAAGACGACGCTGGGGGTGCGGCGGTCGGAAACCGGCATGGAAATCGTTCGCGGAGATAATCGCGACAAGAGCGGCATCAATGGCGATTTCCTCTGCGTGAAAGGCCGTTATGCCTTTGACTTTGCCCATCACCCGGACCGCATCACTCAGCCGCTCATTCGCAAAGACGGGCAACTGGCGCCCTCGACGTGGGAAGAGGCCTTTGAGCTGATTGGAAGACGCTTCAAGGAAGCGCGGGACCAGCACGGCGGAGAGGCGATCGGCGTCTTCGGTTCCAACCGAACCACCAACGAGGAAAATTACCTGCTGCAGAAGTTCGCACGCCTGGTTCTCGGAACTAACAACATTGATCATCACCGCACCGCCGACTTCCCTGTTTTCGCCGCGGCGCTGGCCGGAAAACCGGAACTCTCGGCCAGCATGCGCGACGTCTACGACGCGCCGGCCATCCTTCTGATTGGCAACGATCCGACCGAGCAGCATCCCTTGCTGGCCTGGCAGATTCGCAACAATGTCCGCCTGCACCGGGCCAAGCTGTATGTGGTGAATTCAAGGGACATCAAGTTGCGGCGCCAGGCGGCCGGCTTCCTGCGAATTCCCCCAGGCGCAGAAGGGAAATTGGCTGCGTTCCTGGCAGGAGGTGATTCGGCGGCAGATGGACTCACCGCAGGCGACACGGGCGAGGGTGCCCGAGGCCCGCAGGAATTTCGCGACCAACTGCGCGGGGAGCGAGGGCTCATCGTCGTTTTCGGATCCGAGATTCGCGGCGCCGACATTACCGCGCTAGTCAAGTTCGGCTCCGGAATTTCCGGCGCCAAATTCATCTGTCTGGGAGATTACGCCAACTCACGCGGGGCCGCGGATATGGGACTGTATCCCGACCTTGTACCGGGCTACCACAGAGCTGGGGACCCGGGAACTTTCAGCGAGGAATGGGGCAGCCTTCCCTCGGCAGCAGGGCTGACCTTGCCAGAAATGGTGGATCATGCGCGCTCGGGCAAACTGAAAGCCTTCTACGTCGTGGGCGCCAATCCGGTAGCGCGGTTTGGCATCGATCCCTTTGTTTTCTCCCAGACTTTCGTGGTGGTGCAGGACATGTTCCTGACCGAGACCGCTTCCTTGGCCAACGTCATTCTGCCCGCGGCCAACGCTTATGAGAAGTCGGGAACGTTCACCAATACCTGCGGTGATCTGCAACTGGTCAAAAAGGCGGGAGAAGTGAGCGGCTGCAAATCCGATTTCGAAATGATCGTGCGTATCGCGGACGCGATGGGAGCGGATACGCGTAAACTGGTCCCCTTCGGCCGGGGCACGGAGGCCGATATGGGCCAGTCGCGCGGCGCGCAATCGGGCGAGGCCGACCGCCACGCGGTGTGGCTCGAAGCCCACAACCTGGAGCCCAAGATGAGCCCCTTCGATCCCATGGCGATTCTGGATGAAATTCAAAGGCTGGTGCCGGGATATGCTGTCTCGAGGGTGAACCTGCTGGCCGGAAACGATCAGCATACCACGCTGAACAGCGCCTCCGGAGCTTTGCCGGACCCGGGACTGATCGTTCCTGCGAACGACAGCCTGTTCCGTTCGGGCACGCTGGGGCGCTATTCCCGAACCCTGAATACCGTGATCGAGAACCATGACCCAAAGCCCGCGGAATCTGAAGTTGCCGCGGACTGAATTATTCTTTCCAGCGTTTGCAGGAGCGAGGGCAAGACACCCTCGCAACCGCCGGGCGGGAACGCCGGCATTACTCAGGGACAACGCGTGAACCTCACTACCTTCATCATCGTGTCCGTGATCAAGACCGTGATCGCACTGCTCGTGCTGCTGACCTCCGTAGCGTATACGGTGTGGCTGGAACGCAAGGTTGTAGGTCACATGCAGAACCGCTGGGGCCCCACCCGAGTTGGGCCGTTTGGCCTGTTGCAACCTCTGGCCGATGGTGTGAAGTTCCTGTTCAAGGAAGACCTGACGCCGCCACATGTTTACAAGCCGCTCTACATCGCGGCGCCCATGCTCGCGGTGGCCTTTGCCCTGACCTCGATCGCCGTGATTCCCGTGGGCAACTGGATCACGATTGGGGGCCTGCACATCCCCCTGGAGATCACTGACGTCAATATCGGGCTTCTGATCATTCTGGGAGTCACGTCGCTCGGAGTGTACGGTGTGGCCCTGGCCGGGTGGTCCTCGAACAGCAAGTATTCCCTGCTCGGCGGATTGCGGGCCAGCGCGCAGATGGTCAGCTATGAAATCTCGCTGGGACTTTCGCTGATCGGCGTGCTCATTCTGGCGGGCAGCTTCAGTCTGCGCGACATCGTGGATGCGCAGGGCGGCACCTTCTGGGGATTTATCCCGCGCTGGAATATCTTTTATGGCGGGCAGTTTGTGGCGTTCTTTATTTATCTGATGTCGGCTTACGCGGAAACCAACCGCATCCCGTTCGACCTGCCGGAAGCGGAAACCGAACTGGTGGCGGGCTACCACACCGAATACAGCTCCATGAAGTTTGCCATGTTCTTCATGGCCGAATACGCCAACATGATTACGGTGGCGGCGGTGGCGTCTTTGCTGTTTCTCGGGGGCTGGCATGGCCCGGTGTTTGGTCCGCCGCTGCTGCGGGCGCTCTTACCGGTGTTCTGGTTTGCCCTGAGAATCTTCGGTTTTCTGTTTTTGTACATATGGGTGCGCGGTACCCTGCCCCGGTTTCGCTACGACCAGCTCATGGCCTTTGGATGGAAATTTCTGTTGCCCCTGGCGATCGCGAATCTGGTGGTAACGGCGTTGGTGGTGGCGGTGCGGGCTTAATAATCAGTTTCTAGTTTCCTGTTTCTGGTTTCCGGTCTAATGACTCATCTGATCATCTTTCTGTTCTTCGGCGCGCTGTGCGTGGCGGGAGCCGTGAATCTGCTGGCGCAGCGGCATCCCATTAACGGCGCGCTTTCGCTGGTGGTGGTGATGGGATCGCTGGCGGTCGAGTACCTGCTGCTGGGGGCGGAGTTCGTGGCGGCGGTACAGGTGATCGTCTACGCCGGCGCGGTCATGGTTCTGTTCGTTTTTGTCATCATGCTGCTGAACGCGGGTGCGGAGGAGCGCACTCAGGGAAGCCGGGTGGCGTTGCTGTTTGGCGTGCCGGGAGTGCTGTTGGGCGGCATTCTGCTGGGATGGGTGGTGCTGGAACGCGCGGGCACGCAGTCAGTCCCGGCGGGGGCGCTGCCGGGTTCACCCAGGGTGATTGGCTGGCTGCTATTCCATGATTTTCTGCTGCCCTTTGAAATCACATCGATACTGGCTTTGATCGCCATCATGGGCGCTGTGGTCCTGGCTACGCATCCGGGACATGACCATGAAAAGAAGGAGGGCTGATGGTGCCGGTTTCGTACTACCTGGTGCTGAGCGGGATCCTCTTCGCCTGCGGGGTTACCGGGTTCCTGATCAAGCGCAACATCATCAGCATCTTCATGTCGATTGAACTGATGCTCAACGGGGTGAATCTTTCGTTTGTCGCTTTCGCCGCGAAATGGCACGCGCTCAGCGGTCAGATATTCGTCTTCTTCGTGATGGTAGTAGCGGCGGCTGAGGCGGCGGTGGGACTGGCGATCATTATCTCGGTGTACCGGACTCGCGAAACCTTGAACGTCGACCAGGTGGATCTGCTCAAACTATGACGCCCGACTTGCATCTATGGGTAATTCCGGTCATACCGCTGGTGGGCGCAGCGATTAACGGCCTATTGGGACGCCGGTTTTCGCGGCAGACGGTGGCCGCAGTCGGGCTCGGGTTTTGCGGCGCGGCATTCGCCCTGGCCCTGGGAGTGGCGTTCCGTTTCTCTTCCCTCGTGACCCCGCATATCGAGTCGCTCGCGCCCTGGATTCGCGCGGGCAACTTCCAGGTGGACTTCGCTTTTTACCTCGACCAGCTCTCCCTGGTCATGCTCCTGGTGGTCACCGGGGTCGGCTTCCTCATTCATATTTATTCCGTCGGCTACATGTGGGAGGAAGCGGGCTTCTACCGTTTTTTTGCTTATCTGAATCTGTTCATGTTTTTCATGCTGACCCTGGTGTTGGCCAGCAACTATCTGCTGATGTTTATCGGATGGGAAGGCGTGGGGCTTGCGTCGTATCTTTTGATCGGCTTCTGGTTCACCAAGGATTCGGCCGCCTCCGCCGGCAAGAAGGCGTTCATCGTCAACCGCATCGGCGACTTCGGATTCCTGATCGCGCTCTTCCTCCTGATCAAGCACTTCGGCTCATTGAACTTCGAGCAGGTGTTCCAGGCCGTAGGTTCGATGAGTCCGGAGACGGCTGGTGCGGGATTGCTGACCAGCATCGGAGTGCTGCTGATGGTCGGCGCGGCAGGCAAATCGGCGCAGATCCCGCTTTATGTGTGGCTACCGGATGCAATGGAAGGTCCCACGCCGGTGTCGGCTCTGATCCACGCCGCGACCATGGTGACCGCGGGCGTCTACATGGTTTCCCGGTCGCATGTGATTTTTGAGCGGGCTCCGATGGCGTTGTCGGTGGTCGCGATCGTCGGGACCCTGACCGCTTTTTTTGCCGCCACCATCGGGCTGGCCCAGACCGATATCAAGAAAGTGCTGGCCTACTCGACCGTGTCCCAGTTGGGATACATGTTCATGGCCTGCGGGGTGGGAGCATTCTCGGCGGGCATTTTCCATCTGATGACCCATGCCTTCTTCAAGGGGCTTTTGTTTCTGGCAGCAGGGTCGGTGATCCACGCGGTGGGTGGCGAGCAGGACATGAGGCGTATGGGCGGCTTGCGCAACAAGATTCCCTGGACGTTCTGGACCATGACCGCGGGCACTTTCGCGATCGCTGGGTTCCCGCCACTGGCCGGGTTTTTCAGCAAAGACGCGATTCTGTGGAGAGCCTACATCAGCCCCTACGGGAGCTGGGTGTACTGGCTGATCGGCGTAATCACGGCCCTGCTCACTTCTTTCTACATGTTCCGCCTGTGGTTCATGACATTTTTTGGAGAGTACCGGGGCGAAGCGGAAGCCGAGCACGGACATGAGGACCCGGCGGTCCACGGCATCCATGACGCAGCCCTGGCCGGGGTCTCCGTTCCGCATGGCCACGGACATGGCGGAGTGCACGAGAGTCCGGCGGTAATGTTGGTTCCGCTGGCGATTCTCGCGGTGCTGTCAGTGTTCGGAGGCTGGATCGGAATCGCGCGCTTCGAAAGATTTCTTGCGCCCGCGCTCTACAGCCACCACGTAACCCGACTGGTGGTGCTCACGGCGGAGCAGAGCGCGAAGATCACGGAAACCGAGCACCTCGAGTTGCTATTCACGGCCATATCCGTGGCCGCGGCGTTCCTGGGACTGTTCTTCGCCTGGCTGCTTTACCAGCGCCGTCCCCAGTTGCCGCAACAGATCGCGGATGCGCTCGGCGGCGTCTACAACGCGGTGGTCCACAAGTATTTCGTGGACGAATTCTACGCGGCATTTTTCGTGAAACCGCTGCTGGAGGGCTCGTCCCGTATTCTCTGGCACGGTATTGACCAGGACGTGATCGATGCCTCGGTGGACAACGGCGCCGCCGGGGCGCGCGAAGTTTCCGATTCGGTGCGCCACATGCAGTCGGGAAATCTGCGTTCCTATGCGGGTTGGGTGGCGGCGGGAGCGGCGGTAGTGATCGCGTATATGGTCTGGAGCGGCACACGATGAATGCGGACAAGTGGAGTCCGGTCATTCTCTCGCTGGTGACGTTCATTCCGCTGGCGGGCGCGCTGCTGCTGCTGCTTTTGCCGCGGCGGGATCGCGACATCAAGGTATTTTCTCTGGTCATATCGCTGCTTACGTTTGTTCTATCGTTGCATCTGCCCGTTCACCTGCACCGGGCGCAGGCCGGATTCCAGTACGAACTTGATCGCGCCTGGATTCCCACGCCCAACATTCACTACCACATCGGAGTGGATGGGATCTCCATGTGGCTGGTGGTTCTCACGGCGTTTCTGACCCCGCTGTGCGTGCTGATTTCCTGGAAATCGATCCACGAACGGGTAAAAGAATTCTTTATCCTCCTGCTGGTCATGGAAACTGCCTTGATCGGCGTGTTCATTTCCCTGGACCTGTTTGTGTTCTATTTCTTCTGGGAGGCCACCCTGATTCCGATGGCGTTGTTGATCGGAATGTACGGGCACGGGCGCAAAGTCTATGCCGCGGTCAAATTTTTCATGTACACCATGATCGCGTCCGTATTCATGCTGGCGGCGATCCTCTGGCTTTACGCCAAGGTCGGGAGCTTCGATTTCGTGACCCTGCAGAGCGCCATTCGCAGCGGGCAGGTGGCGGGTTTCGCCAGCGCGGCGCAGTGGCTATTTTTAGGATTTTTCATCGCGTTTGCGGTCAAAGTTCCGCTCTTTCCCTTCCACACCTGGTTGCCGGACGCGCACGTGGAAGCGCCCACGGCTGGGTCGGTCCTGCTGGCGGGCGTCCTCTTGAAGATGGGCACCTACGGCATGTTTCGCTTCAATCTGGGCCTGTTCCCGGAGCAGTCGCGGTCGAATGCATGGTGGGTGATGATTCTGGCGCTGATCGGGATCATCTATGGCGCGCTGGTGGCTTTGGTACAGCCCAACATGAAGAAGCTGATCGCGTACTCGTCGATCAGCCACCTCGGATTCGTGGTGCTGGGAATTTTCAGCTTCAGGCAGGCGGGCCTGGACGGTGCGACCTTCGTCATGCTGGCGCACGGCATCTCGACCGGCGCGCTGTTCATGCTGGCCGGCATCCTCTACGAACGCCGTCACACCTACGAGATCTCCGAATTCGGCGGGCTTGCCGGTCCCATGCCGTTGTATGCCGCGTTCTTCCTGTTTGTAGTGCTGGCCTCAGTCGGCCTGCCCCTGCTCAATGGCTTCATCGGAGAATTTCTGGTGCTGAGCGGAGCCTTTCAGGCGCGTCCGGTTTACGGAATTCTGGGAGCGACCGGGGTGATCTGGAGCGCCGGATACCTGCTCTGGATGTATCAGCGGGTGTTCTTTGGCAAGGTGACCCACGAAGTGAACCAGACTTTGCCCGATCTGGATGTCCGCGAGCAGATTGCTTTGCTGCCCGCGGCCGCCGCTGCGCTGGTAATGGGCATGGCCCCACTGCTTTGGCTGAATTCGATCGACCCTGCGGTGCGCGCCGCCCTGGCGCCGTTTGCGCAATTGGCCGGCAAGGTGGTTGGCCCGTGAACACCACGGAAATGGCGCAGGCATTGCCGCAAGGCGCTGAATACGTCCGGATTCTGCCGGAGATCGTGCTCTCCCTGTTCGGCATGTTGATTATGGTTCTTGACCCGCTCCTGGACGAACGTGGCAGCCAGAGAATCCTCGGCGCCATCGGCCTGGCCGGCTCCCTGGCGGCGATTGCGGCGACGCTCTACCAGTCACAGTTTCCAGGACTGGGCTTCTGGGGCATGGTCAACGTGGACAGCTTCAGCACGTTCTTTCATTTCCTGATTACAACCGTCGCGGCGGTCGTCATACTCTCTTCTTATGAGTACATGGCAGTGCAGCAGATCCGCGCGGGAGAATACTATGCGCTGATTCTGTTTGGCGCGGTGGGCATGTGTTTGATGTCGTCCGCGGTCGAGCTGGTGTTGATCTTTATCGCACTGGAGATCTCTTCGATTTCGACTTACGTTTTGGCCGGTTTCCGCCGCCGGGCCGCCATCAGCAGCGAAGCCTCGCTAAAATATTTTCTCCTCGGTTCCTTCGCCACCGCTTTCTTTCTTTATGGCATCGCACTCATGTTCGGCGCGGTGGGCTCGACCAGCATTCGCGTCATCGCCGACGCGCTGCGCTCGGGGCCGGTTCCGCTGCTGGCCTACGCCGGAATCGCCTTGATGTTCGTGGGCTTGGGGTTCAAGGTGGCTGCCGCCCCATTTCACGTGTGGACGCCTGACGTGTACGAAGGGGCCCCCGCGCCGGTGGTGGGATTCATGTCAACCGCGCCCAAGGCGGCGGCGTTTGCGGTGCTGCTGCGCCTCATGTTTGAGATCCACGCCCCCGGCCGGATTTGGCTGATCGGTGTGGCGGCCGCGCTTTCGATGACTCTGGGAAATCTGGGAGCCCTGGTGCAACAGAACGTCAAGCGGCTTCTGGCCTATTCTTCCATTGCCCACGCGGGCTACCTGCTCGTGGCCTTTGCCGCTCTGCCGGACAATGGCATTCCCGCCGCCATGTTTTATACCGCTTCGTACGCCGCCATGAATGTGGGCGCGTTTGCCGTGGTCGGTCACTTCGCGGGCGCTGGAGAGCGTTACGTCACCCTGGACGATTACGCGGGGCTGGGACGCCGCTCTCCGTTGCTCGCCGCCACGCTGACGATCTTCCTGCTGTCGCTGATCGGAATTCCCATGACCGGCGGCTTCTTCGCCAAATTCTACGTGTTCAGCGCAGCCTTGCAGGCGAATCTGGTCGCACTTACGATCATCGGCGTTTTGAACAGCGCGGTCGGGGCCTACTACTATCTGCGCATTATCGTCGTAATGTACATGCGCGAAGCCCGCGAAGAAGCTCCCGCGATTCCGGTTCCTACGCCTTTGGGCGCCGCTTTGGCGATCAGCGTTGCCGCTACACTCTACCTCGGACTCCTGCCCGGACGAGTTCTCGAATATGCTTCCCGCTCCGCCGCGGAACTTTTGCGCTGAGCTTTGCGGGCCTCACACTTCGGGCCAGTAATGAGTTACTGTACCGCGCATGTGACTGCCTGCCGCCGCCCCAAAAGCCAAGCCTGTCAAGGATTTCACAGGTTCCGCTCCGGTTCCGAGGCGCGCCGGAGAACGGGACGTAATATTCACAGTCAGAGCATTGACAGTCGACTCACCATGCTTCATGATGATTTCCTCATCGAGAATAACGGGGCGGAGGCAGTATGAACGAGTCGATCAAGAGGATATGGTTGGATGACCAGGGACAGGACATTGCCGAGTACGCGGTAATGCTGGCGGTGATTCTGGTGCTTGTCGTGGGAACGATTCGCCTGGTCGGCTCCAACGCCAACAACGCATTTTCAACCGTGGCCAGTTCAGTTCAGTAGCCCGCCGGCGTGACATTTTCCAGGGTTGTGACATTCAGCCTGAGCTGCAAGTGTGGTGCGATGTGCTTGCCTGGCATGGAGTGTCAAGCTGCAGCACCCCGTTGAAAAATCGCAGGATTTCAAGCCGAGCTCATGATGCGGAGCATCGACCGCATGTGATCGACTTGTTCCACCTCCTGGCCGCTGCCCGCCAGGAACTCGATCCCGTACTGGTATCCGGTTCGATTGCGCACGATTACTCGAATCCGGATCGGTGACCCCGAGTAAGGAGGGGTGAACTCGATTTCAGCCTCTTCTCCCGGATTCAACTCCACGCCCGCAGTCAGGGCCATGCCGCCTTCGTTCAACTCGTTACCACGGCCCGGAAAGATGCTGGTCTTGGTTGCGCTGTGAATGATGACGCGAATGGGCACGTCGAGACGATGACGGGGCCAGCGACGAGGCCGACGATTGACTTGATCATTCATGCATCGGCCCGCCGGACTTCTGTATCGAGACGACCGAGTTTGCGAACTCCGGCCCCCACAAGCCTCGGGGACTCTCCCACCAGAACGCGCCCCGCCTTTGACCTTCGCTCATGCCCGGAACTCCCCCTTAAATCACTACCGGCAGAAAGGAGAAAAACTTTAGAGTCCAACGGCTTTTGAATTAAGCATGGCATGGACGGTTCCCGGCTGCGCGTTGATTGACTTGCCTGTACTCCCACCCTAAGATTTCCACCAGAGGGCGGAGCCTCCGGATTTGCTCGGGAAGACCATCTCGCACTACCGCATCCTCGAGAAGTTGGGTGGCGGTGGCATGGGCGTGGTGTATAAGGCTGAGGACACGAGACTGGATCGCTTCGTCGCCCTGAAATTCCTGCCCGAGGCCGTCGCCCAGGACCGCCAGGCACTGGAGCGGTTTCGACGTGAGGCGAAGGCAGCTTCGGCCCTGAACCATCCCAACATCTGCACCATCTATGACATCGGCGAGCACGACGGCCAAGCCTTCATTGCCATGGAGTTTCTGGCCAGGATGACGCTGGGACACCGCATCGCGGGACGGCCGCTGGAGATCGAGACGGTGCTGTCGCTTAGCATCGAGATCGCGGATGCACTGGATGCGGCGCACGCGAAAGGAATCATTCATCGCGACATCAAGCCCGCCAACATCTTCGTCACCAGCCGCGGGCTGGCGAAGGTTCTGGACTTCGGTTTGGCCAAGGTCGCGGTGAAGCCAGGGATAGGGACAGAGAACTCGGTCACCATCGATGCGCAGGAGCATCTCACCAGTCCTGGAACGGCACTTGGCACCGTTGCCTTCATGTCCCGGAGCAGGTCAGGGGCAAGGAATTGGGACGCCCGAACCGATCTCTTCTCCTTCGGCGCTGTGCTGTATGAGATGTCGACTGGAACCATGCCCTTTCGAGGAGACACCTCAGGAGTGATCCAGGACTCGATCTTGAACCGAGGGCCGGTTCCGGCGGCGCGACTCAATCCGGAAGTGCCGACCGAACTTGAAAGAATCATCAACAAGGCGCTGGAGAAGGACCGGAATCTGCGGTATCAAGGCGCCGCAGAAATGCGGGCTGACCTGCAACGCTTGAAACGCGAGACGGACTCCAGCCACCAAGTTCCTACCTTAACGGTTGAAAGCGCCTCACCGGCAGAGAACCAGCTCGCGCACCCCAGCAGCAGTTCCGCCGTGGTGGCGGCCGCGAAACAACACAAATGGGGAGTGGGCGGCGCGGTGATCGCCGCCCTGATCATCCTCGGTGCGGCAGGCGGCGGCGTGTATTCCATCTTTCACCGGCTGGCTGCCATGCCCTTCGAGAATTTTGCGATCACTCAGGTTACCAACAACGGAAAATTTGTTGCAGCGGCGATCTCCCCCGACGGGAAATATCTCCTCAGCGCCGTGTATGACAACGGCAAGCAGAGCTTGTGGCTGCGCAATATCCCGACCAACAGCGACACCCAGGTGATTGCGCCCGCCGATGCCTCATACCAGGGCCTGACCTTTTCACCTGACGGTAATTACATCTCTATTTCCTCAATGCGGTAGCCATTGCCGCCGACCGATCCAACCTTTTTAGCCTGTTGCGAGTGCCGGTGCTGGGCGGCGTGCCACAGATGATCGTGCGCCACGACGACTCCGGAGCCACGCTCTCGCCCGACGGGAGGCGCATGGCCTTCGTGCGCGCGAATGATCCGGAATCGGGCAAATTCTCAGTGCTCACAGCCAACACCGACGGCACCGACGAAAAGCTCGTGACCACCGGACCTACTGCGTTTTTTCCGAACCTGGTTGCATGGTCGCCGGAGGGCAATCAGCTCGCGGTGGTCATTCCTGGTCCGGGTCAGGCCAGGCTCTCGATTCAACTACATGACCTGGCTTCCTCGAAAGTCCGAATCCTGGCCCGGTTCAACGACCTGCCGCTGAATTACGTCGTTTGGTAGCCAGACGGGCGCGGACTCCTAGCCACTTATCAGCGGGACGTTGGGTTCGTTGCCCGCAGCCAAATTGGGTTTATTTCCAGCCCAGCGGGGCAATTTCATACCATCACCAAGGACACGAATGACTACCAGACATTGACCGTGTCTGCCGATGGAAAGACCCTGGCAACGATCCAGCAAAAAGCTACGCAAACCCTCTATCTGATGCCGCCGATCGGGTTTGCCGGGAACCCGCCAAATCCCGCGCCCGCACAAAGCCACGACGCAGCCATGTTCGGCTGGGCCACCAATGGCGATCTGTACTTCGGCGATGGCGCCAACCTGTTGCGAATGTCAGTCGACGGGAGCAACCGGGCCACTCTGATCAGTGATCCACCAGCGCAGGTGATTTTTCCAAAAGGCTGTCCTGACGGGCGCTTCATCGTGTTCGTGTGGGCCAATCACGCGGCCAATAAGAAGGTCGAGATCGGCGCGTAGGTACCGATGGTTCAAACCCCAAACAGCTAACCTACGGGCAACCGATGTGGGGCCGGCATGCTCGTGGGACGGAGAGTGGGTGTACTAGGAGAACCTCGATACCTTGAAAATTTTCCGAGTGCCCATTGATGGTGGAACTCCCGAACCGGTGGCAGGAACCGCTCTGTCCGGCGGGCTTTCCGCCCAGCCCGGGTTGGGACTCTCACCCGACGGCAAGTTTCTGGCATTTTTTGCGGCGAGCGACGATCCCAAAATGCCGGTCGGGAAACTGGTCTTGGTGCCGCTTGATGCCGGGCCCAAGCCGGATGTGAAGTTGCTTGATCCCGATCCCGGTATCCAGCGTTTCCCGCAATTCACCCCCGACGGAAAGTCCCTGGTGTATATCATCCGCGCAAAGGGCACGGACAACATCTGGCTGCATCCTCTGGACGGGTCGCTCGGCCACCAGATCACAAACTTTCAAGCCGATTGGACCTAGAGCTATCAATTCTCGCTCGACGGCAAGACCCTTGGCGTCATGCGCACTCACGTCGAATCCGACGTTGTGCTCTTGCACGATGCAGGATCATCAGCGCAATGACAAGACGACTTTCTGGCGAGAGCACCTAGTCGCTTACGTAGTCAAGGTCTGTGACCAGATCATCCGCTGTCAGATAGACCATCAGATATCGTGTCTTGGTGGTGACGAGGTTGCTCCGCGAACTGGCTATCTCGTGCGCATGGGCGGCTGGCATATCGCTGCGGATTGCCAACTCTCCTTGAATCACCTAGACTCGTCCAGCGTCGAAACGAAAGCTACGCCGCATGATGTTACCTATTGGCTCCACGCATGGGGAACAAAACATGGGGAACAAAATAATGAGAATTGAAGACCCGATAGTCAAGGCTTCAGCCGCAACGAACTTCTTCGGAGGAGCCAGGGCACGCCTCCGGCCACATGGACTCTTCCTGCTGGCGGTGGGCGCTCCCTTGATGTTTTTCTCAGCGCCCGCGCGCGGGCAGGCGGCAGGCACCGCTCCAGCCCCTCCCGCGGTGGTACAAAAAAATGCCAGACTGGTAATCGGTGGTGAAACGATCAAGAACAATTCAGAAGGCACGCTTTCGGTAGTGGATAGCTCACTGCAGTTCGAAACCGGCAAGGCGAAGATCGAGGTGAAGGCCTCATCCATTTTGGACATCTCCACCAATGAGGACAGCCGGCAGGACATCACTGGCGCAGCCAAAATCGCGACGATTGCGATCCCTTACGGCGGGGGTCGGCTCTTGAGCCTGTTTTCGCACAACGTCGATGTGCTCACCGTGGAATTCACGGACGCCAACGGCGGCTATCATGGCATGGTCTTTTTGCTTACTCAGAGCCAGGCGCCTCCGATCAAAAAGCAGTTGGTCGCGATGGGCGCGAAAGCCAGTGTTCCTCTCGCAGAGCCACCACCAACAAATAAATAAGAGGACAAACCATTGAAACATCACACTCGAGGGGTAGTCTCAGTCATTTTCGCGGTGGTTCTCGCCTGCGCCCTGCTTCTGATGGTCGGCCCTCTATTGGGGCAGCCGGGCTCGGGCGATTCTAAGAGTGCGCAGAAATTCTCTGCCTCTTCCATTCAAATCGAGCCCATGGATCCGAGTGACGTGCCCATGCCGCCTGAATTCCGTGTGGCCATCTACGAAGACCTGATCGCGCAGATCCGGAAGACGGGAAAGTTCCAGCACGTTTATCGCAGCGGCGACAAGGAAGCGGCCAGCGCGCCCGACCTGGTCACGCTGCGCACCACGGCGCAATCTTTTAAGAAAGGCAGCCAGAAAGAGCGCGAAGTAGTCTCCGTCGCCGGATCTTCCTCGATCATCCTGAAGGTCCACATTACGGATCACGCCGGGCGGCCGCTCGTGGATCGTGACGTCGAGGGCAAGGTACGCTTCTTTGGAGAAAACCTGCGTGTGACCTACGATTTCTCCAAGAAGGTCGCCGCCATCATCCGGGAAACCTTCTAGTCCGTGGCGAGACGAACTGTCTCTCGAAGCCGCCCACGGTGGGATTGGCGACCAGAAGGAGGCCACTGTGTATGAGGGCTCCGGTTCCGCGTTTTAAGCAGTACGGCTCCCGTCCTGCTGTACATCACCCCTGCGCATCCACTAGCAAGAACAGGAAGAACCGCTTAAGATGTCCAGTCTGTCTCTTCCCGTCGCAAACCGGCGCGGCATCCATTGGTGGGAGGTTCACGATGATGACGAACGCAAGTCCAACGCAAAATGTGGCCACGCAACTGCCTGCGGCAAATGGGCTGGCGCTCGTGCGCGTGACGATCGGCGCGATGCTCGTGTCGGTCTTTTTCGAGAATCTGGGGAAAGGGCTCTACAGACCGGCGGGTTATGCGGGACTGATCAGCTATTACATCCAGCATGATCATGCGCCTGCGGTCTGGAAGGCGGTGATGGGCCTGGCCGCAAGCCACGCTGCGGTGGCTGCCCCAATGCAGGGCTTGACCGAGATCTCTCTCGGTATCCTGCTCGTCATAGGTCTCGTTACCCGGCCGGCCGCATTGGTGGCATTTCTGTTTCTCGGCAGTCTTTGGATTTCGGAGTGGGGCACCTCGTGGATCTGGGAACTGCTGGTTCCGGTGCTCGCATCGCTCGGGCTCGCCATCGGACGCGCCGGCCGGAAATGGGGCGTTGACGCGTGGCTGTCGCAACGGTGGCCATCTTCTCCGTGGTGGTGATTGGGCTAGCGTCACTTGAATCAAGTTCACTTGAATCGCGATCACTTGCGCGTGTCCGTCATCATCCCTACCCATAATGAAGCGCAGTCGATTGCTCTCGTTCTAGCCGATCTCCCGTCCGATCTCACGACCGAGGTCATCGTTGTCGACAGCAACTCGAATGACGGGACGCCCGAGATCGCTGCAAGAATGGGAGCCCGCGTGGTTCAGGAACCGCGCCGCGGCTATGGGCGCGCCTGCCTCACCGGTCTGACCACGGCAAGTTCCCCAGACGTGGTTGTGTTTCTGGATGGCGACTACAGCGATCGGCCCTCCGAACTGCCGATTCTTCTAGCGCCAATCACTGAGGGGCGTGCGGACATCACGCTCGGTTCCCGCCTGCAGGGGCAGCGTTCGGCTGGGGCCTTGCCCTGGCATCAGGCGTTCGGTAATCGTCTCGCTGCCAGCCTGATCAGGCTTCTGTACGGCCTGAAAATCACCGATCTCGGCCCCTTTCGCGCTGGCCGCGCCGACGTACTGCGGGCGCTCGCGCTCGAAGAGACCACCTATGGCTGGGCGGTCGAGATGATCCTCAAAGGCGCCCTGGCCGGATTCCGCGTGGTTGAAGTTCCGGTGAGCTACTACCCGCGTATCGGAAGATCGAAGATCAGCGGTACGCTGAAGGGCACGGTCGGGGCCGGCTGGTTCATTCTCAGCTTGATCGTGCGCTATTATGTCCGGCATCGAAGAGCCGGCACCCCACGGCCAGCGTAGATCCGCGTCAGTTTGAACGAGTGGCCCACCCGTCGGGTTCGTCTTACCGTAAGCGCCGCAGAGTCTCGACGGAAGGCACGAAATAATAGGAGCCTGTCAAGGGCTGAGTAAAGCGGGTGAGCGCATCGCGCGTGCCGTTGATCAGGCCTGCCATGCTATCGAGCATTCCGGAAAGCCGCTTCTGGTCTGCGCTGAATCCAACGAACATGGTGCCGTGGTCATCGACGCGTCCGTAGGGCATGTTGCGACGAAAAATGTGCCCGAACTCATCCTGATCGGTGCGAGCTACATGGGAGTCCGCCGGCTTGTTCTCGAGTTCGATGCTGTCGGGCTTGGTGCGTCCCATGATGCGCTCCTGCTGATCGATCGGCAGAGCTTCCCACTCCGTTGTTTTGTGCTTCCACTTTTGCAGCAACAGGACTGAGCCGGCAGCGCCGGGAAATCCTTCGGGCAAGAGAGCTGCGGCGGGAGCGTCGAGCAGCGTCGGATTCTCCGAGCCATCAACGAAGCCGGTAAGATCGCGATCGTGCTGGTAAGACCAACTCGCGGTTTCTTCCCCGAGTGAGGCTTGGCCTGCGAGGTCATGGACGATCGAGCGGGCCATATCGAAGATGACGTCATAAGCACTGCCGGACAGCCATACCAGCGCATCATGTTGCGTGCCTGGCATAACGAATCCTTCTTTGCCCTGGATCTCTTTGTTAAAGCCCGCCACGCCCGGAGGAGCGTCTTCGGGAACAATATCGCGCCAGAGCTCAGGCCGAAAGCCGATGACGAAATTCACTCCTCCTGTGGTGGTCCGTGGTTCACGGATAGCGGAGATTGTGGACGCGAACTCCTTGCTCTTCTTCACGTCCAGAATGTCAAACTCCAGGTACGTATGAGAGGACGTTCCCAGAGCGAAGATTCCAGCCTGAGGCGTGTACATGCGGGCATTATAGCGGGCTCCATCTTCGCCAATGCAACTGAGCTCGATCGCGTCGCCGCCGCGGCAGTTCGCTGACTTACTAGTGATAGACGGGTCAGTCGTGATCGCCATCCATTGCTGTCGCGATAAGTCGAGTTCCCGGCGATCAAGTCACCGCTTAATATGCCTTGACACGTATATGCTATATGGGGTATATACAAAGAGTGGAATCTGTCTTCGAAATCATTGCGGAGCCGAACCGCCGCGCGATATTGAGCCTCCTGGTCTCCTCACAACAGTCGGTGGGAGAGATCGAGCGTCAACTTCGTATGCCGCAGCCGGCCGTGTCCAAGCACCTGCGAGTGCTGCGCGAAGCCGGTTTCGTAGAATCTATGGTGGATGCACAGCGCCGTCTCTACCGGCTGAAACCTGGACCATTTCAGGAGCTGGATGCCTGGCTGGCTCGGTTCCGTCGGTTCTGGTCCGGTCACATAGATGCTCTCGACCGCCACCTCGACCACATGGATCGTCAACAGTATGGATCATCAACCCCAACGAAAAGGAAAACCAACCCGAAGACGACGCGGCCCAAGCCGCGAACGAGATAAAGGAGAAACGAAATGAAAATCAAAGTGACCAGCTTATACGTGGACGACCAGGAGAAGGCCCTGCGCTTCTATACCGAGGTACTGGGCTTTACCAAGAAAACCGATTTCAGTCAGGGCCCCCATCGCTGGCTGACCGTGGCCTCGCCCGAGGAGCCGGACGGCACTGAGCTGCAGCTGGCCCTGAACAACAACCCCGCAGCCAAAGCGTATCAGCAGGCGATATTTCAACAGAGCCAGCCCGCTATTATGTTCTTCACCGACGACGTCAAGGGCGACTACGAGCGGATCAAGGCCCGCGGCGCCGAGTTCACCATGCCGCCCACCGACGTGACCGCCTCCACCATCGCGATGCTGAAGGACACCTGCGGCAACCTCATTCAGCTCACTCAGCTGGCACGCTATTAAGGACGGCCTTAAGGAAAAAAGATGACCGATCGCGAGCAGTACACGCCGGGTCCGGCCAGCGGGGCGCAGGTACGAAAGGACCGGGGACAAAAAGGTGAAGACAGGTGGACGCTCATTCTCGTCAGAGAGCTGCGCCACTCGCCGGAAAAAGTCTGGCAGGCGATTACCGACCCGGCGCATCTGCGCGAGTGGGCTCCCTTCGACGCCGATGGGAGCCTGGGTACGGTCGGAACCAAGGTGAAGCTCACCACGGTAGGAGCGCCCATGCTGCACGTTACCGAAACAACCGTGACGCGAGCCGACGCTCCCAATGTGCTTGAGTATAAGTGGGGTGGCTTCGATATGCGGTGGGAACTCGAAGCCTTGGGTGTCGGCACGCGCCTCACGCTGTGGACCAACATCGGGCACCGCTACATCTCCATGGGCGCTGCCGGCTGGCACATCTGTTTCGATGTTCTGGATCACTTTCTCAGCGGAACTCCCATCGGCCGCATTGTCGGCCCCGAGGCCATGAAGTTCGGCGGCTGGCAGCGACTGAACGCCGAGTACGCAAAGCAGTTCGGTATCGAAACGCCCAACTGGCCGCCTCAGGCGGCTCAAAAGTCGTGAATCGAGGGGACGCAAAACAATGCACCAACCACCTAAGAGGAATAAAAAGGAGTTGTCACCAGAACAACGTAAAGAACTGCTCGGAGCATTGAAAGCCCGTTTTGAGAAAAACACGAACCGCCATCAAGGTCTTGAATGGGCTGAAGTACAAGCAAAGCTGGAAGCTAATCCTGAAAAACTGTGGTCACTCAATGAAATGGAAAGCACTGGCGGTGAACCGGATGTTGTTGGTCACGACAAAAAGACGGGCGAATACATTTTTTATGATTGTTCACCGGAAAGTCCTAAAGGCCGCAGAAGTACTTGCTACGACCGTGAAGCGCTGGAGTCAAGGAAAGAACATAAGCCAGCAGATAACGCTATTGATATGGCAGCTGCCATGGGCATTGAGCTTTTAACCGAAGAACAATATCGAGGTTTGCAGAAACTTGGGAACTTCGACACGAAAACTTCGAGCTGGGTGAAGACACCTTCTGATATCAGAAAACTCGGCGGCGCCCTCTTTTGTGATCGCCGCTTCAACACTGTTTTCCTGTATCACAACGGTGCGGAATCTTACTATGCCGCCAGGGCATTCCGGGGCTCGCTGAGGGTCTAGCGAGAACGATCTCATCTCTTACACGTGGGCGGCCTATGGTCCCGAGAGTGTTGTCACTTGGACGCTCACCCCTTCGAGCACGCCGATCGCGGGAGGGGGGCGGGTGGCCCGTGGCCCACTCAAGCCTGGTTTAGTTCGACAGCCGGACAAAGTCTTCCCGTCGCTCTTTCGAGTTTTCGTGTGGTCCATTTCGACTCAATCTCGACCCGTCCCTCAGAGCCGGTTACTGGTTTCGGATTAGCCTCTAACGTCCCCACTCAAGCCAAGACCGGGCTTGAGTGGGCCACCCGTCGTATATTATGGCCCCAACAATCCATGAAATCTTCGAGGGAGCCGGTGGTGGGTTCGTCAGGCAGCGACCGTGTGCTAGTAATCATGGCGAAAGCACCCAGGCCCGGCGAAGTCAAAACCCGCCTGGCTTCCAGTCTTTCTCCTGAGGCCGCTGTCGCTTTCTATCGCTGTCTTCTGGACGACACGCTGACGCTGGCGCGGTCATTGAGCAATGTGGAAGTTGCCATCATGTGCCCGGACTCGGATGTAAACGAGCTGGCGCAGTTGGCGGGCAACAAAGCGAAGGTCTTGCCGCAGAAAGGTGAGGGTCTTGCTGCAGGTCTCACGTCGGTGTTTGCGCACTTCGCGCCAGATCGCCAAAGACAAAGAGAAGATCATCGAAAGGACGCCCATCAACGACGTGTGATTGCCTTCAACAGCGACAGCCCACACCTGCCGCGTTCGGTTCTCGAAGACGCGTTCGAAACGCTGGCCGCACATGACGTAGTCGTTGGCCCAACGCACGACGGAGGCTACTACCTCGTCGGGGCAAAGGCTTCTCATCCCATGCTCTTCGCCCCCGACGGAATGGGCACCAGCAGCGCGCTGGAGAGACTCCTGGCGCACGCACGAGCGCTTGAGCTTTGCGTAGGTTTCGCGACTCCTTTTTACGATATCGACGTAGTGGACGACCTGACCCAGTTGGCAGAGGAGTTGCGACTGGCTCCGGCAATGGCGCCACGCACGGCGGCGTGGCTTAAAGAGTGGGAACTGGCCGCGCGATCAAAGACAGTCACGGAAGAACTGTGAAGCTCACCCCCGCGCAGAGAGTGTACGCACTCGGCGCCACGTTGTGCGCGGCGCTAACCATCTGCTCACGCAACTTCGGCGATCGGGGTGGGCCATACTTCATGGCCTCTCTGACGGTTGCGGGCATCGTCTACCTCTTGGCGATCCGTGAATGTTTCGCGACGCCCAGATTTGAACGAAGCGTGTCCCGGCGCGTCGTCATTCTCGGGCTAGTCCTGGCTGCTGTCTGGCACATTGAGTTTCTTCGCTTGCCCCCCCCCGCCGATGACGATATCCATCGCTATGTTTGGGACGGACGCCTCCAGAGGCTCGGCTACAATCCCTATCTTGTCGTTCCCAGCGATCCTGCCGTGAAAGGGCTCCATACTGCGGAAACCCGCAACCTGAACAACCCCGATTTGCCGAGCCCCTATCCAGCAGGAGCGCAGCTTTTCTTCCGCGCAGTAACCGCAATTCAGGAGTCCACCTTCGCGCTGAAAGTAGCATTTGTGATTTGCGAATTCGCAGTCGTTTTCGTGTTGCTCGATGTGTTGCATTGTACCCGACAGGGGGCACATCTGGTTCTGGCGTTTGCCTGGAATCCATTGTTGGCCATTGAGGTGGCGGGAAGCGGTCACATTGACATTGTTGGCGCGTTATTGTTGGTGGTGTCCGCGGCTGCTCTGGTGCGCCGATGGCGGGCGACTGCGGCCGTCGCACTTGGGCTCGCTATTGCGGTGAAATTCCTGCCGGTCGTACTCTTGCCCCTCTACTGGAAGCGGGTTCGCATTCGCGACGCGGGGCTGGCGGCAGCCGTAGTCGGACTCCTGTACCTGCCATTTCTCGATCGTTCATTTTTTAACCACGGCCGCATTCCACTCGGCTCGCTGGGTACGTATGTGCAGACTTTCCGCTTTAATGGTCCCGTGTTTGCGGCACTTGATCGAGTAGTGGCTCCGCAGTTGCTGGTAGGCCTCGCAGTGCTGGTCGGATTAGTGACTTCAATCTGGCTGAGAATCAGAGCGCCCGAGTTGTCGCCGGACCAACGAACCATAACCACCGAGGACACAGAGTTACACAGAGGAAACACTGTTGCATCTCCTCTGTGTAACGGAGACTGCCCTGAGCGGAGCCGAAGGGTGCCCTCTGTGGTTCAAGGTTTTGAATTCGCCTTGCCCATGGCAGCATCTCTATTGTGTGCACCTGTCGTTTTCCCGTGGTATCTCCTCTGGCTGCTGCCATTTCTGACGTCGGCCTCGACGCTGTTGATTATTGTCTGGAGTGTGAGCATGATCCCCGTGTATGTCCAATGGCACTTGCGCATACTTGGGCGTCCATGGGGGTCGCTTCCGGTTTGGGTGATGGTACTGGAATATGGATGCGTGGCAGCGGCCGCTGCAATCACCCTGCTGCGCCGCCGGATCACCCGACCGGCCGTGCCGCAGTGCTCGACCGACTAGCTGCGTCGCAATCTGGATTACGCAACCAAAGTTTTGCTAACATAATTTCCGCATTTTGAAGGCCCTGCTCGTTATCACAACATCCATTAGTTGGGTTCACCCAGAAGGATCCCCCATGAACGCAAATCCGAAAACGAAACCAATAACTCGCGCCAGCTCTCGGCCGGCCAGCGCCGAGCAGCGGTTGAGAAAACTGCACATCGAGCTCCCGGCGCCTCCTGAGCCATTTGGAACCTATGCGGAAGCTGTGCAGACGGGCAATCTTCTTTTTCTAACCGGGATGCTTCCCACGGAAGGCCGTGCGGCAAAATTCCTTGGGCGCGTCGGCGCGGAGCTCGATGTAGAAACGGGCCGCAAGGCGGCTCATCTCGCGGCGCTCAACGTCCTCACTGTCGCGCGAGCGCATCTGGGCTCGCTCGACAAGGTGACGCGAGTCGTCCGGCTTGGTGTCTCGGTAGCCACTTCGGGAGACGTTCGCGATCAGCCGAGAGTCGCTGACGCCGCTTCTGAGTTGTTGCAAGACGTCTTCGGAAAAGAAAAGAATCCTTGCCGTCTGGTATACGGTGTCGCCAGCCTTCCGCTAGGCACCCCGGTCGAACTGGAAGTCATTTTCGAGGTGGCGGCCTAAGAGCAGAGGCAGACGATGCGTCTTTTCAGCTCACCCCGCTGGAGTTATCGCTTGCGAGTCTGCTGCGTGGCATCGCTGCTTGCCGTGATGGCAACATCGTTTCCATGGCTCGCCGTAGCGCGGCGAAAGGAACCGTCGATGGAACACCCAACGTTTTATCGCACGATACAGGTCGATGGGCTCTCCATCTTTTATCGAGAGGCCGGACCGAAAGACGCTCCCACGATTCTTCTATTGCACGGGCTCCCGTCGTCGTCGCGGATGTTCGAGCCACTCTTCGCGCGGCTTTCCGATCGCTTTCATCTTGTGGCGCCCGACTACCCGGGCTTCGGGCACAGCGACTGGCCGGACCCGAAAAAGTTCGCGTATACGTTTGATCACTACGCGGAGATCATGAATCACTTTACCGAAGCACTCGGGCTCTCACGCTACACGCTTTACATGCAGGACTACGGCGGACCGGTGGGTTTTCGCATGGCCTTAATCCATCCTGACCGGATCGAGGCTCTCATCGTCCAGGACGCCGTGGCGCACAACGAAGGCCTGGGGGCAAATTGGAAGGCCCGGCGTGCCTTTTGGGCCGATCGCGCCGCCAACGAAAGTACTCTTCGCACAAATCTGCTGTCGCTGCCGACCACGCGGACGCGCCACCTAGGAGATGATCCCGACGTGGAACGCTACGATCCAGATCTCTGGACTGATGAATTTGTCTTCCTCAATCAGCCCGGCCAAGCCGAGATTCAAAGCGACTTGTTTTACGACTATCGAACCAATGTAGATGTCTATCCGACGTGGCAAGCCTGGATGCGCGAGAAGCACCCGCGCCTGCTGGTGATCTGGGGAAAGTACGACCTCTCATTCGATCCCGGCGAACCGGAACGCTACCGCAAGGACGTTCCAAATGCTGAAGTCCACGTTCTCGACGCTGGTCACTTCACATTGGACACCGCTGCGGATGAAATCGCCGCATTGGTTCGAGGCTTTGTCGGCTCTTCACGTTGAATGCGCCTTTCCAGCGGCGCACACGGTCGACGCCTGCGTCCGGGAAGCTTTACACTGTCATCCTGCACAGCATTCGTTCAATTCACCGAGGAGCGAACTCTATGAAAAATGCCCGCCGTTTCACCATGCTGGGTCTTCTGTTTTGCGGAGTACTGGTCCTTGCTCCAAACTCCTGGGCACAGCAGCGCGCGCCGATTCTTGATCAAGTCGCCAAGACTTTCGGTATCGATTCGTGGGACAAAGTTGAGGGTATCCGCTACACCTGGAATGGAGAAATTACCGGACTCTTCAAAGCTGCTCACAAGTGGGAGTGGGAGCCCAAGACCGGCAAGGTTACGTTTGAAGGGACGGATAAGGACGGCAAGCCGGTCAAGGTTTCCTACGTTCGCACTGACCTCAGCAGCCAATCCGACGCCGTGAAAAATCAGATCGACCCGAGTTTCATCAACGACAATTATTGGACTCTGTTCCCCTTCCATGCGTATTGGGACAAGAGCGCCAGCGCGATCGATCAGGGCAAGTTCAACCTGCCAGTGGGTCCCGGCATGGCCGAGCTGGTCCCCATAAAGTATCCCGCAGACGGCGGTTACACTCCCGGAGACACCTGGGATCTCTACGTCGGTAAGGACAACCGCGTCGTGTACTTTGTCTACCACCGCGGCGGAGCCAAGCCGCCGAGCCGCGTCCTGGCAACGTGGGCAGGCTACAAAAAGGCAGGTCCAATTCTGTTCTCAACCGAGCATCGCGGCTTCGCCGACGGCAAGCCCCTGCACATCTTTCTTTCGGGTGTGGCGGTTAAACTGACAGGCTCGGATAAATGGATGGATACGCAATAAGTCGCAATAACGAAAGACGAGCTCGAACAGCTGACGTCGTTCGCCACGAATCAGACTACCTGGCGATCACGACCGTAGTGCAGGAACTGCTCAGCTTGGGCAGATCGCGATTTGCCGCCATACGGATCTCGAGTCGCGGGCGCTCGCCGCGAATGATCGGACAATAACAATCAGGCTCTAGTAGCGCGCCCTGCAAGCGCCGCCGTCCGGCACATCCGCCGTGACACGACTCGCGGAATTCGCACTCAATGCAGGTTTGAGGGAGTGTCCGTGCCTGCTCAAAAAGCATTGAGCCCAGAATGTTGACGCCTGCGGAGATCAAGTCTGAAAGCGCCTCCCCCGATCCTGGCCAATATACGCAGGGTTGTGTCGTGGCCCTCGGTGTCACTCGTACGGTGCTCACGCCACAACCGCCTCGGAGCGGTGGGAGCCCTGCCATTGCGCGAACCAGCGGCTCGCCAATCGCGATTACATCGGTCTCTTCAAAGAGACGCCGGAACCCCTCCCAGTACTCTTCGTAGCTCAGGGCATAGACGTCCGATCGCACGGCTTGGTACACATTCACTCGCAAAGGAGCGTCAAACTGTTTGGCTACTCGCGCCACATCCGCTAAACGCAGGTAGTTCGACTTCATCATCACGGCGATGATGGTCACAGGAATACGCAGCCTGAGACACCGTTCTGCTTGCTGATGGATGAGTGCCCAATTGCCATCCCCGCGCTGTGCATCCTGTTCCGCTTGCGTGGCGTAATCGAGAGAGAACTCGACGTCATGGAAGGCTCCCAGTTCATTGTCTTCCAGAACAGCAACACTATAACCGTTGGACGTGATGGTGAGCTTGACCGGTTTCGTTCGTAGATAGGCCAGGATTGCCTTGAAGTCGGGATGCAAGCCGTTCTCACCGGTGCCGAGATTCACCGAGCGCACGGGCAAGCGTTCCATAACTGACTTCACTTGATCCAGGGAGAGACGATCCGCGCGAGTTGGATCGCGGTAGCAGAAGGCGCAGGCAAGATTACACTCGTTGGTAAGGCCGAGTCCGAGCGCAATACCGGCATCCGGTGTCGTCATCATGGTCATGCGAGATCCGGCCGACGAAGGCTGGGCTAGGACGTCGTTCATGCACCGTCCTTCATGACTGGGCTTACTGTGACTGGACCTACTGTGATTGGAACTGGGCGATGTGCCAGGCAATGCGTGTAGCGGGCGACTGCGGCAAATTCCGGTCGCCTGCCCAGCTTGCACTCTAACTCCAGGATCCGCTTGTACTCATCATTTCGGGAAACCCTCGGCGGCAAGTAATCCGACATAACCCGTAGGCCACGCTCCGCAGTGATCGCGAGTGACGATTCGAGCAGCATGGCTTGCAGACTCTTCGTCGTAAATAGCCTCACCTCTCCTCCGTAGAGGGACTCATGTCCCCACTCAGCGGTGAGATTGTGCTCGGCCGCGGCCAGGTCGCCGTCTTGTATTGCGGCCTTTAACACCTCACCTGCCTGGTTCCGCACCAATACCGAGATTATGCTGGACGGATCTCGCAAGGCGCGAGCCGCACTGCGCAACACAGCACGCGGGTCGTGAACATATTCCAGGATATTGTGGCAAAGAATTACATCAAATGACCCGCCGCGGAACACGTTTGCCAATTGGCCGGCGTCGCCGTGTTTCAGCTCAATCCTCTCCGTAACTCCTGCTTCCCGCGCGGCACGCTTCGCGAAATCCAGCATCGGTAGGGACTCATCCAGCAACGTGACGTGAATACCAAGTCGCGCCAGGCGTACCGCGACGGCGCCGGTACCGCACCCAAGATCTAGAGCGAGCAAAGAGCGTGTGGCCTGAGGGAGAAAGTCCTGCAAATTCGCAAAGGCGAGGTCGAGGCGCAGTCGGCCCTCGGGCGTCTCGAGGTAAGCGGCGTACTTCGCTGCGCCGGTCCGGAACCGTTCGAAGTCGTCATTGGCGGTCATTTCCTTCATGCGCCACTTCCGTTCTGACGTGTCAGTTAAGCTAACAGGCTCAGATGCCTGCATCAAAGCGGAAATAAGATGAAAGCGGAACAAGATGAAAGCGGAACAAGTCCAAGTTGACTGCCTGTGCTTTCGTGGGAGGGACGGCCGTCAGGCGCAGACCATTGACGGGTGGCCCACTCAAGCCAAAATCGGGCCTGAGTGGGCCACCGGCCCCACTTCAACAGCCGGATAGTCTTCGATATATTCCTCTCCGTTACAGCCGCAGTAGGCGACCTTGCGCGTGATGAAATCGACATCGTACCTCAGCACTCCGGCGCGCCACGAAGCCGTCAAGAACTCTGGGAAGGTGCTCTCACCGGCCTGATCGGTTCGCAATGCCCTGACGAGGGCCTCACGGTTGAAAGGCGGCACGTCGACGGTGCCTGATTGCAAGGGCGTGCCCTGGGTCACGACCGGCCCCTCACTGGTCAGATAAAGGCTTTCGCATGCAGGCAAGAACCACATGTTTCGGGTCACGCCTGCTCGCCGCAACGTTTCGGCCAGATACGGAAAGCCACCGATCTTGGGCCGACCGGCCATCCCGCGCTTCTGGGCCTCCAACAGGTTATCGATTGCTTTGCTCATTGAATATTCTCTTTGATAGGTGTTGTTGGTGAACTCGAACCCGCGACTCCTAGAAGTGGGACAAGCCCCACTTCTCGCAAACCCGGGGCACCCGGCTCAGGCGGGTATGCCGAACAACGGCTGGCACAAAGCAAATTTGTTCGGATGGTGCTCAACAAGGGAGAAGCGATAACCTAACTGGACCAAACTGGACCATGATCGAGATTGCCAATCCCTTGCAAGTGCTTGAAAGGAATGGCGGGAAAATCTACGGCGCCGATCGCCCATCTTGGCGCTCTGAGTACCCCTCGGGAAGTGTTATTGCACCCTGATTGCAACCGATTGCGGCATTCCTGCCCGAACTGCATCACGCATTGCGCTGGGAAGAGGGAGGGACCACAGTTTAGAGCATCCATGCAATGCCGAGGCCATCGAGGCAACGGAGAGTCGTTTCTGGCGGACGTGTGGTTCTCCAGTTACAAAGAAGGGGCGACCCCCAAACTAGCGGCTATCATCGCCGATGTCACCGAAGAACGGAGTGCCATCGCAGAGTCAGTTTCGACACTGTCCAATGACCAAGCGAGAACACCCCTGAACAATCGCGAGTCGGATGTGCTCCGGCTGCTTGTTCAGGGTCTGGCGAACAAGGAAATAGCATCCCGTTTAGATATCTCCGAGAGTGCAGTCAAGAACACGATTCAGCAACTGTTTGCAAAAACTGAGGTGCGCACTCGGAGCCAACTGGTTCGGGTAGCACTGGAGCGCTATACTAGGGGGAATTGCCGGGTCGCATCTCACTCCGTGTGCTTCTCGTGGGTATTTTTGACACCGCAACCAGCTACGGACACGGTTCGTCTCCGACTTCTAGCCCAAACAGCTTAAGTTAGCGCTTATGGCGGACGCTTATGCTCTAAAACTTGAATTGCACGCCCAACTGCATGCGGCGGGGAGGCAGCGCCGCCACCGCGTGTCCGAAGAATGGCGAGGTAATGGTCCCTATATAAGTCATGTCATTGACATGATTGAGCACGTTGAAAGAATTAAGAGCCACGGTCAGCGTGCGAGCTTCTTTGCGAGATTTGGAAAGCACAAAGTCATGCGCAAGGTTTATGTCCAGTTCGATCATCCCTGGCCCTAGCATGGCATTGCGTGGCACACCCCCCGGCCGGTCGTTGACAATACCATCGTGGTTGTTGTCGGCTCCGGTCGTGATGTTGACTGGCTTTCCTGAATAAACCGAGAGCGCCGCTCCCGCAGTGAAATACCGGGTTGGCTGCGACGACGCCAACAAGTCGAACTTGTGCCGGCGATCGTTGTCCGAACGTGCCCAGTCTCCCGCAGGATCGTAGCTGTTTCCTGGAAAGTATGTGATCCCGCTGGTGTCGTTGTAAGTTTTGCCGAAAGTGTATTGCACCTGCCCGGAAAACCACTTGTTAGGCGTCCCCCGAAAGGTTAGCTCCAGTGCGGCGCTCTTCTGGTAGCCCTCCGATTGAATCTCGCGGACCTGCCCCAGGTTTGGGTTTGGCGGGGACAAATAATTGGGGGGGGGCGGAGCGTTCGCATCAATCGAGCGAAACGCATCAATGCCTCGTGATCCCACGAAGGTTGCACTAACAGTGCTCTTTTCCGTCACTTGGCGCTCTATTCCGACGCTATATTGCACCGAGTATGGAATCCCCGCTCCCGGATCGAGTATCACAACGCTCGTTGGCACATTGATCGGAGGCGGCGTCGGATTGCCCGGATTTTGAATCATGGGATTGTTCACAATGAACCGGAGCAGATTGACACCGTTGAAGTGGAGCAAATCTCCAATCGGTGACGGTCCTGTGCGGTCATAGAAAACGCCTGCCCCGCCGCGTATTACAATCCTTCCTTGGTTCGTGGGGGCATATGCAAAACCGAAGCGCGGTGCGAAGTTGTTGGGATCGTCGTGAAAGTAATTCTGAAAGTAGTACCGCAGCCCGAGATACACAGAGAAGTTCGGCTTCAGGCGAATGTTGTCTTCTACGAAAGCGCCTAACACCCTCTCGAGAAACACCGTGTGCCCGTTCCCTTGCTGCACCAGATAAGTGGTCGCATGTCCTGCCGCGTAGGCGTCCAGACTGGGGTAGGTGTAGGTTCCCAGGCGGTTGGTAAAGTCATCCAAGCCGCGACGGCTGATATCGGGAATGTCCACCCCAAAGCTCAGTTCATGTTTCCCACTCACGTAAGTGGTGAAATCGGTACCGTCAAAGTGGTATTCAGTTCGTCGCGAGTCTGCCTGCGCTCCACCTGCGGTGAAGGCTCCTGAGACCACAATCTGGGGTGCCTGGGTCACACTGCTCACCGGGGAGTCATAATGGCCTAACAGAAATCGCAACTGGTTCACCCAGCGCGGCGAAAAGCTGTGCCGGAGACTTACGTTGACCTCATGCTCCTGGAATTGTGTGTCTGTGGCGGCGCTTGGCAATATCGTTCCGCCTACTCCCTGGTTCTCGACGGTCCGGCGCTCGTAGGAATAGCCCATCCAGAATTGGTCGCCGTTAACCAGGTCGTGAAACACGCGCCCGGAGCCAAAGAAGTGCCGCGTAGGATTGGCGACAGTCTCATCGAGCCGAACATTGGGCTGCACTTCGGCGACCACAAAGGCCTGCTGGTCCTGTTCGTCTTCGTCGAGCGAAACCAAGAAGCTTGTGTGTTTGCTGTGCCCAAGCGGACCCGTGAGCGAGCCTTCGAAGTATCGCCGCTGCTCCGGAGGCTTGCTCGTCGCAAAGGCGTTGCTCGCATCAAATACCGAATCGCGAAACATAAAATTAAGTGAGCCATGAAAACTGGGCGTTCCGCTCTTGGTAATGATCTCCAACCTCGCCCGGCCCGGCCGCGCGAAACGTGCTGAGTAGGGATTCTGGTTGATTTTCACCTCTTGCACCGCCGATGCCGTCACCCCCGGCCCGTTTGCCTCAATGCCGTTCACTACCAAAGTGACCCCGTTGGTGCCGGTGGCGCTGTCGTCGAGAAATCGTGACATAGTGGTGATGTAATCCTGATCAAACACTGGCACACGATCAAGAGCGCTACGGTCGATCGTGTTCGCATTCTGATTCTCCCCAACCTCGGTGCTGACCAGTGGCACTCCTGCTCCAACATTTACCGTCTGGCTCTCGACAGCAATGGTCATCACCACGCGTAGACTCGGAGGTTGCTTGTCTCCGACAACGGCATTGGTTCTTGTCTCCCGGAAGCCCGCCGCTTGAATGTCGACGGTATACTTGCCCACGGCTACGTGGTTAAAACGAAACACTCCCGCATTGTCAGTTAGAGACTGATCGACAAGAGTTCCATCCGCTCCGATCAGACTTATTTTCGCTCCCGAAATGGCAGCGCCCGAAGGATCGAGCACGGCACCGCCAATCACTCGAACACCCGATGTCGAAACTTGCGCAGAGAAAGACGATGTCTGGAGAATCGCAGCCGAAACGAGCACCAGTAATATGAATATCAATTTCACGTGAACTCCGGATCAGACAAATGATACCGGATTGATCTGAAGCATCCCTGAATCCAGGGTGCCCGAGGCCAGCCCCGGAGCACCGGGGGGAAAAGAGGTTGCGGTTTTTATTGGCCTTGTGTTGTAGCCTTCGCTGCCTGCACGGAAATTGCGACCGAGTCAGGTAGCGTCCAGACGGCTGCGCCGCTCGTCATGTCTAGACGGTGCATGGTGATCTTGAGGCTGCCGCGCTCGACCTCCACCAACAGGTAGTGATAATTGACGGTCTTGCCGTTGAGGGGATCATTGGGTGCTCGCTCGATTGGGTAAGGCCGAGCGCCGCCACCGCCGGTCACAAAATAGGTAACGCCATTGTGTTCCTGACGCTCGTAGTTGTGCACATGTCCGGAAAACACCACGAACCGAGCACGGGTGCGGCCCTGACACTTTTCCAGCATCTCAGCTAGCAACTGCTCCGGATGACGTGCTGAATGCCCGCCGCCGGGAACTTTGTCGGAGGAAGCGGTATAGGGCGGGTGATGAAGAATCAGGAAGACGAAGTCCACATCCGCAGGAACCTTGCCGAGTTTTTTCTCCAGCCACTCGCCTTGCGGACCTGAAGTCTCATCGAGCGAACTGTCGAGCACCAGGATCAGCGTATTAGCAGCGCGGACCGAATAATAGCGATTGTTCTCAAGCGCGGGGAAACGTTGGAAAAAATTCGCCAGGGCAATTGTCTGGTTGCCATGGAGATCGTGGTTTCCTAGTGCTGGATATACCGTGATGCGTCGTTGCCGCCACACTTCGGTTTCGCTGTCCCAGATTTTCCAGTCGTTGGTATCGTCTCCGTTATAAGCAATGTCGCCACCAATGGAGATGAAAGCGGGATCCGCCTCGGCGATCGCTTGAACCAGTGCTCGGCGAACGGTAGGACTGGCGGCCCTGACGTCTGCCGGATCGGTGAAGCGTGTGTCTCCGTAAACGATGAAACGGAATGGCATCCCGGCTTGCGAATGCAACTCCACTGGCTGTGTCTTTGCGAGGAAGAGCGGAGCGGCCAACAACAACAGCGCAAACGCGAGAGATCTGGAAAGCAACACCATAAACTCCTTAGACGTTCTTGGTGATCAAGTTCGTTGCACAGCTCCGCCCGAACTCTGCGCCACAACAGATTTCCGCCTTAGTGGCGAATCAGGGCTTCACGAAAGCTGGATCGATGGCACTCTCAATCGTGCGCTGAAATGCCTTCCAAGGGCAATCCATCTTCTGGTCAGCGGTGCCGCAACCAGGCACGAAGATGGGGGACTTTAATGGCGGCAATTCAAGCGTCAATGGTACTACTTTCCGCATTTGCTCCAGGCTTTGTGCGACGTAATCAGTACTGACCACATCGCGGCGTCGCCCTGCTGCCACAGCTCAAATACCAGCGCACTCCCTGGCGGCGTGTCGTCGGGCTGGTAGCCATCGAGTAGCCAGTCAATCCCCAGCATTCCGGCGATGTTGGAGATGTTTGTGTCATGTCCGACAATGATAAGAACCCGGTCACCGACTTCACCCAGTGATCCGGTCACGGCGCTGCCTTGGACCGCCTGCTCGATGGAATTCAGAACGTGACTCAGTAGGTTCGAGCCCTGAAGGCGAGCAACGTACGGTGTCTGGCGTGCCAGGTCGGCATAGACCGCGTGGAGTCTCATGATCTCCAGCAGCTTGCCGGCATCCAGTCGGCCCCAGCCGAGATCTTTGCCCTCCATTCCACTGACGTACTCAAGGAGGAAGTCTTCCGATAAACTCGACCCTATTCTGAGCGGACCGCGCAAGTCGGCCGCGTGATCACCTTTGCTTGCTTCAAGCGAGGAAGGCTGCTTCAGGACCGATCGTTTGCCAGGTTTCTCTTCCCCCGGACACGACGCACCCGGAGCGCAATCGAAGAGTAGCTGGCGCAACGTGTCGAAAGCAGGTTTGTAGACCCCTACCAGGGCATCTGGGTTGGCACCGATCCGGCCAGATATGGAAGCAGCGGCCAGGGCACGGTCTGGATTGCCGATACCAGCGGCGAGGGGACTAAAGAGCGGATCTTTTCCGTCACCGACGCTCTGTGTACTTAAACCACAGGCCGGCAGAAGCCCAGCAGCCAGAGCGTTGCCGGTCTCGAGGGTGCGCGATTCGGCGTCCGCTAGGATACGGACATGGCCAGCATCCCCACAGCCCGTGGAGTGCAGCAGCCCGGCGGCGGCAAAATAGCGCCGGTAGTATGAGCCGAACAGCGTCATCAACTCACGACCGCGCGGCGTGAGTTTTCCCGGAGCGACGCCCCAATCCGGCCACGGTTCGCTGGAATACGCGTTCAGGTCCGGTAGAGTCCAGGTCGGGGATCGAATACCATGACGAGTCAGGATCACGGCGAACCGGAGCTTTGGGGCCGTGGCGGCTGTATCCGTAGTCCCCGCGGTTGCGGCGGTCGCGGCGAGGGAGATCGTCATCAGCGCAAACAACTTGACCGGAATTTTCGTTCTTGCTTTGCAGACAAAGACCATTATGTGCCCCGTCGTGGTTTGATCTCCGTCCAGGGAATCAATCGGCCTCCCCCACCACCAGGACTTCGAACTGGCCTGCCTCTGCCGTAGACAAGAAGAGGTGGTGAGTCTTCGGATCAAGAGCCATGGTCTTGGCCCGTGGCACGGTTTTTACGGTTTGCACAGGAGAATACTTGTCCGGCGTCTCCTGCCGAATCACCGAGATGGTGCCTTCCCCATTCGAATTGAAAATGAGCCGTGTCTCTGGGTCAAAGGCGGTGGCGTCCACATGGTCGCCGATGGGAATTGTGGTGATGACCTGGCCGGTGTCGGCATTCATCACGGCCATCACGCGGCTCCGGCAACCTATAAACAATCGCCGATTTGCCCTGTCCATGACCATGCTGGAGGGAGATTGGCAGGGAGCAGTGGGCCAGCGCTTCTCCACCGTCAACTTGTGCGAATCGATCTTCAAAACCTGACTCTCATCTTCCAGATTGTCGAACACAAAACCGTTGCCGTCGGCCACGGCGAATTCCGGCCCTCCCCCCAAAGCGATCGTGCCCACAACGTTGGCATCAGCGGCGCTGATCACGCTGGCGCTGTTATCGCCGCCGTTAAAAGCAAACACACGGGAAGTGGCGGGATCGTAAATAATGGCATCTGGTTTTTTGCCGACACGCACTTCAACAATCGTTTGCAGGTTCTTGAGGTCGAAGACCGTAACCGTTGAAGACTGGCCGTCGCTGACGAATCCGCGACCCAGCTCAGGCGCGATCGCAACTCCGTGTACTCCCAAGGTATTGGGAATCTTGCCGACGATGGCGCCTGAGTCCACGTCTAACACTTCGACCTGCGTCCCGTGGGAAACATAGAGACGGCGGGCTGCCTCGTCCACGGTCAGATAGTCCCAGCTCCCCTGCCCTGGAATCTGGATCTTCTTGGTAATTTCGTAGTCACCGTTCGAAGCGCGCGGAACGGCTAGAAGAGGCAAGCAAAAAACTACTAGAACGATCCCTTTCAGGCACACGATCGGAGGCACGATAGACTTATTTCTCATGTTTAACGAATCCTTTCATCCCAATGTAAATCCAGGAGGGATCACTCGGCGACCGCAACCACGGCAGCAGTTGCCGTGACCGCCATCAGAATTAAGAGTGCTCGAAACGGACGCACAATATTCGACATCGGTTCTCAGGATGTAGTCTACCCTTAGGAATCTGAAGTTTCTCTGAATGTCCTGCTGCAATGTGGTGCAAGGCTGGTCTCGGCGTTCCGTACAATGCCATTTCTTCCCGCCCTAGAACTGGACGCGAAGCATGAACTGAACCTGCCGTGGCAGACCAGTACCCGTGTTCGGGGAGACAGCATTGTCGTTGTTGTTGTTGAAATTGTTTGTGGTGGTGATCAAACCGGGAACTGCTACGGGCTGAAGCTGCCACGTCACATTCCCCGCGCCGTCGGTCGCCGAGACATAGTTAAAAGCCAAATTGTCGGTGCTGGGATCTCCGAATTGCGTGTGATTTAAGATGTTGAATGCCTGTATACCAAACTGCAAGGAAACACGCTCGGTTAACTTGGTTCCCTTCATGAGAGCCAGATCCATCTGCCAGGAGTGCAGCGCCCGGATGAGACCGTTCGGAGCATTGCCAAATCGACCGACGAGGCCGCACGTATTGACGCACAGCCCTGTAGCTGGATCGGTGACGCCGGTGGGATCGAGCGGCGGCGGTGCGAAGGCCGCGGGATTGATGGGGAGCGTATGATTCTGCACTCCTCCCGGCAAGAACAGTGGGACCCCGGGGACCAGGTCCGGCCTCTGGTTCGTTTGGTCGTTGCCGTCAGGAAGTTGGGTGGGTGAGACATTCATGGTTACGGTCAAGGGATGGCCGGTGTGCCAAATGCCAACACTGCTGAGGCTCCAGCCGCCAATCACCTTGCCCAGAACTCCACCCTGATTCAAGAAGCGTTTACCGGTGCCGAAGGGTAGTTCATACACAGCGTTGGCCGTGAAATTGTGACGAATATCGAAGACGCTAGGTCCCTTGTCACATCGCAAGCAATTCACGTTTTCTGGACCGTTGGACTCTCCGCCCCCTACTGACCCGTCATTGATGGAATGAGACCATGTATAGCGGGTCTGAAAAGCCAGACCGTCGGTGAATCGGCGATCCAAACTGAGAAGAAGCGCGTTGTAGGTGCTGGCGCCGATGTCAGACTTGAAATCGACCGAACCAAAGGGATCAATCGTGCCGCCCGGATTGTTGGGGTCCGGATAGAATTGATCCAGTGGGCGCACGCAATTCCCGTTGCTGTCTGGTTTGGTGATGCACAGGTTCACGGCTCCGCGCGAAAACAACCGCACACCGCGGGAGCCAATATATTGCCCGGACGCTAGAAAGTTCGCCGGCAATTCGTGGTCGATCGTCAGACCCCAAGTCTCTGCGTAAAGGTCGCGGCGTCCCTGGCGTTGCAAACCGCGCGGGTGTTGTCCTGCTCGCGTTACCTGGTTCGCCAGGCTGCTAAGATCCGGGATTTCCTGTTGATAGGCCGGCAGCAGAGGCGTGCCCGGCCCTGAGGGATCGAAGTTGGCCGACAGCGTGAATCGGTCGCTTTCCAGGCCGGCGTTCAGATCGTCGTTCTGGGCCGCGCCGTGATAAATACCAAAACCCGCTCGAACCACCGTCTTTCCATGCAAGGCGCTCGGAGCCCACGCCAGGCTAACCCGGGGATCGAAATTCTTATAGTTTGGGTTGTACAGAGCGGGATTTTTTGGACAAGGCGATGTATTGATGGGGGTGGGGTAAGGACCGTTTGTCGAGTTGGATCCAAGGCATACGCCATGAAACTCGTTCAGATCGAAGACCGTGGTTCGATTGTCGGCTTCATGCGCGACCCCGTAGTACTCCCAGCGGAGCCCAAGGTTTACGGTGAAATTGGGAGTCACCTTCCACTCATCCTGAAAATAGGGGAGATAGAAGGTACGCCGCAACTTGTGGCAGCACCACGGGGCGGTGAAGGAAATTCCGTAAAGCTGAGCATTGATAAAGCCAGTGTCCGAATTGCCAAAGTCGAGGTTGTTGTCGGCCGTCTTACCTTGATTTAGCCGAACTCGGCGAATTTCCATTCCCGTCTTGAAAGTATGGCGACCGCGAACCCAGGTTAGGTTGTCGATAACGCCGTAGGTTGTTCCCACCTCGTGATCGGCGTTGATGTTATTGATTGTGACCCAGCTACTGGTATGAACGGCGTAGTCCAGAGGCCCTGCTTGAGGATTGATAAACGGGGCCCGGTTGATGAAGACTTTGGCCTCATTTAGAAGCCTGGGGGAAAGAGTTTGCTGCAATGCGACGAGATAGTTCGCGGGATGGTTGATGGTCTGAATCAAGTCGAACGGAACGGCACTCCCGTTCGTGCCACTTACCAGGCTGATATCACGCTGAGCTCGTCCATATAGGCTGGCCTTGTCGCTGATCTTGTAGTCCATACGAACGAGCCAGGTGTCCTCGTGGACTGTGGTTGGCGCCGGGTTCGTGAACAAATCGGAATCGGGCAGACCTTGGCTGGTCTGATCCGCGAAGGCCCCGTCAGGAAAAACAAATCTCGGTCTGCAATTCCCAATGGAACCAGTGGATGCCCGCCACGGAAAAGCCTGTAAGATAGAACACATCTGCGGTGACGTAGCCAGAGTTGCCTGTTCGATGCTGGGTGAAGGTACGGCGACCTGGGTAGTCTGTGCCGCGTATTGGCGTAGGCCTTCGTAGTTGACGAAAAAGAACACTTTGTTCCTGATGACGGGGCCACCCAGAGACATTCCGTACTGGCCGAAGCGGAAGGGAGGAATGGCGGGATTCCCGTTAATGTCGAAGTCATTGAAGTTGCGTGCATCAAAGATTGAATTCCGCAAGTAGCCAAAAACCGATCCGTGAAAATCATTCGTGCCGGATTTGGTGACTACGTCTATCTGGCCGCCTGCCTGAGTACCGTACTCTGCGTCGTACAAGGCGCTGTTGACGCGGTACTCAGCGATTGCATCCTGCGAGATCTGCAGGCGCGTTTGCGATTTTTGAGCTTGCTCTTGAATGCCGCCGGCGTCTACGCCATCGAACTGAAAATTGTTATCATCTCGCGCGCGACCCGCAAACCGGATCGTGCGCTGATCTCCACCCCCGTCATCCTGAGCGAAGGGAGCAAGAAGTGTGAAACTGGCCCAGTCGCGCCCGTTGTTGGGGAGGTTCAAAATCTGATTTGTGTCAATGACAGTGGCCGCTTCGGCGGAACTGCGGTCGGAAGGGTCCGCTGGGGCCCTAACCTCGATTCTTTCTGCGATCGCACCGACTTCGAGCCTTGCATCCAATGTGTGTGTCTGGCCGACTTGCAGTCTGACTTCTTCGATGACCTGGGTCTTGAAACCGGGACTCGTGACCGTCAGCGAGTAGCGGCCGACAGCCAGGCCGGGAAAACGGTAATAGCCGTTCGAGTTTGTCCGCTGTTCCTCGGTGATATCAGTGTCCAAAGCCACGACCTTCACGCTAGCCCTGACGATAGCGGCTCCCGCTGGATCGGTCACCGTACCTTCGAGGACTGCGCGATCAATTTGCGCGACCGCTGACACCGCCGTTATCACCGGCAGGAGCACCACCAGAAAAGCCCATTGAAGAAGAGCGAGGAAGCGTGTTGGGCGAGTTGCACACATTAGCCGCATACGAGTCCCCCGCTCCTTGGCAATCACAGGCGTAAGCCCGGTCAAGTTAAGGGTGAGAACGGCGAGGAACATCGGGCACATATTCTTGGAAGTCATGGGACCTCCCCGAGGGAGCCTCGAGATTTGGCACGTGGGTTACTGTTGCGAATATAAGAAGGGCGTGTAAATGGCAGATGAAGTTAAGGTTAATTTCCTTTCAGATTGGACTGGACTCTTACCGGCTGGAGTTTTAACCGAATATTCACACTTTTCGCCTACGATGGTGAAGCACAGAATCCTCTGTCTGTTCACCGGTGTCTCGATGAAGCTCTTGGTCGTGGAAGATGAAAAGCGAATGGCGGAACTGCTCCATAAAGGTCTTACGGAAGAGGGGCATACGGTGGCATGTGCCACGGATGGAAACGGCGGGCTGGAACTGGCTGCGAACTACGACTTCGACGTCATTATCCTCGACGTGATGATGCCGAAGCTGAACGGCTTTGAATTGGCAAAACGTCTGCGCTCGGAGAAGATTGCCACTCCGGTTCTCATGCTCACAGCCAAAGACACGGTGCAGGACGTTGTTCATGGGCTTGATGTTGGCGCCGACGACTACATGACCAAACCCTTTTCTTTCAACGAACTGCTGGCACGTCTGAGAGCAGTCAAGAGGCGGGCCCACGTGCCACAACCGATTCGTCTTGAGGTGGGCGATCTCGTGGTTGACCCGGCCACCCGAGAAGTCTGTCGCAGCGGAATGAGGATTTCACTTACGCGGACCGAATATAGTTTGTTGGAACAACTTATCTACCGCGCCGGCACAGTGGTGCGTCGGCAGTTTCTGATCGAAGCAGTCTGGGGCTTCGATCGGGACATCGAGGACAACACGCTCGATGTCTTTGTGCGCTTGCTGCGTTTCAAGATTCAAGATGACACGCGGCAGAAACTGATTCACACAGTGCGCGGCGTCGGTTACATCCTGCGCGCAGAACCCTTCCGATGAAAAGACTGCCTATTGGTCTGCGGCTCACGCTCTCATATCTTCTCGTCTTTGCCGCCGCTCAATTCCTGTTTGGATTCTGCATGTGGTTCCTTCTGCGCCATAGTCTCTATGAGATCGCCGACGAGGAACTGACGAACCAGGTCGATGACCTGCAGCATTTTCTGCAAGCGCAGAAACAAAATGCTTCGATCGCCAAGCTGCAGGAGGAAGTTACAGAGGCCTATGTCCTCGAGCACTCGGGCGACTACTTACAAATCTATGCACCGCCAACTGATTGGATCTACCGCGCATCGTTCATGGAGAAGATGCTCTTCCCCATGCCTGCCTCGGATCGACTGGCTCAGCCTGTCTATGAAAATCAAGAGCTCGGTGGCAAGCCTTTTCGCTTTCTGAGTCAGAGCATCGCGGTACACGGGCGCCGTTTCACTGTGCAAACCGGCATACCCATGGACGATGTATCACAAACCCTTGCCTTGTTTCGGCGTTATCTGGTGATGTTTGCTCCGCTGATCCTTCTGGCTGCCTCCCTGGTCGGATATTGGGTCAGCGCCAAGGCCTTGTCACCAGTCGACACCCTCACCCGTACCGCTCGCACGATCAGTGGCTCCAATCTCAGTCGCCGACTGGAGCCGTTGCACACGGGAGATGAACTGCAACGGCTTTCCGACACGTTGAATGAAATGCTAAGCCGTATTGAGACTGCCTTTTTGCGCGTTACCCAATTTACGGCGGACGCGTCCCACGAACTTCGCACACCGATTTCGCTGATTCGCACGGAGGCCGAAATCGCTCTCCGGAGGTCGCGGACCGAAGAGGAATACCGCAATGCCTTGTTTCACATACTGATGGAAGCGGAAACCACGACATCGATGGTCGAAAAGCTCTTGTCACTGGCTCGCGCGGACTCAGGAGGTGAGGTGGTGAAAATCCAGTGCGTCGACTTGCGTGAAGCCGTATTGAGAGTCGCGGCAGAGTGGCGCGCCGTCGCCGACTCCAAGAATTTGGGATTTACCGAAAATGTCATTGGCGGGGAGGTGCACGTAGCGGGCGACAATACTGCCCTGCACCAATTGCTGAATATCCTGCTCGACAACGCCGTCAAGTACACGCCTGGGCCCGGAAGAATCAGTCTTTCTCTCGAGGAACGAGGTGACAAAGCCGTGCTCAAGGTGGTCGACTCCGGCATCGGCATCGCGCCTGCCGATCAAGCCAGAATCTTCGAACGTTTCTATCGCACCGATAAGGCCAGAAGCCAGGAATTGGGAGGAGTAGGTTTGGGTCTCGCCATTGCCCTCTGGATCGTGCAGCAGCATCACGGCTCGATCGCAGTCGAGAGCACACCGGGCAAGGGATCGGCCTTCGTCGTGGAACTCCCACTTCAGCGGGGAGCGAATCCTGGGGCGCTAGCGCGACTTGTTCCATCGGGAGCCGATGTTGAACGGCGATTGTCGGAATAGCTTAATTACTCACGAAGCACATGAGGTTGTTCCGCAAACGCTGACTGAAAGTAAGATAGGGATTAATCTGTCCGCGACGCGGAGGGTCCAGATTGCCGCGGGACAAGCCTCGGACTCAGCCGCACGGAGAGAGCCGGATGGTGAAATGAAACGCCGGATTGTTCACATGCTCCAGAAATACACAGTATGCAGCACGATATGCACGCCGCCCGCCAATCGCTCAGCGACGTCTGCTAAGAGTTACCGAAGCATACGTAGAGTTTTGGACCAACGACAAGAGGCTAAAGCGCAGAGTGACATCTCAGTATCCAATCCAAAGGTTCGTGGATGCTTTGGCCGAGCATATCCCAGATCGATACCGACATGCGATTCGCTATTTTGGACTGTTAGCGCCGCGGACCAAAAATCTGACATTTGATGCTGTATTTATGCTCGTTGGCCAAGTCCGGCAACCAAAACCCCACCGAATGAGTTGGCGGACTTCTCTGCAAAAGTACTTCGGTGTGGATCCCCTCATAGACAGCCATGGTCAATCCATGCGCTGGGTAAGACGACAAGGGCCAAGGACTGTGCGCTAGTGCGGTGTGACGATTCATGGACATTAGAACCGAAAGGGCAGACCGATGAGAAAACCGGGGGACCTGAAAAGGAATTCGTACCGCATCTCGCCCACGACTTCTGCGCGAGGACGATTTCCTCTCATCCCGCTGTGGTGAGAGAGTGATGCTGAACTGGCAGATTCAGTGCGTGTGATGGTGCGCTCCGCATTGCTCCCTGCATTTCTATCCTGCTCGACCCGGCGGGCGAATTTTTTGTCCCGTTTGAATACCCGTTCTAGGGCCTGGCTGATGATGTAATCCCGGCTGTCATCGATGAATCGGCCATACTTGTCGCATGGCGAGCTGGTCCTGGTAGAGCTTCACCGTGATCTGCTGCTTGGCTCGCTTAATTCTTTGGGGAATGAATGAGGATGCCATGGTTTCTCCCTCGTGAATTCACTGCGGTTCTATCAGCGCTTTCTAAGTTCTCGTCACTACAGAAACGCATCACTGACGGCAGTTCCTCAAGGGCGGGAGCGACCCCGAAGTGACGATAGGAACGAAGCGGGTTTGTGGCGGCTCAAGTGCCGCACAAACCGGGGTCGCTCCCGCCCTTGAATTGTTTTGCAGTCCGTGTTTCTCGAAGCATCGCTCTTCTGCAACCCGTTGTATCGTTACGCGCTAAGCCGGCCACAAGGGCGTTCAGACCCGGATCTTTGTGCGGATTCTGCTGTCTACGGAAATAATCCGTCCGCTTCATGCCCGCCCCCCTGGGAAGTGGACCGAAGAACCCGTAGTCGTGGTCGAGCCGATACGCGGCAGGGGTGCCAATCCAGCGCTTAGACCTTGCATTCCACAAAGCACGGCCCCGTCTCCGTGCTCCCGCCATATTTTATAAAGTTCCTCGTGTTCTGGGTCTCGGAACTCCCGCAGCTCATCCCGCAATCGGTCGAGCTGCTGTTTGTCGAAACACGTGGTCTCCCGCCTTTCGAGGAGAACGCGAGTGCGGAAGTGCCTTGGTAAGCGATCCAGATCTGGATTCGAGGGCGCCCTCACAGATTTTGCTGCCAACGTCCCCCAGAGGCATCGAAGATGCGTTCCCGCCTTCGCGAACGTCCTTTGGTCTGTCGACACATACACCATCTGAACGGACTACAGTCGTGCGAAAAGCTCTCTGTATTCGAGCTAGTGGGTGTCGAAACCGCCGACATTACCGAGGTTGCCGTCTACGCAGCAAAACGTGACCACGGGCGCTGGCGCGATGGACGCACCAGAGAGAAACAGCGGGAACTTGTCCACCAAATACCGGGTAGTCTGGATGCGACCATTTCACGAGCGATAAATTCGCAGGGGAAGCCATTCACGCTTCAACCCAAGTGCACCCACAAAGAACTCAAGTTTCTTGGTTTCGGTGGCGAGGTAACGATGTTCCGGATAGGGCAAGGACGAAATCCAGGCCCATCAACTTGACCTTCACGAGGGGCGCGTAGATGCTTTTCTTGAATTCGTAGTCGAGAACGACGCGGCGGATGGTGCCGCCTCCCGTCTCGATTTCAGCCGCTTCAGCGGAAGCTAGGCAGTCCGGCCGCATGCAGCAAGACTTTCCCCGGATCGCACCCAACGGAGGATCGAAATACATACTTGGCATTGCACGCTTTGCGACATTGTCCGAAGTGTGAAGCGAAGGTCGCCCAAGGACGCCCAGACCCGTAGGAGCCCGCGCGGATTAGATTCGCTGACAAGTGCTCATTTCCTACGGATTTATGGTTAGTGCGGTCGACAGTCCCGATCCTCGCGAGCAGTGGACTCTCGACCCGTCGCGGCGCCTTCTTGTAACGATCTGAGTCTTTCTCATTGAATTCGATACTGCTTTTATCCCTCCGGAAGATTGTCAAACCATACAGACCGGATAATCAAAGACCATGGCGCTTCCAAGCGAGCTCTTAAAACACTGACGCTCATCGCTACGATGTTGGTGGCTGGTACCCGAACATGAGGCCAAAGCTTCGTGAGCGCTCATATGTTGGCCTTCCGCAAGTGAGGTGTTCCTCCGATGCCAGAGGATGGAAATCAAGAATATGTTCAGGCGCCCGACGACCGAGAACAAAAGGGCGTCCCGAACGATCGACACTTTGAGCCTCTGCTAGACACTGAAGAAACGGCAAGACTTCTCAGAATGCACCCTAGGACTCTTCGGGTGAAGGCGCGTACAGGCGCAATCCCTGGTGTTCAGGTCGGAAAGAGGTGGCGCTTTCGCGCCTCCACACTAGATCGTTGGCTGGGAAAACTCGCCAGCTAAACAAATCGCAAGTCAGGACAAAAAGATCTCGACCAAAACCCACAAGCGATCTATTCTGGCGATGTCCGCCGACACCGTTTGAACAAAGGAGAAACTTTGTTTAGACGGACACGTTACCAACACGGAAGTGTCGAACGAGAAGAGCGGAAGAAGGGACCGGCAGTCTGGGTCTACCGATGGTGGGAAGAAGACATCAAAGGGAAACTGGCGCATCGCAAAGCCCAGGTTGGGAATGTCAAGGAATGCCCGACCGAATCTGCGGCACACTCAGCAGCAGACGCTCTTCGGCTAACCATCAACAATCGCTGCGAACACAGGAACCTGCGGCGAACCACAATCAACACGCTCTGGGAGCACTACTCTCAAGAGGAGCTGCCTCTCAAAGCATTGTCCACACAGGATGCGTACATAATTTACGCCAAAAACTGGATTGTCCCACGCTGGGGCAATCTGCCACTAGAGCAAGTCAAAACGGTGGAGGTAGAGCGCTGGCTACGGGCGACGGGAGTGGCCGATGGAACCAAAGCCAAAATCAAATGTGTGATGTCGGCTTTGTTTTCGCACGCCGTTCGGTGGGAGTTCTGTGGCCACAATCCCATCTCTTCAGGCATACCGGTGGGAACTGGGGGCAAGCGAGGCCCGAGCACTGGCGTGCGCATCAGCGCCAAACGTCAGCGATCCCCTTTGGTCCTGTCACCGGAACAAGTCAAACTGGGTCTTGCAGAACTGGAGTTTCGAGATCAGCTTCTCGTATTTCTAGAAGGAGCTCTGGGAATACGTCAAGGCGAACTCGGGGCGCTACGCTGGCTGTCGTGCGATTTCGACAACATGAGCATCAGCGTCCAACACTCGTATTACTGGCGTCGAGGTGGAAACCTGAAGAGCACAAAAACGGAAGCGTCTGCAAAACTGCTGCCGATGCATCCAAGCCTGAAGCATTCCTTGCAGGAGTGGAGATCACAAAGCCTCTACAACGAACCGGAAGATTTCGTTTTCCCTTCCGAAAGACTGCGAGGCACCAAGCCGTTAGACCTAGCTTCAGTCCTGAAGAAGAAGATTCAGCCTGCATTCAGACGGATCGGAATCACGGGTGTGGGCTGGCACACTTTTCGACACTCGGTTGGAACCATGCTGGCGGAGATGGGCGAACATCAGCTCACGATCCGCGACTACTTGCGGCACAGCAACCTTCATGTCACGAACAAGTACCTGCAGGCGACATCGAAGACCAAACGCCTGGCACAGGACAAATTGGTCGACGCGATTTTGCCGACAGGTATTTTGCCGAAGACAAACCTAATCCAATGAGCGCTGTTTGGAATCGTTCTCGATGGGACCATTCTCGTTCGGCGCTTATCGTCCCCTAACATCCCCTGATTTGCCAGAGGTTGGGGTTGCAAGTGCTTGAAAAGAATGGCGGGGACGACGGGACTCGAACCCGCGACCTCTGCCGTGACAGGGCAGCGTTCTAACCAACTGAACTACGTCCCCCACATGAGCGAGATGTGCCAGGCCCCAACCACTTGCTCGACAGGCTCGTCAATAACCAAAGAGTCTTTTGCTCCGGTGTTAGTTCTGGCGGAAATTGCTCCATCTGTGGCGGGTAACAGTATATCAGGTGAAAATGGGTCCTGACTCGCACCGGCAGAATTCCCGGAGGGCACAATGCGTTGCTGCGCTTTTCCTCGGGACAGAATTGTTTACGCTGGGAATTGATTTGGCCGAGTGAGTTCGCTTCAGCGCACGACGGGAAATCGAAGTGCCTTTGACCCCTTGTGGGAGTTGAGAAGTGGACTTTTTGAGGGTACACTTTTGCGCAATCTAGATTTCCGCAAGTGGTCGACCATGACAACCAGCCTGGTGGTCTGCACCTCCTCGAATCGCGCAGCCAATGCGGACGCAGGCAAGAGATCAGCGTCTCGACAGACGTCCACGCTCCAGAGTCCTTGCCTGCGTTGCGATTCTGAGAGGCAAACAATATCCAGCTTGCACCCCTAGCTCATGTTCAATTCAAAGGAGAAAGTAAATGGCTGAACCCAAATCCCCCGCAAACGAAAACGAAATTTCCCGCGCCCGCCTGGCGGAGCTGTTGAATGAAGACCTTGCCCGCGAATATCAAGCCATCATCGCCTACGTGGTCTATTCCCAGGTGCTGAGTGGCGCCCAATACATGGACATCGCCGCCCAGCTCGAAATTCACGCCAAGCAGGAGCTCGATCACGCCCTGATCCTCTCGCGGCAGATCGACTATCTCGGCAAAATGCCCGTGGTCACTCCCCTGCCGGTGCGGATCTCGAAAAAGCCAAAAGACATGCTCCGGTACGATCTCGAGAATGAAAATGAAACCATTCGCAATTACCGCGATCGCATCCGGCAATGTGAAGCGCTGGGAGAATACGCGATGGCGGAACAAATTCGGCAGATCCTGATGCAGGAGCAGGATCATCAAATCGATCTAGCCACTGCCCTCGGTGAAGAAGTTCCCGACGTCAGTGGCGGTCCCAAAGGACGCAGCCTGCGCAAGCGCCGCTGACGAATATCACATACCGGATCAGGGGTTCAGCCCGAGCCAAGTCCGTAGGGCTTGATCGGAATACATGGCCGATTTCCAGATGTTTCTTAGAACAACAAATCGCAAACCAAACGAGGAGATTAAGGAGACAAGTCATGCCTACGATTACCACAAAAGACGGTACGCAGATTTACTACAAGGACTGGGGAAAGGGCCAGCCCATAGTGTTCAGTCACGGATGGCCGCTGACCGCGGACGACTGGGATGGACAGATGTTGTTCTTCGGCCAGCAGGGCTTTCGGGTCATCGCGCATGACCGGCGCGGGCACGGCCGCTCCACCCAGACCTGGGATGGCAACGAGATGGACACCTACGCCGACGATCTCGCCACCCTCACGGAAAAGCTTGACCTGAAGAACGCGATTCATGTGGGCCACTCCACCGGCGGAGGAGAAGTTGCCCGTTACATTGGGCGGCATGGTTCAAAACGTGTCGACATGGCCGTGCTGATCAGCGCGGTGCCACCGCTGATGCTGAAGACAGAGAAGAATCCCGCCGGCGCGCCCATCGAGGTGTTCGACGACCTGCGCGCCCAATATGTAAAGAATCGTCCGCAGTTTTACAGGGACATTACGCTTCCGTTCTACGGCTACAACCGGCCCGGCGCCAACATTTCGGAAGGCATACGGGAGCACTGGTGGTTGCAGGGCATGTTGGGAGGAATGAAGGCGGGCTATGACTGCATCAAGGCCTTCTCCGAGACGGACTTCACGGAAGATCTCAAGAAGTTCGACGTGCCCACTCTTATCCTTCATGGCGACGACGATCAGATCGTGCCCATCGCTGCCGCCGCCCCGCTGTCAGCGAAGCTGGTGAAGAACTCCACGCTGAAGATCTATCCGGGTTTCCCGCACGGGATGCCCACAACCAATGCCGACCAGATCAATGCCGACCTGCTTACGTTCATCCGGCGAAGCAGAGAAGCCGCAGCCTAAGCGCGATCCGGCCTTCACTCTGACCAGCGAAGGCCGGGTCTCTTGACCTCTCACGGCGCGACCTGCTGGGGGGACGGAACAGCGTGAGAAGCACAATGAGTTCGCCTAGATCCGCCTTAGGCTGGATAAGGAGAAAGTGACATGGCAATGGAAAATGCAAAGTTGCACGATTACACGGCGGGGACTGCCGTCATCAATGGGCACGCAGCGCCATCCGAGCTGCTGCCAGCGGGCACTGAGGCTCCTGATTTCAGTTTGCACGTCACCCCGGACCAGACGCTCTCGCTGAGGGAATTGCGCGGCAAGCCGGTGATTCTGGCCTTTTATCCCGCGGACTGGAGCCCGGTATGCGGCGATCAGATGGCGCTCTACAACGAGGTCCTGCCCGAGTTCCAGAAATTCGGAGCGGAGCTGCTGGGCGTGTCGGTGGATGGGGTCTGGTGCCACCGCGCTTTTGCCGAAGCGCGCCATCTGCACTTTTCCTTGCTGGCGGACTTTGAGCCCAAAGGAGCGGTCGCACAATCGTACGGCGCCTACCGCAGGGCGGATGGATTTTCGGAGCGCGCCCTGTTCGTCATCGATAAATCCGGAATCATCGCCTGGAGTTATCGCTCGCCGGTCGCGGTCAATCCCGGAGCGGACGGCATTCTGCAGGCTCTCGAAGATTTGCCTGAATGAGAATTGTTTCGACAGGAGGAGTCCATGGCTACTCTCAATACACAGGTTACGTCCGAAGATCACTTCCAGGGCGCGGAAAATGGGGCTGCAACTCTAGTGGAGTACGGCGACTACGAATGTTCTCATTGTGGACAGGCTTATGGCATCGTCAAGCGGGTGCAAAAGCATTTTGGCAAAGGGCTGCGTTTTGTATTCCGCAATTTCCCCTTGAGCCAGATGCACCCTCACGCCGAATCGGCCGCGGAAACGGCCGAGTTCGCCGGCGCTCACGGAAAATTCTGGGAGATGCATGATGGCTTGTTCGAAAACCAGCAGCACCTGGGCGGGCCACTCTATTCGAAGCTTGCACAGGATCTGAGTCTGTCTCCCGCGGGACTTCAGCAGGCGCTGTCAGAAGGCATGTACAAGGACCGGGTTCGGGCGGACTTCAGCAGCGGAGTGCGCAGCGGAGTCAACGGCACGCCGACATTCTTCATCAACGGGAAGCGTCATGACGGACCTTTCGACTACGAGAGTCTGGTGCAGGCGATCGAGGAAGCGATTGGCGGGCAGAAAAACGCGATCAGCGCATAACAGCGACAGCTGGGGATCTGCTGAGAACAGATGCAAGAACGGTTGAAGTTCGCTCAGCCAGAGTTTGACGGAGGAAATCATGTCACGTGAATCGCGAATGCTGGCCGGGATCCTTCTGGTTGTTCTTCCCTCGGTGATGTACGGAGGCTTGTCTCTTCTCAGTTTTCGGACGAGAGACGTCCCGGGATATAACGATAATCCACTGCGACATGATCTCTGGCGCGCCGGGCACGCGCATGCTGGCGTCTATCTTGTCCTGTCGCTGGTCATGCTTCGCTATGTTGACGAGGCGGTGCTTTCGTCCGGGTGGAAGTGGATAGCCCGAAGCGGCGCCCCGATCGCGGCCATTCTGATCCCCGCCGCGTTCTTCCTCTCCGTCGCTTCTCCAACCGCTAAGCAGCCGAATGGCTTAATGAATCTGGCATACATCGGCGCGCTGTTTCTCGCTGCCGCCACCCTGAGCCTGGGAGTGGGTCTGATCCGCGCTGCGCGGCGCATGGAACCATGACCCAATGAGGAGGTTTCCATGACATCGGCAAGAAACAACGGAATCATTGACCGGCCCAGCAATCACTCCGTGGAGCAGACGGTAGACAAGCTCAAGAATATTCTGCAGTCCAAAGGAGTCACGCTCTTTGCCCTGATCGACCACAGTGGAGAAGCGGAAAAGGTGGGTATGAAAATGCCTTCGACCAAGCTGCTGATCTTCGGCAACCCGAAAGCCGGCACTCCGCTGATGCTGGCGTCGCCCAGCAGCGCCATGGACCTTCCGCTCAAGATTCTGGTCTCGGAAGATGCTCAGGGAAAGGTCTGGGTCTCTTACAACAGCTCGGCATACTTGCAGGAGCGCCACGCCCTTCCGCCTGACTTGCTGCAAAACATCGCCGTGGTCGCAACATTGGCCACGAAGGCTGCGGAATAGCGAAGTCGGCGGAATAAATCTGCTAGACCCCTGCCACTGCCTGCCCGACTGACGTCGCGCCTGCCTAGTCCAGCAGATGGGCAAGCACGGCCTGCACATGAATCTGGGTGGTGTCGAGAAAGGGGACCGGGCTCGCGACGTTGTCCAGGATTAATGGGAGCTCAGTGCCTCCCAGAATCAGCCCGTTTATCTCGTTCGCGCATGCGGTCCGCGATGGCCAGCAGTCCGGCGCGGGTCTCGGGCAGGAACGCACCCAGGACCAGTTCATTCATGTACTTGTCGTGAATGTAGGCTTGCTCGTCGGTTGAGGGCACGACCAGCGCAATGCCGGCCCGCGAAAATACTTGAGGATAGAACTCTCCCTGCATAGTGAAACGGGTGCCGAACAACGCCAGCCGCTTCAACCCCTGGCCTTGTGCCGCCTGGCACGTGGCTTCGACAATGCTGATCAACGGAATTGGCGACTGGCGGCGGACGGAGTCGAACACAATATGGGGCGTGTTCGAAGCCATAAAACCGAACTCCGCGCCGGCCCCGGCAAGGCGTTTGATCTCCTCCAGAAGATATTGTGTGAGGCTGGCCAGTTCATTGGCTTCCACCAGGGACCGCATGGCAGTCATATTGATCTGTTGATCACGATCGCAGGATAGCTTCCATTGGGTACGCGAGCGCGGTAACCGGCAATGAGCAGACGGTAATATTCGATGCTGGACTCCGGCCCGATGCCTCCAAGCATGCCCACGATCTTCATTCCTTGTTCTCCATAATGTGTTCCCGGTGGTTCTGGCAGTCCATTTTAGGCCAGAACCGCGGACGGTTTCATCGGCCCCTGATTGACGATTGACTGAATCCAGGGGCGGTAGGCGATAATCCAAGCGCTCATGAAAGCCATTCAGGTAAAACAACCGGGCGGGGTGGAAGCGCTGGAGCTGGTCGACCTCCCCGTTCCCCAACCCAAGCCCAACCAAGCCCTGGTCAAGATTGCGGCGGCGGGCGTGAATTTCATTGACGTTTACCAGCGCGAAGGGCGCTACAAGGTGGCGCTGCCCTTCATCGCAGGACAGGAAGGCGCGGGCGCGGTAACCGCTGTGGGTGCAGAAGTAAAGACCCTGCAGCCCGGTGATCGCGTGGCCTGGGCCGGGGTTCAGGGCGGCTATGCGGAATACGCGGCCGTGCCTGCCGACCGGCTAGTAAAGATTCCGCAGGGCGTCAGCGATCGCGAAGCTGCCGCGGCCGCGCTTCAGGGAATGACCGCGCACTACCTGGTGCACAGCACTTTCCCGCTCCAACGCGGCCACACGGCCTTAGTGCAGGCGGCTGCCGGCGGAGTCGGATTGCTGCTGGTGCAGATGGCCCACCGCATCGGAGCCCGGGTGATCGGCACGGTTTCGACCGAAGAAAAAGCCAGGCTGGCGCGCGATGCGGGCGCGGACGAGATCATCCTGTACACCCAGGCGGGTTTTGAGAGTGAAACCAAGCGCTTGACCGGCGGCAAAGGCGTGGATGTGGTCTACGATTCGGTGGGTAAGACCACCTTTGAAAAGGGCCTGAACGTTCTGCGGCCGCGCGGAATGATGGTCTTGTTCGGCGGCTCGAGTGGAGCGGTGGCGCCATTTGATCCAATCACGCTTAGCACCAAGGGATCTCTGTTCCTGACTAGGCCTACGATGGGCCATTACACTGCGACCCGGGAAGATCTGGAAATGCGCGCTGGCGCGGTGTTTGCCATGGTCGCATCGAAGGATCTCAAGCTGCGTATCGAACATGTGTATCCGCTCCAGGAAGCGCGGCAGGCTCATCGCGATCTGGAGGGCCGCAAGACGACGGGGAAGCTGCTGCTGGTCACGTAGAGGCCAGCCGCAAAGTTCCAGTTTCGGGACGCAGAGAGTACTGAGGCTTTTATCGGAAACAACCTGACCGGTGGGAAAATCCCTCTAAGCAGCAGGAGGATGTCATGCCAGCGAAGAGAAGTTCCAGCAGCAGTTCAGGTCGCAAGTATGGAAAGGCCGCGAGCAAGAGCGTAGAGAGCGCGCTGCACCGGGAAAAGCGGGGGACGTTGCGCTTAGGCAAGGGTGGCAAAGGCGGCAAAGTCACGAGCCGGAAGCAAGCCATCGCGATCGGGCTCTCGGAGGCGCGCAAGAAGGGCGCCAAGGTTCCAAGGAAGGCCGCCTGAGACCGCGGCAGCGGCCGAAGTCAGGTTGGTTAATGCTGCGCGAGCATCTGGATTGCTGCCGTATTGTTGTTTTCCGTCGCCCGCGCCAATGCGGTTCGGCCACTGCGGTCCAGTGGATCCAGCCTGGCTTTGTGCTCCAGCAGGAGGGTAATCATTCGCTTGTCCGCGTTCGCATCGGGGTTGCCATCGGCGGCGATCATCAAGGCCGTGTTGCCGTTCGCGTCAGCCAGGTTCACGTCGGCGCCACTGTCCAGCAACAAGGTAGCTGCGTCCACCCTTCCGGTTGCGGCTGCGAGCAAAGGCGCGGAACCATCGTTGTCCTTTAAATTCGGGTCTGCCTTCTTTTCAAGAAGGAGATGCATAACATCGACTTTTCCCTCGGTCGCGGCCCGATAAAGCGGCGTACGTCCAGCAGAGTCCTGAGCGTTCACTTGAGCGCCGTTGGCTAGCAGCATTGAGACTAGTGGGACGTTGAAAGGCATGTAGGCAGTACCCTCCGCGGCAACCATCAGCGGAGTCGTTCCGCGTGCATCCGCCAGCTCGATGTCGGCTCCGCTGGCGAGTAAAAGCTTCAAACAATCCATGTGACCGAAGGTGACGCTGGCCAGGAGCGCGGTGCCTCCGTCGTCAGCTCTTTGGTTTAGATTCGCCTTGTGTGCGACCAGCAGGTGAATGGTCTCTTCCTTGCCCTCCGCCGCGGCCCGGTACACGGCGGTGCGGCCTTGCTTATCCTGAGTGTCGAGACTTGCGCCTTTCTCCAGCAGCATGGCGACCGCGGGAGTGTTATTGGGCAGGTAGGCCGAGCCCTCAGCAGCCTGCATCAAAGCGGTGGTACCGTCCAAATTTGCCGCGTCTATATTGGCGCCTTGCTTCAGCAATTGACTTGCATCATCGACACGCCCTTCTTCGATCGCCTTGACGATGGGCACATCAACAGGCGCGACTGGATCCGCACCGGCGGAGGGTTTTTCCACCGCATTGGGCAGGGAACCTGTGGCGCGTGTATTTCTGTTGCGCGCGAACCAATAGCCTCCCGCCGCAAGCGCTGCGAGGACAACCACCACCAGGACGACAGTTTTATTTCTGTTCATAGCTTACGATCCACTCTTCACTTGCCTGCAATCCCGTGGTTTGGCCAAGTCGGCCCTTCATTCAGCGTCTTGATTTTTGGTTCAAGGCCGCTGCAGTCTCGGTGTAGCCAGAGACAAGCTCGGCTTCCGCCGCCAGCCAATCATTGACTGCATGGCCTTCAGACATTCCGCGTTGAGCATAAAGCTCGTATGCGCGAAGCCGGATTGCGTGCTCGAGCATTGGTTCTGAGGGCGTGGTCTCTGCCGGAGTGGGTACGGTGATGGTTTTCATGGGCACCTCAGTTCGAGTAATGGATTGAGATCATCTAACTTCGATCAGGGATCTGAACGGGTTAAGAACAGACCGAGAAGGCGGAGCTAGTTCCGCCTTCTCGTGAGAGCAGATCCGAACCCTACGCTGTGACTCCAGCGGCGATCTTGTGGAAGGTCGAGTTGACGACGTCGCCGCTCTGAACCTTGGGCGTTCCGTCGATCACTCTTGCCAACGTCTGCAACACTTGCGGGTAGACGTTCGTGTTGTAAGCGTCCGCGTTGGCTTTGTTGTCCCACAGGCTGATGGCAGTCACTTCGGTGCCGCCGGGACTCGAGAATGTGATTTCGTCCTTAAAACCATTCTGTTTGCGAAGCAAAGGAAGGGCATCTTTCTCGAAAGTTCGGCTGTAATCAGAAAGCATATTCGATTTCAAATGAATGGAGACATGACGTGCAAACATAGAAAACCTCCTAAAGGTTGGGGCTGCTAAGAAAGAGAACTTCAGATGAGCTGACTTAGTTCAGGGAACCTGAAATGAGGAGAAGGTGGTAACCACCTCAACATCAACCGTAGTCTCATGCAGTGGGGATGTCAAGCGCCCGCCCCAAAACCAGGATTGGAAAGCCGTCTCGACTCAGTCGGAACTCGGGGGCGGAGACGGCGGCGAAGCCTTGGGCTCGTTGCGCTTTTCTGCCGCATCCACGGAAAACAACATGAAATGATCGAAACTGTGGCGGCGGAAGTAGCGCCGGTTGCGGAAATCAAAATAGAGCTCGGCGCTGCGGGGCAGCCAAAGCTCTTCGTTCTTCTTCTCGAACAAGACCGGTCCGTATTCGACATTCTGATGCTCGGTGAGCAACTGGATGACCGGAGACGGGCTCATCAGCTCTGATTCCATACGAACGACCTGAAATTTATCGGTCTTGATCCAGGCGCGCCCCTTCAAAGCAACCGGATATACAGTGCCGCCGACCACATAGGAGTGAAAGCGATTGGGACGATCGCGCCGTTGCTGGAAATGAACCAGCCAGGTTGACTGTCCGTGCCAATCCCCGAGGCCCTCGCAGGTGATCTGGAAGTTGTCGCGCATGACGGGATGAAAGACCATCGCCAATGAGATGAACCCATTGCTGGCAATATGGTCCGGGAGATCCGCCAGTCCGGAACGCTCACTGCGATATTCATTCACGTCCAGATAACCGGGAGGAGACTCCGCGATCGACACGACGTAATTGAATTTCCGTGTCTCCCTGAGGATCGGATAGCCGACCGAGTCGAGCCTTTCGTGCAGCAAGTCCTCGATCGCGGCAAATCGGGCCACGTCGTCCGCCAGCTGTTTCACCCGCTGCCCTGCCATGTCGACCACCATTTCAGTCGGGCATGCCACCCCGGCCGCGACCTCAGGCCTGGATTCATCGATGCCAGGCGGTTCCCAATTCATCACCGCAAACCGTGGCTCTGCGCCCGCCAGCCGGGGATCGGGGCCGACCACGGGTCCAGCTGCTTTGGCCGGCGCGCCGGCATCCTGAGCTGGCGCCGCAGCCAGCCGCTGTAGAGAGGAAATAAGTTCGCGCACCTGCGCCGCCACCGGATTATCCGGGGCTTCCTGCAGGAAAATCTGGAGTTCCTGGATCGCCTCTTCGTTACGCCCCAGATTCGCAAGCGCTTCGCCGAGCACCAGCTGAGCGGGCACGCTGGCCACCTTATTGCGCTCGATCGCGGCCAGGGCCTCCGTCCGGGCTTTCTCGAATTCGTGCTGCTTCAAATAGGCCTCGGCCAGCAGACTGTGTGCCGTCCAATCCTGAGGATTGGCCGCAGCCGCCTGATGCAGAGCCGCCTGGGCCATGCCGTAATCTTGCTGCTGCAGGCAAATCCGCCCGAGCAAATTGAGCGCCTGCACATGGTGGGGGTCGATACTGGCAGCTCTGCGCAGATAATCCTTGGCAACATCCAGGCGCTTCTCCTGAAACGCCAGATAGCCGGACAGGAAATTCACATCCCCATTTTCGGGGGCCAGAGCAGCCGCCGCATCCAGTTGCTTGTGGGCTTCCATATAATTTCCGGACTTCAGCGCGGCGACGCCGTGCAGGATTGCCTTGCGCGCCTTCTTCGGCAATTGCGCAGCGCTCGGCGCGCTGATTTCAATGCTGTTCGGATCCCGCTCCAGGACGATCTCCACGCGGTAAGCGTTCAATGCGTTCTGCACATTGACTTCCTTGTGCGTGGTGAGATATCCAACGGCACTTACCTCGAGATCGTAAGGGGCCAGCTCCAGGTTGCCGAACCAGGCCTCGCCGTGCTCGGTTGAGGTCTGCCAGAGTGTGTCTCCGGTCTTGCTATTGCTTAGCTTTACCACCGACTGGCGGTCCAACGGAAGTTTGCTGGCACCCAGGATGGTTAACAGGATAACGGCGCCCTGGGTGTGGTAGGTGCGTATCAGCGAGGTATTGCCATCCGGCAAGGTGGACGGAGCATGCACCTGCTGGGCCGCCGCGCTAACTGCGAACAGTACGCACAAGGCACACACGGATTGGAGGCGCGCCTTGTCGCCTCGGCCCTAGCGAAGAACCACACTGGAAGTGTCGCTGTCTTTCATCGCAAGGGGGGAGAGGTCGAAAGCTGTTGGAGGTCCACCCGGGCCGGTCACCCTGGAAAATAAATTGGGGGCTCGAAACGCTCCTGATCCCGACCAGCGTCATTGTATACCCGCCGGCGAGGCACTTCGCAGCAAACGATGACGTCCTCGCTGAGGCAAGGCGGCAAACTACAAGAACATAGCGAAACAGTGCATGTTCAGGGCGTCTTGCAGCATACCTTCGAGGGCCCGTCCGGTTTCGGGACAGCTCAAGCGGGACGTTTTTCCGCCTTCTTGATGGGCACTACCTCAATGGATTTCCGAGGCTCTGCATCGGTCGAGGGATGCTTAGGGGTGGGCACAAAAATCGGGCGGAAGTGGCGACGCATGCAGGTGTGACACCTGACCAGCCGGAGGAAGAACAGGACCGATAGCCTTTGCCACGGAGTTGCCGAAGACGAGACGTAAATCTGGGAACACCCGCAATATGGACAGTTCTTGAGGCTGACTCGTCGCATGATGTCACCGGACTCCGCTCGCTAAGTGGTTTAGATGCTGTTTCCTTCGGCGGGGACCATTCGTTTTTGGTGGAAAAATCGGCGTTGCTCCAGGGACCGATCGCTGCCCTGTGGCAAACTGTGGCCATGGTGAGAGTGATTAAATAGTTGGGCACGATTCCCGTCGTCGCAGTCTGCAGCCTTTGCCACCGGGAGTTCCGGGTGCCGCTGAACTCAATGAAGCAGGTTGGAGATGCCCAAGAGAGTCTCCGAGTGCAATTCGCCGAACACAAATGCACCCCTGGGACTGTGAGCTAGAGAACTTTCTTTGGGCAGCGCCGACTCGTCTTGCGACCTCCAGCCGGCAGGGAATAGCCTCCCTTTTCAATAACTTGCATGGAATGCCGCCGGTTACATTGAATTGCGATAGGCACCGAGCCCCACTCGGTTTCCCTGCCCACCACGCCGTTTTGTCGCAATTCACCCCCGGCAAGTGTAGACTCTCGGGCGGTCTGTTTAAGCGGGCCAAGGAGGGTCGATATGGGAATTCTCGTATGGATCGTGGTTGGACTGATCGCTGGCTGGCTAGCTGGCCAGGTTATGAAGGGTGGTGGCTACGGCGTGCTGGTGGACATCATTCTCGGGATCCTGGGCGGCATTCTGGGCGGCTGGATCTTCGGGATGTTGGGCATCTGGCCTGGTGGCGGCATGATCGGCTCCATCATTGTCGCATTTGTCGGAGCGGTGGTTCTGGTCTGGATTACCCGATTGCTGAAAAAAGCCTGAGGAGAACTTCGCACTCTCCTCAACTCGAGACCCATGGACTCAAGACCATGCGGGACGCCACTTGCGGTCGCAATGACCTGCCTCCTGGTGGCTTTTGGGAAAGCTTTGGCTGCGCGAGAGCGCCCCGCCAACAGGAGGATGAGACGAATGGTGGGCAGTGCAGGACTCGAACCTGCGAACTCCTGCTTGTAAGGCAGGGCAAAAACCCGACCAGTCTTCTCAACGACTTGGGGACGTTCTTCTCATTTGGCAGGATCTGAGGAATGTGACTCGCTAAAAGCTCCGCTCGGTGAAAAGAATTGCCGCTACGACAAGACGGTCGTTACGCAACCCGCCTAGCCTGCGAACGGACAGGTCGCCGGGGGTGTACATGTGGACGAAAGTGCAGGAGTGAGGCATGAAGCAATATCTTCAATACGTCAGCCTTGCAGTTGGTCTCACTGGCTTGTCTCTAGGAATTTACTTTCACTCTCAGGCAGTCATGCGGACCCTGATGCCGAAGTGTGCCTAAAAAGCGCGCAGCGGCCAGAACTGCACGCTTCCTGGCGAAATCAAAACAAATACCAGACCAGACGGACCAGAGAATGAGCCACAACGAGAGCTGAAGAGTGCTCAATCGAGATTTTTCAGCACCCTGCTAGGAGACGAAGACCTAGATTCTTTACTCTTCGCAATAATAGTCTTATAGTATTAAGACTACGAGCCGCCTTGTGCTCCTCACGAGTCCTGAAAGGACGACAGCATGCGGGAACACGGCCGGTTGGACTCATCGTCTGTCTCGAAAAAAGACCCTAATCCTGCCATAAATCTTAGCCGGCGATGACTCAGGGTGGATGATGTGGGCTACCCGACTATCATGGGTATTCGTAGCGGGGAGTGGGATCGAGCGACAACTAACATTTTATGGACGAAGAGCGACGCAACTTTCCATGACTGACCCATCCTGGGGGAAATACAATGCCGATTCTACGCATGCTTTGCGCTATTTTGTTCGCTGTTGGATACCTGGGCTCGATGGAAGCTCAAGAGGCACCTATGCCTCAGCTTTCCCCAGGCTCCGCGCGCAAGCCGGCGTCGGCGTCCCGGCTTCAGACTACGCCTTCATCTCCGCAGTCCGTTGAGCTCTCTGTGCCCAAAGGCACGCCGCTGCAAGTAGCTTTAGATCAGGAGATCCGTGTGAAAAGAGCGGGGCAGGCGGTTCATGCGCGCATCGTAGAGCCGGTATATGCGTTTGACCGCCTTGTCGTCCCCGTGGGATCGCAGGTAACCGGCCAGGTCACCAAGATCGGGGCGATCTCGGGCGGTAAGCGTACGATCGCCGCGCTGGATGCAGACTTTAGCCCTGAACGGAAGGTGGAGGTGAGTTTCAACGACCTGGCGCTGCCGGACGGAAGGCACTTCCAACTACAGACGAGCGTTAGCCCCGGCTCGGGCCAGGTGATCCGGTTCGTCGCGGCTGCGGAGAGCAAGGAGAGGAAAGGCATCAAGGATGCCGCTTCCGAAAAGACCAGACAGGCCAAGGAACAGGCCAAGCAGGAGTGGGACAATGCGATGAAGCAGCTCAAGACGCCCGGCCGCGTGCATCGGCTGAGACGATACGTCGAGGCGCAGCTCCCGGTCCATGCGCAATACATTCCAGTGGGAACGGTTTACTTCGCCGAGCTGAATGCACCGTTGGGTTTCGGCAGTGAGACGATGACGCCGCAAATGGCTTCGTCGATCGGTGGCCCATTGCCACCAGGCAGCGTGGTACACGCGCGGCTGATTACGCCCTTAACATCTGCAACGTCGCAGAAAGGCGAAGCGGTGGAGGCAGTCATATGCCAACCGCTCCTGAATGGAAATCACCACCTTATTCTTCCTCAAGGCAGCCGGCTCACGGGCACGGTGAGCCAAGTCCAGCCCGCTCAGCGCCTGAAGAAAAACGGACAGCTGCGCATTAGGTTCCAGGAACTGATCCAACCGGATGGCATTCAGGAGAAGGTAGAAGCGAACCTGGAAGGCGTCCAGTCCGGCAAAGATGCCAACGTGAAGCTCGACTCCGAAGGCGGCGCCGAGGCCACAACGCCGAAGACGCGATACCTGGCCACAGCCGTGTCGCTCACCTTGGCGGCTGCCTCCGTGAGTGGTGACAGCGACGTGGACAATGGAGTGGCTCACACTCGAGGCAGCACCGGTGCCCAGGTTGCAGGCGGCGTGAACGGCTTCAAGCTGGTCGGGATGGCGCTCGGTCTGGCCGTGCACTCGCGCGCGCTCGGCTACACGATGGGCGCGTACGGCGCTGGGATGTCGGTGTATTCGCGCTTTATCGCTCGAGGACACGAAGTGGTGTTCCCGAAGAATACGGTGATGGAGATTGGCATCGGGCAGCGGCAGCAGGGGACGGCTAGCCCCAGAACCTCGGCGGCACAGCTAGAAGGTCTTACACCACCTTAGCCCGTCATAGCCTGCCTTACTATCGCGACTATCCCTGCCGCTAAGCTTCCGGGCATAAGCGATGTTGCGAAGATCGGCTAGCGTTGTCAATGCACTGCGCAAAGCAACGCGTTCCGATTGCGACATGCCTCCTTCAGGATACGAGGCGGGCGAGGCTAGATGCCTCCCGGGACGCGGCGGGTTAACGGGAGAAGTCACACCCATGCGCCGAAGTTTGAGCCGAATGTGTGCCGTCCGCGTGGGCAGCGATCTACCTCGTCTACCTGTGCATGAGCTGCTCGCAGCCTCACATGCCCGCGCGAGCCCGTCCTAACACAGTGACCACGCGTTAGGAAACGTGGCCAGACTCGACTCCTCGCAAACCCTGGGACATTTGAATTTCTCGACTGCTACGCTGCGCGTTAGAAAAGTGTAGTTTTCTAATCCTTACGGCCAATAGAAGGGCGGGGGTGCGCGGGAGGCGCATTAAACAGAACGCGGGCTGGAACAAAAGTACCTCTTAATCTAACTCTTGAGCCTCTTGCGACCGCATTTCTGCGTCGACATCGGTACCAAGACGGGTGACCAGCTTCGGTAAGGCTTCGATATCCTGAAGTGAAGTGCGGAAATTCACAATGCAGACACGCAGCGCAAACTTACCGCGAATCACCGCGTTCGACAGAAAGGCTTCTCCGCTGGCCTGCAGCCTGGTCAGCAGCTGGCTGTTGAGCCGGTTCAGGTAAGACTCGGCTTTGTGGCGGCCCCTGAGATCTCGCGGAACATATCGGAAAGTCGTGATGCTCAGGCTCCTGCTCAGCGCTTCCAACTCGACATCTGCGGCTACCAGTTTATAGAGCGTGTCGGCCAGCCGAATATTGTCGCCGATCATCTGCTGATAACCTTCGCGGCCCGCCTGTCGCAAGCAAAGCCATACTTTAAGGGCGCGAAATCCGCGGGCATTCTGCAAACCATATTCGAAGTAGTTGATTGCCTTTTCCGCGGGATCCTCAACCAGGTGATAGTACGGGGGGAGATAGCTGAACGTGTCACGCAATGCCTTCGGATCCCTGACCAGCGCACAACCGACTTCCAGAGGTGCGTACAACCATTTGTGGGGATCGACCGCCACAGAATCGGCTTGGCTCAATCCACGCAAATCGGCGGAAGCATCCGGCAGCATCGCAGCTAGACCTCCATAAGCACCGTCAACATGAAACCACAAGCCGTACTCCCGGCATATGGCTGCCAGCGCCGGGAGTGGGTCCACCGCGCCGGTGCTTACTGATCCAGCGGTCCCGATCACAAGAAAGGGCAAATCGCCCGCCCGAAGATCTTCATCCAGGTCCTTCCGCAGCGCAATGGGGTCCATGCGGAACTGTTCGTCGGTAGAGATCCATCTAATGGAATCTGTTCCCAGTCCGAAAACATCAGCCGCCTTCTGCACCCAGACGTGGGTCTCCGCGGAGGTGTAGAGCCGCAGCCGTCCGCGGTTGCCGTCCACCGCACCCGAGACTCGCGCCGGCCACGGCGATTTGGCCCTTCTCGCCGCCAAGAAACCAACGAAGTTGGCCATGCTGCCGCCGCTCACCAACAGCCCACCACAGTCTGTGGGATATCCCAGCATCTGGGCAATCCAGCTGACGGTCTGGCCCTCGATCTCGGTGCCCATGGGAGAGAGGATCCATTTGCCCAGATTCGGATTCAAGGCGGAGGCTATCAGGTCAGCAAGCGCCCCGATGGGCGCAGGACAGCCGGTGATGTAACCCCAAAATCGCGGATGGCTATTGAAAGTCGAGTGGTCCACCAGAAGGTCGATGGCGTGTTCCAGCAATCGGCGAGCCGGCTCACCTCGCTCCGGGAAAGGAAGAGAAATCAGTTCGCGAATGGAAGTAGCCGATTCGTTCGGGGCCACGCGGCGCGCAGGAAGCGATTTCAAGAACTCCGTGATTCTGTCGACAACCCGGTAGCCCAACTCGCGGAATTCTTCGGGATCCATTTCCAGCGGAGCAGTTCTTCCAGAAACTTCTGCACCGATACCCTTTGCTACCATTCCGTTCTCCTTCCAAGATGCTGGGCGTGAGCTGTCAAATCTCACGTGCTGATTGACCCCCGGAACCGCGGTCCTTCAGGCCGCTTCGGAGGCTTCAGAGGCTTCGGAAGTGGGGCGGCGCTTGCCCATGCGGAACAGGTTGCGGACACTCGCAAGCGCGCCGCCGGTGAACAATTCATCCGAAGTAAATTCGAGGTCGGCTGAGGCTGGAATCAACCTGTTTTCAGAAGCTCGCTTGCACCAGCCACCACCGGTGATGTGAAGCAGGACAACGGCCTCGCGTCGGACCTGGTGGGAGCGGACCGCCTTCATCAAAGATGCCAGGGCAACTCCCGCAGCCGGATCGATATCAATTCCTTCATATTCCTCGAAGAGCTGCATTGCCTGCATGGCCTCTCTGTTGTCGACCGCGAGCATGTCGCCTTTAGTATCACTAAGAGCATCAAAAGTCCCGCCCCTGATCGCGTAAGGAGGGCGTTGGTTGGAAAGAACCGGAGCCACAATCTGCTGGGTCAACATCCTTCCTATATCAGGGTCCATTGCAATCAGCTCACGCCCACCGCGTTTCCATGAATCATAGATCGGCGTAAACGGTAAGTTCTGACTCAGCATGAGACTCGGCACTGTGCAGCCGAATCTGCCATCCTCGACCAGCCTCGTTGCCGCCTCCCACGCCGCAATCGCGCCCGCACCGCTTCCAATCGCCTGGAAATAATAGTCCGGCAATTGGCCGATCGTCTCTACGGCATGCAACATTGCAGTACCAATGCCATCGCGACGTCCAATGTTCTTCACGCCGCCTTCAGCGTAAAAATTATCCGCGCCAGAGAGTTGTTCGGCGAAAGCAATGGCGTCCGAATAATCTGCCGATCCGACCAGGCATATGATCTTGACACAAGAGTTCAGCGGCTTCCTAAATCGCATTTTTTGCATCCCGCGGGCCGGAATGACGATGACGCACGGTATGGTGTTTTCGGAGCAGGTGCGGGCGAAAGCGGCAGCGGTATTTCCGGCCGAGGCTATCACGAGAGCCCGCGAGGGATCTTTAGGAACCCGAGACAGTACTGCATAAGCCTCGAGCTCCTTGAAGGTCGCCGTCTCAAGCGTAGCTCCGCGTTCCGGCCAGAACCCGCTGAAAGTAATCCAGAGATTGGGAAGTTGAAGCGCTGAACCTAGGCGTTTGCTTTGGTAAGTGATTGGTCGGCCTGCGCCTCCCAGCATCTGCAAAACCGGTAGCCAGCAACGGTAGCGATACATGCCCTCAGCTTGTTCATCGCATTCGAGAGTTCGGCAGGAGTAATCCGAAATCAGAAGGCTGGGAGCGTGCGCAACCGGGCACGCTAACATGAAACCATCGTCATCAAACAGGGACCCACAAACCTTACATCTGAGCCGATAATGCATGCTAGCCCTTGGTACTACTCCTCTGACGTGCGCCCCTTCTCTGATGCTGCAGCCGGAGAGAAGTTGCCAGCCACAGCACGAACCCGAGTCTGAGAGTGATTCTGCGTTGAGTAATGGAGTGTGTCAAGGGCAAAACAGACCGAAACGCGTGCCAGACGGGCCATTGCCCTGTGTGCAAGTATTTGCGCACTCGATGTTACGATTTTCGCGACGGGCATAAACGACGGAGACCTCGAAACCGGTCTAAAGGGAATCACTAACGGGGCCCGCCCCTAGCAGTTTTCTGGCGCGGCCTCAGCGCCAGGCCAACCATGTAGTCGCAAAGCGTTGAAAGGCGGGAGGATTCGCCCTTCCCTTTTGCTTGGGGAAAATCCTAGCTTTGCTGCCTTGCGATGCGTTGGCGGTTGTCGGCAACTTCGCTCAACAGAACGTCCAGCGGCTCATTCAAAATGAAGAGGCGTTTCAGAATGGCGTAATTTAGCAGCGACCACAAAGTCATCGCAGGTCGGCTTGCCCTGCCCTGCAAACTACGGAGTTCGTCAATATCGACTACTTTCGCCGCAACCGGGATAAGAGGTTCAAGAACCCCTCCCTTTTCGGCCCAGCGGTCGGAATTGATGCCAAAACTTCGTTTCGGGCGATCTAAGATTGCGTCGGGAATTCCGAGGGCTCGTCCACTCTCTCGCAGAAAATGTTTCGCACTCTTCAGTTTGAGGTCCCACGGAATCGAAAATGCGAAGTCGAGGAGGTCGCGGTCGGCAAAGGGATAATAGGCAATTTTACCTTGGCCTTCCGCCAGTTTAGACCACAGCGCGACATTCGTGGCTACCTGAAAATTAAAGCTATAAAGGGCGAGAACGTCGTCCATGGGACGCTCCACGAACGACTGCAGGTTGGCGTACCGGGGACGGATGATGTCCTCAGCCGAGACGCGATAGTGCGCTTGCACCCATTCAGGATCTCCATAGGCGCCGACCTCCCAAAGCGGATTCTGTGCACTTGAAAGTGGGAGCTCCAAACGTTTGACGGTCTCGACCCCTTCTCTGACCGCCAGTGCTTTCGGCCAAAAGGCACCCACCATGCGTAGCATCGCGAGGGCGGGTCCTGTGGAGAGGAGATCTTGCCGCGGGGTCCCAGCCCGGCCTAACGTCATGTGAGTTTCCGTGCCCCACGCGACTTCTGCCACCGCTCCATGAATCACGCGATTGAGATGACTGGGAATGGCATGCTTGAACAACAGGTGCAAAAGGACGGACTGCAGATGATCCAGGGGAGTTTCGGCGTTCCAAAGCCCCTCTACAACGCCCTTCACGAAATCCAGCGAGTTGGGCACGAAGAAATTGTGCCTGGTGGAGAGCGCAGCAGCAGCCGATAAGGCATAGGTCTTTTCGAAGTCCTTCTCGGGATCTTCAAAGGGATACGAACTCGAGTAAGTGTCGTAAGAATCGAGTTGCTGCTCTGCCAGGCCGCAAAGAATCGAAGAATCAACACCCCCGCTCAGCAGAGTCGCCACGTTTTGCGAGACCGGCTTCAGTCTGCCCACAGCGGCGCGGAGGAACTCCGTAACTTGTGTCGAAATACTTGCTTCATCGTGATCCCTGCCAGCTCCGTCGGGCAAGGAATATCCAGCGCTGACGGTCACTGAACAGCCATGCTCTCCGATCTGGGCGAGGATTTGGCCCGCGGCGGGAAGCTGTTCGATAGCGCGGTAAAGAGTCCGTGGCGGAGCAACAGTCCGATAAATCAGCAGTTCGGGAATAACCTCAGCATTTTCCTGGATGACAACGCCCGCCTGACGCAACAGGCGGATATGGGTAGACACAAAAAACTCGCCGTTCGACCCGAGGTGATAGTAGACGGGCCTGCCGGAAATGGTTGCTTTCAATATTTCTAGGCTTCGCAGCTTGCGCGAAAAGCGCGCGGTGATAAATTTGACGTCCGATCCGACGTTTAATGGACACAATAACGATTCTGCGCCAACGATCTCGTCATCCGAGACCTCGATTCGGGAAAGTAGTCCATCGGTTGCAATCGTGAGCACCCAACCTGGTGCAACTGTGAATTGCTGATGTGCGTAAGAGGCGAACGTGCCTGGAAGACTCGAACGAGACAGGGCCGCTAGCAGCATGAAATTACCATGTTAGCTGGGTTTTGATCTGACACGCAAGAAGGCGCGGGTTACAAATCAGTCGAGTTGATCAGTTCTGCCTGGAAATGATTCGTCTGGATCGGTTCTGAGTGTAAAAGGCAATCTTTTGTCGGCTCTCGGAGATGCCCAGTCCGAACGGGGACTCGATAAGATTCGCACGTCCAGACTGTAATGAAATTGTAATGGTTGTACGAACGCTGGCCCACCCCCCGCGTCCTGCGCATAGTCGGCGGGATGTCCAGACTGATACCCCAAAATCCCTTGCGAGTGTTCTAAATGGGACTTTGTCTCGAACCCGTTGCCATCTGCGCGAGACCTTTTTGGTTCTGAATTATCCACTCTTGCGTGGCTCTCCGCAGATTCTCGTGGAATTCTGCAACTCCCTCGCAACAGCCGCAGCTTGGTTGAAACTCTCCTGAAACGGGGCAAGCATTTCTTGGGCCAAATCAGCCATGGATCGTCAAGACCGGACATCTTGCGTCCGCGTTAGTCCGCCGCTATTGATAGCCCTTAGGTGAACTGCTAAGCTTTCCAATGAGATTTGTCCTTCTGCAATTGGGGGGACAGATGCAGAGCGTCGTTTCAGTTTTAAACGAGGATCAATTGTCCCGACCAATTGTGATGCCCACTGCCGCAGAATTTCGTCTGCTTGAAATTCTCTGGGTCCTCGAAGAAGGCACGATCGACGATCTTTTGCAGGCTTCCAAGGATAGCCGGCTAAATTACAAGACAGTCCAAACCGTCTTGCGCATCATGGAGAATAAGAAGTTTGTCAGCCACTCGATCCGCGGTCGCGCCTTTGTGTACCGGCCGCGAGTGAAGCGGCGCGAGGTTAGTCGTGTTTCGTTGCGGTCTTTAATCCAACGATATTTTCGCGGTTCCCGTACTGAGCTGCTGGTCAATCTGCTGGAAGATGAGCGGATCGGGAATAGAGAGTTGCAAGAACTGGAAAGCTTGATCCGAATCTATCGCATGGCAAACGTCGCTGAACGCAAGAATAGCCGTTAAAGGAACAATATGATGTCCTTCGACCGATCAATTGCCAGCCTCGGCTTTGGGATCACATACTTTCTTCAGGTTGTCATCGCCTACCTAACGACGCTGTCGATCTGTGCTTTCGTTCACAATGCTCATCTCCGTGTCCGAATCTGGGGCGCTTTTCTAGTTTGGACGATTTCGGCCTGGGTTTTGCTGTGGATACCGGCACGGGAAACCCGGCCAGTTCTTGCGGGATTTCACTCGGTGTCATTGCCGCTAATGGCTAGAGTGCATGTTGCCATGCCAGTGTCGGAGTCGTGGGCGTCGTACTTCGCCAGAGTCGCTCCCACTGCCGCCTTCCTTTATTTTTCCTTTTTACTGATCTTGGTCCTGTTTTTATTTGTCGGGTCAATGCGACTCAGATCTGCTCTGCGACGAACTCACCCGCCATCCCCCGAGTTGCAGACTTGCTTTGAACGGCTATGCCAAGAATTACGTGTCGGACGTTGTGAATTGCGCTTGGCCGCTGACTTTCGCTCACCGGCTACGTGTTACTGGTGGCGCAGTCATATTTTGCTACCCCTGGAATTGGTCCCTCACCTCGATAGCGGTCAGCTCGAAGATGTTCTACGGCACGAACTTTTCCACGTCCGACAACATGACTATCTGTGGGATCGGCTCGCAGCCTTCGGTTGCCGAGTAGTTTTTTTTCATCCCCTGGTCTGGTTAGCCTATCGACATCTGCGACAGGAGCGAGAATTGGCCTGCGACTATGAGGTCGTGAGGGAATCCAGCGAAGCGCGCCTTCGCTATGCAGAGTGTCTTACCGACCTCGCCTGTTGGTTGATGGCGAGAAGAATGTCTTCGCCGGGAATAACTTTGTTTTCTTCGGAATCCCTGCTCAAAGTCAGAGTTCGGGCCGTTCTTAGCAAACCCTCGATCTACTCTCCTTCTCGCGAAGCTGCCCGTGCAGGACTTGTCTCCATTGTCGCAACTGTTGCATTGTTGTTGCTGCCAGCCCTGAAACTATCCCTGTATCCACCGGTTCGCCTGACGAGCTTTTTGGCGCGACGCGGCACCACCCCGCCGTCCGCCGTGCGAAAGAAAGGGGCAGGGACCAAAGTTGTCCACCCCTCCGCGCCCGAGACGGTGACCATGGCAACCCTGCAAATGGCGCCCCGATTCGGGGCAGAGGAATCGATTAAATCGCTTCTGGATATTCTGCCGGCAACCTTGCCCTTGCTGAATCCCTCGACTGCCGGCAACGATACTGCCGCGACAGAGTCCTCGAGGGTCAAGAGGGACGTCGAATTACAAAGCCGAAACGCTGTATGGGACGAAACTCCCATGCCCCTCGCGAGTCCCCCGAAATGGCGCACTCTTGCGGTTGGTGCCATCACCGGAGCTGTTGGAATGGCTACGGGAGGGGTTGATCCAGATGATGTAGACGGACCACGCAAGCGAACTCGCTAAACGCGCTAATCCAATTTCAATATCGCCGTTGCGCTCTCGTTATCGTCGCTCGACGATAGCGGGACTTTCAGTCGCTGTGTCGGCAGCTTTTGCTGATCATCTTTAGCATTCGCACTCGAAAGTCGGCAGTTTCGCGTTTGCCGGCGTTGTCTTCCTTTTGCGCGTCCTCGGCGGCTTCCTCCTTACCCTCCGGCAGAACGTACCCCGTCAACCTAACTTTCTGGCCTAGGCGTGCGTTCAGGTCAATCTTTCCGCCCTCAAGGCCGTAGATTCTCCCATCCTTTTGCGCGAGCCAGACTTCGCCGGGTGCGTGACTTTTCATCTTGACTTCCCAAGCATCGGTATCCCGTTCTGGATTCTGCTCTTACCGCTCCAAGCACGGTAGGCCTCGCAGCAAATCTAGAAAGCAGCCGGCGCAGCGACTGCCTTTAACGAGGCGATCCGCAGAGAACACTTCGTACCGAAAGAAAGCGGGACTCGTTTGGCACTGCTCACATAGCCCTTGTGATTCAGACTCCGACTCATCCAGATTCGGAAAAATGCCCGTCTTGTCCACTATCCCTTGTTGCATTGCATTTCGCGGCCAGCACTATCTAGTTCTTAACCGCTTAAGACTTGCTTTGTCAAGGGAGGGCTTGTTTCCGGGTAGTGTCTTAGCCACACAGTGTGAAGACACTACCGGATTTTATGGAGCCGCCATATCCGTCTACTCTCATTTTCTTGCCCGGGGCCGTGACGTGGTTTATCCAAGAGATATGTCAATGGCGATTGAACTGGGAATGACCGAGAAGAACCCGGCAGCCGAAGCTCTGCCCTCTACCCGAGCTGCACGATAGCCTCTGAAACCCTGATTGGAAATCAAGATAAGGACAACCATTTGGCCTCTAGCATGCATCCAGTTGACAACGAGTCTTAAGTGGGTAAGACTTTGTACCAAATGGTGCGCGGGAGATAACTTCCCTGGCCAATTGGAGCTACCGCTAATGTGTGGAATCCTGGGATATTCCCATCTTGCTGGATCACTGCCCGCAGAACTGCTCACTACGGCTTTGGAAGCTCTGGCTCACCGGGGTCCTGACCATCACGGCACTTTCTACTCGGAACGGATGTCTCTAGGGGCGACCCGCCTGCGCATTCTCGATCTCGATGAAGGAGATCAACCCCTGTTCAGTTCGGACCGCGACGTGGTTGTTGTTTTTAACGGAGAGATTTTTAATTATCCGGAATTACGTGCCGAGCTAGAAGCGGAGGGATTTAGATTCGAAACGCGCTGCGATACCGAAGTCGTCCTCAACGCCTTCTTGCGCTGGGGCGGATCGTGCTTCTCGCGGCTGCGTGGAATGTTCGCGATCGCCATCTGGGTCCGGTCCGATGGTCGTCTCATTCTCGCCCGCGACCGCATGGGTATCAAGCCTCTTTACTACTGTCTTCACAATGGCGAAATCTATTTCGGTTCTGAACTGAAGTGTATTCTCCTCCATCCCGCGGTCAGACGTACCATCTGTCTCTCGGGCCTCAACTGCTTTCTCAGTCTCAATTACGTTCCTGGCCCTCTCACTCTGGTCGAGGGTGTCGTCAAGCTCATGCCGGGGCATGCTCTCGAATGGCAGAAAGGACGTTGCTGCATGCACTCTTTCGTCACTGCTTCAGATGTGAGAAAGACCTCGAAATCAGTGGATGATGCTTGCGACGAACTGGACAGCCTGCTGACCCAATCGTTGAAAGAGCAGCTTGTTTCGGACCTGCCGGTTGGTATCTGGCTCAGTGGAGGATTGGACTCGTCTACCATCCTGCACTATGCCGCGCAAGCGCATCAGGGGCCGCTCCAGACCTATTCCATCACTTTTAAGGGACGTTTATTCGACGAGAGCAGATACATCAGAGAAGTCAGCAGCCATTTCGGCACAAGGCATTCGGAGTTTGATCTCAGCGAGAGCGCCGACCTTGTGGATGCTATCGACCGGATCGCCTACTACTCCGACGAACCCAGTGCGGATGCCGGAGCCTTGCCGCTCTGGTTCCTGGCCCAGATGACCAGCCGCGATGTCACAGTCGTCCTTACGGGCGAGGGGGCGGATGAACTGTTCGGAGGTTATCTGACCTACCGAGCCGATCGCTACAATGCGCTGGCTCGCAAGATCCCCCATCAACTGCGCAAGGCAGCTTTGTCGCTGGCCACACTTCTTCCCGTGTCCGACGAAAGGATCAGCTTGGAATACAAGGTCAAGCGATTTCTCCAAGGCTCTCTGTTATCACCAGAATTGGCGCACGTGTTCTGGAACGGAACATTTTCGGAGGCGGAAAAGCAGAGGCTGTTCTTGTTTGCGGACCCTGGCCCCCTGGATGCTGTGCTGGACAAGATGAACGCCGGCCGTGGTCTACAACGCTATTTGGACTTCGATCAGAGGTATTATTTGCCCGACGACATTCTGTATAAGGTGGACCGCATCAGCATGGCCCATTCGCTGGAGGTCCGCCCACCCTTTCTCGATCAGCGAGTCGTCGACTTCGCTGCCAGTTTGCCGGAGCGCTTTAAGCTACGGGGATCTCAGTCCAAGTATGTGCTGCGCCGCCTGATGAAGGATAAGTTGCCGCACACCGTGTTGCGGCGGCCGAAAATTGGCTTCGATGTCCCCATTCATGACTGGCTGCGCGGTGTATTGCGGCCTTTCCTGCTGGACACGCTGTCGCAGGAAGCGGTCTTGGCGACTGGGCTATTTCACTGGCCTGCTGTAAAGCAACAGATCAGCGCGCATCTGGAAAGAAGAGCGAATCTCGGGTATCACCTATGGGGCCTAATAGTTCTATTGATCTGGATGAAACGATGGAAGATCGAGCCAGCGTCAGAAGAGGCGAGACTCTTGATCCCAAGCGTCGAAGTCCTCGACGGGGCTGGATTGTAGTCTTCGTAGCCTCCCTCGTTTTTCTGGTAAATATCGTGAGCCCGCCTCGTCTCATGGACGACGTAGACGCGGTCCAGGCACAGATCGCTCGCAACATGCTCGCAAGCGGCGACTGGGTTACGGCGCGTCTTGATGGCATTGCCTATCTCGAGAAAGCGCCCCTCACTTACTGGCTGATCGCACTGTCGTACAAAGCTTTCGGGGTTCGTGATTGGGCCGCACGTCTGCCGCTCACCCTAGCGGCCGTTATGTTGTGCTGGGTTACCTATCGCTTTGCACGCTGGGCGTTTGACGAAGAAGCAGGACTGTACGCCGGCATCGCTATCTCCACCTCGGTTGGACTGTTTCTGTTCACGCGGATTTTAATCCCAGATGCCGCGCTTACTTTGACCATTACAGGCGCCATCTGGGCGTGGTTGTCGCTGCTTGAGCCGGAACAAAGCCTGCCACTTCGCTGGTCGGTCATGCTGGGTGCGTGTCTGGGAACCGGCTTGTTGCTCAAGGGCCTGATCGCCGTGGTTTTTCCCGTGCTGGCAGGTGTTGCCTACATGGCCGTCACTCGGCAACTCTTTTCCATCAAGTCGTGGCGTCGATTGACTCTAGGCACGGCGATCACCATCGCCTTAGCCGTCGCCGCGCCGTGGCATGTACTCGCGACTCTACGCAACCCACCTTACTTTGCATTTTCCATGAATAGTGCGCCCGGCGAATATCGGGGATTTTTCTGGTTCTATTTCATCAATGAACATCTCTTGCGCTTTCTGAACCTGCGATACCCGCGCGACTACAACACCGTGCCAAGGCTATGGTTTTGGTTATTGAACTTGGTCTGGATATTCCCTTGGACCGCTTTCCTGCTCGGCATTCCAAGGTTGTCATTCAACGCCAATTCGCGATCTGATCGAACCAGATTGATGGCGGTTTGCTGGGTGGGCGTAGTGCTGCTGTTCTTCACCTTTTCAACCACGCAGGAGTATTACTCCATGCCGATCTATCCCGCGCTGGCACTGTTGGTTGGATCGGCCATAAGCGCCGGAGGTCGCAGGATTCGCACGGCCACGTCTGTTCTCTTTGCTATTTGCTCGGTCGTGTGCGTGGTGCTCACAGCCCTGCTTGTGCTGGTTTGGCGTTTGCCTGCACCCGGCAACATTTCGAGAGCCCTGACTCAACACCCGGAACTTTATACGCTCTCGATGGGACACATCCGGGACCTTACCCTCGTCGCATTTGCCTACTTGAAGCTGCCCTTGTTTTTTGCGGCACTCGCATTCGGAGGGATCGCGATTGGGACCGCAAAATGGCGAAGTGAATCCAGGAGAGTAGTCTTTGTTGTTGCCGTCGGCATGATCATCTTTTTTCAGGCAGCCCGGATTGCGCTCGTCCGCTTCAATTCATATCTTGGGTCTTACCCTCTGGCTCAAAGCCTGGAACAGAGTCCTCCTGGTCAGCTGATCGAATCCAATTCTTACTACGCTTTCTCGTCTGTGTTTTTCTATACGGATCGTACGGCGTTGCTATTGAACGGCCGCAACAACAACCTCGAGTACGGATCTTATGCACCCAGCGCCCCCCGAAGGTTCATCGATGACCGCGAGTTCGCATCGCTATGGATGGGGCCGAGCCGATGCTATCTTCTCGCCTACGGCACTGAAATGCCGCATCTGGTGCAACTGGTCGGTGAGTCCAACTTGCGCATGGTGACTGAGAATTCCGGGAACTACTTATTGACGAACTATGCGCTTCCTTGATGCCAATAAAGGATCCATTGTCCATTGGGAGGAGAGCGTTCGTTTTGCCGTGTGGGCTCTTGCGGTGGACAAGGTGAAGGCTTCTCTCACGATGCTGGGAGTTGTAATCGGCAGCGCCGCCATAGTGCTGGTCGTCACCATCGCCTCAACCGGCAAGGTCTACATGATCTCTCAGATCGAAGGGATCGGCTCCAACCTGGCGTATGCCTCACTTGATCGGGCTGGAACCACCACCGTGCCAGAGGATGAGTTAACGCCCGGCGACCTCTCAGCCGCGCGTCAGGCTCTACCAGGCGTTCGAGCGGTTGCTGGCACCTACGACCTGCCGGTCGACCTCCAACTCCGGGGCAAAGCGTTCCATCCTCGACTGGTCGGAGTTACTCAGGATTTCGAAAGTATCCGCAACTTGCGAATTATCTCCGGTAGATATTTCGACCGGGACGATTTTCTTTCCCGCTTCAAAGTTTGCCTGATTACAGACCGTATGGTTCAAGCTGCTTTTGGCTCGGATCCCGCGGTAGGCAACACCATTCAGGTCGGACAATTTCGTTGCACCATCATCGGAATTTTTACGGAAGGCGTGCCCACTTTCGGGCAATCCGAGATCCAGGACGAGACCTTGCTCATTCCATTTCCCCTCGTCAAAGACATAACAGGCGACAACTTCTTTCAAGTTCTGTATGCACAGGCGGTATCCCCAGAAAAGGTTGCGACCATGACCGAGCAAATGGAGCAGCTGTTGACCAGCCGCCACCGCAAAGGAGCACATTACCTAGTCGAGAACTTGTCTTCTCTCCTTCAGGCTGCCAGCAAGATCGCGTTCGCAATGAGCGTTGTGCTTTTCGCGATCGCCGCATTGACACTGATTACGGCTGGAACGGGCATTATGAATATAATGCTCGTCAACGTTTCGGAGCGAACTCACGAAATTGGACTTCGCAAAGCCCTCGGTGCAACAACGTCTGAGATCCGGCAGCAATTCCTGTTGGAGGCATTCTTCATCAGCTTGGCAGGCGCCTTGGCGGGAGTGGTAATCGCTCTTATTTTGGTTTGGTCAGTCGCCGTGTCGACCAAACATGTCCTGCCGCTCGATATTTATTGGATGGCTGTTGTAGTCGCCCTCGTAGTCTCGAGCGGAGTTGGTGTGCTGTTCGGCTACCGCCCCGCCAGCGAGGCAGCGAACTTGAATCCAATTGAGGCGCTAAGGACCGAGTGATGTGAATCGCGGAGGTGCGATCTCCGATCAGGCCGATAGTGGCCCCCGCAAGGGTTTAGCGCACAGCGGAACAATCACACTGTTGCTTGGCATGTGCCTTTAGTTCGCAAGCATGTGCAAGACGACAATCGTGAGGATCGCTCCGGCCGTCAACGTCATTGCCGCGACGATTAGCATCGCGCGGTCTGCATGAATCACTCCAAGCATCTGCTGCGCGGCCTCCGGAAGGCGAACGTCTTTGCTCCAGCTGCGCGCGAACATGACGCAGCCCGTGACCAACACGCCCAAGGGTAAAGCGATGAGAAGTGCCCAGAGAGTCCACATCCGTCCCGCGTACCACATGACGATCTGCTGAGCCGTGTGTGCCGGTTCATTTTGCAGCGGGGACAGGTTCCGCAGGACCAGCGACCCCATGAAAAGAACGGCCGGGAAAATAAGCAGTAGTTGCGAAGCGGCTACGAGACGCTCGGTGGCTCTCATAGAGTGTACTTTATAACAAGGGCCACGACATCACAATGTATTGCGATTCTGTGCCAGTGGCGTCTTGTATTGAAGGTGCAGATTATTGAAACCAGGCGATTAGACCAACAACCCGGTCAATGAGTGGAGAGGCGATATTACGCCAACAATGTGGCCCGCAGTTCGGCTCCAGAGTCCCTCGTTCGACTGGGAATGTGAACAACCATTCTTCAGGGAGGGCAGACGCGCACGAGGACTTGCCGATAAACAACCCGATTCAAAAGACTATCTTTTTGGTGAAAGTACGGATTGATGATTTTTCAACTCTTCTGTGTACTTGACCCACTCGCCTTTCACAATCCAGTACATGAAAACGCAGAAGAACGGCAGGCAGAAAAAAGCGCGTGGCATAAACCAACGGTGGTTCTCGTGGGGTCTTGGCCGGATAAGTGAACGAAATATTTGATATGCGGATATGAGATAGGCCACAAGCAAGCACGCTTCGCCGATGATCGTCCAGGAATGGGTTATCGCAATCCTCAGTCGCCCAGGCCAATGACTGTTATGGCGATGTTACGTTAACAGTGCTTCAAACCATTGTCTGGGCGCACTCGTGTGCGTGCGGCCTTGGCTTTGGCGAACCTACTCAGGTTTCTTTTCGGTTGGCGGAGTAGGAGGCGGGCCGCCCATGCCATGACCGTGCATCATGCCGGGACCCATCGATTCCATGTTCTTTTGCATTCGGTCCATGTGGGTAACCACCGTTTCCCACATATCCACGTTGTTTCGCCAGCGTGATAGCTCGTTCGGATCCCTGATCGTAAGAACGATAGCCTTCATCTCAGCGAGCGAGGACTTCATCTTCTCGATGTCGGCTCTCATGGCCTCCATTTCTTGTTTATGCATCTCCATCATTTTTTGGCGATGCTCGGCCGGGATTTGATTTTCACTGCCGGGGCCGGGAGATGCTTGTGCGAGTGAGAAATCGCGGACAATTTCGACTGTTTGCCCGAGCAAGTCCTAGCAGGCTGCGGAAAAACCTCGATTTCAACTGTCAGTGCGAAGACGACTCGGTTATCAAGCTTAATGGTGGTGGCCTGCCACCGCCGCATCCTCCGCCGCATAGTCGAACTGCGCCAGTAACGCGTCGGCCGGCGGATTCTCCCGCTCCCAGCGTATCGTCTGCCGGATCGCGTCCTCAATCGCTACCGGCTCCTCGTACTCCAGTTCGTGGCGAATACGCACCGAACTCGCTGTCCAGTGCTGCGTGGCGTTGCCGGGTATTAGCAAGTGGCGCGGCGTGCGCTCCACCGGCAGGACGACGAACTCCCCTTTCCACCGCATCTCGCTGGCGATTTTTCGTGCCCATTCCAGTTCGCTGAACGATGGTTCCTCGCACACGTTATAGATACGTCGCTCTGCGCGATCATCTGTGGCAGCCAGCGCAATGGCTGCCGCCACGTTCTCCACGTAGCCCCGCGGCGAGCGCCAGGCGGCCAGCGCCTCAGCAAAAATGATGTGGTCCTGTCCGTCGGCGATGCGCTTCACCACGGGATAAAAACGATGCAGCCGATCGCCGGGTCCATACAACATGGGCAGCCGGAGCACCGTGCCTGGAAGTTCACGGTCGTTCATGACGGCGCGCTCCGCCGGGATTTTGTCGTAATCGTCCGTCACCCAAGGAAAAATCTTGCGCATGAGCTGCATACTCTCCGGTGGGTAGGGATGCAGAAGACTGCGCCGCAGCTCCGACTCTTCCGTAAGCGGCACCTCCTGCAGCGGACCACTTTCCGTACCCTGCGAAACGGCTATCGCGCGGTACACGTCGATGCTGCTCAACATGACCACGCGTCGAGCCGCGCCACGGAAGATGTTCATCAGCTCTTTCGCCTGCGAACCCGAACTGATGACTAGGTCAATCACGACATCGGGAGCAAAGCGCTTCAGTTCCTGAGTGCTGGCGTTGAGTTGATGACGGTCGCCCCGAATCTCGTCCACGCCAGAGGGCGCGGCCGTCGTGCCGCGGTGAAACATCGCCAGCGTGTGCCCTTGTTGCTTCAGTGCGGCCACGGCGAACCGCCCGATGAACCCACTCCCGCCGATTAGAAGAATGCGCATAGGACAGTCAAATGATCACAAGAAAACGCGCTCTGTACCAGAACATTCTCTTGTTTCCAAAACCACAGCTGGTAAGAAGAAGACATGCGTGGACAAGACGCGCAGCAGTTGGGAGTTTTCAGCTACGTAAGCCCTGAGCAACGAATCCTTCATGACCATCCGCTTCGACAGCTACATATCATGGCTGATGAGGCCCTGCGCGAGTTAAAGCCTCGTTTTAGCAGCCTAATACGCCCAGACTGGACGGCCATCGATAGCACCGGAGTTGCAGGCGACAGCGCCGACGCTTTTTTCGCAACCGTGCTCCAGCAGGCACGCTCGCGGGACTTGCTGTCAGACGAGCACTTGACGGTGGATGGAACTCTGCTGGAGGCATAGGCCGGACAGAAGAGCTTTCGCCGTGTCGACGACACCCCCTCAATGGAACGGGTGAAGTCATAGGAACCCAGAAGGTCCTACCATCAAGACTTTCGCAGTTTTTGGTCGAGAAGCACGATCAGGTAATTACTGCACTCTGAGAACATTGGAAACGTATTTTCATCCGTCGCTCAGGCGCTAAAAATCAAGCTGGCTACACGCCGGGTTATGCGAGGAATGCAGAACTCAGGACCATGCGGTTGCCCCGGAGTGCGATTGTCCGTCGTCGACTGGTCTTTTGCGGGAGGATTAGCTTTCTTGATTCGCTCGACAACTTCCTGCAAAGTCAGGTGTGACATAGCAAAATCTCCTGATGGGAAGAGGGACGACACCCTTGTTGCTTCGCTCTTGCGGGTAATTCCAGACTGTATTCGAAATACTGCCAGTTTCACAGACTGAGAACTGATCAAATGTGAACACATTGGAGGAACAAGGCCATACGCACAGCGGCAGGCCACCGAGACCAAGAGCCTAACGAATCCTCGGCAATTAAACCTGGCAGCATCGCCAGCGCGGACTTTCGCTGCAGCTTCGCATACTCCGCCTTGGCTTCTTCCAAAATGGGGATGTCGGGATCGGCATCTTTCCACAATGTGAGGAAGTCTTGGTAGGCGCCCTGCGGGGTAGACATGTTAGGTGGGCGCAAAGGGGGGAGGTCAAACACAAGGCACGCAGTTCCGGTAGCACGGACGCTCTGGGGCGTGGGCACTTGTAGCTCTTTCTAGACAGTGATCGCTTTTGCTCAGACGGCGGTTAAACTCGCTTTGTACACTTCCGACGTTATGTCTCCGGCGAACACCAACTGCCGTACTCGTTAACGAAGCTGGTCTTGTTACATCTAGCTCCCGGCGTGGTGATTCTAGTGCTCTACATGGCACTAGTACCTCTCGTGCGATCCCACGGGTGGCCGGCTTTTTTCGCGCTACTGCTGGCCGCATTCTTCGGTGTAGTTCCGGTACAGCTCGGCCACTTGTTTCTGGTAGGTCGCAAGCTCAACCGCCGCCTGTCATTGGTTGGCGTTCTGGGTAACACCAGTACGCTTTCAAAGTGGCAGTATTTCGCTTTTGTTCCCTTGCTGTGCCTCATCGCTATTATCATTCTGCTGGCTACCGCACCCCTCGATGCATGGCTCACACGCACCGTGTTCGCATGGCTTCCTTCCTGGTACTTCTATTCCAATCCGGCTGTGTTCGCGTCCTATCCACGAAGGATCTTAGCGATCACTTTTGGATTGCGCATCGTGATCGACGGACTGATGATACCGTTTGTCGAAGAGCTATATTTTCGAGCTTACCTGCTGCCACGATTGGACCGCTTTGGACACTGGGCTCCTGTCATCAATCACGGACTGTTTACGTTGTACCATTTGTGGCAGCCGCAAAATTATCCGACCATATTTTTCGGTATCTTCCCCATGGTGTGGTTCGCCTGGTGGAAGAAGAATTATCGTCTGGCCATCTTCACCCATATGTCTCTCAATCTCATAAGTGGTCTCCTGACCTATTCTCTTGTCGTCAGTAAGCACCCCTTGTGAGATCTTCAGACCTACTCTAAACCTGATGCTGCGCCCTCTCTGGCTTTGCCTGTGACGGGACTTTGGGACCTTTGAGGGGTTACCACCAGCCCCGATATTTCGTTCCATTCTGACGAATTCTCTTTCCCGACCTGACGACGTTGGGCGATCGTCGGACACGGGCACCCGATTTTGGCATCAGAGCGCGCTCATTCTCCCCGGGGTCATCCGCGCCTGTCACCGATCAGTGTTCGCCCTCTGTTCACTCGTAGCGAAGACCCTGAATGGGATCGAGCTGCGATGCTTTTCTGGCGGGATAGTACCCAAGAAGAATTCCGATGCTGGCAGCAAATAGGCCGCCAATGGCGAGCACCTCCGGAGTCAACGCATCTTCCCACCTTCACTCAATTCATCTCATGTGAGCGTTCTTGACCAGACAGGTCGGACCCGGGTTGGTAGCATCAATTGATATGTCGGTTACCAGGCACATGCCAGACAATTCACCAGGGCCAACTGGGAGCGCCTGTCCAGGATACCCACGCGGTGTGTGGCCACCGTTGCTTTCTTCCTTTTGCGTCGAACCGTCGCCCACCAACCCGCGACACTCCGATTGCAGTGTGCCGGGTTGCATTTGCCTATGTCATAGCCATCGAGGCTCACAAACCCCTCCCCAGAAAGGATGACCTGGAGATATGAGCCGAGAGGAAATTGAGTGAATGTATTGATGTTTCGAGAGAGTGGCTACCCGCATGGCAAGCGTAGGCGATCATCGTGCAGTTAGAAGCCCCGCACAGGATACTGGGCGCTACCGGCACTCGGCATGTACCAATACCGAGATTTTCAATCAAGGGCGCATAGTCCCACTTTGCGTCAACCCCAGTTGTCCCAACAAAGGCGCCAATTGGATTCTAAAGGAGAAAACACTAAGCGATGTTCCGACTGTTCCATAAACCGGTGGATACAGCCTTGTTTGCCTCCCATTTAGGCGAACTGGTCATTGGGATCATGGCTTAGGTATTACACCCGGAGGCCGATAGCTGTCACTCACCTCACACGTATATATAGGTCCCAGAAAAGCTCCGATTCTAGGCAATCTGTCGCGACAAACGGCTCCCGTAGATCTTGGCGACGATCGCGACCGCGACCCACAACGAAATTCCATAAAGACCGTACCAGAACGCTTCCTGCCCAGCGCCGACGCGCGGGGCGCTTCGCGATTGCATCGCCAACGAGAATACTGGAAGAAGTCTGGGAAGAGGTTGCGTCAACGCAGGACCAAGATGGGTAAATCAGCGAGTGCCCGTCTCACAAAGTAGGAATAGAGATCGAGGAAGCGTCAAAATCCCTAATTTCTACAGCTCAAGGAGAAACCATGTCACTGTACCGATACAAAGGCAGCAAAGTCTGGACGAGGGATTTTATTTTCCACGGACAGCGCATCCGCGAGAGTACAGGGACGGTCTCCGGCCACAATGGTCCGCATGAGTGCTCGTTACGGGCACTTTGGTCTTGAGAATCTGCGCGACGCGGTTGAGACCATTAGCAGGCCAGCAGAAGGCGAAATTGACCAGAGGTCCCCGGTAAATCCCCAGGTATGAGCGAGTTCCCAAATGTGAAAGCTAACTAAGTCTATGAAAATAATTGGTGGGCAGTGCAGGACTCGAACCTGCGACCTCCTGCTTGTAAGGCAGGCGCTCTAACCAGCTGAGCTAACCGCCCCTTCAGAATCACTAAGTCACGAACAATCGCGAAATCTGGTACCCGATTTAGTGCCCAAACTGCGATCGAGAGCGAACGAAGGGTAAAGCTTGGGGCATTTTCTCCGTATGCCGATTCTAAACCAGGGCCCTGCGAAGCACAAAAAAGCGCTTTCGGCGTTGCCGGTGTAGTAGCGACCGGCGACTCGGGTTCGGATTTATTTTTGGCTGGCTGGGGGCACGATGCCGTTCATCCGCAGGTATTCCACCAGTTGCCCGTAGTGATCGGAGAGGTGCCACACCGTAGCGGTCAGGGCCGAGAGCCGGTTTGAACCCCAGTAGGGCCCGGCGTTCGGGTGCAATAAGTTCCCGGCGTTGGTGTCCGCGATAACCTTGTCGACCATGGTGAATGAATCGCGGAGATATGACAGGATTTCGGTTTTCGTCTTGGCGGGATTCGGACCGCCGATGTCGCATCGGGAGGGTGGTTCTTCGCCGTGAATCTGTTTTGCCCAGGCTTCATTGGCGCAGGCTACGTGTTTCACCTGCTCACCAAATGTGCGTACGTCCTTAAATTCGCCCTGTGTCGGTTTAAAGCTCCATTTGTCTTCGGGCATGGCCTCGGCCAAGGCGGTGAAGTCCTGCTCAATGGCCTTCCAGATAAAGTTGATCGAGTCAGGAACGGTCTTGAGCTCCGGTTGGCGCCGCTGCGCCAGTGCTGCCGGCACACTCACGAGCAGCACGCCAGTGATCAAAGCGCGTAAACGGTTGTTCATGGGCCCTCCGATCATGTTTTCTGAAAAGGGTAGAGTTGGTGCGGATCGGTTTGATCCAAACAGTTGTGTTGGAATTCATCGGTAGTGTTCAAGGTGATACAAGGCTCCAAACGCGACAACCAAAGCGGCGGCGGGAATTGCCAATGATCGCGCGTTTCGTAACGGCTGCTTCCAATCCGCCGTGGCGAGGAAAAGTAAGGTCATCGGGACCAGCACCACGATTGACAGCTGAAAGATATGTGCGGCCGCGCCCTCGTCCGGTTGAGCCGGCTGAGTGTACCCACTGAGTACGGCAAGCAGTGCTGTTAGAGACAGGCCGATCACGACTTTGCTGCTAATGCTGTTGATTAGCTGCGCACGCATAGTGTCACTTTCCGGCCTTCACCTTTGCCCATCGTCGCTTCTGTGCCGCTGCGATCTTCGCGCGGGACTTCGCCGAGAGCTTCCTGCGCTTGCGCCTAGGCTTGCCTCCACTGTAGACACTGGCGAACGCTCGGAGCGCCGCGTCGAGCCCTGACAGCTGCTTCTGCACCGTGTCACGCTCTTGCTTGAGCTGCTTCATGATTCGGGAAAAGTTCAGCATGAGTTCCTCAGCTGAGGATTTTACCAGAGCGTAGCGATCCCCTTCGCTGTGCAGAAAAGCGCGACGCCCTCAGGCGGAACCTGTCAGATCCTGTCACATCCGCTGGTCTACCTGGCCAGCGCGGCGGCTGGGATCATTTCCGAGTGGGCGACAATCCGGGAGCTATCTCGTTTTGCCTCAATCTAGAATTCCACGCTAAGATTGCCCAATGATGGACTCTTCACGCGAGGCACTGAAGCCGGACGAGCGTGGACTTGGGGATGCACCTGCCAAGTCTCAAGGGAAGTTAGCGCTGGCTCTGGGAGTGATCGCAATCGCTCTCAGCTTGGTGCTTGGGCTTGTTTATCTTATCTCGGTCCGTCGCCTGGAGCGCGAGGTGGCACGGCTCAGTCAGCAGACGGAAGGTTTCAGCCGGCAGGTCGTGCGCGCACAGGAGCAATCGCAGACGTTGGCCCAGCAGGCTTCGCAAGCGGCTGCGAACGCGCAGGCAGCGGCTCAACAGCGCGACTTGGCAAAGCAGGATCAATCGAACTCGGAGGCGCAGGCGCAACTTGCGCGGCAGCAGGCCGCCGCCGAGCAGCAAAAGGCAGATCAAGCTACACAGCAGGCTGAGGCATATCGGCAAGAGCGAGAGGCGCAACTTACACAGCTGCAAGACGCTCTCGGGCAAATCGCCGAAACACGTCGCACCGCCATGGGCCTGGTGATGACGCTGGACAGCAAGTCGATTCGCTTCGACTTTGATAAGGCAAACATTAAACCGGAATATCGCGACATCCTCAATCGCATCGCCGGGATCCTGATGACGCTTAAGGGATATACGATTGCTGTCTACGGATATACGGACGACGTCGGGACGCAGGCGTACAACTTGCAACTCTCACAACGTCGCGCCGAAGCTGTCCGCGACTTCTTGGCGCAGACCGGAATTCCCGCGACAATCATGAGCACCAAGGGTTATGGCAAATCCGACCCGCGCGTTCCGGGCGACAGCGAACAGGCGCGTGCTGCCAACCGCCGGGTCGAGATCGGCATAGTGGATTCGAAACTTATCACGAACGGCCCTCTCGTCGTGCCAAAGAATTAGGCGGTACAGGTCCGGTGTAGACGTCGAGAGCGGACCTCACCAGCGCCAACTACAAACCTGTGCTCGACCCGCAGGGCAATCCCATAAGAGATGCCCAAGGCAATTTTGTGGCAGGTGGGTTGGATCGGGTTGTCGTAATGGAAAAGCGCCCGGGCACCGGAGCAAGCCTGAAGTAATCCCAAGGTAAGGGTTGCCGACCATTCAGGAGTTGTTACCAGGCGCTCAGACCCCGGAGTTTAGCGGGAAAGATCAGGTTCTATTTCCTGGGTTCCTGGGGCCAGTTCACAACCAAGGTCAGGCTGGGCGATTCCTGCACCGGCGCCTGCATCATAAGGAAACGCTTGCCGTCGGCGCTGGCCTCGAACTGGCCGGGCTGTGCAGGAAACAGAATCTGCGGCTTACCCAACTCCACGCTGTCGCCGCGCGCAGCTACTTCCACCGATACCATGCGCGAGTGGTCATCCAGGTAGAGAATCTCTTTGCCGTCGCGGCTCCATATTGGTTCCAAACCGTCCCCAACAAGGAACCTGCCTCCGGGTTTGGGGAAGGCCACGACGTAGACCTGGCTATGCCCGGCCTCGAACGATGTGAACGCCATCCATTTTGTATCTGGCGAAAACACGGGATAACGTGTGTTGTACTTCTCCTGCAGGATGGCGAAGGGCTTGCGGTCGCCGAACATGGGCATTACCCATATATCGAAGTGGGAGTTGGCGAAGGTTTCATAGGCGATGTATTTTCCGTCGGAGGACCAAGCGCCGGGGTACTTGTCCAAATCGTCGTGATACAGCAATTCCTCCTGGCGAGCGCCATTGGCCGGCCTGGTGTAGAGGTCAATCGTCTTGTTGCGCGCGGAGTCGAAAACGATTGTGTTCCCATCCGGAGACCAAACGGGATCGTCATCTCTGGATTGCGAGAAACTGAATTGCGACTTGGTGCCGCGCACCAGGTCGTAGATGTAAATCTCCAGGTGTCCGGAGGCGTCGGCCCGTGCGGCCGAGACTTTCTTTCCGTCGGGCGAGACGTGGGCATCCTGAAAGGTTCCACTGTCGATGGTGTCACCCTTCTTGCCGCTGCGGTCGTACCAGGCCAGGTCGAGAGTCGACCCCTGTCCGCCGGCGAAGATCAGCTTGCCCTCACTCGACAGTGAAAATGCCGCCGCTCCCCGGCTTTCACCGCGGATCTGTTCGGCGATGGGCACAGGTTTCCCAGTCAATTTCAATTTCTTCTCATCGAGGCTCTGGGTCATCAGATTCCCACCGCGGACGAACACCAGATGCCCGCTGGCGTATTGGGCACGGTAGTCCGAGTCCACCAGGGTTGTGTCCTGCTGCGAATCGAGCGCGCCCAGATGAATACTTCCCCCTCCCTGGCTGTCGGGTGCGAATTGAAAAAAGATAAAGTGCCTTCCATCCGGCAGAAATGCCGGCCAGCGCGGGGAACCGACGGTTGCGGCCGCCTTCTCCTGGCCTATCGCATGTGACGGTGTGCCGCCAGCCGCTGGGATGCGGAGCAAGGCTGAGGTGGCGTCGGGGGTATAGAGAATGGTGCCATCGGCTCCCCAAGAACCGCCGCGAGGCTGGGGAGCGTCGGCCAGGGTCTGCACCGCTCCCCCACTGGCATCGATGATCTTCAGTTTTCCTTGCGCGAAGAATCCCAGGCTACGGCTGTCTGGCGACCAGAAAGGAAAACCGGCATCTTCTGTCCCAGCCAGCGGCTGGGCCGCGGTCGAATCCAGGGAGCGGACCCATAGTTGCTGGACCCCTCCGGCCGCGGTTGCCACGAACGCCAGCTTGGCGCCGTCGGGCGAAAGGGCGATGCTCAGCGGATCGAAGGAATGCTGCTCCGGAGGCAGTATGCTTACTCGCAAGGGGCGGGCAGGCACGGGCGCGCGCAACACAAAGCCAATGGCCAATGCGATGGCGGCGGCTGCGGCCACTGCCGCTACGGTCCACGCCAGTCTCTGCGAAACCCGCCGCCGTGCCACTACCGGCGCGGGAACGCCCGCCTGCGAGCCAGCCTCCGCAATCCACTCCAGTTGCAGCTTGACGTCGTGGGCGCTCTGGATGCGGTCTTCGCGCTCCTTGGCCATGCAGGAGCGCACCAGCCGCTCCAGCGCCGGCGGGGTCATGGGCGCCAGCCGCGAGAGCGGCGGCGGCTCGGAAGCCAGAATGGAGGCGATGACGCTGGCCTGGGTCTTGCCCGCAAACGCGCGCTTGCCCGTGGCCATCTCGTACAGCACACAGCCCAGCGCAAAAATGTCGGAGCGGGCGTCGGTTTCTGCGCCTTCAATCTGCTCCGGGGCCATGTACTGATAGGTGCCGACAATAGTGCCTTCCACCGTCAGCGGCTTGCCCTCTGTCATGGCGGTCAGGGCGCTGGCGCTGGCGGTTTTTGTCTGCGCCTGTTTGGCCAGCCCGAAATCGAGCACCTTGGCCCCGGCCTTGGTCAACATGATGTTGCCAGGCTTCAAGTCGCGATGGATCACTCCGTGCTGGTGGGCCTTATCCAGCGCGTCGGCGACCTGGGCCCCGTAGCGCAACACCTCTTCCAGCGTCAGTGGGCCCCGCGCCAGACGCTCGCCCAGAGTCTCACCTTCCAGGCACTCCATGACCAGGTAGTCGGCGCCATCCTGGGAGCCGATGTCATAGAGATGGCAGATGTTGGGATGAGAAAGCTGGGAGATGGTGCGCGCTTCACGCTCGAAGCGCTCCTTCAGGCTCGGACTGGAGACAATGTGCCCGGAGAGAACTTTGATGGCCACGTCACGGTCCAGGCGGGTATCGCGAGCACGGTACACTTCTCCCATGCCGCCCGCACCCAGCGGCGATTGAATTTCATACGGCCCGAGTTTCGTGCCAGAGGCTATCGCCATCGTGGGCGCAATTATAGTTCACCGAGACTGAGTCTGTGATCTCGTAGTTTTCAAGAGTGGCGGACGGCCTGGCGGCGTTCCCGAGCTATAGACGCCTGCAAACCATGGCGTGAATCTGTGGTTGCGGGCCGGAAGGCCGGTTCCGGGAGGTCTGCCCCAAGCGCCGGAAGTCTCATTCCGCCTATCCCTGCTAGACTGGCGCGGTGCGCCGACTCATCATCAACGCCGACGACTTCGGCCTGACAGAAGGAGTGAATCGCGCCATCGTGGAAGCGCATGAGCGCGGCGTGGTCACGTCGGCTACGCTGATGGCCAACGGCCAGGCTTTCGAGCAGGCGGTTGCCCTGGCACAATCCAGTCCCAGGCTGGGAGTGGGTTGTCACGTGGTGCTGGTGGATGGAACCCCGGTGCTGGATCGGACCCAGGTCGACAGTCTGCTGGATCCTCTTAGCAACGGCTCCGACTCTAGGCGCTTCCGAAGCGGGCCCGGCCGTCTTGCGGCTCGCGCCCTGGTGGACAGTCGGGTTTCCGACCAGATCGAGGTCGAGGCACGAGCGCAAATCAGCAAGCTACAATCGGCCGGTATAAAAGTCACACATCTGGATTCGCACAAGCACACGCATGTGTTTCCGCATGTGCTGCGCGCGCTCCTGCGCGCGGCACAGGCCTGCGGGGTAAGGGCGATCCGGAATCCGTTCGAGAGAATCAGGAGTTCGCAACTCATGGCGCGGCCGGGTTTGTGGTTGCGATGGACGGAAGTAGGAGTCCTGCGCATTCTGGCGAAGCAATTTCGCGATGCCGTGCACAGGGCTGGAATGATCACGACCGATGGAGCCTTCGCGATCGTGGCCACCGGCGCCCTCGATGAGCGACTGCTGCGGCTTATTGTGGAACGGCTGCCGCAGGGTGTCTGGGAGCTGGTTTGTCATCCCGGCTATAACGACGGCGATCTGCAACGCGTCCGCACCCGCCTTCGGACATCCCGGGAGCAGGAATTGAGCCTGTTGACCTCGCCGGCGACGCGTGAACTGCTGACCTCGCACCGGGTTGAACTCATGTCTTATCGAGAGTGGGCCGCCGGATAGTCGGGGGCTCTGCCTGCTCCTGTTTTAGGTCTACGTTAGTAATAGGACGGGTGGAGCGGCTAAACTTATGATTAAATGCTTGCGCTGCTTAGCTGAAATCGAGCCACCAATCGCATGCCCAATGAACCGGAGATCCGAGTCGATGTGGATTTGTCGATCCGAGTGTTTGGGATGGACGCCAATGGCCGGCCCTTCTCCCAGAACGCCCAAGCCTGCAATGTCAGCGAGCATGGCGCCAAACTCTCCAGGCTGGAGCGTCCGCTGAAGACGGGAGACACAATTGGGATGCAGATCGGGGATCAGAAGGCGCGCTGTAAAGTCATCTGGTGTGTCGATGCGGGGGCGCAGAAGATCGAGGCAGGAGTCAAAATGTTGGAAGGGCAGCCCTGCCTCTGGCAAAAGGAAATGGAGCAGAAGCAACAGGCTGCGGAGCCTGCGGCTCGAAACGCCCCGTCCGTAATGGACAAGAGGAAATTTTCCCGGCAGCGGGTTCCGTTTTCACTGGAGATTGCGGACGAAAACGGCCCGGGAGCGTATATGCGCACCAGGGCGGCAGACATAAATGGCCGCGGCTGTTATGTAGAGACGTTATTGCCCCTGCCCGCGGGAAGACAGCTGAGCATCTCGTTCTGGCTGGGTTCGGAAAAGATCACCACCAAAGCGATTGTCCGAACCTGTGATGGCGGGGTGGGAATGGGCATCGAGTTTACCGATCTTGACGAAATCATACAGGCGCGGCTGCAACAACAAGTGGAAGCGATGGCAGCCGAAGCGGAGGCCTCCGAGAAGGCTCAGGGCGCTGTCTAGGACGGTTATTCCTCCACTCCTTACCAGTCAAAATCTGAATCCCCGCCATGGCCGCGCCATCGAATGGGAAGGGCGAGGGGGGTTGTGCTCCATGCGGAAGGGACCAGAATGAAGATCGGCATCACCTGCTATCCGACCTACGGCGGCAGCGGCGTGGTCGCGACCGAGCTGGGGCTGGAGCTGGCGGAGCGTGATCACGAAGTACATTTCATTTCTTACGCCCAGCCCATCCGGCTAAGCGGTCCTCATCCGAATATTCACTATCACGAGGTAGAGGTCTCGAGGTATCCGCTGTTCGAGTACCCGCCCTATGATCTGGCGCTGGCCTCGCGCATGGCCGAAGTGGCCGAACTTTACGACCTCGACTTGCTCCACGTGCACTACGCAATTCCGCATTCCGTGAGCGCGCTGCTGGCGCGTCAGATGATGGCGGCCAAGCCGCGCGGGCGCAAACTCCCGTTTGTGACCACACTGCATGGCACCGACATCACACTGGTCGGACTCGACCGCTCTTATCTCCCCATCACCCGGTTCTCCATTGAACAGAGCGATGGCGTGACCGCCATCTCGCAATATCTGCGGGAGCGCACGCTGCGGGAGTTCGACATTCGCAACAACATTCAAGTGATCTACAACTTCGTCAACTGTGATTTGTACTGCCGGAGCGCGCAGAGTTCGCGATTAAAAGAAGAGTACGCCCCGAAGGGTGAGCGCATTCTTGTGCATCTTTCCAATTTTCGTCCGGTCAAGCGCGTGACTGACGTGGTTGAGGTCTTTGACCGTGTGCGCAAGCAAATTCCCTCCAAGCTCCTGATGATTGGAGACGGCCCGGACCGCTCCCGCGCGGAATGGCTGGCGGTGCAGAAAGGCATTCACAACGACGTAATCTTCCTGGGCAAGCAGGAACAGGTGCAGGAGAAGCTGTCGATTGCCGACATCATGCTTTTGCCCAGCGAGTTGGAGTCGTTCGGACTAGCGGCCCTGGAAGCGATGGCGTGCGAGGTCGTGCCCATCGCAACCCGGGTGGGCGGCATCCCTGAAGTCATCGAGCATGGCAAGAGCGGCTACCTGGCCGAGGTCGGAGACGTAGACGCCATGGCCGGCTACGCGATTGAATTGCTGAGTAACGAAAAAGCATTCCGGGAAATGGCCAAAGCCAGCCGTGGAGTCGCCCAATCCCGCTTCTGCGCCAGCCGGATCATTCCGCAATATGAGGAGTTCTACCGGCGGGTGCTGGAGCGCGCTTCGTAGAAGGCTTCCGGAATCGCGCCCGAACCTTGCAGGACGGGCAGGCGCAGCCTCACCAGAGTTCCCTTCCCTTCGCGGCTGTCAATGGTCATGCGCGCGGCATCGCCATAGAGCACCTTGAGCCGCTCCGCCACGTTGGCCATCCCGATGCCGGTTCCGCCCAGGCCGGTCGGGGGTTCCAGCAGGTTGGCCGCGCCCATGCCCACGCCGTCATCTTCCACTTCGATGATCAGGTGCGAGTCGGTAAGCCGGCTGCGCAGGTAAATGCTGCCCCCGTCGATTTTGGATGACAAGCCGTGCTTGATGGAATTCTCCACCAGGGGCTGCAGCAACATGCTGGGAATCATGGTATCCAGAGACGAGGTTTCGAGATCCTTGGCCACCCGCAGCTTGTCGCGGCCGAAACGAACCACTTCAATGTCGAGATAGTCGTCAATGAACTCGAGTTCCTCGCGCAGGGGGACAAAGGCATCGCCGCTGTTCAGCAGGCGACGCAGAATCTTGGCCAGCTTGATGATCAGCACGCGCGCGGTGTCGGGATCAAAGCGGACCAGCGAAGAAACCGAGTTCAGGGTATTGAAAAGGAAGTGCGGATTGATCTGGTTTTGCAGCGCTTCCATGCGGGAGGCCAGCAGCAAACGCTCCTGCTCCTCCAGCTTGATCTGAATGCGGACGCTGTTCCAGATTTTGAGCTCGGTTCCGATGACGGTGACTGAAGTGGCGTAGATCAGCACCTCGACCCACCAGGTGGGGCTCTCCAGGCTGAAGGTGGCCCGGGGCCGAAAACGTGAGAGCTCGGTTTGGACGAAGCGCAGTCCCACGATGGTTGCGAAAAACATGGTCTGCCATTCGAACGGATGGGGGGTGGGCAGGTTGCGCCGGATCCAGCGGTAGATGCTGAGGTCTACGAAGGGGGAAAACGACCAGATGTCTTCGCGGTTGGGAGCGAAGTTGCGGAGTTGTCCAGCGACGAAGCCGCACAGCACGTTAAAGGGCAACGTGGCCCACTCGCCGTGCCAGAGCGCGGGAAGAGCCAACAGAACGCCGCCCAAAACCCCGGTAACCCTTCCCCCGACTACGCCCAACAGCACGGTGGTTTCGAAGGACAAATCGCCCGCAACAAAGCTCTTGTTGCTGAACCGGATCCAGACGCCCAATGCCAGCGGGACACCGATCCACAGCACGAGATAGATTTTCTGCTTCCAGTTCCGTTCATCGCGGAACAGCAGCGACTTGAACTCCACCGAGCGGCCGAGAATGCTGGCGGCGGAGGCAGCCACGCCCAGCTTGATCAGCAGATTGATAAGGATAAGCCGCTGTTCCATAATTCCGATAAATCGCTGATTTCGATGAATCCTGAGATCCGCTGTGGGAAATGTAGCACGAGGGGGAGCGGGGACGAGGAAAAGCAGTTCCCGGTTGCCGGTTGTCAGTTCTCAGTAGGGGCCAATGATTCCGCCGATCTGGCGCGAGGCGGGCCTTGCATTCTTCTTTTCCTGACTCTCGATTACGTCCAGATATTTGAGGCCAGAACCGGTATTGAACAGCACAACTTTGTCCCCGGGGTCGAAGAAACCCTGGGCGCGCAACTTACGATAAGCCGCCAGCGATGCTGCTCCTTCGGGCGCCGCGAAAATTCCTTCGACCCGTGCCCAGTGGCCTAACCCTTCCATTATTTCTGCGTCGGTCACGGCGAGGGCTGCGCCGGCGCTCTTTTTCAAGATGTCGAGGATAAGGGAATCGCCATAGGGTTTGGGAACCCGCAACCCCGCCGCTAGGGTGGTGGCACCGGGCCAGAAGTCGGCGGAGGATTTTCCTTCATCCCATGCTTTAACCACTGGCGCGCAACCACTGGATTGGACGGCAACCATTTTGGGACGCTCACTCCCGATCCAGCCCAGCGCTTCCATTTCCTCAAAAGCCTTCCACATGCCCAGCAGCCCAACTCCACCGCCGGTGGAATAGATGATTCCCTGCGGCAGCTTCCAATCAAACTGCTCGGCGACTTCGTATCCCATGGTCTTTTTGCCTTCGACTCGGAACGGTTCCTTCAAGGTAGAAACGTCGAACCAGCCCTCGGAGTCTTTGCGTTCGGCGACCATGCGGGCGCAGTCGCTGATCAGACCGTCCACCAGCGTGACGTGGGCTCCGTAGGTTTGGCACTCGATGCGGTTGGCCAGGGGCACGTCCCTGGGCATGAAAATGTACGCTTCCAGACCTGCGGCTGCGGCGTAGGCAGCCAAGGCGCTGGCTGCGTTGCCGGCGGACGGCGCGGCCAACTTTTTCAGCCCGTACGCCTTCGCCATGCTAACCGCGACCGACATTCCGCGCGCCTTGAAGGAGCCGGTAGGATTCAGACCTTCATCCTTGATGTAGACGTTGGCAAACTCCCGGCTGGGCAACACGGGAGTGAAGCCCTCTCCCAGGGATACCGGCGGGACGTCTGGCAGCACCTCGGCATAGCGCCATAGGGTAGCCGGCCGAGAGTGCAACGAGGCGCGCTTAAAGTTTTGCTTTAAGGTTTGAAGGTCATAGCGAACGTAGAGAACACCACCATCTTTCGGGCAGATCGTGCGGGGCTGGTCGGCGGCAAGGTGTGCACCACATTTGGTGCATTCCAGATGGAGGATGCGGAACACGTCGGAAGTTTAGCATTCTCGCTTTAGAGTCGATTCCACCAGAGTTCGGGCTTCGGGATCTAAAGACAAGTTTTTAGTTTCTTGTTCTCGGTTCTCAGACGGGCAGGCGGTTCAGCAGGGCGTTGGCCTTGCGGAACCAGGGACGCTCGCGGCGCTTAAGGTATCCCGGCATGGTCGGCTTTTTTGCCAGGATGCGCAGGGCCCAGTCCCGTGCTTCCGCATCCTGGTTTTGCGAGGCCAGAAAGCTGGCATAGTTGTAATAAGTTTCCGAGAGCGTCGAAATTTTCGTGACTTCCTCAAAGAGCGCCCGGGCACGATCGGACTGTCCGACGTTGGCGTAGGCATGGGCCAGCAGCCCCGCCGCCCGGTGGAAGTCGTATTTTGCGTCCTTCGAGACTACCCGTTCGAGGTCGGGCACGGCGGCGGCGAAGTCACCCATCTGAATGGCGGCCAGGCCACGGCGGTAGAAGGGGTCGGGAGAGTCGGTGCGCGAAGAAATGGCTTTGTCGTAGCACTCGCGGGCGGAGGCGAATTTCCCCTCCTCCAGATACAGGTCGGCGAGTTCTTCGTAGTTTCCGGCAGAAGGGTTATCCAGAATGGCCGCCTCGAGTTCGTGTATTCTTTTGCGCCGCGGGAAGGCCTTGAAGGACTGCTGGAGCAGCCCGGCATCGGGAATGACTTCGACTGCGATATAGACCAGCGCGCCCAGGCCGCCTCCAATCAGAATGATCCAGAGCCAATAGCTATCGGGCCGCCGCCGGATGAAGTGCACGATGGCCACCCCCTGCAGGATGAGTCCCCAGGGATAAAATAGACCGATAAAGCCCATGATTGTGCGCACTATAGCACGCGGCTCGCCGGCGACAAGCAAGCCGGTTCAGAACGATTTGCGATGCTAGAATCGCAGGTGGTGAATCCTCCCATCCGCCTGCTGGCCGTCGATATTGACGGCACTCTGCTGAATCCCGAATTTCAGATATCGCCCGCCGATATGGCAGCCTTGCGCCGCGCCCACGCTGAGGGAGTGGAAGTGGTGGTTGTGACCGGACGCCGCCACACCTTTGCCTTGCCCATCGTGCAGCAACTGGGGTTTGACATGTGGATCATCAGCTCGAACGGCGCGATCACGCGGTCGCTTGCGGGCGAGAGCTTTCATCGTGACATGCTCCCGGCTGAAACCTGCCGCAGGCTGTGTGGCGCGATGCGGGAATTTCGCGGCAACACGGTGCTTACGTTCGACACTGACGCCAAGGGCGCAATCGTTTTGGAACGCATGAATGAATTGAGCGAGAGCATCCAGCGCTGGCTGGAAAAGAACCTGCAATACATCGATTTTGTGATTCCGATCGAGGACTCGCTGGTCAGCGATCCGGTGCAGGCCATGTTTTGCGGCCCGATCGCGCGCATGCAGAAGGCATTGGCAGCGCTGGCAGCGAGCGGCCTGGACAAGGACATCACCGTGTTGCGCACGGAATACGCGGTGCGCGATCTCTCCATCGTGGATGTGCTGAATCAGGGCTGTTCCAAGGGCCACGCACTGGAGCGTTGGGCCAATTTCCGCGGCGTACCTCGGGAACAGGTCATGGCCATTGGTGATAACTACAACGACATAGAAATGCTTGCCTTCGCCGGACGGCCATTTATTATGGGAAACGCGGCGCCGGAATTGCGCCGTGACGGCTGGTCGGTGACGCTGTCCAATGACCAGAACGGGGTAGCCGCGGCGGTCGAGCAGGTGTTGGGAGCGGCAGCGGGCACGAGTTTTTCGTAGCGCCGCCGTCGGGACAGCCGTCAGGGATTCCGGCATTACAGGTACAGGCCGGTGCGTCGAACGAGAATGTGCCCACTGAAGAAACTCGGGTTCGCGCTGGGATTGTTGCTTCTGGCGATGCCTGCCCTGGGCGCGGATCTCGCCGTCCTGCACAACGGGTTTTCGATTCGCCACGAGCGGCGCGAGGCCCTGGGTCCAGTAACGCGTCTTTACCTGGGTTCGGACAAGGGGTACGTCGACATCGCTACCGACCAGATTGAACGCTTTGAGAAAGATATTTCGCCACCACCGGTGTCGCCGCCACCGGTGGCGCTGGCTCCGGCGCCGGCAAAACCTCAGACACTGAACGAGGTCATCAATACCATCAGTGACCGGCACCACATTGATCCTGACCTGGTCAACAGCGTGATCCATGCCGAGAGCGGATTCAATCCCCGGGCGGTGTCGCCCAAGGGAGCGCGGGGATTGATGCAGTTGATGCCGCAAACCGCCTCGCGGCTGGGAGTCTCCAATGTCTTTGACCCGCGGTCGAACGTGGAGGGTGGAACGCGCTATTTGAGCGAACTGCTGCAGCGCTACAACTTTGACCTGATCAAAGCGCTGGCCGCCTACAACGCCGGGCCGCAAAGGGTGGAACAGTATCGTGGCGTGCCGCCCTACTACGAGACGCGGGTCTACGTGGCCAAGATCGTCCGCGACTTCAATCGTAAGAAAATCGCGGAGCGCAAGGCAGCAGCAGGCCAGGCGAAGGCCAGCAAGGCCGCATCAGCCCGTCCCGCGATGGTGAAACAGGCGGCAATCCCGAGTCTTCCGTCCCCAGCCGCGCGCTGATTCCTGAATTCGGGACGCTAGCCAAGCTTAGGGTACGTTGACCCCCGCCCCAGCGTCGTTTACCTTGGTTCAGACCGTCGGATCAGTGCCGTGCTCGGCGCCGACCTCAGTGGCTCGGGTCCTCCCCTAAAACATGGATAGAAAACGCATCCTGTTATACACGCTGGCGCTGGCCGTTTTCGCGGTGCTGGTTTACATGCAGTTCCGCACCTGGCGAAATTTCGATTGGGCAACCTTCTGGGCGGAAGGCAGGAGACTGGCCAAGCCTCGCCATTTCTTTCATATTCTGCATGCCATCGCGCTGATTTACCTGGCCTACGGATTGCGCGCGATCCGCTGGAAGATTTTCCTGCGGCCGGTACGGCCGCAGGCTTCCGCCTGGAGTCTGGTGGCGCCGACCCTGGTCGGTTTTACCGGGCTGGCGCTGCTGGGGCGGCCCGGGGAGTTGATCCGGCCGTATCTGATCGCCCGGCGGGAGAACCTGAGTTTTTCTTCGCAGCTGGCGGTCTGGGCGGTGGAACGCATCTTCGACATTGGCGCCTTCACCCTTCTGCTGGTTCTAGCGGCGTTTTTCGCCATCGCGCCGAGACGTCTTCCCTACAACGGTGTTTTTCAGAAGGTGGGGCTATCCTTTTTGGCTTTGTCGATTGGATTGACGATAACAGCCATCGTGGTGAGCCGAAGTGGGGAAGCACTAGCCGACTGGGTTGAGCGCAGGTTTGCTCACGTTGCGTCCAATCTGGGCCATCGGGTGGCGCTGCGAATCCGGGAATTTCGCGGCGGGCTGCACACCATCCACGACGCCTGGTCGTTCGTGATGCTGGCCGTGGTTTCGATCGTCATGTGGGCCATGATCGCAGTTGCGTACAAGGAAGTTACACACGCCTATCACGTCGATGAGCTGGAAATCCCGCAAACCCAGGTTCTGCTGCTGATGGGATCAAGCATGGTGGGTTCGGTGATTCAGCTGCCCGGCGTGGGGGGCGGCTCGCAACTCGCGACCATCGCCGCGCTGGAGCACATTTTCGGCGTGACCAGGGAACTGGCGGCGAGTTGCGGCATCATGATGTGGCTGGTCACGTTTGTTGCGGTGATCCCCATCGGTCTGTTGCTGGCGCACCGGGAACGCCTGTCGTTGCGGAAGCTCTCGCAGGAGAGTCACCAGGAGAAAGACAGAGAAGAGTTGCCGGTCTCGCCTCCCGCATAAAGGCTGCACCTCAACTATGCGGCAGGGATCGGCCCTGAATGGCCGCCTGTTACAATGCAGACGACGTTAATCCACGCCCCATGAAGTGCCCTTTCTGCGGATTTGAAAATGACAAAGTGGTGGACTCGCGCGAAAGCAAGGAAGCCGATTCCATCCGCCGCCGCCGCGAGTGTCTGAAGTGCGGCAAGCGGTTCACCACTTACGAGCGAATCGACGAAATTCCCTACATGGTGGTGAAGAAAGATGGACGCCGGGAGAAATTCGACCGCCAGAAAGTCCTGAACGGGCTGTTGCGCGCCTGCGAGAAACGCCCGGTTCCCATCAGCCGGCTGGAGCAGATCGTGAACGACGCGGAAGCCTACGTCATCGAGTCACCGGAACGCGAGCGCAAGACCAGCGAGGTGGGTGAGCTGATCATGAACCGGCTTCGGCGCTACGACAAAGTGGCCTATGTCCGCTTCGCTTCGGTCTACCTGGATTTCAAGGACGTGCAGGAATTCATGGCGGAGTTGAAGGATTTGCTGAAGACCAAGGAAGTGCCGGAAGTTCGCAGCAAGGGCGCGGTAAAGAGTTCGTAGCGCCGGCATCTTGCCGGCTGTCCCGAGGGCATCTTGGCCGCGGCGTTAGATTCGGCATGGCGGGAGCGAGACGCCCCCAGCCACAGCCGCCGGGACGGCGGTGCTAGTTAGATTTATATGGCTTACAAAATCACTCTCATCCCGGGCGACGGCATCGGTCCAGAGGTGACGCAGGCCACCGTACGCATTCTAGAGGCTACCGGGGTCAAGTTCGATTGGGAGGTTTTCCAGGCTGGGGCCGAGGCGTTCGAGAAGTACCACGAATACATTCCCAAAGAACTAATCGAGTCGATTGAACGCACTCATGTTGGGCTGAAGGGGCCGGTGACCACTCCGGTGGGTGAAGGATTTCCCAGCATCAACGTGGCCTTGCGCAAGAAGTTCGAGCTCTACGCCAATTTCCGTCCCATCCGCAATCTGCCGCACATTCCCACGCGCTATCCCGAGGTGGACCTGATCATCGTCCGCGAAAATACCGAGAGCCTTTATTCGGGAATCGAGCATGAAGTGGTTCCGGGAGTCGTGGAAAGCCTGAAGATCATTACCGAGAAGGCCTCGACGCGCATCGCGCGTTTCGCCTTCGAGTATGCCCGCAAAAACCATCGCAAGAAGGTCCACGCCATTCATAAAGCCAATATCATGAAGATGTCGGATGGCCTGTTCCTGCGCTGTTGCCGCGACGTGTCCAAGGAGTATGCCGAGATCACCTACGGTGAACACATCGTGGACAACACCTGCATGCAACTGGTGATGAATCCGTACCAGTACGACGTGCTGGTCATGGAAAATCTGTACGGCGATATTATTTCCGATCTCTGCGCCGCCTTCGTGGGCGGATTGGGATTTGTGCCCAGCGCCAATCTGGGCGACCGCTGCGCCATTTTCGAAGCGGTGCATGGATCCGCGCCTGATATCGCCGGGAAAAACCTGGCCAACCCGACGGCTGTAATCCGTTCCGCCCAACTGATGCTGCACCACCTGGGTGAGCACGCGGCCGCGGCCATGATTCACGATGGCCTGGAGAAGGTGTACCGCACCAATGACAAACGCACACGCGACGTGGGCGGGAAGGCGGGGACCTCGGAGTTCGCGGACGCGGTCATTCAGTTCATGCAATCGGGTTCCAACGTGGCGCCGGCGGCCGAGTCGTCGCACGCGTAAGTTTTCATGGACCGCCACCTTCAGCCATCCGCCCGCCTGCGTTTGAGGCTTCTGTGCGCGCTGACGGCGAGCATGGTCTTCTCTGCTCCCCTGTACTCCCAAGATTTCAAGGTCACGCTTCTGGGGACAGGCTACCCGCGTCCTACCATGGAGCGCTTCGGCCCCAGCGTCCTGGTGGAAGCAGGCAAGGACAAGCTGCTGTTGGACTGCGGCCGTGGCGCTACCCAGCGCCTGTATCAACTCAAGGTCCCGTTCGCCGAAGTTACGGCATTGTTTCTGACTCACCTGCACTCCGATCACATCGTCGGAATTCCTGACCTGTACCTGACCGGATGGATTTTTGGCAGGAGCACACCGCTCCGGGTCTGGGGACCGGTGGGCACGGAGGAAATGATGTCGCATCTGGAGCAGGCCTACCAATTCGACATCCACGTCCGGCGCGATGTGGATGAAAAGCTTCCGGCGCAAGGCGTGGTAGTTGTGGCAAAGAACATCGAACAGGGAGTGGTTTACCAGAACGGTGACTTGAAGGTCACCGCCTTTACTGTCGATCATGCTCCGGTCAAGCCCGCTTTTGGGTACCGGATCGACTACGGCGGACATTCGGTGGTGTTCTCCGGAGATACCCGGTACTCGGAGAATCTGATCCGGTTCTCGCAGGGAACGGACCTGTTGATTCACGAGGTGCTCGATCCTGAGGCATATCGAGCCAGCGACCATCTCTACACGGCTGAGCAAAAGCAGAAAGTGATCGATCACCACACCACGCCGGAACAGGCAGGATCAATTTTCAGCCAGGTCAAGCCCAAGCTGGCGGTTTATTCGCACGTCGTGCCCTTCGACGCATCCGAACTGGTGGCGCACACGCGGAAAACATACTCCGGACCACTGGAAGTGGGCGAAGACCTGATGAGCATCGAAATCGGGGAGAAAGTAGAAGTCCGGCGCGCGCCAAAAAATTAGTTTTCCGTCTGGCACCACGTTGACGTGGCCTCCACTCATTGAGTAACATCCTCTGTTCTCAAGGAAACCCGGGGGATGGCTAACCCAAAACGGCGGGTAGGTGTGGTTCTCTTCCAGCTCGGCGGCCCCGATACGCCGGAAGCGATTGAGCCTTTCCTTTTTAATCTTTTTTGCGACCCCGACATCATTGATTTTCCGTTCGCTCGCCTGGGCCGCAAAGCCCTGGCCAAGCTGATTTCGACCACCCGAGCCAAGAAGGTACAGCACCACTATGCGGCGATCGGCGGAGCCTCTCCGATCCGACGTTTTACCGAGTTGCAGGCCCGGGCGCTGCAAAGCAAACTGATCGCGGACGGCCTGGACGCGCAATGCTTCGTGGCCATGCGCTACTGGCACCCGTTCACGGCCGAGGCGATTGCTCAGGTGCGCGCCGCTGGGTGCGATGAAGTGGTCCTTCTGCCGCTGTATCCCCAATACTCCAGCACTACGACCGGCAGCAGTCTGAACGAATGGGAGCGCTTGTTCCGCGAAGATATCGCGGTACATTGCGTGGAGATGTTTTACCACCACCCGCTTTATCTGGACGCACTGGTGGAGAAGGTGGACGAGGCGCTGGCGCGGTTTCCTCAATCCAGCGACCCGGAAATTGTCTTCAGCGCGCACAGCGTTCCGTTGTCGGTCATTGCACACGGCGATCCCTATCAGCACCAGATCGAGGAGACGGTAGGGCGGTTGATGGGACGCGGAGGATGGTCGAACCGGCATCGGGTGTGCTATCAGAGCAAGGTGGGCGCCAGCAAGTGGCTGCAACCTTCCTTGCGACGAACCATCCGCGATCTGGCGGCGGAAAGAGTGCGCGAGATGTGCGTGGTCCCGATTGCCTTCGTTTCCGATCATGTGGAGACGCTCGCCGAAATCGATCACGAGGCGCGGGAACAAGCGGCGGCGCTGGGGATCAGGCAGTTTGAAATGACGTCCGGGCTGAACGATTCACCGACGTTTATTGCGGCGCTGGCCGATCTGGTGAAAGACGCTTTGGATAGGGAGTTGAGTCACGCCGGCGAGAGCCATCGCCTGGTGGCCGCAGATTGATATTCCGGGCGAAAGCGTTCAGAAGCAGGATGTTTGACGCTCCCGTAGTTAGATTCGAAGGGTGAAGGACGGGATGGCAGACGAATCCAAGACGGGCATTCTGGGGCATCTACCGCCTCTGCCGCGCGCAGCGCTTAATAATTCCGTGATCGGCATGGAGCAAGCGTATCGCCAGCGCAAAGGCCTGCCGCTGTTGAGCGATGCTGATATCGAGGCGCTCAAGGCCGGCCAACCCATGTCGTGGGAGGAAGGCGGCGTTCCCGCGGCACCGGCTGCGGTGAGCGCGCCCGCCGCACCCGCCGCTTCCGCAGCTTCCGCAGTGACGGCCGCTCCGCCCGCTGGCGCGGGAACCCCGGCTCCAGTTGCGACAACTCCAGCCGCTCCCAGTGGGCCCATCAGTGCGGAAGTGGCCAAATGGGTGGCGGAGGGTAAGAAGTGGAGCAAGTCCTCCATCGCCGCCGAACAGGCAAGACGCGGCCGTAAAGGATTGCCGCCCCTGACGGATGCGGAAGCGACCGCCCTGCTGGGTGAGCCTGTGGCGGCTGCGGCTGCGCCGGCCGCGGTTGCGGCTCCGTCGGCCAAACCGGCCGCCGCGGCTCCGCGCCCCACTGCCGGCCCGCCCTCAGCGGCGGCAACGGTTTCGCGAGGCGGAGAGTCGTCCACTTACGTCGGCACTCCGGCGGTGGGAACTTCCAGAGCAGCGGCTTCCGCGGGCGTAGCCTCGGTGGGTCCGGAAGATAACGAGATCAATCAGAGCCGCCGGCGATTCGCGTGGGCGGCGTTCGCGGCCTTCATGACTGCGTGGTTCATCGCTTTCTTTCGTTTCTTTCTGCCTCGCACCCTTTTCGAGCCGGCCACCTCATTCAAGATCGGCTATCCGGCAGATTTCGGCTTGGGGGTGGATACCAAGTTTCAGCAGAAGTACCGCATCTGGGTGGATCGGACGCCGGACCGGATCTTCGTGATTTACGCGCGCTGTACGCATCTCGGCTGCACTCCCGACTGGAAGCCGGCCGAGAACAAGTTCAAATGCCCTTGCCACGGCAGCGGATACGACAGCGAAGGAATCAATTTCGAAGGACCGGCTCCGCGTCCCATGGACCGGGCCCGGCTGGAGATCGCTCCCGACGGCCAGATTCTGGTCGATGTTTCAAAGCTCTACCAGTGGCCCAAGGGACAGCCCAGCGCGTTCAATGACCCGGGGGCGTTTTTGCCGACTTAGAAATTTGTCGAGCTGCGCTCGACTGGGCCGGTGAGGATACCTGCCCATACGGAAGACGAGAAGAGGTCCAATGGCTGAAGAAAACGGAAACGGCAATCGCGTAGGCCTGCTGGAGCGGGTGAAGGCGGGCGTGAAAGAAGACGTCCAGTCCCTCAAGACGGACATGCCGGCCAAGGCCAAGGAACAGATCGAAGGCCTCAAGGATCCGACCAAGACCCAGGTCTACACCTCGATTTTCCGCCACAAGCATGACGACACGCCGCGCAACCGGGCCCTGGGCGTGCTCTCGAACGTGTTCCTGCACCTGCACCCGGCCAAGATCAACCGCGATGCGGTGCGCTACAGCTATACCTGGGGCATGGGCGGGATCACGTTCTACCTCTTTATTGTGCTGACGCTCACCGGGGTGATGCTGATGTTTTATTACCACCCCAGCAAGGTGCAGGCGTTTCGGGATGTTTTGTATCTCGAGCACGACGTTCCCTTCGGCAAGCTGTTGCGCAACATGCACCGCTGGGCGGCACACTTGATGGTCATCGCGGTCTGGCTGCACATGTTCCGCGTCTTCCTCACCGGGTCCTATAAGAAGCCGCGCGAATTCAATTGGAACATTGGGGTGCTGCTGCTGGTATTCACGCTGCTGCTTTCCTTCACCGGATATCTGCTTCCCGATGACCAACTGGGATTCTGGGCAGTCACGGTAGGAACGAACATGGCGCGAGCCACCCCGATGCTGGGTCACGAAGGTCCGTTTGGCGCCATGCTTCACATGACGCCATATAACGATGTCCGCTTCGGACTGCTGGGGGGCTCGATCGTGGATGCGAATGCGCTGCTGCGGTCTTACATCTGGCACTGCATCGGAATTCCGATTGTGGCTTCGGTGTTAATGATTGTGCACTTCTGGCGGGTGCGGAAAGACGGCGGGATTTCGGGACCGGCGGCGGTGATGCTGGCTGCGGAAGTGAAAGAACCGAAGAAGTAAGACGAACCACGTGGAGACAGCCGCCCTCGGCTGTCGGGCCAAGCGCAGCTTGGCAGCGCTGGTGGCCGGTAAGAAACCTTGTCGAGCTTCGCTCGACCGAACAGCCGAGGGCGGCTGTTCCCACGCGAGCGGTGGAGCAACTTATGGATTGGCGACAACTTTGGGAGATCTGTTCGGCGCCTGACAACGTGCCCATCGTGGGGCTGATTCCACTGCTCGTCTTCTACATTTATCTGGCGTGGAGGCAGGCCAAGGCCAACGACGAATTGATCGGGGAGTTGGAGACCAATCCGGCGATGGCCAAGACCCACCATCGCAAGAGTTGGCCCTTCCGCCCAGGATGGCAGAAAGAAATCCATGTCTGGCCGTTCCTGCTCCGCATCGAGTTTCTCGCAGCCATGATCGTCACCATCATTCTGATGGTCTGGTCGATCACGTTGAATGCGCCCCTGGAAGAACCCGCCAATCCCAACCTGACGATGAATCCGGCCAAGGCCCCGTGGTACTTCCTGGGCCTGCAGGAAATGCTGGTGTATTTCGATCCCTGGATTGCGGGCGTGGTCATGCCCACACTGATCATCATCGGGCTGATGGTGATTCCCTACATCGACACCAACCCGCTGGGCAGTGGTTACTACACCTGGAAGCAGCGCAAGTTTTCCATCGGAACGTTTCTGTTCGGCTTCATCATTTTGTGGGTGGCGATGATCATTATCGGCACGTTCATTCGCGGCCCGGGATGGCAGTGGTTCTGGCCGGGGCAGACCTGGGATCACAACCGGCTCATTTATGAGGTGAACCGCGACCTGCCCGATATTTTCGGGATCACGTCGAACCTGGGAAAAGCGATTTTCGGGGGCATTGTGGTGGGAGGCTTTTACGCCGTGGGCGGGTTCATCGTTCACGCCTTGTTCCGCCGCTATAACCCCAAAGACTACAAGCGCATGAGCCTGCTGCAGTATTCCATCATGATGTTTTTTCTGCTGAGCATGGTGGCGCTGCCGGCAAAAATGCTTTTGCGGCTGGCATGGCATATCAAGTACGTGTGGATCACGCCGTGGTTTAACGTTTAGTCGTTGGCCATTGGCCCGCGGTCGTTGGCCAAAGCCGACGGATTCCGGTGTAAGCCAACGACCAACGGCCAAGGACCAACGTCTGATCCTGGAGGATTTGGTGCCCGAGTCCGACAATGATCCGATTGTAAGCAAGTCTTACGCGGCGCACTACGTCATCGCCATGTTGATTCTCATGGCGACCCTGCTTTGGGCGCTGTGGGACGAAAACTTTGGGCAGCGTCCCTGGATATTCTTTCAGCAGCAATGGAAGCACCGTTATACCGCCTTCCTGAATTCATCGAGATCGAAGTCATCGCAATCCCAAAAAGAAGTTGAGCAGAACTCGCAGTACCAGCAACTGGAACAGGCCTACAAAGATGCCTACGAAACCGCCAAGCCCCGCCGGGACGACCTGCAGAAGCAGATCACAGATTTGAGCGCCACGATTCTGGCAGTGCAGAACGTTTTCACCGACCGCCGGGCCTACGTGAACGCGCTCACCTACGAACTGGAGACCGAAACCAGCGCATCCGGCAAGAAGAGCAAGCAGCAGGACATCGACGAATATAAGAAAAAGAAGGCCACGGTGGAATTTCCCGATGGCCACAGGCAGCAATTTAACTTTCAGGAACTGGAAGAGACCTACAACTCGCTCAAGGACCAGCGAACCAAGGTGAGCGCCGAACTGGGTGAGGTGTTGAAGCCAGTGACCGAGGCCAGCACCAAGATGTCCGCCTTCGTGACCGACCATATGGTCGACCTGACGCCGGCTCAGATCGACGGCCTGAAAAAGAAGGCGGTGGAGTGGGATCCGAAGATTGTGCAGATCAACGTGGCCGAGGCCAATATTGTGGACCGGTGCGAATCGTGCCATATGAACGCCCGGGAGCCCATCCGGGTATCGGCGGCAGTCATGACGCCCAAGGGCGAGAAGAAGCCTGACGAGTATGCCCGCGCCTTTACCAGCCATCCCGAGCCGGAATTGCTGCAGACGCACGATCCCGACAAATTTGGCTGCTCTCCTTGTCATCAAGGGAATGGCCGGGCGACGACCAGCGTCGAAAAAGCGCACGGAAACTACGAGCACTGGTTGTGGCCGCTGTTTCCCAAGCAGAACGCCGAAGCAGGCTGCCAGACCTGCCACGCCGCGGACATGCACCTGGCCGCCGGCGAGCTGGGTGAACATATCTCCGACGGCAAATACCTTTTCCGGCAGCGCGGATGCATGGGCTGCCATCGCTACGAAGGCTACGACAAGGAACCCGAAGACCTGACGTCGATCGCGCAGCAGATGAAGCTGTTTGACCAGCAGAAGATCGACAATTCGAAAGTTGCTTCGGACCTGATGAAACAGGCCGACGCCGCGGCCAGCAATGACGAGGCCAACCGGCTGAACCAGCAGGCGGTCGCGCTCAGAGTGGCCAACAGCAAGATCGATGGGCGTATCCAGCAGCTTGATTTCCAGACTCACAGCCTGATGCAGGACATGAAAAAGATCGGTCCGAACCTGAAAGACGTCCGGCTCAAGCTGAACCGGAACTGGATTCCGGTCTGGCTGAAAAAGCCGACCGATTTCCGGCCGACCACCAAGATGCCGAATTTCCGGCTGACTGACCATCAGATCCAAACCATTTCGGCGTATCTATGGCAATCGGGGTTCACGGATGCGTTGCCCAAGCAAAAACCCGGCAACGCGGAGCACGGCCAGCAACTGTTCGAAACCCGCGGATGCCTGGCCTGCCACTCCATCGGCGAGGGTGATCAAACTCAGGGTGGTACCTTCGCAGCTAATCTGACTCGCGTAGGAGAGAAGGCCAATTATGACTACCTGGTGCGCTGGATTCACAACGCCCGCGAGCGCACGCGGCCTTACTGTCCCTATGAGAAGAAGGACATAGGACCGGAAGATTACGCCAAGAAAGGCTTGCCTTATCAGTTCGACCTGCAACACAGCCAGTGCCCCAACGATGGCCACGAATTGCAGGTGCAGAACATGACCGTGATGCCCAGCCTTCGCCTGAGCCCGGAGGATGCGGCGGACATCGCCACGTACCTCATGGGGCAGAAGAAGCAGGAGCCGTCCCAGTATGCCCAGGCGACCTTCATGGACGATCCCGAGCTGAAAGAAGAAGGCAAGAAGTGGATCCGGCAATACGGTTGTGCCGGCTGTCATGAGATTTCCGGCTTTGAGGACGAAGGCCGCATCGGCACCGAGTTGACCTACGAAGGCAGCAAGCCCATCGAGCGTCTCGATTTCGCGTTGTTCACTGAAGTGGCGCGGCGCGGCGGCAAGGGGTCTGAACCGATCACCGATCCGGAAGATCTGGTGCGCCTGCCCGAGGGGCCAGCCAAGGAGCCCTGGTATGACCACAAGGGTTTCTTCGAGCACAAACTGGCTGAGCCGAATGTTTACGACAAGGGCAAGGTGAAGTCGGAGACAGAAGCTCTCCGCATGCCTAATCTCCATCTCTCCAAACTGGAGATTCAGGACCTCACTACCTTCCTGCTGGGCAGCGAAGAGAGTTCCCTGCCCCCGGGTTATCAGTATAAACCCGGGGATTCGCGGCGTGATATTCAGGAAGGCTGGTGGATTGTCCGGAAATACAACTGCGTGGGGTGCCACCAGTTCACGCCCGACCAGAGCACGATCCTGATGGGCATGAAGCGTTATCAGGATGTGCAGGAGCAGTTGCCCCCCAAATTGCTGACCGAAGGGGCGCGGGTTGACCCTGAGTGGCTGCGGCGATTCCTTTCTAATCCATCGCTGAGCACGACGGACACGAACCGCAATGGTGTGCGGCCGTATTTGCAAGTGCGCATGCCGACGTTTTCGTTTTCGGACAACGAACTGCGCAAGCTGGTGCGCTTCTTCCAGGCGATATCGCAGCAGCCCATGCCCTACATTCCGGAGCAGGTACCGGTACTTACGACCAAAGAAAGCGATATGGCGCGCAGCCTGTTCTCGAGCACGGCAGCCCCTTGCCTGAAGTGCCATGCTACGGGCGATCCGCAGCACGACAAGATCGCGACCGCGCCTAACTTCCTGCTGGCCAAGGAGCGTCTGAAACCGGATTGGGTGGAGCGATGGATCATTGACCCGCAAGCCATCAGTCCGGGAACCGCCATGCCGTCGGGTTTGTTCCGGCGGGAAAATGAGCATTGGGTGTTCTCCGGTCCCACTCCGCCTTCTTTCAAGGGCTACGACAAAGACCACAGCAAGCTGCTGGTGGATTACATTTTCCAGCTCACGCCGGAAGAACAGCGGCGGGTGGCGGCTTCGAAGGGACGCAGCCAGGCCTCAGTTCAACCGCCAGGCCCGCAGAAACAGGCCAGTCAGGCCTCGGCGGCAGGCAACGGTGGTTCGCGGTAGAATGTTGTGCTTTGGCTCCGTCGTTGGTCCTTGGCCCTTGGTCGTCGGCCTCTAGCTACAGGCGTTGATTTTAGCCAACGACCAAGAGCCCACGGCGTTCTGCGAACAGACATTCGGTTTAGAGACTCACACCTGAGGAGAGGGCGACATAATGAATAAGAAACTATGGGCGGCAATGTTCCTGCTCGGCCTAGTGGGCATGCTGGCGGGTTGCAGCAAGAAGGAAAACACCAACGAAGAGCAGGGTACCTCACCGACATCAGAAGCAAAGCCGGCAGCAACTGCAACTCCGATTGACCCGGCTACGGCCGCCAGCGTGAGCGGCACTGTGACCTTCGGAGGCGCGGCCCCGAAGGCACAGAAAATTGACATGAGCCAGGACGCGGCCTGCAAGGGCAACAACGCGGCTGAAACTGTCGTGGTCAATGACGGCAAGCTGGCCAATGTCTTCGTTTACGTCAAAGAGGGTCTGGGAGATCGCAGCTTCGACGTTCCCAAAGATTCGGTGACGATTGACCAGAAGGGCTGCCAGTATCATCCGCACGTACTGGGCGTGATGACCGGGCAGAACATCGAGATCAAGAATGACGACGACACCACTCACAACATTCACCCGACTCCAAAGGACAACCGGGAGTGGAACGAGTCCCAGCCACCCAAAGCAGCGGCGCTGGAGAAGAGTTTCGCCCGCGAAGAAGTCATGCTGCCGGTGAAGTGCAACCAGCATCCCTGGATGAAGATGTATGTCAACGTGGTGAAGACGCCGTTCTACGCAGTGACGGGAGCCGACGGCAAGTATGAAATCAAGGGCCTGCCGCCGGGCGACTACACCCTCGCGTTTGTCCAGGAAAAACTGGGCGAGCAAACTCAGAAAATCACGCTGGCCGCCAAAGACAGCAAGACGGTGGACCAGGGCTTCAAACCGTAAATATATTGAGGTAGCGCCGCCGTCCCGGCGGCTGTCCCGTGGGCGTCCCGCCCACCGCGCGGAGGCAAGATGCCCCAGGACAGCTGGCAAGATGCCGGCGCTACATAAATCTCCAAGGAGCCTCTTCTGCAGGCCGTTGCCGTGCCGTACAACCCGGCCCATCACCGATTCGCCGTCTTTACGGCGTCCGTGACTTTTCTGCTCATCATTGCCGGTGCGCTGGTGACCAGCAACGACGCCGGCCTGTCCGTGCCCGATTGGCCGACTTCATTCGGTTCCCTCTACAAGATCCCTCATCTGGTGGGCGGAGTGAGATTCGAGCACACGCATCGCATGATCGCCCAGTTTGTCGGGTTCCTGACCATCATTCTGGCGATCTGGACCTGGCGCTCCGACCGCCGCCGCTGGATGAAGTATCTGGGCGTGTCGGCCCTGGGATTGGTGATCGCGCAGGGTATTCTGGGCGGACTCACGGTGCTTTTCTTCCTGCCTCCGGCGATCTCATCCGCGCATGCCGCACTGGCGCAGACATATTTCTGTGTGGTGGTACTGATCGCAATGTTCACCGGCCGGCGGTGGGTGGAGGACGTCCCGCGAGTCGAAGTCGATGAGCAGCGGCCCAGCCTGTTCACGTTGTGCGCGCTTTCGATTCTTGTGCTCTATGTCCAGTTGATTCTGGGCGCGATGTTTCGCCATCACGGCCTGAGCTGGTGGCCGCATGTTCTCAATGCGGTAACTGTGGCGGTGGTGTTGTCCTGGACATTCATCCGGGCATTGTCGCGCTACTCGAAAGTCGACTCGGTCCGGGGCCCCGCTGTTACTATGTTGTCGCTCATGATTGCCCAGCTATGTCTAGGCTTCGTCGCTTTTCTGACGCGGGTGGCCTGGGGGCATGACGCAGTACAACCGGAGCTGCCCATGGTAGCCTCAACCGTCGCCCACGTTGCCGTAGGAGCTTGGCTGCTGGCGACCACCGTCGTGTTGGCGGTTCAAGTATGGCGTTACGTGCCAGCGGCGGCGGACGAGCGTGTTCCGGAGCGGAAACGAAAGCCGGTGGCCGCATGAGCACGGCAATCCAACCTCTGGTGGTCCCTCGCAGCGGCGCGCTGACGATGGCGCGCGACTATGCGGAATTGACCAAGCTGCGCGTGACCACGCTCATCATCATGACTGCGTGGTGCGGCTACTATTTTGGCGCCCTCAAGTCAGGCGTCTCCTGGTTTTCCTGGTCCCTGTTTCACACTCTGCTGGGGATTGGCCTGGTTTCTGGGGGCACGGCTGCACTGAATGAAGTGATGGAGTGGGAGACTGACGGCCACATGTGCCGCACCGCGCGACGGCCGATCCCGGCAGGACGTTTCAGCCTGCTGCACTCTACCCTCGTGGGCACCGGGATGACAGTCGGCGGCGCACTCTACCTGGGCCTGGCCCTCAACCCTCTAACCGCCTGGCTGGCGCTGGTTACATCGGCCGTCTATCTCGCAGCGTATACTCCGTTGAGAAGGTTCACCCGATCTGCACTAGCGTAGGCGCGTTTCCGGGAGCCATGCCCGGCGTGTTGGGCTGGACCGCCGCTCGTGGCCGCCTGGAGTGGGGCGCGCTGGTGATGTTTCCGCATTTTTTCTCTATCGCATGGCTCTACCGGGAGGATTACGAAGACGGTGGCATCCGCATGCTGCCGGTCGTGGAGGCGGATGGCAAGTCCACCACGCGTCAAATTCTGCTTTACTCCGTAGCGCCCATTCCGATCAGTTTGCTGCCCACATTTCTGGGCATGTCCGGCAGGCTGTACCTGGCAGGCGCACTGGCGCTGGGGTTGGCGTTGTTCTATTTCGGATGGCGTTTGGCGGCCTTGAACCTGGCGCCCAGCACGGCACGCTCCAAGCAGCGGGCGCGACAGCTCCTGCAAGCGACAGTCTTCTATTTGCCGCTGCTGTTTGCCCTGATGATCAACAAGAATCTGTAGCGTTTTGCCGCCGGCCTGCCGGGGCTGGAACAGCTAAACCGGCGCAAACAGCTCGTTACGATAGAATACCCTGTGGCATCCAAAGCCCCCGTTTACGCCTCGGCTGATTCGCCTCCCAGCGCCGAGCCAGCCGTTCCCGCGGTGATCTCGGTTCAGAATCTGGTTCACCGCTATGACGGCCGCAGCGCCCTGAACGGAGTTTCCTTCGACGTGCGTTCCGCCGAACTGTTTGGACTGCTGGGACCGAATGGCAGCGGTAAGACCACGATGTTCCGCATCCTCTCGACCCTGATGCTCCCCAGCGGCGGCCGCGCGGTAATCATGGGCTACGAGGTGGCCAAGGATCCCACATCGTTGCGTCGCCAGATTGGAGTCGTGTTCCAGGCGCAGAGCATCGACGTGAAGCTTACCGCGCGGGAAAATCTCTGGCACCAGGGCCACCTATACGGATTGCGTGGCGCGGCCTTGAAGTCACGAATTACAGAAATGCTGGGCAGGGTTGGGCTGGCCGATCGCGCCGGGGAAAAGGCGGAAACCTTTTCCGGCGGGATGCAGCGCCGGCTGGAACTGGCGAAAGGGCTGCTGCATCATCCCGCGGTACTGTTGCTGGATGAGCCCACCACCGGGCTTGATCCCGGAGCGCGGCGCGACCTGTGGCAATATCTGCGGATTTTGCGCGATGAAGAACGAGTCACCGTGATGGTGACCACCCACCTGATGGAAGAAGCGGAGCACTGCGACCGCCTCGCCATCCTCAATGAAGGCAAGCTGGTCGCGATCGGAACTTCGGCCGAACTGAAGCGCGAAATCGGCGGTGACGTGATCCTGCTTGACGCTCAGGACGCAGAATCCCTGGCGGAACGAATTCGCGTCCGCTTCAACGTGGAGGCGCAAGTGCTTGCCGGGCAAGTCCGGCTGGAACGGGAGAATGGGCACAGATTTATCACCGATGTGGTGGAAGCTTTTCCCGGCGAGATTCAGGCGATCTCGGTGAGCAAGCCGGCGCTGGAAGATGTTTTCATCCACCGCACGGGTCACAAGTTCTGGACGGAAGAAACGAAACCCGAGGACGGGCGATGATATTGGTGCTTTCCATTGTTCTGGGACTGGTTCCCCTGGCCGGTGTAGTCCGGATTGTCATGAATGGCATGATCACAACCGTCGATGGTCTTTTTATGAGCATTATTCTGCTCACGCTCTCCGGCGTGCTGTTCTTGAACGCGTTCCTGGAACTCCGGCGTCAATTCGCAACCAGGAACGCGCCCCAGGCGCAGAAATCGAACTGACATGGTCACTCAGACCGCAGCTTTGCCGGCACACGCTCTCCCCACTAGCGGCGTCATGCTGCCTGCTTTCACGCTCTGGTGGCGGGAACTAGTGCGTTTCTACCGCCAGCGCGCCCGGGTGGTCGGGGTCATCGCTTCGCCCCTGCTGTTCTGGGTGGTGATCGGTTCGGGCTTCGGCAGCTCATTTCGTTCTGGCGACGCCGCCGGGCAGCAGCACTATCTGGACTATTTCTACCCGGGCGCGCTGATCATGATTGTGTTGTTTACTTCGATCTTCACCATGATGTCGGTGATTGAAGACCGCAAGGAAGGTTTCTTATTGTCGGTGCTGGTGGCGCCGGTGCCACGGTCCGCAATCGTCCTGGGAAAGGTGCTAGGCGGAACCACCCTGTCCGCAATTCAAGGTCTGATCTTTCTGGCATTTGCGCCGCTGGTGGGAGTGCATCTCGGGCTTACGGACTTTCTGCTGGTGGTGCTCACCGTGTTCCTGGTGTCCTTTGCCCTGACCGCGCTGGGCTTCACCATCGCGTGGGGCATGGATTCCACACAGTCTTTTCATGCCATCATCAACCTGTTTCTGATTCCGCTCTGGCTGCTCTCCGGAGCGCTGTTCCCCCTGGCGGGAGCTTCCGGCTGGATCCGGCTTTTGATCCGAATCAACCCGCTGACGTACGGAGTGGAGGCGCTGCGCGAGGTGCTTTATCCGGCCAGCCCGGCGGTGTTTCCGCTAGCGTCATCGCTGGCGACTCTGGTGTTGTTCTCCGCCCTCATGTTCGGACTTTCATTCGTCATGGTCAACCGTCGCAGCACCAAGCCCGCTGCATGATGCAGGTCCCCGCACAATACGCCATGTTTCCGGCGATTGATGCCGTGCTGAATGGCACCAGCGCGGTGCTGCTGCTGGTGGGCAGGGCGTACATCAAACGCGGCCGGATGGCGGCTCACCGCGCAGTCATGATCACGGCCCTGATTTCTTCCAGCCTGTTTCTGGCTTTCTATCTCTACTACCACGCGCATGTGGGATCGGTACGTTTTCAGGGACAAGGCTGGTCGCGCCCTTTGTATTTCACGATTCTGATTTCGCACACCATACTGGCGGTAGTGATTGTGCCCATGGTGATCATCACGCTGAGCCGGGCACTGAGAGAGCGTTTTGACCGCCATCGCGCTATTGCCCGCTGGACTTTCCCGTTGTGGATGTACGTGTCAGTGACCGGCGTGATTGTGTACGTGATGCTGTATCACTTGTTTGCCGCTTGATTTGGTTGGTTCACCACGGAGACACAGAGACACGGAGAAGACCTTCTTATTTTTTCTTTGTGACTCCGTGCCATGTGAAAAATAGATTATGACGATTGTGAAACTCAAGATCGATGTCTCCGGCACGGTTGGGGACGAGGCCTGGCGCAAACTTCGCCAATTTGACGAAATCCAGAGCGCGGCTTTCGGGCCGAAATTCGGATCGAGTGGAGTCTGCAAGCACGCCCTCAACGCTCCCCACGCCAACGGCGAATGGATCGGGGCCGAGATCCGGCTGGAAACGCCGTTGCTGGCGCAGTACGCCGTCTCCCACTACCTGGAGCAGGACCGCGTGCTGGATGCGGATGTGGTGGAATAACCCGCATTGAATTGCACGGCTATTTCATGGGAGCGACTCTGGTTTCCTCTTCGGCGTCAAGGCCGTGTGCTCTGATATAGTTTTCCTGGATCGCAGCATGTCAGCTCTTCCAGACTCTTCTGCTGAAATCTCGCCGCCCGGCACAGAATCCGCCATTCTTCCCGTCAAACCGCGTATGTCCACCCGCAACCGGCTGATTTTTTTCGCCACCGGGTGGCTGATCGTGCTCATGCCCTTTCTGTTCTGGTGGAATACCTGGTTCGGGCGGCAGCTTTCGGACAAGCAGTTGTATGAATATCTGCAGGACGACAAAAAGCCGCGCCACATCCAGCATGCGCTGGTTCAGATCGGGGAGCGGCTGACGCGGCAGGACGCGACCGCTACGCGCTGGTATCCCGAGGTAATTCGTCTGGCGTCTTATCCGATCGAGGAAGTGCGCAACACCGATGCCTGGGTCATGGGCCAGGACGTTACGAGCAAAGAGGCGGCCAGCGCGGGATTCCACGAAGCGCTGCTCAAAATGCTGAACGACCCTTCGCTGACGGTGCGGGGCAATGCGGCGCTCTCCCTGGTGCGTTTCGGCGATGCCAGCGGCAGACCGCAGATTGCGGCGCTGCTGCAGCCGGCGAAGGTTATCGCGCCCCAGGCGGGGACGATCACAGATGCCAGCACCGTGGGAACGGCGATTCATCAGAGCGGGATTGTCGCCAAGCTGGACTCCGGCGGACAAATCACCGAGGTGCGTTCGCCCATCAGCGGCCGGCTGCGGGCGTTGCCGGTAAGAACGGGCCAGACCGTTGCAGCCGGGGACGAGATCGCTACGCTGGATCCGGGAATGGATCAGGTGTGGGAGGCTTTACGCGCCCTCTACCTGATTGGCCAGCCGGAAGATATTCCAGCGATCCGGCCTTATGAGCGTGAGTTGCCCGAGATTCCAGATCACGTTCGGCAGCAGGCGGTGGAGACGGAAAGGGCGATTCAGGAAAGCGCATCCAAAGCAAGGTGACGCGGGGAGTGAGTATCAGTTCTCAGGTGCTGGTTCTCAGTTCTCAGTTCGTGGGTCTGGCTAGAAGGGCATCACTCCGACTTCTTTCTCCACTTCGACCGTATCTACCATCACGATCGCATCCCAAGGGCAACCGTCGAGGAAGGAACCCTCCGGGCCTTTGCTGGTGCACTTGTTGCAGCCGATGCAGAGAATAGGGTCCACCTGGATGCGGCCGAAGGGGGGATGGTCCTCATCCGGAACCCAGAACATGCAGTCCTCTACCGGGCAATATTCCACACATGCGGGAGAGCCGGCGCAGCCGGTGCAGCACTCCGTGATGACAGCCAGTTCTTTGGGTTTTTTCTTGCGCGCGGTGAGGAGACCTTTGGATCGCGGCTCGTGTTTGAACTCGTCGGGCACCATCCCGACGATTCCCCTGAAAGGTTCAGCAGGCATCGCCATTATTATAACGCAGAGGGCCGCCTGACCCCGGATCTGGGCCCTCGAGCATCGAACGTTCTGACTTTCTGGTATAGTGGCGTTCCAGCCCTTCGATACAACCAAAGGTATGAATCCCAGGCATGGTTCCCGGCTCCGTGATTTCAACTCAATCGGTCAGGGCGGAAGGAGCACTTTATGGCAGGCAAAAGTCTTAATCGGGTTCAGCTGATCGGCAATCTTGGCAAGGATCCAGAGGTGAAGTACACCCCCAGCGGCACGCCCGTGGCCAAGCTGACTCTGGCCACGAACGAGCGCTACAAAGACAAGAACGGCGAGTGGCAGGACCGCACCGAATGGCACAACGTAGTGCTGTGGCAGCGGCTGGCGGAGATTGCGGGTGAATATCTGAAGAAGGGCGGCAAGGTTTACATCGAAGGCCGCCTGCAAACCAGGTCCTGGGACGACAAGCAGACCAACCAGAAAAAATACATGACCGAGGTCGTGGCCAGCGACCTGATTCTGCTGGGCGGGCGCGGTGAGGGCGGCGGAGAAGGCTCCGGCGGACATGCTCGCGGCGCAGCCGCGGGCGGTGGTTTTGACCAGCGCACCCCGGAACCCGAACCGGCCGCCGCGGGATCGGCGCCCATCACGGACGAGGATATTCCGTTCTAGGGCAGGCGTAAGCTCTCAGCCATTAGCTCTCATCCCACAAGGGGCGAAAGAAGACGCATGAAGGCGTTGCTCGCATCAACTCTCGTTTGCGTGCTTCTATGCGCTCCCTTCCTCTTGGCTAAGCACCATCACCGGCACGACGATGATTCCTCATCGGGCGGGAACTTTGACTACTACCTGCTTTCGCTCTCCTGGGCGCCAAACTACTGCGCGGGGCATCCCACGGACCATTCCAGCGAGTGCCGGACGGGCGGGCACACGGCGTTTGTGCTGCATGGGCTTTGGCCGCAGGCCAACAGTGGGCCTCCGCCGATGTCATGCTCGACCGCCTCACCGGTAGCGACAGATACGGTCGATCACATGATGAACTTCATGCCCAGCCGCAGCCTGATCCAGCACGAATGGCAGAAGCATGGCACCTGCACCGGCCTGGCGGCACAGGACTATTTCAGCCAGGTTGAGCAGGCTTTCAGGAAGATCCACGTACCGGATCCGTATCGCAGCCTGGACCACGAGCAGCAGGCCGATGTATCGGATATCGAAAAAACTTTTGCTGACGTGAACAGCGCGCCGCCACAGGCGTTCCGTATCTCCTGCCACGGCAGTGATCTGGTGAGCGTGGAAGTTTGCCTGGACAAAAATCTGCAGTTTCAGAGCTGTACCCGGAGCGTGCGCGAATGTCCGGTAGGTCAGGTAGACATGCGCCCGCCGCAGTAGAATAGGAAACGGCCATGACCGAAAAGCTTGCCGACCAGACTTGTGTTCCCTGCCGTGGGGGCGTGCCTGCGGTGAAGGGAGTCGAGCTCAAGCAAATCCAGCAGCTCGTGCCCGAATGGAAGGTTGAGAAAGAGCACCACATCAGCCGGACCTTCACCTTCCCGGACTTCAAGCAGGCGCTCGATTTCGTGAACCGGGTGGGGAACGTGGCCGAGCAGCAGGGACACCATCCCGACATTTTGCTCGCCTGGGGCAAAGCGGAAATTACTTTGTGGACACACAAGATCGACGGCCTGACGCAGAGCGACTTCATCATGGCGGCGAAGATTGATCAGCTTTATCCGTAGGGGCCCGCTTACGCCGCGCGTGCCGGCGTCCTGAAGTACACAATCACGAACAAAACTCCCAACAGGAAATCCGTACCGGCAAAGACCAGGTCCGCCGGGTGCATGCGGTGCTGCACAACCAGAAGGATGACCGCCACGCTGTAGCTGAATTTCTCAATCATCGAAGGAATCATCAGCGGCCGGTAGCGGGCCGGGTCCGAAGCGATGACGAAAAAGGCGATCTGCCAGGCCAACGCGGCGCCTGCGAATCCGTAAAAGAAGCCCGGATGGGTAATCGGCGGCGGATCATTGCGCCCAATCAGGTCGAACATAAAGTACAGCGGGGGGATGGTCAATATGCCCCAGATGCCTGCAATTCTGAATACGATCCGGCCGAAATTCATTGCTGACCTCCGTCTATCATTTGTGTCCTCACGTTTTAGTCTGCCGCCGCCAGACCAGCGGACTCGTTCTTCCCCAAACTCATCGCCCAGGCCCACAGGATCGCGGGGAGAAGCATGAGCAGGCCGGTCGCCGAGGCTACCACGCGTGCGGAGACGCCCCGGTCCAGAAGCATTCCGCAGACATAGGCGCCGATCGCGATGGTCAGCATGGAAAGACCCAGGTCGGTAGAGAAAACACGTCCCCGGAAGCGATCTTCGGTGTTGAGCTGCAGCAGCGTGGTCGAAAACACCCAGACCGTCGAGCCACCGGAATGGGCAAGGGTAATGCACAAGCACGCCAGCCACACATTGGGCGAGACGCCCAGGCCAAAATAGCCCACGCCGATGATGAGATACCCGAACAAGATCCCCAGACGCAGGCGATGATCGGAATGCCCGCCCCAGCGAGCCGAAAACAGCGGACCCATGATGGCGCCGATGCCGCGCGCCCCCAGCAACAAGCTCATGCCCAGGATCGCGCCGCGCTGGGGATCGATTCCGCGCAGGGGCACGTGGAAATAGCGGTTTCCCATGACCGTAAACAGCACCCAACTGGGTCCGATCATGAGTTCGCCGGCTTTGGCAAACACTGTGGGCAGCAGGCGCGGGTGCTTGCGGACATAGCGCACACCTTCCAGCACCGGAGAGAAGTCAAGGGCGTCACGGGCGCGCAATGGAGGAGCTCCCTCGGCGTGCGGTTCGTCGAACTTCATGCCCCGAATGAGCAGCGCCGAAACCAGAAAAGACGCTGCGTTGAGCACAAACACGGCGTCACGTCCGAGCAGGGCAGCAACGACTCCGCCCACCGAGGCGCCGATCAACAGATTTACCGACCAGGTCGCCGAGGACAGCGTGTTGGCGAGAATTACGTCTTCGCGGGCGGCGATGTTGGGAATCACTGCCGTGCGCGCCGGCTCAAAAAACGCAGCCATCAAGGTTTCCAGCAAAAGCAGGGGATAGACCAGCCAGACCGTGGAGCGGGAGCGCACCAGCAGCATGGCGAAGACGATGGCCATGCGCGCCAGATCGGCGGCGATCATGACCTGTTTACGGCGCACCCGATCATTGATGACCCCGGCAGCGGGGCCGATGAGAGTCTGGGGGAGGACTTGCAGCACCAGGGCAAGCCCGACCGAACTGGCGCGGCCGGTCAACTGCAGCAGCAGGCTGTAAATGGCCAGAGTGTAGAACCAGTCCCCGATTTCGCTCACGATCTGCGCCAGCCAGAGTCGCCGGAAGTTGCGGTTGGCGCGCAGCAAACGCAGATATGCCGCCAGCGAGATGGAAGTCGCGGCGCGTTCGGGTTGCGGGTCCATGGCTAAGAGTCTTTGGTCGTCGGCTAACGTCGTTGGCCGTTGGTCGTTGTCCGTTCATCCTCGGCCAACAGTCGTCGGATGAATTTTCAACTTCAAAAACCGGAGATCGAGGCCAGCGACCAACGACTATAATCTACCCATGCTTGATGAAAATGATTTTCGTAAGCGTGCCGATGCCGCGCTTGAATCCCTGAAGAAGGCACTCATGCAGGCCGAGGAGTCGTCCGACATCGAAGTGGAGGACCAGTCAGGCGCGCTGCATGTTTCGTTCGATGACGGCAGCAAGTTTGTCATTTCTCCCAATGCTCCGGTCCGGCAAATCTGGATTTCGGCGCTGGCCACAAGTTTCAAGCTGGATTGGTCGGAGGCGGAGCAGGATTTTGTGCTGTCCAAGACCAAGGAAAGACTCAAGGCGCTGGTGGCGCGTCTGATCAATCAGCAGTTGGGCGAAGAAGAAGTCAGGCTCGCTTAAGGCTGGGACGCTCGTCAATGGCTATGAGGCGTTTCCCAGCTTCTGTTTCAGGTCGGCCGCGATCTGGCGGCCGTGAAAGCGTCCGTTCTCAATGAAAATTTCGTTCGTCCTCGACCCGGCCACGATCACTCCGGCGACGTAGATTCCGGGAACGTTGCTCTCCAGGGTGACCGGATCGCACACCGGACGGCACTGTTCGGTGGAGAGCTCAATGCCCATGGAACGGAGAAAATCGTAGTCGGGATGGTAGCCCGTCATGGCGAAGACAAAATCGTTCCTGATGCGGCGGGGGCCTTCCGGTGTCTCGAGGCGAACCGAGTCCGAATCGATCCCCAGGACCGTGCTGCGAAAATAGGCGGCAATCTCGCCGTTCTTGATGCGATTCTCGATATCCGGCAGGATCCAGTACTTGACGTGATTGTGTAACTTTGGTCCACGGTGGACCAGGGTGACGCGGGCTCCATGCCGCCAGAGGTCGAGAGATGCGATGGCGGCCGAATTTTTGCCTCCGATCACCATTACATCCATGTCGAAGAAAGGGTGCGGCTCGCGATAGTAGTGAAAGACCTTGGCCAGGTCTTCTCCGGGAATGCTCAGGGGGTTGGCCAGATCGTAATACCCGGTGGAGACAATCAGCTTGCGAGTGCGGTAATCGTAGATTCGGCCGACACTGTCAGTCGCGGTGATTTGAAAGGCTCCGTCGGTCCCGGTTACCGTTGTGACCCACTGGTACTGGCGGACATCGAGATGATAGTGCTCGGTGACCTTGCGATAATATTCGAGCGCTTCCTCCCGGGTAGGCTTCTGATGGGCGGTGCTAAAAGGAATGTCGCCGATTTCCAGGAGCTCCGGCGTGGTGAAGAACGACATGTTGGCCGGGTAGTGGTAGATGGAATTGACGATGCAGCCTTTGTCGATGGCCATGGTCTTGAAGCCGGAGCGCTGGGCTTCAATGGCGCAGGCCAGCCCGGTGGGCCCAGCGCCGATGACCATTACGTCGGAGCTGGTGTCCGATCCGCCCATGATCTGGGCGCGGGGGAGCGTGTCCGGAATCTGCTGAGCCATGCCGGAGATTTGTCTGGTCACCAAATGGTTGTCCCGTCCGGCGGAAAGCTTGCCGACGCGCGGCGCAGGCGCCGACTTCGGTCTCGTGAAGTGAAGAATTCTAGCACGCGTGCGGCTGTGGAACCTGATCGTGGCCGCATAGCTCGCGGCGAGTTTTTCGGGGTAAGATGTCGGCGCTTGAAATTCACCATTTTCCGGAGGTCATGGAATGTCTGGAGCGCAGGTCGGTCCACCGCCCTCTCCACAGTTGTTTTTTGAGACGGCGAACGCTTTTCATAAAACGGAAGCGCTGCGAGCGGCCGTCGAACTGGGTCTATTCACGGCCATCGGCGAAGGCAAGCAGCCGGCGGAAGATATAGCCGCCCGGTGCAAGGCTTCGGCGCGCGGCACCCGCATTCTGTGCGATTTCCTGGTGATTAACGGCTTTCTGACCAAGGATGGCAACCGCTACGCCCTGACCCGCGACTCGGCGGTGTTTCTGGATCAGCGTTCCCCGGCGTACCTGGGGGGCGCGCTGCGATTTCTGAATCTGCCCAAGACCATGGAGAACTACAAGCACCTCACCGAGATCGTGCGCAAGGGCGGAACCGTGAGCGAGGAGCATAGCCTGACGCCGGAGAATCCCATGTGGGTCGAGTTTGCCCGCGGGATGGCGCCGATGATGGCCATGCCGGCCGAACTGCTGGCGAAAATGCTCAAGGCGGAAGAAGGCCACAAATGGAAGGTCCTGAGCCTGGCGGTCGGGCATGGACTGTATGACATCGCCATCGCGCGCCACAATCCGAATGCAGAAGTGTGGGCGGTGGACTGGCCCAACGTGCTCGAGGTGGCTCGCGAGAATGCGACCAAGGCCGGTGTAGCTGGGCGCTATCACACCATTCCGGGCAGCGCCTTCGACGTGGAGTATGGCCAGGACTACGACATCGCGCTCATCATCAATTTTCTCCATCACTTTGACGTGGCAACCTGCGAAGAGCTGCTGCGGAAGGTGCAGGCCTCGTTGAAGCCCGGCGGCCGCGCGGTGCTGCTGGAGTTCGTGCCCAATGAAGACCGGGTTTCGCCACCACTGCCCGCGAGCTTCAGCCTGATCATGCTTGCCGCAACGCCGGCCGGCGACGCTTACACTTTCAAGGAACTGCAACAGATGTTCCGGAACTCGGGGTATCGCAACAGCGAGATGCATGCGCTGCCGCCGACATTCTTCAGTGTGGTGATCGGGACAAAGTAGCGGAATCGATCGCTCTGCGTCCGCCTCTCGCGGCATCGGCCAACCTGTCCGCGCTATAATGCCCGGTTGCTTTCATCCACACGAAATCATCAGGAACATCACATGGCTGCGCCCCCGGAACCGAAGACGCGCATTGAATCCGACAGCATGGGACAAATCGAGGTCCCGGCGCATGTCTACTGGGGTGCGCAGACCCAGCGTTCCCTCCTGCATTTCGACATCGGCCCCGACACCATGCCCCCGGAATTGATTCGGGCGTTTGGCATCCTGAAAAAGGCTTGCGCACTGGTGAACCAGGACCTAGGCAAGCTTTCTCCCGAAAAGGCGAAGCTGATTGTTCAAGCTGCGGATGAGGTCATCGCGGGCAAGCTCAAGGATCAATTCCCTCTCCGCATCTGGCAAACCGGCAGCGGCACGCAGACCAACATGAACGTGAATGAGGTCATCGCCAACCGCGCCATTGAAATCGCGGGCGGGGTGATGGGCTCGAAGAAGCCGATTCATCCCAATGACGACGTAAACATGTCGCAGTCGTCGAACGACACGTTTCCCGCGGCGATGCACATTGCCGCCGCCGACCGGGTGAAGAACGCGCTGATTCCGGCGATCCAGAGCGTGCACGACGCGATTGCGTCCAAGGCCAGGGAATTCAGCGACGTGGTCAAGATCGGCCGCACCCATTTGCAGGATGCCGTTCCCCTCACCTTTGGGCAGGAATTCGGCGGCTGGGCCAGTCTGCTGGAGCGCGATATCAAACGCCTGGAGCTTGCCCTGGATGGCCTTTACGATTTGGCCATCGGCGGCACTGCGGTGGGCACCGGGCTGAATGCGCATCCCGAGTTCGCGGAGCGCGCGGCCGCAAAAATCGCTCAACTTTCAGGACTTCCCTTCCGCTCCCATCCCAACAAGTTCGCCGCGCTTTCGGCCCACGATGAAATCGTCTTTGCGCAGGGCGCGCTGGAAACTCTGGCCGCTTCGCTTATGAAGATTTCGAACGACATTCGCTGGCTGGCTTCCGGACCCCGTTCCGGCCTGGGAGAACTCTCCATTCCCGAGAACGAGCCCGGGTCTTCGATTATGCCGGGCAAGGTGAATCCAACGCAGTGCGAAGCCATGACCATGGTGTGCGTGCAGGTCCATGGCGCCACGGCTGCAGTCGGGTTTGCGGGCTCGCAGGGAAACTTTCAGCTGAATGTCTACAAGCCCGTGATCATCTACAACTTCCTGCATTCGGTGACCCTGATCACCGACGCCTGCCACGGATATGTCGAGTACATGCTGAAGGGCATCGAGGTCGATCGGGCCAAGGTGGCCGCGCACCTGAAGAACTCGCTGATGCTGGTGACTGCGCTAACCCCAAAGATCGGATACGACAAAGCAGCGAAAATCGCCCACACCGCCCACGTGGAGCACACCAGCCTGCGCGAGGCTGCGCTGAAACTGGGCCATCTGACGGGCGAAGAGTTCGATCAGTTGATGGAGCCGGAGAAGATGACGCGGCCGTAGCCAGGGACCGTATCGGCCCAAGTTCCCAATTTATAGTTACCTCTCACAGCTCGGCCAGCTCTCGGGCCTCCTCCGTCCACGACGCTGCTTCTAGCTTTCTCTTCGGCATCGTCGTGATCGCAACTACGCTCACCAGCACCAGCAAGGTTCCCAAAAGAGTTCGAGAACGAATTGTTTCTCCGCCAACGAAATACCCTATCGCCACCGCCACCACCGGATTCACATACGCGTACGTGCCCACTTTGGTGGGCGACTCGTAGTGCAGCAGCCAGACGTAAGCCGTGAAGCCCACAATCGAGCCCGCGATGATCAGATAAAAAAGGGCGAACCAGGCGGTCGAGGAAACGGCCTGCACACGGAAGCCGGAAAACTCACCGGTAGCTGCCGCCAGTACAAAGAGCAGGGCTCCTCCGGTCAACATCTGGGCGGCCGCGCTCATCGGCTTTGACGCTGGAAGCGGAACGCGCCGGGTAAGAATCGTGGCGATCGACCAGGTGAATGCAGCCAGCAGCAGAGCCAGGGCGCCGGCCCGGTCGACGGGCGCCTCGCCCAGCGCGAAAGAATGATTCATCAGGACCGCCACCCCGAGCAAGCCCACCACGAGGGCCAGACCGAGCCGGATGGTCAGGCGCTGGGTGCGCAGGAATACGATTTCCATCAGCGTGATGAATACGGGGATGGTGGCCAACACCACCGCGGCAATGCCCGACGGCACGCGCTGCTCGGCCCAGAACAGGCAGCCGTAGTCGAGCACGAAAATCAGCGCCCCGAGCCCGGTGGCTCCGACCCATTCACGCCGTGTCAGCGGCGGGGTAGCCTTCAGCCGCAACCACACATACATGACCAAGCCAGCGACGAAAAAGCGCACCGCCGCCAGCAGGAATGGCGGGACCTCCCGCACGCCCACGCGGATCGCCAGGAAGGTCGATCCCCAGACGAAGTAGATAACACCGAAAGCCAGCAGGATTTTCCAGGATGGCGGGCGGGCGCTGGTTTCCAATTGGATCTCCTTCCTGCCGCACTCCTTCATAGATGTTCAGGCGCGACTTCCGGAACCATGACTGCGGCATGAAAGATTCTCATGCACAGGGAACTTCCGTCTCATGCGATGGGCGATAACCTGCTCCGCGCGAAGGACAGCCCGCTCAACGCAGCGACTTGTTCGGGATCCAGTCCTTTGCTCGCAACCAGCACGTGGAAGGTCTCCCCCAGGCCGGCGGGAGTCACCAGATGCTTGAGCTGCAAGGCAACTTTGGCCCGTTCCTGGGGCAGACGGCAATCTTCGAAGGCATCGGCAAACTGATTTTCCTCCCCAATGCCCATGAGGAACTGGGACTGAGTGAGCAGCGGCTGCGCTCGCATTCCGTTCTCTTCCGCCGCTGCCGCCAGGGCGGTGAAGTTCACGTGCGCGGTGAGGTCTTGCTCGCCCGGAGCTTCGTAGGGATTGGGACTGGCAGAGTGCTGACGGTAGGCCATGAGGGTGCCGCGATGGCGGCCTGCGAGTTGTTCCTGCCGGGTGTAGCCATAGTCAATCGCGACCATGATGCCGCTGCCCACTGATGCTGTGAGACGCGACATATAACGCTGAGCCAGCAGCGGGACTTCGATTCGCTCTCCCGGCTCGGGATGAACGCTGTAGCGGTCGAGAAATTCGAGTTCCTCTGTCGAGGGCGGGACCCAGGTTTCGATGAAACGCTCGTCCTGAACGGAGATGCGGAGAGATCCCTGCTTGCTTACGACCTCGACCGGGAGTGCGTCGAAGAATTCGTTGGCGAAGATGACAAGGGGGGCCTCAGCGACTCGCTCATTTGTCGGTGCGAGCTCCCCGGCCACGGACGCCTTACCGGTTTGCACAAAACTACCCAAAGTTTCTTTCAGCCGCGCCTGCAACCCGGAGGAGCGCTCCTCCAGCGAATAATGCAGCGCATGAAAGAATGCGGAAAACTTCTTCTCGGACCAGGTGAGCACATCCCGCGCGAACAAGCCCCGGCCCGGGCCGAGTTCCAGAATCTCAATTCCTGCAGGCGACCCGAACAGTCGCCACATTTCTTCGAGCTGTCGAGCCAATAGGCGTCCGAACACAGCGTGAACGTCGCTCGAGGTGTAGAAGTCGCCAGCCTTGCCAAACTTTTCGGCAGGGCGCGAGTAGTAACCCAGCTCGGGATGGTACAAGCACAACTCCATGTATCGAGAAAACGGGATGGGCCCGCGCTCGTTAATTTCCCGCGCGATGATGCGGCGCAGGTTCACAAGCCCTTCCGCTGGCGCTCCGCCCGGTCCTGGGGCGTGCGGATGAACATCTCGACCAGGTAGTCGTGCAGGCAGTCGTAGAGCTGGCGCTGAAAGGCCCATTCGAACTGGGGATGATCCAGATCGCGGGGATGAAGTTCGAAGTAATAGGTATGCACGGGCACAGGCGGCGACTTGAACTGAATAATCACTTCCACCGCGTCACCCTTGGCCCGGGCAGAAAAATCGAGAAGAGGATGCTCGTAAAGGGCGAGTTGGGCGAGCACACGCTCGAGGCGGCCTGGGTCCGAGATCACGACATGATTCTAACGGGAGTCACCGCAATGTGCGCGAGGCTGATCGAGGTCTGAGACCCAGTTGTCAGATCCCAGTTTTCAGTTCTCGGTCATTCGTACCGGAGCGCTTCGATGGGATCCAGGCTGGCGGCTTTGATGGCGGGCAGCATACCGCTGACGATGCCCACGAAGCTGAGAATGCCGGTGGACCAGATGAGAGTTGCGGCGTCGATCTTCAGGTGAATGTCACCTTCGTCGGCGCCCTCCTGAAATGCACTCCACAGGGTTAGGGAGGGGACTGACCAGGAAACCAGGTAGGCGAAGGCCACCCCCAGCAATCCGCCCAGAGCCGTGATCACCATGGCTTCGGCGAGGAACTGGAACAGGATGTGCCAGCGATGCGCACCCAGGGCCTTTTCAACCCCGATTTCACGGGTGCGCTGGGTTACCGAGACCAGCATGATATTCATCAGACCGACGCCACCGATGCCCAGGGTCAGCAATCCGATGAAACCGAGCATGATTTTGATCCCGGTGGTGATCACGCGCAGGTCGAGCAGATCCGCGAACACATCAAACACAAAGACGGCGCGCTCATCTTTGGGATTGAAGCCGTGGTGGAAAGCCATCGAGTCCCGCAACGCTTTCACCACCTTGCCGTTGTCCCCTTCATATTCCATGACGATGGAGTTGAGGTAGTAGGTGTCTTTCAGGTCGTTCATGGTGCTGAAAGGCACGTAGATATGCTCATTCAGATTGTCATCGCTGTTGTTGATCACGTGCCTGAGCACGCCCACGATCTGGTAGGAGATACCATCCACACGAATGCTTTCTCCGATCGCGTTCTGCCCGGAGAACAGCTTCTTCTTGGCGTCGGCGCCGATGAAGGCGACCCGAGCGTGGGTAAAATCTTCGGCTTCGCTGAACGGACTTCCCTCCTCGAAATCCATGCGCCGCAGGCGGGGGTACACGGCGTAGACGCCGCTCACGCCGTAACTGGCGCTGCGCGTCCCCCAGGCCACGGTGCACTGCTTGAATACTTCGGGAGAAAGCCGCTTGAGCAGCGGCACTTCAGCGCGGATGAAATCGAGGTCATTGATGGTCAGGCGGACTTCACTTCCGGCCTTGGTGCCGCCCGCTTGCAGCGAGGTGCGTCCGGGAAAGATGAAGACCAGATTGGTTCCGAAGGAGCGGAACGCCGACCACAGGCCGCGCTCGAAGCCCGCACCGTAGGCCAGAAGCAAGACCACGGTAGCGATCCCCCAGGCCATACCCAGCATGGTCAGGATGCTGCGGCGCTTGTTGTGGCGCAACGCGCTGTAGGCCTGCGATCCCAGCTCCCCGATCATGGTTATTCCTGCCTCATGGCTTCGACCGGAGCCAGCAGGGCTGCCTTGCGGGCGGGATAAATTCCGGCAACAATGCCAGCCACCGCCAGGGAAACGATCGCCGCGACGGCGGAAAACGGCACGATGCGCGGAGTGTCAAAACCCTGCGGGGCAGGCAGTTGCGCCAGCGCCAGCAGGAAGGCGCTTGAAATCAGCAATCCGATTCCCCCGCTGAAGACGGTCAGGAATGCCCCCTCCACGAAGAACTGGGTCAGAATGTTGCGATAGGTGGCCCCCAGGGCCTTGCGCAATCCAATCTCGCGAGTGCGCTCCGCCACCGACACCAGCATGATGTTCACGATGCCGATCGCGCCCAGGGCCAGGGTTACGAAGCCCACGACCCCGAGAAAATAATCCATGGCATCAAAAATCTTGCCTACCCGCTGCGAGTTTTCGATCGTATCCCAGTCACCGAAAGCGTCTTCCAGTTTGGGATCGAATCCGTGGCGGCGGGCGATGATCTGGTGAACTTCTTCCTTGGAGCGCAGGTGCTGGTCCTTGTCCAGGGGCCGGTAGTTGATGAAGGAGATCGCGTTCTCGGTGTTCTGCTCCTTCAGGGGAAACTGGTTCCGCATGGTTTCGATAGGAACGAAGATGCGGGCGTTGGTACCGTTGTTGCCATCCTTGCCCACTTTAGCCAGCACGCCGATGATGTCGAAGCGGATGCCATTCAGCAGCATGGTCGCGCCCACCGCTGGACGTCCGGGAAACACGTTTTTCAGCAGCTCCCAGCCCACCACCGCCACCCGCCTGCGCTCGGTGTTGTCCTGCTCATTCAGCCAGCGGCCCGTGCCCACCGGGACGGTACGGATCTGGTTATATTCCGGAGCCACTCCGAACACCTGGCCGTTGGTCGAACCGTAATCGCTGACCGCCCGAATGTCCTCGCGATTGACCACGGGAGAAAGGGCTCGCAGGGTGTGGTTCTCATCGCGGATGGCAATGTAGTCTTCGTAGGTGAAGTGATAAGCCTGGCCTGATTGCAAGCTGCCTGCCACGGCTGGAATTCTCCCCGGGAAGACAAACATGATGTCCTGGCCAAGAGTGGCGAGGTTTCTCTGCTGCCCACTGCGAAAGCCTTCTCCCAGCCCCACCAGCAGGAGCAGCGATCCCACCCCCCAGGCGATGCCAAACATAGTCAGGAAGGAGCGCAGCTTGTGCGCCCAAAGCGTGGCCAGCGACTGACGGACAATCTCCCAAAGTACGCGCATAGGTTTAGCGGCTGGTTAGTCGGGAAAGTTTCCCGGGAGCCAAATTCGTCCGGTTCGCCTCTGCCGTCCCCCAATGTCTAATACGCTGGCGGGCGCGACCGGGTTCCTTTATTTTTACCGCTTCCTTCTTAGACCATGTTGCAGGGCAAAAGGTTAGCCTCATTCCCCCAAATCGCGTGACCACGCGAAAACCGGACCGCGTTGTATTCTCCGCGATGCTAACCAGCCTGACCGGGCGGCGTCTAAACGACCGTTTCTGCTTCGGCCCGAACCGGGTTCCGGTGTCACAACCAGTTCAATTCAGATGGGGAGGCTTGCTCGATGTACAAACTTATCGTGCGTGTTCTGTTATTGATCCCAGTTCTGCTGGGGTTGGGGACCGCGGGAAAGGCGCAGTCGTTCGTTCTGGATTTGCCGCGGCCCAGTCAGCATGCGGTGGTGACCCAGCGCATTGGAATTACAGATGTAACCATCAACTATCACCGGCCCATGGTGAACAAGCGGAAAGTATGGGGTGGACTGGTGCCCTACGGACAGGTGTGGCGGGCCGGAGCCAACGAAAACACCACGATCCGGTTCTCCGATCCCGTGACCATCGAGGGGAAGCCCCTGGCCGCAGGCGCCTATGGCCTGCACATGATTCCCGGGGAGAATGAGTGGGTGGTTATCTTCTCCAAGAATTCAACCTCGTGGGGAAGTTTCACCTACAACCAGGCCGAGGATGCCCTGCGGGTCACGGTAAAACCGCAGCCTGCAGAATTTCACGAGGCGCTCGCCTACGATTTCGACGACGAAACTCCGGACTCCTCGATCGTCGCGCTGCGCTGGGAGAAAGTCGCCGTCCCCTTCAAGATTGGCGTGAACACCCATGAAATCGTGGCGCAGAACCTGCACAACCAACTGCGCGGCCTGGCGCAGTACGCCTGGGACGGATGGGACGACGCTGCCAACTACCTTCTCCAGGAAAAGATCAATCTGGAAGAGGCGCTGGCCTATTCCGACAAGTCGATCCAGGCCGAGGCGCGCTATGACAACTTCATGACCAAATCAAAGGTCCTGGACGCCCTGGGCCGCAAGGAGGAGGCGAGCACCGCACGCAACAAAGCATTGGCCATGGCCAATGCGGTGCAAATGCATACCTATGCCCGGCAGTTGCAGAACGACGGCAAGCAGGCCGAAGCTTTCGCCATCTTCAAGGACAATGCCAAGAAGAACCCGGATCAGTGGGTGGTCCATGTCGGCTTGTCGCGCATGTATTCCGCGCAGGGCGACTTCGCCAGCGCCGCAAAGGAAATGACCACCGCGATTGCGGGAGCCCCGGACGGGCAAAAACAGCCGCTGCAGGCGATGGCCAAACGGCTGGAAGCGAAAGAGGACATCAACAAGTAGAGTTAGCTGGTGGCAGCATCGAGGGCGCTTTCAATCTTGGGAGCGCTCTTTTTTTGCGCGGTAGTGCTCCATAGCTCTGCCATATTGTCAAATTATTTCTGCCATGTGGCAGAGTCTGAAATCACCGACACCTTCTGTCCCATGCGTCGGCCCACTTCCACCGCGGCTGCAAGCGTCTGGTCGTCGGTCTCCGCGCTGCGGATGATTTCCAGCCGCCCCGACGGGTCGACCGGAGTGGAAAATCGCATTCCCAGACAATTCCGGGTACGATAGGTGACCCGGGCAATTTCGCTGACGCTGAGCGTGGTGGTATGGGAGGCCAGGATCGTCCCCGGACGGCAAATCTTGTCCAGCAGGGTGAAGATCTCGATCTTCGATTCCAGTTCTTCCGGGACGGATTCGATCACCAGGTCGGCGGCGCGGGCGGCGTCTTCGACGCTGCCGGCAAATTCCAGGCGGGAAAGAGCGGTGCGGGCGGCATCGGCGGAAAGTCTGCGCATCTTCACCGCCTCGTCAAGTTGAGTACGCAGTTCACTTTCCGCACGGCGCAGGGCGTTCGGCAAAAGGTCTTCCAGGATGGTGTGGTAGCCACCCAGTGCGGCCACCTGAGCGATGCCTCGGCCCAATTTCCCAGCGCCAATCACGGCGATGGTTTGGACCTCGGCCAACTACTGGCCTCCCTTTTCCAGTTGTGCCAGCAGGGTGTTGAGGTTGGAAGCTGCCGCGCGCATATTTTCCGCGAGGCGTTTGCGCTCGTCACCGTCCATCAAAGGAACCGAGGCGGTGATGCGGCGCAGGGTGGTGTTGATGTCGTCGATGTAGTTGATGAGGCGGATGAGTTCTCCGGTAGCTGCCATATTTGAGTCCTTGCTCCTCTTCCCCGCCGTCCCCGGCGATGGCGCTTTTCTCTTGATGTATCGCGCGAAGCCGCACGCTGTGGGGGTGCAACCATTCTCAACTGCGCGGGGGATTTAGTAAAGGCGGGCGGAGTTACCGCAGTGCGTAGCTGGCTCGCGGGCGCGGACTTTCACTCCGTCTTTTCCGTGTCCAAGTGAGCTGCACCCTGATTTTCGGCACGGCCACGGGGTTTTGACCACATGAAACCGAAAAGAACACAGATGGTTAGCCCCCTGTCGAAGATACTTTCGTAATAGCGGCTATCAATGTTATTTATGGGCCGTCGGAGCCGGGCGGGAATCTAATAGCCATATGAGCGACAAACCTTTGAAGCGATATCTGTTTGCCAGTGACTTTGACCAAACTCTTACTTTCGACGATTCCGGATATGTGTTGAGCGAACTGGTCGGCATCCCGACCGCGGAATTTGAAAGAAAGGCCCAGGGAATGGCCAAGCTGAACCTGGTGCAGCAGGGCGCTGAGCTGGCGTATCTGCTGTTGCACGATCCGGAGTTTCACAAGAAAGTGCGGAAGGAACACCTATACCAGGTGGGCAAGACCATCCGCCTGAAGGAGAACATCGAGCTGCTCTATCAGATCCTCAAGAATGGGGTGGATGGCTATAACTTCGACTTTTATGTCCTGTCGGCGTCCCCGGTCGAGGTGATTCAATCGGCGCTGGAAGGGCTGGTGCCGCAGGACCACATTTTCGGCACTGAATTTGTCTACAACGCGGCGGGCGAGATTCAGAGCCTGGTTCGCGCCACCGCCGGCTACGGCAAAGTAGCCGCGCTCGACCGCCTGCAGGCCGAGTTGCAGATCGGGCCGGACCATATCATCTACACCGGAGACGGCAGTTCGGACATCAACGTGATGCTGCACGTAAAAGTGCGTGACGGATTCGCGATCGCGGTGTCTGAAGCCAAGCATGTGTCCCAGGTGGCGCGGAGGACGGTCCTCAGTACGAACGCATTGGCGGTTCTCGGACCGATCCTGGAAGAAACCGTGGGCTGGGAACGCGCGCGCATTCGCCAGTTTTTCGAGTCCTACGGCATTCTGATCCAGGAATGGGACAGCGTACGCACTGACTGGCTCACTCTGCGGCCAGCGGTAGCGGCAAAGGACGAACTGCAACCCACCGCGGTGGGTGCCTGAGTCCGAATTTCGTCTTTCCTTCCGCCGCGCGAAAACACTTGCGGCGGAAGGGCCCCTGGTAGTAGAAGGTTGCACCGGAACTTCTCCGATGGCTGCCTTCGAAACTACGCGCCTTCTTTGCTGGAAAAACACCTACCGGGAAGCCGAGCTCTACAAGGCAGCGTTGCGGGTCTACACCAAGCCGCTGTTCCAATGGCGTAAGGCGCTGCATACTTCCACCGACGGCAAGACGCTGTACGACATGGCGGCGGGCGGCCTGCGTAATCTGGACAAGATTCACCGGTCGCTCCGCCGTGAAGATTTCGAGTTCCGCCCGGCCGTGGCGCTCAAGTACAACTTCAACGGCAAGCGCCGGACCCTCTACATCCCACCCTGGGAGGAGCGCATTGTCGATCTGCTGCTCTACCGTCTTTTGAACCGCAGGCTGCAGCGCTGGTTTTCGGACAATTCCTACGCCTACCGCAACCACGCCTACGGTCTCGATCACTGCCAAGCCCGGATCGCGCGCCTGCTGCGTTCTACGGCCGCGCCACTTTACCTGATTAAGCGGGACATCTCCGATTACTTCGCGTCGGTAAACCACGGCTTGCTATTGGACAAACTGGCGCGGCTGGTGGATCCGGGCGACTACCTGTTCCGCCTGCTGGAGCAGAGGGTGCGATTTGCCTATCTCGACGAGGCGGGGAGCCATGTCGCTGAGATCGGAATCCCCTTTGGCTGCGCCAGCGCGTGCGTATTCGCCAACATCTATCTGACCGAACTGGATCGCCGGATGGAACGCTTGCCGGGCGTCGTTTACTTACGATATGCCGACGACCTCTTGCTGCTCTCGACTGAGGCGGAGGCCGCCAGCGAGGCTGCGACTTGTCTGCAGGAGACGTTAAGCGAGCTGCGGCTGAACACAAAGGCCAGTCACGAGCGTGATCTGCTCCTCACCCGCGCTCCGGCCGGCACGACACGATTTGCTGCGACTCCCGAGTTCCGTCATCTGGGGCTGTTGTTTCGGGCCGGGGGCGAGGTTGCGCTTTCGCGCGACAAATGCCGCAAGATTCAGAACCTGTTCCGCTTCGCTTTCCGCAGAGCCCGCAGGCGATGGCGGCGAATCGCTGATTCACAGGAGAGAGCGCGGACCCTGGCGGCGATCGCTGCAGAAACGGTCGAGAAGGGCGTGCGCAACGTAGCCATCCTCGACTATTACCTGAAGCACGTAAGTGACGATTCGCAGCTGCTGCAACTGGATCGCTGGCTGGCGGAAGAAGTTCTCAGCCTGGTTTTTGGCGGGCATAAGAAGGGCCACTTCCGCAAGATCAGCTTTGCGCAGTTGCGCGACATGGGGCTGCCGTCGCTGGTCCACCGCCGGCGGCTGATTCTGAACCGGAGGATCGAGAGCCCGTTCTTCATCTGGCAGAGACAAAAGGCCACCAGAGCACTGAGGGGGACGGTTGCCAGGTTGCTACGCGCCCCAGGCGCGCACGCAGCTTTCTCTCCGCTCCCGCAAGCAGCAGCCACAAAAACGCCTGTGAGAGAGGGCGGCTGCCTGTCGACGGGTGTTATGGAATAACCTGCCGCTAAAGCGGAGGTTCGTTTCGACGACCGTCCCCCTGAGTGCTCGGACTGGGTTGAGGAAATTGAGATGGGATTTCTGGATTTTCTAAAAGGCGAGAAGAAGTTCCAGTGCCCGAACTGCGGCGCGGATGGCGCCAAGAAGGCCAAAGACGGAAGCATTCTGTGTCCGAACCGCTCCTGTCCTTACTTCGACCGGAGTCTCGCGGCCGCGCCGCCCTCGGGTAACTGGGGACAGGCGGCCCAGGGCGGAAGTTTTACGCCGGCCCATCCGATCACCATTCGCTACCGGAATTTCCAGAATCAGGACAGGACGTTTACCGCCGACGCGGATGGCACGGTGCGGAAGAAGAATCATCTGGTGGCCACGGTCGCGCCCAGTGGCACGAAAATAGTTCTTTCCCGCGACCGCATACAGAACCTCAGCGAAGTCGAGAGCACCCTGCCCCACAAGGTCGAGCCCGGCCAGGATTGGCCCTCGCCGCGCGAAGCCCAGGTGATGGGTTACCACAGGAAACACGGAACCAGTTCCCCGCTTTACCAGAAAATCCGCGCCAAGTATCCCAACTGGTAAGTGACGGGCGTCACCGGGGACGGGTTGCGCAATCCCGGTGATGCGTCGACAATAGCTACATGCTTCGCGACAAGAACCTTATCCCCCTGTCCCACCACCACCAGCATTGCCTGGCGCTGTGCGTGCGCCTGGATCGGGCACTGCAGGTGGGAGAGGTTGACCTTGAAGCCTGGCAGGCGGAAATTCAGCAAATGTTCGAGCAGGAAATCACCTTTCATTTCGCCGCTGAAGAAAAGGATCTGTTTCCGGCCGCGTCCCGTTTCCCCGAATTGCAGCCTTTGGTGAAGGAGCTCGTCACCGGACACATTTTGTTGCGCGATTTCTTTTCGCGTGCCGCTGCGCGCACTCTGCACACGGCGGGCTTGCAAGCACTGGTGGAAAAACTGGCATCCCACATTCGCAAGGAAGAACGCGAACTGTTTGAGGGAATGCAGAAGCTGATGCAGCCCGAAGAACTCTCTGCCGTCGGCGAGGCGTTGCAGAAATCGCTGGCAGAAGCGTCGCAGGCGTGCGCCCTGCCCAACCCGGCCACCCGGCTGCGGCCGAAGCAATAACCTGCCGTTGTCATCCTGAGCGGAGCCAGCCGATTCGGTAAGCATGCACCAGCGACCCCGCTGAATCCAAGGCATCGCTTGCTTCATCTAGCAGTTATGCACCAGGAAACAATTTCCCTTCCTCCGGCTAACTATCCGGAACCGGTGGTCCAACCCTCAGGGCGACCGCTCGATGATTCCGCTCTGCTCGATGCCTACTCCCAGGCAGTGGTGGGCGCGGCGGAAAAACTCAGCCCGTCGGTGGTCAAGATAGACGTGTCGCAGACAGGACGGACCCGGGCGGGCGAGCCGCGAGAACGGCAGGGCGGCGGTTCCGGCTTCGTGTTCACTCCCGACGGTCTGATACTCACCAACAGCCACGTAGTTCACGAAGCCACGCGAATTCATGTGTCATTTGCCGACGGCGGCCGCTTCCCTGCTCACACCATTGGCGACGACCCCGCGACCGATCTTGCGGTGGTGCGAGTGGATGTGCCCAATAACGACGTGCCTAACCTGGTGGCGGCGCCACTGGGAGACTCGCAAAAATTGCGCGTGGGCCAGTTGGCCATCGCCATCGGCAACCCTTACGGCTTCCAGTACACCGTGACCGCGGGCGTGGTAAGCGCGTTGGGGCGCTCGCTGCGATCCTACTCCGGGAGAATGATCGACGATGTGATTCAGACCGACGCCTCGCTCAACCCGGGCAACTCGGGAGGACCGCTGGTGACCTCCGATGGGCGGGTGGTGGGAGTGAACACTGCGACCATCATGGGGGCGCAGGGACTTTGCTTCGCCATCGGAATCAACACCGCTAAGTTTGTTGCCGGACGCCTGCTGCAGGAAGGAAGAATCCGGCGCAGCTACATTGGGGTGGAAGCGCAGACCACGCCTCTACACCGGCGCCTGGTGCGCTTCTATAACCTGCCCCAGGAAACGGGCGTGGCGGTGATCTCTGTGACCGAGGGCAGCCCGGCCAAGAAGGCTGGCCTGCGCGAGGGCGATGTGATTGTCGCTCTCGAGGGCAAAGCGGTGGCCGGTGTCGACGACTTGCACCGCCTGCTGACGGATGCGCGGGTGGGCGTGAGCAGCTCGCTGGTTGTGCTGCGCTGGACGGAGAAGCTGGAGCTGCAGGTGGTCCCGGAAGAATCGAAATAGCTTGTGTGGCGCGGGCGCCCTCGCCCGCGTGGGGCCGGATGAGTGCGGTCTGGATGGGTCCCTTCGACTTCGCTCAGGGCAGGCTCCGACCCGACCCACACAGGCATTGCCTAGGGTCAAATCCTCGCCAGTTCGTACAGATATTCCACGTGCGAAAGCACGGCGCCGTCCATTCCCCGCACGTTGGGATTGGTCGATTCGATCACGTAATACTCGTCGGGCGCGTGGGCGCCGCTGCCGTGGCCTATCCCGAAATGGCCGGCAGGCAAGTGCAAGGGATCGCCGGTGAAGACGTATCCGGGCCATGATCCAGCACTGCGCGGCAGGATAATGGGATCGATCCCCTTGCCGCGATAGAAAGCCACCTGGGCGCGGATCAACGGGGCGTCGGCTGATGTGCTGTTGGGATCGTAGCCCCCAGTCATGTTGACCTCGATATCGCCGAAGCCATGCTTGGCCAAGTGGGCTTTGAGAGCGGCATAAGCCTCCTCGGCTTTCATGTCGGGCACCAGGCGCAGATCGAGTTTGGCCACGGCACGGTGTGGCAGGATGGTCTTGCCTCCCGGTCCGGTGTAGCCTCCCACCAGGCCCTCGATATTCACCGTAGGCCGCGACTGCAGCATCTCCAGCGCCTCCTGATACTGCACGTCGTGTATCCAGTGGTCCACGCTGTATTGCTTCTTGGCGACACTTTCATCCAGACGGCGTGCAGCTTCCGCGATCATTTTCTTTTCGGCGGCAGAAAGTGGACGGGCCTTGTCGGCAAAGCCCTCGATGGCCGGAGTGTTCCCATCGGGTGAAACCAGAGTATTCAGGGCTTCCACCAGATGCCACGCCGGGCTATCAATCATGGCCTTCAGGCTGGAGTGGACGTCCTTGCGCGGGCCGCGTCCCCACTTTTCGCCGCTGGAGACCAGTTCGACTTCGATCACGCCTTTGGCGCCCAGCGTCATGGTGACCTTGCCGTCGAGGTCCTGCTCAGCCGAAGGCATGTAGACGCCGTTGCACTTGCGCAGCGCAGTCAGCACCTCGGGGCGGCGTACGACTTGTGGAAAATGCGGCGAGCCGATTTCCTCCTCGCCTTCGGCAACCAGCACAAGATTCACCGGCAGCTTGCGGCCGGCGCCGCGAAAGGCATGCAGCGCGGCCAGGAACGAGGCCTCCGGTCCCTTCTGGTTCACGGCGCCGCGGCCGACCACACTTTTACCCAGGCCAGGCTTGTCGATGATCGCGGCTTCGAAGGGCGGCGACGACCACTCGGCCGGATCCGCCTGCTTCACGTCATACATGAAGTACATTCCGACGGTGCGCGGGGCGCCGGCGTCCAGGGTGGCGAAGACGCCGGGCTGGCCGTCAGTAGGAATCTTGGTGACCTCGCTGAATCCGGCGTCGCGCAGCATGCGCATGGTGAGGTCGCAGCCTTCGTCCATGCCACGCTTCTCGGCGGCAATCGAGGGCTGGCGAATCCACTGCTGCAAGCGCTGCACGGATTCGTCGTGGCGCTTCTCGATTTCCTTCTGGATCGCGGCGAGGTCGGGATTGGTGTCGGCGCCGAGTGAGTTGCGGGAGAAAGCAAGAGTGGCCGCGCCGGCGGCGCTGGCCTGAAGGAAGCTGCGTCGGTTCATGGCGGGGAGGATAATGGGATGAGGCGGGCGGTGTAAAGGGCGACGCCTCGGTGCAGGAGTGTCCGCGTCCAAGGTGCCCCTCTAGTGTCATTGCAACCTCTAACACCCTGTGTTAGCGTCTTGAAACAGCAGAGGTTAGCGCTTGCAAGCGACGATTCCTGCCGGACTGGATCGCAAGGAAGCAGAGCTGTACCAACGGCTCGATCCGGAACGGCTCCCAAAGCACATCGCCATCATCATGGACGGTAACGGGCGCTGGGCGCGCCGCAGACACCTGCCCCGCATCGCCGGACACCGGGCGGGAGTGGCGTCGGTGCGTTCGACGGTCGAAACCGCGGCGCGCATCGGCATCCCCGCGCTTACCCTTTACGCCTTCTCCGAAGAGAACTGGAAGAAGCGCCCGCGCAGCGAAGTAGATTTCCTGATGGGCCTGCTGTGCCGCTATTTGAAGGCCGAAGTTCCGACCCTGAACCAGAACAACATCCGGCTGGAGTACATCGGACGGCAGCACGAACTTCCCCCTTCCGTCCAGCAGAAAATGGAGTGGGCGCGGCAAGCCACTGCGCATAACAGCGGCATGGTGCTCACCCTGGCGCTCAACTACAGCGCCCGCACCGAACTGGTGGATGCATTTCGCTCCATCGTGGAGGCGGCGGCGCGCAACGGCGGACTCGATCACCTGGAAATTGATGAAGACGCGGTCTCACAGAATCTGTACACCCGGCACCTGCCGGATCCCGATCTGGTGATCCGCACCAGCGGCGAGATGCGGCTGAGCAACTTTCTGTTGTGGCAGTTGGCCTACGCGGAAATCTATGTCACTCCCACCCTGTGGCCAGAGTTCCGGGGAGGGCATCTGCTGGAGGGCATCGCGGAATATCAGAAACGGGAGCGGCGCTACGGTGGACTGGCCGACCACGCGGCTGACTCGCACCACTCACATCCCCAATCCAAGACGGGCCGGAGCTGAGTCGGCTTGCACTTACTGAAACGAATTCTCACGGCGGTGTTGCTGATTCCCGTCGTTTTGCTGTTGGTGCTGCGGGCGCCGGTGCCGGTGCTGGCGCTGGTGGCGGCCCTGGTTGCGCTGCTTACGGTACAGGAACTGCTCAAGCTGGCGGAAGCCTACGGCATCCGGCCGTTTCACTGGCCGACCTACATCTTTGTCGGCTTGTTCTTTCTTTTTCTGGCGGTAAACCCCGGCCGGGCTACGCCTTTACTGTCCACGGCGATGTTTGCCAGCAGCCTGGGATTCGTGGCCGCGATGGCCGCTTTCGTGTTTCTGGTGATCGGAATGCGCCGCGACGATCTCAGCACCGCCTTCCCTGCCGCCATGACTTCGGCGTTCGCTTTCGCTTATGTCGCTCTGCCCTTAGGATTTCTGGTACAGATTCGCGAGCACTGGGCAGGCGGGTTTCTCCTGCTCTACCTGCTGCTGCTGGTGTGGGCCGGGGACATCTTTGCCTATTTTGTGGGACGTTCGCTAGGACGGCACCTGATGTCGCCGCGCATCAGCCCGCGCAAGACGTGGGAAGGAGCATTGGCCTCGATGGTCGCCAGTCTCGCGGTGGGGGTGGTGCTTTACAAATATGCGCTGCCCATCAGCACGGCGTTACTGAATGCGCATCTTATCGAGAGGAAGGACGGCATGTTTGCCCTGGACAAGGCGCCGCTCTGGCCGACTCTGGCGCTTTCGGCCGCGATCAATGTGGCCGCGCAATTGGGCGATCTGGTGGAGTCGCTGATCAAGAGGGGCGCCGGGGTAAAGGACTCGGGAACGATTCTTCCCGGCCACGGGGGCATGCTTGACAGAATTGATGCCCTGCTCTTTGCCGCTCCCGTGCTGTGGTACTATGCGGCTTGGCGCGTCATGCAATAGCCGCCCCCCAGGCTGCGCCCCGCCTTGATTTCATATTCATGAAACGAATCGCCATCCTGGGTTCCACAGGCTCTATCGGCCGCAGCACGCTCAGCGTGGTGGAGTCCTATCCCGGGCGTTTTCAGGTGGTGTCTCTGGCGGCGGGTGGAAACCTGGACGCTGCCTTGGAGCAGGCCCGGCGCTGGAAGCCACAACTAATTTCGATTTCCACTGCAGCCGATGCCGAAATCCTCCGATCTCAATTAAAGAAGGCCGGCGTGGAAGGCGTGCAGGTGGTCCACGGCACGGCAGGAACCGTGCGAGTCGCCACCCATCCGGATGCGGATTTTGTGGTCAGCGCCATCGTCGGCGTGGCCGGACTGGAAGCCACCTACGAAGCGGTGAAGGCGGGAAAGACCGTGGGGCTGGCAAACAAGGAGTGCCTGGTCGCGGCGGGAGAACTGATCACCGCGGAAGCGCGGCGGCAGGGCCGGCCCTTGTTGCCCATCGACAGCGAGCACAATGCGGTGCATCAGTGCCTGCGGGGCGGACGCATGGAAGAGGTGGCGGGGATCTGGTTGACCGCGTCGGGCGGGCCATTTCTCTACACTCCGAAGTCGCAGTTCTCTTCCATCACGGTGGCGCAGGCCTTGAATCATCCCACCTGGAAGATGGGCCGGCGCATCACGATCGATTCGGCCACTTTGATGAACAAGGGATTCGAGGTGATCGAGGCCTGCCGATTGTTCAACATGCCGCCTAGCCGGGTGCACGTAATTGTGCATCCCCAATCCACAATTCACTCCATGGTGGAGTTCGTGGATGGCAGCATACTTGCTCAGTTCTCAGTCACGGACATGCGCCTTCCCATCCTCTACGCTTTGACCTATCCGGAGCGCATTTCCTCGGCTATGCGTTTCCCGGTCATGGACTTACGGCACCTCGAATTCATGCCCCCGGATATGGAAAAATTCCCTTGTCTGAGCCTGGCCTATGAAGCGGCGGACTCCGGGGGTGGTAAAACTGTTGCACTCAATGCCGCCGACGAAGTGGCGGTAGAAGCCTTCCTCCAGGGCCGAATCGCCTTTGACCACATCCCCAAGGTCATTGAAGAGGTCCTTTCTGCAACGGAAGTCGGCAAATTGGAATCTATCAAACAGGTGTTGGAAGTGGACGCGAAGGCCCGCCAGGCAGCGGGCAGCAGGGTTGAGCTGTTCGGAGGACGTTCGGCTGGGTTAAAACCGGTTTCAGCGGGGTCACGAGTAGACTAGGACGAACCTATCTATGTCTGGTTTCTTTACAGCTGTGCTCGCCGTAGGCGTGATTCTGGGATTCATGATCCTGATTCACGAATTCGGCCACTATGCGGTGGCCAAGCTGCTGGGCGTTCGCGTCGAGGTGTTCTCGATCGGGTTTGGTAAGCGGCTGCTGGGCTTCCGGCGCGGCGACACCGACTACCGGATTGCCGCCATCCCGCTGGGCGGCTACGTCAAGATGAGCGGCGAAAATCCCATGGACGCCCGTAGCGGCGATCCGGGCGAATTCATGTCGCATCCGCGATGGCACCGTTTCCTGATCGCAATCGCAGGTCCGGCCATGAACATTATTTTTGCCGTCGCCCTGCTGACCTGCGTCTACATGGTGCGCTTCGAGTATCCGGCGGTTCTCGATGAGCCCGCCGTGATTGGCTGGGTACTGCAGGACACGCCGGCGGCCAAAGCCGGGATCCAGGCGGGAGACCGTATCGTTCGCATCGACGGGATCGAGAATCCGACCTGGGAGCAGGTCATTCCTCGAGAGGCCTTGAGTCCGAACCAGCTGCTCGACGTCACGATCGAGCGAGCGGGAAAGCTAGTGCAGTTGAAGGTCGCCCCTGAGCCATACGGCCCCAATCAGATGGGGTCGGCGGGGTGGTCCCCTCGGGAGCCTAACTTCATGATCACCGATCTGGAGCCGGGCATGCCCGCCGAACGGGCGGGAATGAAGCTGGGCGACGAGATCGTCAGCCTGGACGGGCAGCCGATTCCGGGCATCGAGGCCATGATCGACAGTCTGAAGCGCACTAAAGACACGCCGGTTCAAATCGCTGTGCGGCGCAACGGCCAGGCTCTGACCTTCACTGTAAAGCCGGTGTTGTCGGATATTCGAGGCGACGAACGCTATCGCGTAGGCTTCGCGAGCGCCCCAATGAAAGTATCGTCGCTGTCCCTGTCAGAGGCGTTCCGTCGTTCCCTGGAACAGAATAAGAAGGGCTCCCTGCTGATTCTGGAACTGGTGCAAAAGATGGTGCAGCACAAGATTTCGATCCGTTCCATCGAGGGCCCGATCGGCATTGGCCGCGCAGCGGGACAAGCCGCCAGCAAGAAGGGCTGGACGCCCCTGCTGGAACTGACGGCTGGAATCAGCTTGAATCTGGGGATCTTCAACCTGCTGCCCATTCCCATCATGGATGGGGGCGTCATACTGCTGCTGTTCGTGGAGAGCCTTATCCGCCGGGACATCAGCTTGAAGATTAAAGAGCGGATCTACCAGGCCGCCTTCGTGTTCCTGGTGCTGTTCGCAGTAATGGTCCTCTACAACGACGTCCAAAAGATGCTGCCTGGGCTCATGCAGAGGATGCCGTAAGACAGCTGCTAGCGACTAGCTTCTGGCTCCCGCTCCCTGCCGTCACCGAGTAAGCATGGGAGCTCTTCTGCTCAAACAGCTCAGTCACCACTTTGGCACTTCCTCATAACATATTCATTTCCAGCCACTTACTCGCTGACTGCTCAGAGCGGACGGCGGAGAGCTCCCGGCTTGCATGCTAAACTAGAGCTTCCCCATGGCTGACATTCAACGCAGGAAAACGGTTACCGCCTCGATTGACGGGGTGCGGGTGGGAAGCGGTGCACCAGTTGTGGTGCAGTCGATGACCAACACCGACACCGCTGACATCCCCGGAACGGTGCAGCAGGTTGCGGCTCTGGCGCGTGCCGGGTCGGAACTGGTGCGGGTCACTGTAAACAATGAAGAAGCTGCCGCGGCGGTGGCCCCGATCGTCGATCAGCTCGACCGGCAGGGTGTGCGCGTGCCCATCATCGGCGATTTTCATTACAACGGACATATCCTGCTCAAGAAGTATCCCGATTGCGCGCGGGCGCTGGCCAAGTACCGCATCAATCCGGGAAATGTGGGCATCGGGCGCAAGGACGACAACAATTTCCGCACCATGATTGAAGTTGCGGTCGAGAACCAGAAGCCGGTACGCATCGGCGTGAACTGGGGATCGCTTGACCAGGCGCTTCTGACCCGCATGATGGACGAAAATTCGCGGCTTGAAGAGCCCAAAGATGCCCGCGAAGTCACCATGGAAGCGATGGTGGTGAGTGCCCTGAATTCGGCCAAGCTGGCGGAAAAATACGGACTGCGGCCCGACCAGATCATCCTGAGCGCGAAGGTCAGCGGAGTGCAGGATTTGATTGATGTTTACCGGTCGCTGGCGGGACGCTGCAATTATCCGCTGCATCTCGGGCTCACCGAAGCCGGTATGGGCGCCAAAGGCGTGGTCGCTTCCAGCGCCGCCCTGGGCGTGCTGCTGCAGGAGGGTATCGGGGACACGATCCGGGTCTCACTCACGCCTGCTCCCGGTGGCGATCGCACGGAAGAGGTGCGCGTGTCGCAACAGATTCTGCAATCGCTGGGCATCCGCAGTTTTACCCCTCAGGTGACAGCGTGCCCCGGATGCGGCCGCACCACCAGCACCTTCTTCCAGGAGATGGCGCAACAGATTCAATCCTACCTGCGCGACCAGATGCCGGTATGGAAGGGGCGCTACACGGGCGTGGAAGAGATGAAGGTGGCGGTTATGGGCTGCGTGGTGAATGGCCCGGGAGAATCGAAGCATGCCAGCCTGGGGATTTCCCTGCCCGGAACCTTCGAGGAACCGAAAGCGCCGGTCTATGTGGACGGCCGTTTGTTCACGACGCTCAAGGGCGATCACATCGTGGCGGAGTTCATCAAGATTCTGGATGAGTACGTGGAATCGCATTACGCGGCGAAAGAAGAAGTGGCGGCAAAGATCTAGCAGGGCCGCGTGGGGAGAGCCGCCCTCGGCTGTCCCCACATGTTTTCTGGTAATTTTCCAAGGCTTAGGCCAGCAATGGCAGACCTGGATTTGCCCGGTCATCGTCCAGCGGGTCGGCAATCCTGTTCAGCTCCGGATAGTGTTCCAGCAGCGGCTCCGGCGCTTTCACTCGCTCTCCGGTGAGCATATTCTTCAACTGCAGCGCATTCACACCCGCCTTGCCTTCGAAGTGGTTGTTGGTCACCACGTAAGTGACTTCGGCTTTCTGGGCGATGCGCTCAATTTTTCTCGTCCAGCCCGCGAGTTCAGCCTCGCTGTAAAGATAGTTATAGCGATCAGCGCCGGTTTCCGCGTCGAACCACTCATCGTAGTTTCGCCCGTGCAGGCGGACATACCCAACCGGGGAGGTTACATGCTCGGTGGGCTCGAGCGAGCGGCCGATCAAAGGCTGGTCGATGTTGCAGAAGGCCACATTTTTCCGCGTGAACTCATAAATCGTGCCCGGATTATCCCAGCTATCGTGTCGCACTTCGACGACGCAAGGATATTCGATGAACTGGCGCAGCAGTCTCTCCAGATATTCACGGTTGAGCGAAGTGTTCTTGAACGAGACCGGAAACTGAATCAACAGCGCACCCAGCTTGCCTTCTCCGGCGAGCGCCTCCAGGCCTTCGCGCGCCAGAGCTTCGTCCTCATCATTGGGCCGGATGGAGGCTGCCGAAGTAGGCTCCATCACCGCCATAGGATTGTGGGTGAAGGAGCGGTGCAATTTCGCGGTGAACACAAAGTTCGGATTCACCGCTTTGGCGGTGCGAATCCATAGCTTGGCCAGATGGGGCTTGATGTGTCCGTAGAACGATGTGTTGATCTCCACCATGTCGAAACATCGCGCCAGAATATCGAGGGGATGCTGTTTGCGGTGCGCCATTCCGGGGGGATAGAAGACTCCCTCCCAGTCCTTGTAAGACCAGCCGGCAGTGCCGACGCGGATTTTCGGGGACGAACGCATGTTCGGCGATTTTAGAATCGCTGCCCGCAGGGTAGCACAGGGAGGATTGACGAAGCTGGGCAGAAAGGTCAAAACTTTCTCCTTTTCTTCTCTCACAGAAGACCCTAGAATCAGGTTATCCCATGGGAACTGCATCGCTGATTCTGCTGCTCGGCCTGAACCTGGTGCTTTTGGCGCTGGTGGTCACGCTGCTACGCCGCAGCTCCGGCTCTTCGCAATCCAGCGAATTGACCCAGTTGGCGCGTGAATCCGCCTCTCTGCGCGAATCGCTCACTCAGAAATTCTCGTTGGCGACCGCCGACATGGCCCAGCGCCTGGAAAGCACCAAAGGAGACCTGCGCCAGGAAGTGACGGATCGCCTGGGCCAGGGATTCAGCGAAATTCGCACTGCGGTAGAGGATCAACTGGCCGGAGGAAGGCGGGAACAGACGCAGGATCTGCGGCAGGCACGCACCGAGCTGACCACCTCTTTGGCCCTGACCACCTCGCAGCTCAAGGTAGAGTTCGACAACCTGAATCAGAAAACGGCGCAGAACCTGGAGATGATTCGTGAGCGGGTGGATGCCAAACTTCTCGCCATCACCGACCAGGTCCAGCAGAAGCTGGACCAGAACATCAAGGAAGGGTTTGCCCATTTCGAAAAAGTGCAGCAGCACCTGAAGGCGGCAGAAGAGCAGCTGCGCGAAGTTGGGGCGTTAGGGCACTCCATCAACGACTTGAACAACCTGCTGAAGCTTCCCCACCTGCGCGGCCAGTTCGGCGAAGCCAGTCTGGAGCGTTTGCTGGCTGATTTCCTGCCTGCCCACATGTTTGAAATGCAAGCTTCGCCCGGAGACGGCTCGGGGCGGGCCGACGCGGTGATCCAGTTCCCCGACCGGCGGCTGCCCATCGACGCAAAATTTCCCCGCGAGTCGGTGCTGGCGTTATTTGAAGGTGGAAACGAATCCGAAATCGAAGATGCCCGGCACGAACTGGTGCGGGTGATGAAGGCTGAAGCCAAGCGGATCAAGGCATACATTCAACCAGAACATGGCACCACCGACATCGCCCTGATGTATCTGCCCAGCGAAACGCTCTACATGGAAGCCATTCGCAACCGCGAGCTGGCCGACTGGCTGAATGCGCAGCATGTGTTTCCTGTCTCACCCAACACGCTGCTGATGACTTTGCAGACCATCGCGCTGGTGCACAAATGGTACGAAGTGGCCAGCCGCTTCGAAAAGAGCCGTCTGGAACTGGCCAAGGCGCAGAAGTCGTTCGATCACTTCCAGAACCAGTTCGAAACCGTCGGCAAGAACCTGAACAAGGCCCAGGAGGCGTTCGAGACCGCACAGCGGCACCTGAAGACCTATCGTGGCCGGGTCACGGTGCTGAGCGGGCAGGAACAGCTGGAGCTGGATGCGGCCGCCGCAACAGCGAAGAGCGACGACGCCGAAGGAACCCTGCCGCTGGCCGATAAAGCCAGCGCGTGAAGTTGATCCCAAAACTCTGATTTCATCCTGCGCCGGAACTGCCGGGTCCCGGCGAAGGAGCGGCGGGAGGCTCTGGTCCCTTAACGCTTAAGAGCTGCCGATTCCCCAGAAGGATGGGTGTATGGAATCCCACCCTTCGCAAAGTGCGCGAAGCATGGGGCACCCGGCGTATGTCGTTCACAAACTCTACGCTCCCCGCTTGGTCTTCATCTCCGCCAGCAACTGTTCGATGCGGTCTTCTTTCTCCAGCGCGGCCAGGCGCTCTTCGACGTTGTCGGCCGCGATTTCGGATTTCGCCTGGCTGTGGGCTTCGGCGTGCGCTACTTTGCGCTTCATGCGGTCGAAGGCATTCGCGCTCGAACCATTACCCGAGGCGATCTTCGCGTCGCTGGCTTTGCCCACGGCCCGGGCCCGGCGATGCTGGGCGATGAGCAAATCGGCCTTGGCCTGGGCTTCGGTCAGCTTTTGCTCCAGTTGGCGCAGCGCAGTCTTTAAGTTCTCTACCTGCGCCTTCTGATCGGTCACCTGCTGGCCGAAGCCCTCGCTCAGATCGCGATAGCTTTCCACCCGCTGCAACGCCGCGCGCGCCAGGTCGTCGTGCTTTTTGTCCACGGACAGCTCTGCCTTTCGCATCCACTCCGCCACTTTGTCCTCGTTTTCCCTTTGCTTCTTTTCCAGCAGGTGCTGGTCGGCGATGGCGATCGCAACCTGGGTCTTGACCTGTAATAGCTGGTTCTGCATGTCGAGGATGACCTGCTTGATCATTTTCTCCGGGTGCTCGGCCTTGTCGATCAGGTCGTTGAGATTGGCCCGGACCAATGTGGAAACTCGCTCCAGTAATGCCATGATGGGACTCCTTTTTTAAAATTAGCCTCTAGCTTCTGGCTGCTGGCTTCTAGCTTCGTGCTTTTCGTGGACTTCCGCGCACTCGGCGCACTTCGTGCTGCGAAAATTGCTTCCGATTAGCACTCCGATCGCGATGCCTACGCCCAGCCAGGCCGCGATGTGGCCGGCGGCGACGCCCAACGCGGTGCCGACTCCGGCGCCCAAGACAATGCCCAGGGCGATTTGCATGGATGGTCGTTTCATATTTCACCGCTTTCATCTTCCGTGCTACTTCGTTTTGCCGTTGTCCGCCTTGGCTGACCTGTCACCGATCTGACGTACTTTGCCCAGAAGCTCCGACATCGGCATTCCGGACAAGGTCTCGAACAAGGCCGGCACCTGCGCCGCCATCTTGGCGATGTCGCCGGTGATCTTGTTCATGCCGGAGGCATCGCCGTTGCCGGTGGATACGATGGTGATCTTGTCCACGTTGGCCAGCGGACTGGCCAGCGCGCGGACAATCTCAGGCATACCGGTGAACAGTTTGTCGATCACCGCCGCCTGGTTATATTCCTGATAGGCCTCGGCTTTCACGTTCATGGCTTTGGCCTCGGCTTCACCTTTCTTGAAGATGATCTCGGCTTCGGCTTCGCCCTGGGCGCGAATCGCCGACGCATGGCCATCCGCTTCTGACATCAGCCGCTGCTTTTCTGCCAGGGCCAGAGTCTCAATTCGCTGACGCTCGATCTCAGCCCCTTTCAACACTGTCGCGATCAGTTCTTTTTCGCGACGGTTGATTTCGGCTTCCTGCACTTTGACCTGCTGCTCTTTTTCAATCTGCTGCACCTTCACCTGCTCGGCAATGACCTGCTGCTGCATGATGTTGGTCTGGATGTCGTAGGCTTTGTCCGCCTGGGCCTGCTGCCGCTTGGTGACTTCGACGTATTGCGCTTTCTTGACTTCGAGGTCGCGCTGCGCTTCCGCCTGTTTCGCAAGCGATAACGTTTCCGCCAGGACTCGCTCCTGATCGGCCTGGGCCCGTGCGACTGCGGATTCGCGTTGCGCCAGGGCACGCTTGATGGCGGTGTCGCGATCAGCTTCCGCCGTGGCTACGTCGGCGTCGCGTTTGATTCGCGCAACGTCGGGCTTGCCCATATTGGTGATGTATTCGTTCTTGTCGCGGACCTCTTTGATGGTGAAGGAAATGACCTCCAGGCCCATCTTGTTCATATCTTCCGCGCAAGTAGACCGCATGCGGTCGGAGACCATCTCCGGCTGCTTCACGATTTCTTCCACCGTGAGCTGTCCGATAATGCCGCGCAGGTGGCCTTCCATGACCAGGCGGATCAGGCCTTCGCGCTCCTGGTCAGTCTTGGTGAGGAATTGCTCGGACGCGGTCAGGATGGACTCCATGTCCGACTTGACCTTGATCTGAGCCACGGCCTCCACCGTGACCGCCACCCCCTGCTTGGTGTAGAGATCCTGCTGCGGGGCCACGTCGAACGACATGAGCTCGAGTGAGAGCTCGCGGCAAATCTGGACCATGGGGAACACCAGGGTGCCGTGGCCTTTGACCACCCGGGTTCCGCCAAGTCCATAGACGATGAGCGCTTCATGCGGGCCAGCCTTGCGATAGAGCCTGGCCATCCCGCTCATTAAGAACAGAACGGTCATGACGCCCAGCCCAACGAAAACCCAAATCTCGAGTATGTGTGACATCCCGAACATATCGCCTCCTCTTTCGAGTGCCCAAGAGCATCAACCACAAAGGGCACGAAGGTACACGAAGGAAAGCAAGAGCTTCACTTCATGTACGTTCGCGAGCTTTCTGGGTCTGCCTGATCACGTTCAAGTCGTTCATGATCCTTTCCGGTTCGGCGTGGCCGAGAAATACTTCTCCGTCGTTGAGCTCAATGCGCACGCCCCGGTTTCCCCACACGTAGGCGCGGCGTTCACCGATGCCGCGAATTCCGTAACCGCTCAGAGGATTCCAGCCGTCCACGGTGTACGCCTTGATGGCTTGCACAGGGATGGATCGCAGGCGGAAACCGAGCGTGCTGATCTCCACGCCGTGAGCGGTGAAGCGATAGTGGAAGCCGCTCCAGGCCAGCGCGGTCACTCCCAGCAGGAGCAACACCGGCAAGGCCAGCACGAAGCGCAGTCCTCTCATCGGAATGGCAAGCATCAGGGCGATCTCGATCGCAGTCAGGAATGCCAAACCGAGCGCCCACAGCCGGCCGGCATGCACTTCCTCGGCGAGGGCATGATCTTCGGGCAACCCTGTGCCCCGCTTCGCACCCAGGGCAATGCCGATCAGAACAACCGCAGCCAGGAACACGATCACCAGCACGGGCACGACGTTCACGGGAGAACCGTGGAGGTTATGGTTCAGCACCATCGCGTTCACGCTGCACATCACGCCCATCACGACGAAAAGCATGGCCAGCAGCGACCAGGCCAGGACATCAGGCTTGCGCACGCGGCCCAGCACCCAGGTAAAAGTCAAAAGCAGAAGACCGACCAACCCCAGGCTGAAGATCAGCGAGGTCTCGCGCGACATCCAGCCATTGGCCTCGCCGGACGCTGCGAAATGAGTGGCCATGCGGGCGGGAAGCTGATCCCAGACCCGCCAGTACTGCAGGCCGGTCAGAGGCAGGGCGAGCCAGAGGAGAGCGGTCATCGTGCGATAGAGTCTGTTATCCATGAAGCCTCTCCCGGCCTTATCTCCTGCTGCGAACATTCCTTCCGAGGAAGCGCGAACGATGAGGCTCGCGCCTACACTTCATCCGCCTCTCCTGACATATCCGTCCACAAGCGCACGTAGGCGATTCCCTTTTCGTAGCGCGTGACCACGACCTCAGTTCCCTTGGCGATGGCCGCGCCATCTTCGCCGCGGGCGCCACAGGTGCGGCGCGTGCCGGCCTGCGAGTAGATGATCTCTCCGGTACCCTGGGCGCGAATGGGAACCGAGATTCGTCCCAGCACGCCCACCATTTCGAAATCCGCGGGATCAAGGTTCTCCTCATGCGAGATCAGAACGCGGCTTAGAAAAAGAAACACGATGCCGCCGCCGACCACTCCACTGAACACGGCCAGACTCAGGCCGGTAACGAACCACACGCCGGAATAGAGCGTGAGCAGATAGCCGGCGCCGCCGAACCATGCCAGAAACGCCGCCAGGGTAACGAAGTTGAAAGGCGAAACGTCTGCCGTGCGGCTGTGGGCTGCTCCCGGAGCGGGATTCGCCGTGCTTGCCGCTCCGTGACCCGCCGGGGTTGCGGCAGGGCCGGTGCCCGCATGGGGAGCCGCAACCGAAGCATGAAGAAAGTGCGGGAAAGGCAAATGCCAGCGCAGGCCTCCGGCCAGAAACGACAGCAGGCTGAAGAAGAATCCCACCGCGAAGCAAATGAGATAGAAGTCTGCCCACGTCATGACCGCCGCCTTCCTTCCCGGATGTGATTACGGTGCGCGCCTAACTCGGGCTGCAAGGCCTCCAGCAACCGCTCCGCCAGTCCGGGAGTATCGAGAATCGCTCCCAGCAGGAGAAAACAGCGGCGCGTGTCCTTCTCGCGCGCGGCCTTGATGAGAACGTCGCTCAGCGCGGGATCGCTGGCGAAACGCTCCGAACCCTGCAGCAGCCAGACATCGAGTTTTCCCTCCGTGGTACGCAAGTCCGACACCAATTCGGTGTGGTAGCCCTCAGGATCATCCACCAGGAACCCGGGATGAATCTTGAAAAACCTGGCCAGCAGGGTGCGCGTGGATTGCGTCATGTGGGGGCGCGAGCCGCGCTCAATCTGCGAGACGTACGACTGGCTGATGCTCTTGCCCTGCTCCTTGCGGATGGCGCCGACCAGCTCCTGCTGCGTCATGGGGCGCCCCAGGCCGCGCAGCGAGCCTTCTACTTCGCGCAGGTACCGTAATTTTTCCGCCAGCGTCATAAGCTCTAATCGCGATATTTATATTGCAATATGTTATATATGTCAAGATTTGTATCTGGCTTGCTTTGAACAGGTTGCGGGGTAAGACGGCGCAGGGATTTGCTGTTGGCAGAGCCCCGGGGCTCGCGGCATATCCGTGGAGGAGAAATAAAAACGCCTCCGTTTCCGGAGGCGTCCCGCTTTCGAATCGGATGCAGATTACTGCACGCGACCGTTGTGCTTGTCGCGATAGATGGCGTGCGAGGTGCGGTTTTCCTGGCGATTGACCTGCCGGCGCTCGGCTGAGGTCAATTTGCCACCGTTGGCCGCGCGATCGTTGTGGACTTCCTTATTGATCGCGGCTTCGCGGCCTTCCAGATGGGCGGTTTCGCCAGCGGTCAACTGCCCGCTCTTGACGCCCTGCGCAATCCGTTCCTGCTGATTGCGTTCCCGCTGTCCAACTTCGCTCTTGGGATCAGTGTTCTGCACCCGGGAATTGTGCTTGTCCTTGTAGATGTCCTTGGACAGCGTGTTCTGCTGCTGGTTCAGGGTGGCGCGGTCGGCAGCGGTGAGGTGACCGTTGTCGAGCTTGCGCATGTCACGCTCTTCCTGGTTCACTTCGGATTCTTTCTTTTCCAGATTCTTGGTCTCGCCCGCGGTCAGCTCGCCGCTCTGGATACCATTAGCGATGCGGTCCTGCTGGTTTTCCTTGCGCTGGTTGATGGTGGCCGGCGCGGCTGCCGGAGTAGTGCTGGTCTGCGCCGCCGCTGGCAGCATCAGACCCGCCATTACAGCGGTCAAAATAAAGCCTTTGTTTTGTAACGTCATATGGTCTCCCCTGGCTCCCTAAGTTCGATTGCTTCGCCCGTTTTTCGGGTCACATTCTTTAACACAGGCCGCCCAGGAATGTTGCGCCAGAAGCGGAAGCAATCCCAAGGTTGCAAGCGTTTGCTCATGGTTACTAAAGTGAGTGAACCATGGCTCCAGCGCGGCTTCCGGGGCAATGAAGTTCGGCAGGAAACATGAATCCAGACTGCAGGCGTGGCAGCTACAGTCCAGCTTCAATTCGCGATCGGGGATCGAGGAAATCGCGCAACGCGTCGCCGATAAAATTGAATGAGAGCACGGCCAGCATCACCGCCAGGGCGGGAAAGAGCACGAGATGCGGAGCGTCAAACAAATGAGCGCGGCCATCGTTCAGCATCGCTCCCCAGCTGGCAGTCGGCGGAGCCACGCCCAGACCGAGAAAGCTCATGGTCGCTTCGGCGAGAATTGCGCCCGCCATGCCGATCGCAGCCTGCACGATTACGGGCTGAATAATATTGGGCAGAATGTGGCGCACGATCACGCGCAGGTCGCCGGCGCCCAGAGCGCGAGCGGCTTCCACAAATTCCCGCTCGCGCGCCGCCAGCACCTGTCCGCGCACCAGTCGGGCATAACCTACCCACCCTCCCAGCGAGAGCGCCAGGACGAGATTGAACATTCCCGGACCGCGGAAAGCCACAAAGGCGATGGCCAGCAGAATTCCCGGAAAAGAGAGAAATGCGTTCATCACCACCACGTTAAAAAAGCGGTCGATGTTTCCGCCATAGTAGCCGGCGATCGATCCCACGATCAGGCCGAGGGCAAGGGAGACGGCCACCACGGAACTTCCCACCAGCATGGAAATGCGCGAGCCGTAGATGAGGCGGGAAAAGATGTCGCGACCGAGTTCATCGGTGCCGCACCAGTGAGCGGAAGACGGTGGCGACAATCTCGCAGGGAGATCGATATATGCGGGATCCTGAGGCGCGATCCAGGGAGCGAAGAGGGCAAAGATAACGAATATGACTACCAACATCGCGCCTGTGGCCGCCAGCGGGTTATGGCGGGCAGCGCGAGGCAGCGAGATAGAAGCGGTAGACAAGATCAAAACCTTGAACTGACGGAACAAAGTAGCGCAGGCGTCTTGCCGGCTGGCTCGGGGGCATCCTGCCCCCGGCGTCGGGCGAGACGCCCGGCCGGACAGCCGGTGAGGACGCCGGCGCTACATTTGTTCCTCACTGCCGTATCCTGGGATTCGCCGCCGAGTACAACAAGTCGGTCAAGAGATTCACCAACACATAGGTCAACCCAATCGTTAGGATGCAGCCCTGCACCAGATAGTAGTCACGATTGGAGATTGCCTGGATCGTCAATCGCCCGATGCCGGGCCAGGAAAAAATCGTTTCGGTCACGATGGCGCCCGCCAGCAGCGCCCCGAACTGCAGCCCGAGCACGGTAATCACTGGAATCATCGCATTGCGCAGGGCATGGCGATAAACCACGGCGCGTTCGGACAGTCCTTTGGCGCGGGCGGTGCGGATGTAGTCCTGGCCCAACTCTTCCAGCATGGAAGTGCGCACCATGCGGGTCAGGATCGCAGCCAGCGCGCCGCCCATGGTGATCGCGGGCAGCACCAGGTGGGCGAAAGTCCCCGAACCGGAGACTGGCAGCCATCCCAGCTGGATGGAAAAAAGCAGAATCAGTATGGGACCGAGGGCAAAGTTGGGGAACGACAGACCGAACAGGCTGACTACGCTGAGCAGGCGGTCGTCCCACTGGTTGCGCCGTCGCGCCGAGCGCACGCCCGCCGGCACCGAGAGCAGGATCGCGATTACCAGCGCGGCCAAGGTCAACTGCAGGGTGTAGGGATAGCGCTGGGCGATCAGGTGGGTGACGCTCTGGTTGAAGCGCAATGACGGCCCGAGATCGCCGTGCAGCACGCCTTCCCAATAGTTCAGGTATTGCCGGCCCAGAGGGAGGTCGAGTCCGTAGGCGCGCCGGGCCGCCTGCACATCGGTCGCAGGAGCGCCTTCTCCCAGCATCTGCAGGATGGGGTCGCCGGGGACGAGGTGAATCAGTAGGAATACCAACGACACAACGAGCCAGATCACCGGCAGCGTGTAGAGAAGGCGAAGAGATAAATAGCGGAGCATCAGTTCTCAGTGGTCAGTTGCCAGATCTCAGCCCGCCGCCTTCAAATCTTCCAGCCGGATTCCGAGGTGCTCGAGGTGATGCAGCATGTGGTCGAGATAGTCCTCGAACACAAACTTCAAGGTCAACGGCTTGGAATCGGCGATGGTGCAGGTGCGGGACCAGGCGGAGTCCGGCACGGCTTCGGCCGCGGCCAGGAGCTGCCGATTGAGCGCCTGCCACAGGCCGATCAGTTCGCGCCAATCGCGTTGCCGGTAGGCATGGAGTTCGACCCAGCGGTCTCCGTCGTATCCCGGCATGGCGGGCTTGTCTTCGAGCTGAGCGCGGACAATTCGTTGGTGATTGTTGGCCGCGGAGTCCAAGAGGTGTCCTAGCTCTTCCTTGGGCGACCATTGGGTGGAGCCAGGCATTTCAGTCTGGCCGGACGGAATCCTCCCCAAGCGGGATGGCACCGTCTCCAGAAGCGTTTTCAATAAGGCTAGTCCCTGCATGTTGCCTCACAATCTTGGTTCTTAGTCGCCGGCCTGGCCGACTGCTCTGGGTTCCAGTTTCTCGATCTTGATCTTGGCAATGCGGTGGCCGTCAATCTCCTGCACCGTGAAACGGTGGCCATCGTAGTCGAAGCCCTCCCCTTGCCGGGGAATCTTTTGCAGGCGGGCCAGGACGAAGCCAGCCAGGGTTTCGAAACCGGAATCGCGCGGCAAGAGCAACTGGTACTGGGACTCCAGATCGCGAATACTGACCGAGCCTTCGAGCATGACCGCGATTTTGCCTTCGGCCAGGGCCTGTTGCGGCGGCGCTACATCAAATTCGTCTTCAATCTCGCCCACGATCTGTTCCAGAACATCTTCGACGGTAATGACGCCTGCGGTTGAGCCAAACTCGTCGACTACAACCGCCAGATGCCGTTTTCGTTCTTTAAACTCTTCCAGCAATTCGGTCAGAACCTTGGTTTCAGGGACGACCAGCACGTCGTGCATGATCTGGCTGATCTTCATGGCGGAGATGCGGGAAGCCACTGGCTGGTCGGGAGCCGCGGTCAAACGCAGACGGGTCCAGCGCATCAGGTCCTTGGCGTAAAGAACACCAATAATGTGTTCCGGACCGCGTTGCGAATCATAGACCGGGACGCGCGAGTGCTGTTCCTCGACCACCCGCCCCAACGCCTCGGAGATCGTAATGTCACTGGGCAGCGAAAAAATGTCGGGGCGCGGCACCATGACCTCGCGCACCGTGACATTGTCCAGTTCCAGGGCGCGATGGATCATCTCTTCCTGAAACGGCGGAATCTCGCCAAATTGGCGGCTGGCGGTGACGATAAGCTTGAGCTCATCGGGAGAATGCACGGGTCCCTCGCGGGTTTTGCGGGAGCCGAGCATGCGCAGGAACCAGGCCGCCGCCCGGCTCATCACGAAGAGCAGAGGCCGGGTGATGGTGAGAAAGACGTCCATGGGCGCGGCCACGGTCAGGGCCACCTGCTCAGCCCGTTGTAGCGCGAGGGATTTGGGCACCAGTTCGCCCAGGATGACGTGCAGGCAGGTAATCAGGCCGAAGGCCAGCGCGATGGCGATGCTGTGGGCGTAAACCGAGGCGTGAGGAAGATCCCGAACCGGACCCAGCATCATTTGCGCCAACAGCGGTTCGCCCACCCAGCCGAGGGTGAGACTGGTGACCGTCACGCCCAACTGGACCCCGTTGACGACTTCATCCAGATTGCGGTGCAGCCTTTGCACGATGCGGGCCCCGATGCGTCGGGCTTCGATCAGCTGCTGAATGCGGGTATCGCGCACGCTGACCAGAGAAAACTCGGCGGCGGCGAAGAAAGCGTTGGCTGCCACCAGCAGCAGGATCAGAAACACCCGCAGCAGCACGTAGGCAATCATGGAGGGCTAATTCTAACATTCCAAAGAGGTAGGCCGTGGCCGGAGCCGCTAACCTCCTGTAGAATGAGGATGATTCCGCCGGCCTTCGTCCACCTGAAGGAGGGTTCCTGCTTCCATTTTGAGGTCTGGCAGGTCTAATACACCAGACAAGTGTTGGCTGATCTAGGAAGCACCGGTGCGGCGGGGAATTCAGGGAACAAATCGCAGACCCCGTGCGTAACCATCTCCATGCGGGTAAACAGGTTCAGGAGGCAGATGTGAACGGGAACGGCAACGGCAAGAAGCGTCGCAAGCGGCTGATCTATGGCGGTATCGGGCTGGTGCTTGTCCTCCTGGTCGCCGGCGGACTGATTGCGGCGACCCACGGTGGCACGAAGATTGATGCCGCCAAGCTGCAGAAAGTCGAGAAGGGAGACCTCGCCAAGAGCGTGGTCGCGACCGGCAAAGTCACTCCCATCACCAAGGTTGAGGTGAAGTCGAAGGCCAGCGGAATCGTGAAGAAGCTACTGGTGGACTCCGGCGATAGAGTCAAGAAGGGCCAGCTGCTGGCTCAGTTGGATAAAGAAGAGATTCAGGCGCAGGTGGAGCAGTCCCGCGCCGCCGTGCAAGCTGCCGAAGCTAGTCTGACCAGTTCCGAAGCCGACTACGAGCGGGCTAAGGTGGATGCCGAAGGTCCGGACGTCCCCTTGCTCAAACGAGCCTACGAGCGTGCCACGGGGATGGCTAAGGCCGGAGTGGTTTCCACGTCGGCCCTCGAGGACGCCCAGAAAAATTACGAGCTGGCGTTGAATAAACAGAACGTATCCAAAGCGCAGGCAACGGTCCTGAAGGCGAAGATTGCCCAGTCCCAGGGACAGCTGGCCCAGGACCGCGCCAACCTGAAGCAACTGGAAGAGCAGCTGAGCTACACCGACATTGAATCGCCGATTGATGGAGTCGTCCTGTCACGGGACGTCGAGATGGGCGATGCGGTCAGTTCCATTCTGGTATTGGGGTCTTCAGCCACCCTGGTGATGACCCTGGGCGATACCAGCCAGGTGTACGTAAAGGGAAAGGTAGACGAGAGCGATATCGGCAAGGTTTATCTGGGCCAGCCCGCGCGGATCAAGGTCGAGTCCTTCAAGGACAAGACTTTTAACGGCGTGGTCACCAAAATCTCGCCCATGGGCGTGGAGAAGGACAACGTAACCACCTTCGAGGTGCGCGTGTCCATCAACAACCCGGGTGGGGAGTTGAAGGCGGAAATGACGGCCAATGCAGAGATCATTCTCGAAGAACACAAGTCCGTGTTGCAGATTCCCGAAGGCGCGGTGATCTACGACAAGGACAAGAAGGCATCTGTCGAAGTGCCGGATACCCACGCCAAGGACGGCAAGAAGAAAGTCGCGGTCAACATCGGCATCTCCAACGGCGCCAAGACGGAGTTGCTGAGTGGTTTGAAAGAAGGCGACGAGGTAGTCCTGCAATAAAGCCAGCGCAATAAAACTGGCCCGTTCCCCCGGGGTGTAGCGAATCCACGAGCTTTCTGGAGAAACCATGAAACTCCGAAGTATCCTCCCCTCCGCCCTCGGCGCTTTGGCCATCGCCACCCTGATCTGTGCGCAAGCCTTGCCCGCGGCAGCTGCCGCAGAGGGAAAATTCGAGCGTACCTTGCAGGTGACGGGGCCGGTGCACATGGACTTGACCACGGGCTCAGGAGACGTGGAAGTGCGCACCGGCAATTCCAGCCAGGTACAGGTGACCGGGCACATCCGGTCTTCGGAATGGTTCGCAGGAAATGTCGAGGAGAAGATAAAACGGCTGGAGTCGAACCCTCCGATTCTGCAGAGCGGAAATGACATCCGCATCGGCCACATCGATGACCCCGAATTGCGTCACAATATCTCGATCAGCTATGTCGTGATTGTGCCGGCGGAAACTCAATTGCGCGCCGAGAGCGGTTCGGGCAATCAGCGGGTGGAGGGCATTCGAGGTCCGCTCGAAGTCAGTGCCGGATCCGGGGACCTTAAGATTTCCGCCATCGGAGGCCAGGTAAAAGCAGAGACCGGGTCCGGCGATGTGGAGTTGAATCGGGTGCAGGGCAACGTGCACGCCAGGACCGGCAGCGGCTCCATCCGGGCGGATGAGATCGGCGGCGGCTTTGAAGCTGATAGCGGCAGCGGGCACATCATGCTGCGGCAGACAGCACCGGGATCGGTGCGTGTGGACACCGGCTCAGGGGGCATGGAACTGCAAGGAGTACGCGGCTCCCTCGAGGCCAAGGCGGGGAGCGGAACCATTCGAGCTGAGGGCAGCCCCACCGGAACCTGGAGCGTGCATACGGGTTCAGGCACAGTTCAACTGAAACTTCCCTCGGATGCTTCCTTCGACCTCGATGCCCACACCAGTTCCGGCTCCATCTCGGTAGAACAGCCTCACACCGTGCAAGGTTCGATTGGACGCAAGGAGATTCGCGGCCGTGTGGGTAGTGGGGGCGTACCCGTGGAAGTGGAAACCGGATCTGGGGACATACAAATCGAATAGCAGTCGTCAGGCGTCAGTCGTCGGCCTTTCCCACCGCTCCTGAGGCGGTTTCGCCTCGAAGCCTTGCCGACTGACGACACTGCTTTTCCATTACCTCCGTGCCTTGACTGGACCCTCCGCCACACGTTACTTTCGGAATTCTGAAAGATCCATCCGGAGTAAGAACCTTGGCCAATCGCCCCATCATCACGCTGACCACCGACTTTGGGCTCAACGATCACTACGTGGGGACCATCAAGGGAGTCATTCTCAACATCGTTCCGGACGTTCAGATTGTGGATATCTGCCATTCCGTGCAGGCGTTCGATGTCCTGGATGGGGCGCTGACGTTGGCTCAATCGTATTCGTACTTTCCTTCTGGAACCGTACATCTGGTGGTGGTTGATCCCGGAGTGGGCACGGCGCGGCGGCCGATTCTGGTCACCAGCGACCGGCATCACTTTGTCGCGCCCGACAATGGGGTGCTCTCCATGGTCTATGCCCGCGAGGAGCGGTTGCACGTCCGTCATGTCACCGCCGAACACTATTCCCTGCAGCCGGTGAGCAATACTTTCCACGCCCGCGATGTCTTCTCTCCGGTAGCCGCCTGGCTCGCCAAAGGTGTAGATCCGGAGAAATTCGGCGACGAAATTTCCGATTTTGTGCGCTTCAATGCGCCCAAACCCAAAGCGATGGATGCAAACACGCTGCGCGGCGTGGTGCTGAAAATCGATCGCTTCGGCAATCTGATCACGAATATCACTCCCCAGGACGCCCCGGCGCTCTTCGCGTCCGCGCCGCCCCAGTTCAAGATTCGGGTGGGAAAGCACGAGATCACAGAAATTCATTCCAACTACTCCGAAGGCGCTCCCGGCGAAGTCTTCGGAATTCTGGGCAGCATGGGCTACCTGGAGATCGCAGCCGATCGCGGTTCCGCAGCCAAGATCATAGGAAGTGGCAAAGGCAGCGAGGTGCTCCTCTCGCTCGAAGGCGCTGCCGCAGCGGGGAGTGGGAATTAGTCGAATAGGTGGCACGGGCGCCACACTTGCATTCTAGGAGGTCTTCACCTTGGGGTGGACGTAGCGTTCTATTTCGGCCGTCCATTTCAGAAATCTCCAGAGATGGCTGCGTTCCCGCCACATGAATTCCCAAAATTCGAGGAAGCCGATCTGCTGCATCTTCACGCCGCAGTAGGTCTCGACTCGCCAAAGCAGGTAGGGGCTGCGCCACGGGGCAAGACGATGGCCGCGGGTGGCGTTCCAAACAAATCGAAGCATGTAGCGCATCGCAGATTGCAAGTATAGCGCGAGGGCAGTCTTCCGTCGTCGCTCGTTAGCGAGTCCTTTGCGATCTCTGCGGAATCTCTTGGCGTTCTTTGCGGCGAAAGATCTTGACCGCAAAGATCGCAAAGAACTCCGCAACGGCGTGAGGTCTCGCTGACGACTGACGACCGACGACTGCTCTTCAGACCTGTTAAGATTTCCGCTTCATGACCGACGACGCGCGCCAGAAGGCCGAAGACCACTACTATGCCGCGCTCGATCTGGTGGCAGAGGGCGAACAGGAGCGTGCCCTGGTCGAATACCAGCAGTCTCTGGCAGCCGATCCTTCCTTTACCGAAGCCATGCATGGCATGGCCCGCACCCTGCAAAATCTTAGCCGGCTGGATGAGGCCATCGCGGTGGCGCAGCGGATCTCCGAACTCGATGCCGACGATGTGCTGGCCCACACCAGCCTTTCGGTGCTCTACCAGAAGAAAGGCATGATTCCGGAAGCGGAGGCCGAGGCGAACAAGGCCAGAATTCTGGGGTGGAAACAGCAACTCAAGAAAACCTAGATTTCAGCCGTCAGCTATCAGCTCTCAGTTGGTTCCCTCGACATCAACAGACACCGCAAGATTGGTTTGGCTGAATGCTGAGAGCTGAAAGCTGACACCTACAGATCGTACTTCTTCACCAGATGGCGGAAGGATCGATAGGAAATCTTCAGCACATCCGCGGCGCGGGTTTGCACGCCGTTGGATTGAGAGAGTGCCGCCAGGAGCAGAGACCGCTCGATGTCGGCCACGTACTTTTCCATATCGACGCCCTCGGGCAACGCCGACCCGGGGCTGATCTGGCCGGGCGCGCCGGGCAAACCGATTCCCGCCGCCGCAGCCCGTGCTTTTGAGCGTTCCGCGGGAAGTTCGACCTGAAGTTCTTCGCCCGTCTCCAGCGCGACCGCTCGCTCGATGGTGTTTTCCAGCTGGCGCACATTCCCCGGCCAGTCATAACCACAGAGACCTGCCATAGAGCTCGCGTTCACCCTCATGATGCTCTTGCCGGCGGCCGGAGCATACTTCTTGAGGAAATGGTTCACCAGCAGAGGAACGTCTTCGCGACGATCACGCAACGGCGGCACCGAAACCGGGATCACGCTCAGCCGGTAGTACAAGTCTTCGCGGAAAGTGTTCTCGACCACCTGCTTATCGAGATCGCGGTTGGTGGCGGCAATGACCCGCACGTCGATGGGAATCTCGGTCGTGCCACCGACCGGACGCACGCTGCGCTCCTGCAGGACGCGCAGCAATTTTACCTGCATGGTCAAAGTCATTTCACTGATTTCGTCGAGAAAAATGGTCCCCTGGTCGGCGACCTCGAACAATCCGCGCTTGTTCTGGTTCGCGCCCGTAAACGCGCCTTTCACGTAGCCGAACAATTCGCTTTCCAGCAAGGTTTCGGGAAAGGCACCGCAGTTGATGGATACGAAGGGTTCGGCGGCGCGGGGAGAGCACACGTGCACCGCGCGCGCGACCAGTTCCTTGCCGGTGCCGCTCTCGCCGTAAATCAGAATCGTGCTTTGAGTGGAGGCCACGGTGCGGATGGTCTGCTTCAGCTTTTCCATGGCCGGGCTGGCGCCCACGATGTTGCCCAGCGAGTTCCGGGTGGCGGCATCGCGCTTAAAGGCAAAGTTCTGCCGGCTCAGCGTCATTTTTTCCAGAGCGCGCGTGATGGCCAACTTGATCTCGTCCACCAGGCCGGGTGACTTGCGGATGTAATCGGTGGCGCCGCCGGCTTTGACTGCTTCCACAGCCGCCTCATAGTCATCCACCGCCGTGATCAGAATGACCGCGGAGTCGGGCGAAACCTGGTGCGCATAGCGGAGCACTTCGATGCCATCGGTATTGGGCATCTTGATGTCGGTCACGACCACGTCGTAGAGCGCGCTGTCGAGTTTTCTTTTTGCGTTCTCGCCGGAATTTACCGTTTCCACCTTGTGGCCCTCACGGCGCAGGGCGATGTCCAGCATTTCACAGATGGAGCGCTCGTCGTCGCACACCAGGATGTTACCCATGGGCTCTCACCCCCATCCCGGCTGTGGCCGCCACGCTTTGCCCCGCCTCGGGCCGAGACTGGGCTTGGGTGACAGGAAGCTCCCCGGCGTTTTCTTTGCCGGCCAGCCGGCGCAGGCGCAGCACGAAGACGCTTCCCTCCCCCAACCGCGAACGCGCCCAAACCCTGCCTTCATGAGCCTGGACAATCTGATAGACGATGGCTAAACCCAGCCCGGTGCCGCCCTCGAACTGCGACTGGAAAGGCTCGAAGATTTTTTCCACCAACTGACGGCTCATGCCGGGACCGGTGTCGGCGAAATTGATCTGCCAGTCCTCGCCGGTCTGTTCCAGCGAGACTTTGAGCACTCCTCCCGAGCGCATGGCGCGCACCGCGTTCTGGCAGAAATTCCAGAACACCTGCTTGATTTTGTCTCCATCCGCCATGGTGAACGCCTCGGCCACACTGTAGGACCGTTCGATCCGGATGCCCAGGTTTTCCGCCACCAGACGATGCTCCAGCAGGGTGAGCGTGTCTTCGAGCAGGGGCAACAGGTCCACTGAGGAGAACCGGTATTGCTTGCCGCGGGAGTAGGCCAGGAAATCAGTGATGATGCCGTTGAGCCGGTCCGACTCGCGGGTGACAATCTGCAGCAACTGGCGGTGCTCTTCGCTGAGGCCGACAATGCCGGAAAGCATGCTTACCGAACCGGCAATGGAGGTGAGCGGGTTGCGGATTTCGTGAGCGATGGCAGCCGCCAGACGCCCGACCGCCGCCAGGCGGTCCTGAATGCGCAAATCCCGCTCCAGACGCCTGACTTCGGTCAAGTCATCGAAGGTATAGACGTAACCAATGCTGCCCCGGCCGGGAACCGCTAGCGCGCTCGCCATGACCCGAAAGGTCTTGCAAAACCCGCCCGCCGTCACAAAACGAACTTCGGCATGGGCCCGCTCGGAGCCGACACATGGCAAAGGGTCCAGAAAGAGCCGATCGACCGGGCGCCCCAGCAAGTCTTCTTCCGATCTTTCAAACAGCTTCCGGGCAGCGGTGTTGGCCAGCGAGATGTGGCCATCGAGGCCGGTGGTAATCAGGCCTCCGGTGATCGATTGAATAATGTTTTCATGCAGGGCCTGGAGATCTTCCAGCACTCCTTTGGTGTACTTGAGTTTTACATCCACCTGCCGCAGTTTGTCGGCCAGCAATCCCGCCAGATAGGCCACAGCGACATATCCGAAGAGATTGACGAAAATGATGGCCTGCAGCGCCTCCATCCCTGGGTGGGTCGTGGAATAGGAGGGGATGACTTCAAAGTAAGTCAGCTCCAGAACGGTCCCGTAGAGGATGAAAGCCAGCGCCGCGGTCAGGTAGGCCCAGGTGCGGGGCAACAGGATGCAGGCCACGATGATGACCAGCGGGTAAAGGAAGTTGAGAGAACTGTCCACCCCGCCGGTCGCGTACACCATCAGGGTGACCAGCACCAGGTCGGTCATGACCTGCAGCAGCGACTGAATACGTCGCTCTTTCCAGCGGGAGAGAAGGAACATGTAGAAAACTGAAGTCGCGAACCACAGAACGATGATTTCAACCACCAGGCGCAGAGGAAAGGTGCTGGGAGTAAGCCGGGCGATGATGAGCTCGATCCCCAGCAGGAAAGTCAGAATAACGATACGAACCTTGACCAGCCAGGCCAGCCAAAGCCGTTCATCAAACATGGATTGCATGCGAGATCCAAATCCCTGAGCTCTAGTCGTCAGTCGTCAGTCTTCAGCTCTTTCTGACGACTGCTGACCGACGACTGACGACTGCTCTTGTACTTAGCCTGCCAGCTTGGCGATCATGGAGAACAACGGCATGTACAGCGAAATGACGATGCCGCCGATCATGACTCCCAACAGACCGATGATGACCGGTTCCAGCATGGCCAGCATGTCCTTGGTGGCTACGTCGACCTCGTCTTCATAGAAGTCGGCGATTTTTTGCAGCATGGCGTCCATCGCGCCGGTGGCTTCGCCCACGCCGATCATCTGGGTCACCATGTTGGGAAAGACTCCCGACTCGCGCAGCGGATCGACGATGGTGCGGCCCTCTTCGATGGCCTTGCGCACCTTCATCAGCGCTTCTTCCAGCACGGCATTGCCCGAGGTCTTGGCGGTAATGCTCAAGCCTTCCAGAATGGGCACGCCGGAGGTGATCAGCGTTCCCAGTGTTCGGGTAAAGCGGGCCACCGCAATCTTGCGCAGCAGCACGCCCAGAATGGGCAACTTGAGCAAGGTGTAATCGAAGGCGTACCGGCCTTTGGGATGCTTGCGAATCTGCTTCAGGCCGAACACCATGCCCACCATGCCGATGATGAAGAACCACCAGAATTGCCCGACGAATGCGCTCAGCCCCATCACGATGCGAGTGGGTAGCGGCAGCGCGACACCGAGACCAATAAACAGGTTGGAGAAAATCGGGACCACCCACTTCAGCAGGGCGCCCACGATCAGGAAGGCCAAACTGACGACGGACACCGGATACACCAGGGCGGACTTGACCGCCGCGCGCAACCTGACTGCCTTTTCGATGTAGACGGCCAGGCGCTGCAGGATGATGTCGAGAATACCGCCGGTCTCGCCCGCCTCAATCATGTTGGTGGTGAGATCGTCGAAGATCTTAGGGTACAGCTTCATGGCGTTGGCCAGAGTGGCGCCACCCTCAACCGTGGTACGCACGCCGGTGAGCGTTTTCTGAAAGTACGGGTTCTCCTGGTTGGCGGCCAGAATTTCCAGGCACTGGACCAGCGGAAGACCGGCGTCGATCATCACCGAGAATTGGCGGAAGAAAATGGCAATGTCCTTGACCTTGACGGAGCCGGTGCCGAAGGTCGGCATGACGAACTCTTTGCCTTTTTCCCGGATTGTGCCCGGCGTGATGCGTTCGCGCCGCAACTGCGTGGTCAGCACCTGCTTGTTGACTGCAGTCCGCTCACCGCTGACTTTTTCGCCGGATGCATTCTTGCCCGAATACGTAAAAACTGGCATGATAAACGTCTCCTCGCTGCGATTCTTGATTCCGGGCCGCACTGGACTGCGTCCCGAACCACTGCTTGCTGTCCGTCCCCGCTGCCCTCAGCGGGGAATACATATTCCTTGCTCTGCCGCTTTAGCGCTTGCTGGGAGCGGCACCCTTCGCCATGGCGGCAGGTTGGTTGCGATTCAGGCCGGCGCCACGGTTGATCATTTCCTGTAACTCGTCGGTGTTGCTGGAACGGGCCATGGCCACTTCCAGCGTGATCTGTTTCTGGAAGTACGCCGTCGCCAGCGCCTGGTTAAACGTCTGCATGCCGAACTTGTCCTGGCCCGACTGCATGGAAGAGTAGATCTGGTGGATCTTGTCTTCGCGGATCAGGTTGCGGATGGCGGCATTTGGAACCATGATCTCCATGCACATGGCCCGCCCTTTTCCGTCCGACTTGGGCAGCAGGCTTTGGCACATGATGCCTTCCAGTACCAGCGACAGCTGCGCCCGGATCTGGGGCTGCTGGTGGGCCGGAAACACATCGATGATTCGGTTGATGGTCGAAGAGGCCGAGTTGGTGTGCAGGGTGCCGAACGTAAGGTGACCGGTTTCGGCGATGCGCAAGGCGGATTCGATGGTTTCCAGATCGCGCATTTCGCCGATCAGCACCACGTCCGGGTCTTCACGAAGAGCGGCGCGCAACGCGTCGGCGAAGCTCTTGGTGTCGGCATGCAGCTCGCGCTGGTTGACCACACAATTCTTGTTCATGTGCACGAATTCGATCGGGTCCTCGATGGTGAGGATGTGGTCGTGGCGCTCGCTGTTGATCTTGTCGATCATGGCCGCCAGCGTGGTGGACTTGCCCGATCCGGTCGGACCCGTCACCAGCACCAGCCCGCGGGGCTTGTCGCACAACTTGCTCACGATCGCGGGAAGTCCCAGCTGGTTGAATGACTTGATCTCGAACGGAATCAGACGGAAGACGGCCGAAGTGGCGCCGCGCTGGTTGAAGGTGTTGGCGCGGAAGCGGGCCAGGCCCTTCAGTCCGAAGGAGAAGACCAGTTCGAGGTTTTCCTCGAAGCGATGCTTCTGCGAGTCGGTCATCACGCTGTAGGCCAGCTGCTTGGTTTCGGCCGGCGTCATCTGCGGCAGGTCAAGCGGCACCAGGTGTCCGTGCACACGAATCTGTGGCGGTGAGTTGGTGGTGATGTGGAGGTCGCTTCCCCCCATCTCCAGCAGTCTCTTCAACAGATCACTTAACGAAAGCGACATATGTTTTCCTTTCCTTCCTGAACTCGGTTCTTACTAAACTCAGTGAATGGTCTCGCGTGCCACTTCTTCCAGCGTGGTCTGGCCGGCGGCGACCTTGATGAGTCCGCTGCGGCGCAACGTGATCATGCCGCGCTCGATCGCCTTCTTCTTCAATTCCAAAGCTGAGGCGCCCACCAGTACCAGTTCCTTGATCTCGTCATCGACTTCCATCACCTCGTACAAACCAGTGCGGCCCTTGTATCCGGTGTTGTTGCAGACCCCGCATCCCTTGCCTTTCTGGATTTTCACGGTCTTGGCTTCTTCGGGGGTGTAGCCTTCTTCGATCAGCGCCTGCACCGGCATGTCGACGGTTTCCGCGCACTCCCGGCAAATGCGGCGCACCAGCCTCTGCGCGCAAATGAGGTGGACCGAAGTCGCGACCAGAAAGGGTTCAATACCCATGTTCATCAAGCGGGTAATGGTCTCGGGCGCGCCGTTGGTGTGGAGCGTGGACAGCACCAGGTGGCCGGTCAGAGCGGCTTTAATGGCAATTTCCGCGGTTTCGAAGTCGCGGATTTCACCGACCAGGATGATGTTCGGATCCTGCCGCAGAAAGGCGCGCAGCGCCGCCGCAAAGTTCAATCCGATCTGTTCCTTCATCTGCACCTGATTGACTCCGGCCAACTGAAACTCGACCGGGTCTTCGGCGGTCATGATGTTGGTGTCCGGCGTGTTCAAGCGCGCGATGGATGAGTACAGGGTATTGGTCTTGCCCGAACCTGTAGGCCCGGTGACCAGGACCATGCCGTAGGGTTTCAGAATGGCTTTCTCGAACTTGGTCAGCGATTCCTGCTCGAAGCCGAGCTTGGTCATGTCGAGACGCAGGTTTTCCTTGTCGAGCAACCGCATCACGATTTTTTCGCCCCACAACGTGGGCAGTGTGCTGACGCGGAAGTCGAGCTGCTTCTTGCGGCCGCCCAGGCTCATCTTCAGCATGATGCGGCCGTCCTGCGGCAGCCGCTTTTCGCTGATGTCAAGCTTGGCCATGATCTTCACGCGGGAAGTGATGGCGTCTTTCAATTTCAGCGGCGGTGACATGATGCTCTGCAGCACGCCGTCAATACGGAAGCGCACGCGGAATTCCTTTTCGTACGGCTCCATGTGGATATCGCTGGCTCCCCGCTTCACCGCGTCGGTCAACACCAGGTTGACCAGCTTTACGATCGGAGCTTCGTCGGCCGCTCGCTCCAGGTCGGCCAGTTCCATCTCCGCTTCTTCCGATTGCAGTTCGACGTCGGCGTCATTGACCTCGGTCATCGACTGCATGACCTGCTCCAGGTCTTCCTGCTGGGTGGTGCCGTAGGCCTTCTCGATGCCCTCCAGGATCGAGCTCTCGGAGGCCACCACCGGCTCGATGTTGAAGCCGGTCATGAACTTGATATCGTCCATGGCGAAGACGTTGGTCGGGTCCACCATGGCGATGGTCAAGGAAGCGCCCACGCGGCTCAGCGGCAGAATCTGGTAACGCTTCGCCGTCTCAAACGGAATCAGCTTCACAACCGAGGGATCAATCTCAAAGTAGGAGAGATTGATGGCTGGAACGCCGTACTGTCGGGAGAGAAAGTTGGTGACGTCCTCGTCCGTCAGGAAGCCCAGCTTAACCAATGCCGAGCCCAGGCGACAGTTGGTCTCTTTCTGGACCTTGGTCGCCTTTTCCAACTGCTCCGCGGTAATGACCTTCTCTTTAACCAGAAGATCACCCAGCCGTTGAGACATACCTCGATCTCCTATCTGCGCGTCAGAAGATTACGTTTTTTCGATTGCGGCGCGAACTTCCGCTGCATTTCGGGGGGACGAAGTTGCAGCCTGGCGCGTTGACAGAAATTGTCAACGTAACTGGGTTACGGCACCAGTAACTTTAGTTCCACGAACCTCCGTGTCGGGTTCGTCAATCACGGATTTAACTTCGGCAGGAACCGCTCAAATACAGTGGAATCGCAATGGGGTGTTACACAAACTGGACAGGGCACGGGCCACGCTCGTCGAAGTACTTTGGTAATTGATCCGGGCTGGCTTAGCTTAGATCCTCCAGCGGATTTCACGATCTCACTCAGTCCTCACTGAGTGCACGGGGTCGACGTGTCAATGGTGACAGGTATGATCGGGCCGGGGATGCAAATTCCCACCGTAATCTTCGGAGTGATCGCGTCCTGCCCAGCTGGACAATGGAGTGGATCGGACACGTTGATGCAACTGTTGATCCGGCAAGTGCCGCTTAACTTGGAGCCATTCACAAGACAATGTCCATTCCCCGATTGAGGAGCGGAAATACAAGTCAGGGTCGCAGAGCCGGAAACCATGCCGCCTTTTCCCGTAGCACTTGCGGTGACATGATGGGCCCGCCTAACGCCTGGCAGGTTGCGATCCCGGTCGCGGAATCGACCGTGGCTATGCTCTCGTCCGAGGAGGCCCACTGGGTGGCCAGATTTGTTTGTGTGGTGGGTGCCGAATCGAAAGTGCCGGTAGCGCTAGATGGAAGAGTTCCCGCTGGAAAAAACGCGACCGCGTCACTGGGTTGCACAGACACTGCAATCAACTGACGTGGCGAAAAACTTGCGCCGCCTCCACAACTCGCCAACGCCACACCCATGGCAACTACGATTGCCGGCCCACAGAGAATGGATGCCGTCCCAAGCCACCTCATACCGGGACTCTTGTGGATTTCCATTTGCTCTCCCTCGCTGATTCTTCAGGTATGTCTTCCGCCCTCCGTCCAGACGGAATCGTATTTGGCCTCCTTGAGACCAAAGCGCGACATGATACCGCATTCGGCAATATCCGCAACCTAAAGTCCGGTGCGGGTGGCGAGCCCGGTCCGCTACCGTCAAAACGAGCGGGGAGGCTTATAATGAACCATTTGCGCCCGGTCTGTGGTCTTGATTCTTGAAGTTCCACCGGGCCCATCTTGAAAGTGTCTGCTTCCAGTCCAAACCGCCAACCGCAGACCACCAGCCGCAAGAAAGTGATTGTATTGCTGGCGCTGGGCATTCTTGTCCTCTTTGGCATTTTGCTCTCGCAATCCTCGTTCGACCTGCCATTTCTCAATCCGGACACGAACCAGCAACTGCTGTTTTTTGCGGCGCTCTCGGCTGTGATTTTCCTGTTGTTTGTGGCCCTCACCTTCGTGCTGGCGCGCAACCTGCTGAAGTTGTTTGCCGAACGCAGGTTGGGAGTCCTCGGGTCCAAGTTTCGCACCCGGCTGGTGGTGGGAGGACTGCTGCTCTCTTTCCTGCCGGTCATCATGATGTTCTGGTTCGCCTACGGGCTGATGAACCGTTCGATCGACAAATGGTTCTCCCGTCCGGTGGAGGAGGTGCGGGAAGACACAGCAGCCATGGCATCGCTGCTGTCCAAGTACCTGGCCCAGAACGCGCGCGCCGAGGCTGAATCCATCGCTACCCTGCCCGAGACCCAAAGGGCGTTCGCAGGCCACAGCTTCTCTACCGTCATGAGCGAATTCCGCCGGCATGAACCTACTTTGCAGGGCGGATTTGCGGTGGCGATCGAGGATGGAAATGCTCAGGCCAGTTTTGCTGCGCCCGCCCCCTGGCCGCTGTTGAAAGCCAAGATTCCCCTGGACCGCCTGACTTCCGACGCCATCCAGCATCTGAACTGGGAACAGGGCGACTACATCCTGGGCGCCGCCAGCGTGAACGACCGCGGTCTGATCCTGGTCGCCATGCCCTTGCCGGAGAAACTCTCCGAAACGGTCAAGCAGTTGGAGGCCAGCCAGCGGCGGTATCTCGAACTGAGCCGGGAGCGCAAGCTGGTGCGGCGCACCTACATGGGGCTGCTGCTTCTGCTCACGGTGCTGGTCTTATTTTCCACTACGTGGCTCGCCCTTTACCTGTCCAAGCTGGTGACACGCCCGGTGGTGGCGCTGGCGGAAGCAACCCAGGAAATTTCCCGGGGACGCCTCGACTACCGGGTGGAGGTCAGCGCGGCCGATGAGATTGGAGACCTGGTGCGATCTTTCAACCGCATGGCGGAGGAACTGGAAACCAGCCGGCGCCAGATCGACGCCTCCAGCCAGGATCTGAGCGCGGCCAACATCGCTCTCGAACAACGCCGCCGCCACATCGAAACCATTCTGGAGAGCATTCCGACCGGCGTGCTTTCTCTCGATGCCGGCCGTCACATCACCCATGTGAACCACGCCCTGCTGCGCATGTTGAATCCTTCCGGCAGCGAGTCAGCTCATCCGATCGTGATTGGTGCGGCGCTGCGCGACGTCTTGCCCAAGGAGTTTCTCGAGGATCTGGAGCCGCTGTTGCGGCGCGCCGACCGGATGGGCACGACCACAACCCAGCTGGAAGTGACTCTGCATCGCACCCGCTTCAATGCCGCGGTCACCGTGGCCACCCTGCAGCATGGTGGTCAGGGTCTGGGTTATGTTCTGGTGTTCGAAGATTTGTCCGATCTGCTCAAGGCGCAGAAGCAGGCGGCGTGGCGTGAAGTGGCGCGGCGGGTGGCCCATGAGATCAAGAATCCGCTTACCCCCATTGCTCTTTCCGCGGAGCGTATCCGCAGGCATCTCGACCGCGGTTCGCCCCCCGACGCGGCCTCCATGGGGATTCTCCACGGTTGCGCTGAAACCATCGGAGGAGCGGTAGAGACCCTGCGCACCCTGGTGGACGAATTTTCTACCCTGGCGCGTTTTCCGACGGCACAGCCTACTCCCGCGAACATCAACTCCATCGTTGAAAATACTCTGGCCATGTTTAACGGCCGGCTGGACAACATTCATGTCCAGACATTTCTTGCCGCCGATCTCCCCAAGGTCATGGCCGACTCGGAGGCGATCAAGCGGGCCCTGGCCAATCTGGTGGATAATGCGGCGGAGGCCATGCAGGGCGCGCTGGTACGCGAAATCCAGATTTCCACCATGCTCGTGGCCAGCCGCGATGCGGTCGAGATCACCGTCGCCGACACCGGCCACGGCGTAACTCAGGAACTGAAAGAGCGGCTCTTTCTTCCCTACTTCTCCACCAAGAAACGCGGCACAGGCCTTGGCCTGGCCATCGTCAGCCGCATCATCGAAGACCATCGCGGCTCCATTCGGGTGGAGGAGAACCGTCCCGTGGGCACGCGGTTCGTGGTGGAATTGCCGGTCGTTGCCGAGGCCGTAGTCTCCGCCCCCAGCCGTCAGCATGCATAACATCCTCATCGTGGACGACGAATCCGGCATCCGGCAGTCACTCCGGGGCGTGCTGGAAGACGAAGGCTACAAAGCATCCGTGGCGGAGAGCGGAGAAGCATGCCTGGATACGCTGCGCAAGCGGACTTTTGAGGTGGTGCTGCTCGACATCTGGCTTCCCGGAATGGACGGCCTCGAAACTCTGCAAAAAATCCGCGACCTGGAAAATGCTCCGGAGGTAATCATGATTTCCGGTCACGGCACCATCGAAACCGCGGTTCGCGCCACCAAGCTGGGCGCGTACGACTTTCTGGAGAAGCCGCTCTCCATCGACAAGACCCTGATCCTGGTGAAGAACGCGATCGAGTCGAGACAAATGCGCCAGGAAAACCGGGAGCTCAAGAAGCAACTCACGCCGCGCAGCGTAATTGTGGGGGAAAGCATTCCGGTGAAGGCTTTGCGCCAGCAGATTCAGCTCATGGCGCCCACCAATGGCCGGGTGCTGATCTACGGTGAGTCGGGCACCGGCAAGGAATTAGTGGCCCAGGCCATCCACGCCCAGAGTCTGCGCAAGAGCGAAATGTTCGTCGAACTCAATTGTGCCGCGATTCCCGAGGACCTGATCGAGAGTGAGCTGTTTGGCCATCGCAAAGGATCGTTCCCCGCAGCCACCACCGACAAGGAAGGAAAGTTTCACCGGGCCCATGGCGGCACGCTCTTTCTGGATGAGGTCGGCGACATGAGCCTGAAGACCCAGTCGAAGGTTCTGCGCACTCTCGACGAGCAGCGTTTCACGCCGGTGGGGAGTGACGAGCCGGTCACCGTGGATGCCCGCCTCATCGCTTCCACCAACAAGGACCTCGACGAGGAAATCTCACGCGGCAATTTTCGCGAAGATTTGTTTTACCGCCTCAACGTGATTCCCTTTTCGGTTCCCCCACTGCGCGAGCGCCAGGAAGATATTCCCCTGCTGGGGCGTCATTTTCTGAGGGAGTTTTCGGCTACCTATGGCCGCCGGCCGCGTGAGATCACGGACGACGCCATCGAGACCTTAATGCGTTATTCCTGGCCGGGCAACGTGCGCGAGTTGCGCAACGTCATCGAACGCATTGTGATCATGAACCCCACCACCACCCGCTTCGACCGCAAGCACCTGCCTCCTCTGGTCCACCGGGACGGCACCCGGCGGTCGATCGGAAGCGAATTTTCCACGCTGCACCAGGCCCGCGCCGCCTACGAGCGCGACTATATCCTCAAGAAACTCGATGACAACCACGGCAACATCAGCCGCACCGCTGAGGTGCTGGGTTTGGAGCGAAGCCATTTGTACCGGAAGATGAAAACGCTGGGAATTGCAGTGAAGGAATAAGGCCGACTCAGTGCCTTCGGTGGTTAATTTTCAGCGCTTGACCATGTGGATTTCGGTCCCGTTCTTGAGAAACTTAACTTCATCCATCAATTGATTGATCAGAAAAATTCCGCGCCCATGATCGGCGAAAACGCTTTCGCCACGCACCGGGTTGGGAATTTCATGCGGGTCAAAACCGGTGCCAGGGTCACGAACGATGATCAGCATGCTCTGATCTTCGTTGCAGACTACGTCACATTCCACGATCTTCGAGGGATCGGCCTTGGCTCCATGGACCACCGCGTTGGCCAGCGCTTCGGTTAGCGCTAACTCGATGGCATCGTATTTCTCGGGCGCGCATTCCATTTGTTTGACCAGGTCCATCACGCTCTGGACCACCGGATCCACGGCGGCCCGGTCCGCAGCCAGCGTGACCTTGAGTTTCAGGCTGGATTTGCCGGTTTCAAAGTTGACAGTAGAATTATCGGTCATGACCTGACTTTCTGATCCGGCATCGAGGCCGGCTCCGGGATTCTACAGAAATCGCGGCTTGCGGGCAAAAGACTTTGCTCACGGTTTGGCGCTTCCTGCCAGGTGCTCGAACTGGCGGCGCCAATCGAGCTCTTCAACGAACTCGTGCGATTCACGCCAATTCCCGCGCACCTTGACGAAGAGCTCGAGAAACACACGCTGGTTCAGCATCTTCTCCATCTGCAGACGGGCCGCGGTGCCGATCTTCTTGAGCATCTGACCGCCTTTCCCGACCAGGATGCCCTTCTGCCCGTCCCGTTCGCAGTAGATGGCAGCCGCCACCCGGGTCAGCTTGGGTTTTTCCTCAAATTGCTCGATCACCACCGTGACCGCGTAAGGAACCTCTTCGCTGGTCTCCAGCAACACCTGTTCGCGGATGATTTCAGCCACCATGAAACGGACCGGTTGGTCGGTGACCTGGTCTTCCGGAAAGTAGTGCGGCCCCTCCGGCAGGAAACGGATCACCTTCTCCAGAAGCATGTCGAGACCTTCGCGCTTGCGCGCCGAGATCGGAATGATTTCACGAAACTCATATAGCTTTCGATGCTCGTCAATGACCGGAAGAAGCTTTTGTTTCCCGCCGCGAAGGAGATCGATTTTGTTGAGCAGGAGAAATACCGGCGTGCCCGACTTCTTTGCCATTTCGAGAGCGAAACGATCTTCGGGAGCGTATTTTCGGGTCACGTCAGCGATCAGCAGAACCAGATTGCAGCTGCCCAGGGCTTCCCGCACCTCCGCCATCATTTTCCGGCCGAGCGAGGTGTCAGGCCGATGCACTCCCGGAGTGTCGATCAGGATGACTTGCCCGCCCGGCATACCCTTTTTTGTGGGGGCGTGAATAATTCCCAGGATGCGGTTGCGGGTGGTCTGCGGCTTGGGGCTGATGATGGCCAGTTTTTCGCCCACCAGTGCGTTGAGCAGGGTGGACTTGCCGGCATTGGGACGGCCCAGGATGCAAACGAAGCCGGAATGAAAGGCCATAGGGTGAACACGCGGGAACGGAACTCGTGCCGGCCGAGTCTTCTGGTCAACGCGGGCGAGGGCGCCCACGCTCACAGCTATGACTATATCAGCTTCATCTGCGTGGGCTTGGGCATTGAGATCCTTACGCGTTCCACGCGGCGCTCGGTGGAATCCAGCACCTCGAAGCGAAGTCCGTCCTCTTCTACCACTTCGCCGGGCTGCGGGATGCGTCCGGCCAACTCGCTTACCAGCCCCGCAACCGTGGCCGATTCCTTGCCTTCGGGCCGGATGCCGAACATTTCTACGAGCCGGTCGACATCCATGTTGCCGGGTACGATGTAGGAGTTGTCGGCTTCCCGGATCACTTCAATCTTCTCGTGCTCATCACGGATTTCTCCCACGATTTCTTCCACCAGGTCTTCGATGGTGACCAGACCTGCGACTCCGCCGTATTCATCCACGACGATCCCCATGCGGATATTGTTCTTCTGCATTTCACGCAGCAGGTCCCTGCCCAGCTTGCTCTCGGGCACAAAGTAGACGTCGCGGCGCATGAGTGTGTCCACGGTCCGGGTATGGGCTTCGCTGTCCGGCACCTGCAGGACATCCTGGGCGAACACCACTCCCACGATGTTGTGGATGGTGCCCTCAAAGACTGGAACCCGGGAGAACGGCTTGGTGCGAAGCAGTTCGATGAATTGCTCGACCGTGGTGTTGGTGGGAACGGCGACGATTTCCGGGCGTGGCTTCATCGCCTCGCGCACCGTCTTGCCGCCGAATTCGACCACGGACTGGATCAGATCTCGATTGGTTTCATCCAGAATGCCTTCCTCCTGACCGGCCTCGATCAGGGCGTCTACTGCCTCCGCCTGGGTTTCGGGAGTCTCGTCCGCATGCTCTTTGGTCAACGCGGTGACCGATTGTAAGAATCCCAGCACCAGGGTCACGGGCAGCGCCACATAGATCAGCACCCGCAGCATCACCGCCCAGCGGGCCAACCACTCGCCCCGGGTTCGCGAAAAAAAGAGGAAGGGCAAGAAGCGATTGAACAGAATGATGATCAGGACCAGGCTGAGCGTCGCCTGCAGGATCTCATACACACTCCAGGCGCGGTCCCGGAATACGGCGAAGCCGACCATCATCGCAATCGCGGCGGTGATGATCTGGGTCAACACGGCCATGGAAAGAGCGGCGCGGGCCCGACTCACGCCCAGTTTGGGCTCGACTCTCTGCTCGAAGACGGTGATGTTGTCCTGGAACTCGCGGGAAAGGAATCGCCCGATTTCCGTGTACACGCGGTCGGCGTAGGAAACCAGCGTCAGCAGTCCGAACAATAGAAGGAGCGCAAGTGCGATGGCGTAGTTCATCGTTTCCGGGTGGCGCGGGCGCCCTCGCCTGCGTTTCGTGCCCGCTTCTCCTGCCCTCGCCCTCTGCGCTTGGAGGTTCCGGCTCGCGATCGCCCGTTTCTCTCAATTAGCCCGTCGGGCAGTCCCAACGTCCGGCGCAGGTTGGCCTCGGTAAGCGCCATCTTGCCCTGGTCCCGTTCATGATCGTAGCCCGCCAGATGCAGCACACCGTGCAGCGCCAGAATCCTGATCTCCTGCGCCGCCGAATGCCCCAGATGGCGGGCGCTGCGTTTCGCGATGTCAGCGGAAATCGCGATATCTCCCGCCAATCCATCGGCAAAATCAGGGTTGGGCGGAAATGAAAGCACGTCCGTAGGCTTGTCCTTGCCGCGAAAGCGACGGTTCAGCTTGAGCAATTCGCGGCTGCTGGTCACCAGTACGTTGACCGTACCCTTGAGCCTGACTTCACGGCTGGCCCGCAGAACAAATTTTGCCAGAGCGGTCTGGCTCAGTCCGGCCACGGGTTCGCGCAGGATGACCAAGGACTTTGTCCCCAAAAAACAAACAGGAGGGCCATTCGAAGGCACCCTCCTGTGCAATCTTACCCGCTCTACTCGTTGGTTTCTACTGCGGTTTCTGCTCCCGCGGACGGCATCGGGTTGCTCTCCTGAGGCACCGCTGCGGCCCCATTTGTCTTGCCGTTGGCTTTGGACTCGAGCACGGACGTCTGCTCTTCCGCCACTCTGGCCTTGTGTTCATCGTAAGCCCGGATGATGCGCTGTACCAGGTGGTGGCGCACGACATCGGTTTCGTCGAAATACACGAAGGTCAATCCCTCGACCCGCTTGAGCACGTCGGCCGCTTCCAGCAGGCCGCTGCGCCGCGCATTGGGAAGGTCAATCTGAGTAATGTCGCCGGTGATGACTGCCTTGGAATTGAATCCCAGCCGGGTCACGAACATCTTCATCTGCTCGGAAGTCGTGTTCTGCGCTTCGTCCAGAATCACGAAGGAATCATTCAACGTCCGCCCCCGCATGAACGCGATGGGAGCAATTTCGATCACGTTCTTTTCCAGATAGCGGTCCACCTTCTCCGGCTCCAACATGTCGTAAAGCGCGTCATACAGAGGTCGCAGGTAGGGATCAATCTTGTCCTGCAAGGTTCCCGGAAGGAAGCCCAGCCGCTCGCCGGCTTCGACCGCGGGACGGGCCAGAATGATCCGGTTCACCCGCTTGGCCAGCAGCGCAGAGATGGCCATGGCCACGGCGAGGTAGGTTTTTCCCGTCCCGGCCGGCCCGATGCCGAACACCATGTCGTGGCTTTCAATCGCCTCGAGATAGCGGCGTTGGTTCACACTCTTGGGCTGCACCGTGCGCTTGCCGAAGGAGCGCTGGCGTCCGGCTTCCGCCAGGCCGCGCAGCGTGATTTTGGGGTCGGCTACCAGAACGCGCAGCATGCTGCCCAGATCGCCGTTGTTAAAGGTGTGTCCGGAGCGCTGCAGGTGGTCGTAATCGGCAAAGACCTGCTCGGCCCGGGCCACGTCGCGCGCGGCACCCTCCAGTTCGATGGAGTCCGAACGCAGGTCAATATTGATGTTCAGGCCGTCTTCCAGCAGGCGCAGGTTCTCGTCGCGCGTGCCGAACAGGGTTTCGATGTTGGGACTGATTTCAATACTTTTCTTCATTCAGAATCTGGCGCTTCTCCTCCGGCGCATTCGATGCACACTTGCTGGTGGACGAACAGTTCTGATCTGCCAGGCCGAAGCGATGCAGAAACACGCCAGCCTGCTTTGATAACCATTTCTTATGTCCGGATGTAGAACCTGCTGAGGGTGCTCTCCGCGAGGTGAAACAACTGCCATTGATGGAAGGTTACCCCCGTCCGCCAAGCTGAGTCAATGGCCGCGAAACTGAAAGTATTACGTGGGTAAGCATGACCAGGCAAGACACCAGGTTTCAAGCAATTGCGGCCCGGTCTGAGTCCAGCTATGATCCTCGAACCATGAGACTGAGATGCTCTTTTCTGTTGGCTCTGCTGGCTGGGTATGCCTGGGCCCAAGCCCCAGCGGGATCCGAAATCGAAAGCGTCTTTCCCGACGCTCGGGCGTTGTATCTGGATCTCCATCAGAACCCGGAGTTGTCTTCCCACGAAACCCAGACCGCGGCGAAGTTGGCGGGCCGGCTGAGAGATCTGGGTTACGCGGTCACGGAAAACGTGGGCGGAACCGGAGTGGTGGCCATCCTGAAGAATGGCGCCGGTCCGGTGGTGATGCTGCGCACTGAATTGGACGCGCTTCCGGTTGAGGAAAAGACGGGCCTGCCCTACGCCAGCAAAGTCCGCACCAAGGACGATTCCGGGCGCGATGTGGGGGTCATGCACGCTTGCGGACACGATGTGCACATGGCGGCCATTTTCGGGACCGCCGCCATCATGGCGCACACCAAAAACAGCTGGCACGGAACTCTGGTCCTGATCGGACAGCCCGCCGAGGAAACCATTATCGGCGCCAAAAGAATGGTTGAAGATGGCCTCATGACCCGCTTTCCCAAGCCGGATGTGGCGGTCGCGCTCCACGTAGGCAACTCGCTTCCGGCTGGGAAAGTGGGACTCGGCCCGGGCTACCGCTTTTCCAACGCCGACTCTCTTCGCATCACCATCTATGGAAAAGGCGGTCACGGATCGCAGCCCAACAGCACCATTGACCCCATCGTGATCGCCGCCCGGACGATTGTGGCCCTACAGACGATTGTTTCCCGGGAAGTGAAGCCGGGAGAAGTAGCCGTGCTCACGGTGGGATACATCCAGGCGGGCACTAAAAACAACATCATTCCGGATCAGGCCGAGCTCGGGATTACGGTCCGCACTTACAAGCCGGAGGTTCGCAAACAGGTGCTGGCGGCCGTCGAACGAATCGTCAGGGCGGAAGCCGTCGCCGGGGGCGCGGTGCGCGAGCCCAGGATCGAGCATCCTGAGGCTACGGACGCGGTATACAACGACCCGGCGCTGGCCAAGCGCCTGGAGGGCGTTCTGGTGGCGAGCCTGGGCAAAGAAAATGTTGTCGCCGAAGAGCCCGGGATGGCTTCGGAGGATTTTTCCTTCTTCACCGCCCAGGGCATTCCGTCGTTCTACTTCAGCCTGGGCGGAGCGGATCCACAGAAATACGTGGAGGCAAAAGCGGCGGGAACGAATTTGCCTTCGAATCACTCGTCACTGTTCGCGCCGGTTGTGGACCCTACGCTGCGGACAGGAATTGCGGCTGAGGTGGCCGTGCTGCGAAATCTGCTGAACTGATAGTCACACACGAACCACGAGCACTGCGAAGCTTCGCTCCGCCGGACAGCCGAGGGCGGCTGTCCGCACGTGGCCAACCAGTCTCCCCTAGGCTCCTTGGCCCTTGGCATCCGCCCCTGATGCCGGTACAGCCCGTTGCGCCGCCCACGCCCGCAGCGCTTCGATCTCTTCCGAGCGGGTCGTGGACAGAGGCACGGTCGTCCTGGCTGCGTCGATCAGACTCTGGGTCGAGATCGCTTGCTTGCTGGAAAATGCGGCGTACAGAGCGGTCTGCACCGCGGCATCAATCTCCGCCCCGGAAAATCCGCGCGCTGCCGCCGCGATCCGGTCCAGATCGAAATCGGCCGGATTTCGCTTCCGGCGCGCCAGATGAATGACGAAAATCTGTTTCCGCTCCGCCTGGTTGGGCAAATCGACAAAAAATAACTCGTCGAACCGGCCTTTGCGGATCAACTCCGGCGGCAGCGCGCTGACATTGTTACAGGTGGCGGCCACGAACACCGGCGCTTTGCGGTCCTGCATCCAGGAAAGAAAGGCGGCCAGGATGCGCGAGGAAACGCCAGCGTCCACCGAAGCCGAATCCGGGCCGCTCCCGGCGAAGATCTTCTCCAGTTCGTCGATCCAGAACACGCAGGGCGCAAGGCCTTCGGCGACGCGGAATACTTTCTGAATGCGCTTTTCGGTTTCGCCGATATATTTGTCGAAGACAGCCGCGGTATCGAACTTCACCAGGGGCAGGTTCCATTCCCCGGCAATGGCTCGCGCGCACATGCTCTTGCCGCAGCCTTGCACACCGAGAATAATCACCCCGCGGGGCGGTTCCAGGCCGAACTCTCGGGCAGAATCCTCCCACGTGGCTCGCCGTTGTGCCAGCCAGCGTTTCAGATTCTCCAGACCACCCACGCTGGCAAGACTCTCTGAGGTGTCGACAAATTCAAGCATTCCCGAGCGCCGCAACAGGTCTTTTTTTGCCTCCAACACATCGGTGACGGTCTCCGGTGTGACCCCATAGCGGCTCACGATCGCCTGGGAAGACGCACGCTCGGCTTCTTCCTCGGTCAGACCGCGCAAGTTGCTGGCCATGGCGTCGAAGCCGGCAGGATTCAGGGCGCGCTTCAGGGTGTGCGTTTTACCCATCCTCACAATCATCTCGTCAATGATCTGACGCAGCCTCTGCTGGTCCGGCAAGGGGAGCTCGAAAAATTCCACCAGGCTGCCCAGCTCTGGCGGGATGGTGATTGAAGGCGCGGTGATGATGACCGTCCGCCGGTTCGCGGAAAATTTCTGTCCCACATCACGCAGCCGGCGCACTACGACCGGGTCGTCCATGTGGCGATGAAAGTCTTTGAGGACGAAGGCCGCCTCCAGTGTCATGGCCTCCAGGTTGCCGAGTGCCTGAGCGGGTTCGCGGCTGTTGTAAACCGCCTGGGTCCCGGTATCACTGGGCTGGTGCCCAAGGTTGCCGGCAGCGTGGCCGCCCGAGATGGGGCCCGAGTCCGGGATGACTTCCCCGATGTCATTGCCGCAACGCAGCAGGCCGCTGGCAATGCTCCACTCGAAAGTCGCTAGATTCAGGGCGGCGCAGGCGGCCCGCACCAGACGCACGGCGCGCATCTCTTCCACCGTCTCCATGACGACAATCGGCGTGGAAGAGTCCAGCAGGATTTTCAGTCGCTCGAAGGCATCGGGCATGGTTTGACCATCGGCCGCTTACTCCCGTAAAATAACGTACTTAGCGGCACTCCGAATACCTCTCCATAGAAACGAAGGTAACGACGCATACATGGCAAACCATTTTTCGGCGCTGAAGCGCGCCCGTCAGACTGAAAAGCGAAGTGCCCGCAACCGGGCCAACACCTCCCATCTCCGCGGCGCGCTGCGCCAACTTCGGGAAGCAATGGCGAAAGGCGACAAAGCCGGCGCGGAGCATGTCTTCAGACAGACCGTGTCCGCCCTGGACAAGGCCATCCAAAAAGGCGTAATCCACGAGAACACTGCGTCGCGCTACAAGTCCCGCCTGCGCGTGCGTGTGAATGCGTTGAAATAGCTGCTGGCGACTGGCTTCTGGCTGGACCGTGGCGCCGCCATGCGCGCGTCAAAGGACTATATCGAAATACTCCTGCAGCGCCGACCGCCATTCCTGGTCTGAGCTCAGCAGCCGCTCTTCCCTTTGCCCATTGCGGGTAATGATCAGACGGTGGTCCGAAAGCGTAATCCGGCCGTCAGGTAAGGCTTTGCTGCAAAGGCGTTTCTGCGTGAAGTGCGATTCCGGAGACGTCTGGTGGTAGTGGCACATGGCCTCGAATTCCTCGAGACGCCGTGGGATCAGCGTGAAAGCGTATTGCCGCTTCCAATCGCCTCGTGGTCCGCTCTGTTCCACCTGCAGCACGCCATCCTGCGCCGTAATGCGAAACTTGTGTCCATCCTGTTCCTGTTCGATTCCGGCCCGGAGCCGCAGCGGATCGAGAAACGACTCTCCGAAACCAACATCCGCCAGCCATGGTTCTTCCAGATCTACACGCAATGCCAGATGATCAAACTCAGGAGTGCTCCCGCCGCTTTCACGTGGCACGCGCGCTGAAAGCAGGGTGACTTCGAATCCCAGCTCGCGCAGCAGGGCCGCGAAGGCGCCATTCAGTTCGTAACAGAAGCCGCCGCGCCGGCGGTCGACGATCTTGCGGAGGAAGGATGGCTCGTCACAAACGATTTTGCGGCCGAGGCTGATCTCCAGATTCTCGAAAGGAACCGTGAATAGGTGAGCGCGATGCAGGTCGCGCAAGGCCGCAGCAGTGGGCTCGCGCGCGCCGGTGTAACCGATGCGATGCAGATAATCAGAAGTAGCGATTGACGCAGCCACAGGATGGCCTCACCGGAAGCGCGGGATCAGAAAGCCAGTATGCCTTCTGTGCTCCTGGAATGCGTCTCCGAATTGCTGGCTGAGCAGCTTTTCTTCCTTTCCCGCTTTCAGGCAGTAGCCGATCACCACCAGGCAAACCCCCACCACGCACCTCCACCTGTCAATCACCGCGGCGGAGCCGATAGCGGCCAGAATGAGGCCGGAATAGATGGGGTGGCGCAAGCGAGAATAAGGGCCGGTACGGATAAGTTGATGGTCCTCCTTGAGCGTGATCCGGGCGCTCCAGTATTCCGCCAGGTGATAGCGTGCCCAGATCGCCAGTCCGACGCCCAACCAGGTAAGAGCCACGCCCACCACCGCGCTGGCCAGCGTGCGCGGCAGGACTTTATTTCCCAGCCATCCAATGCCCGCGGAATCGGCGAATAGCAAGACGAATCCCGCCACCTCAATCAGCAGGACGCTGTAGCGGGAAACAAAGGATTCCCGCACGCGAGTGGGGCGGGTCCGGATCGCACCGATCAGCCAGTAGATGAGGAATACGATCCAGGGGAGTTCGATCAGAAGGCGAAAGGCGTCGCTTGTAGTCATCCGGCGATCCCTAGACTGGCAGTTCTTCCTGCGACCATCCTGGAACTTCCGGTTTAACTTCGGCTGTGAGTTCCAGAACCAGTTTCTCCAGCACCAGCCGCTTGGTTGGGGGATTGGAGCGCAAAGCCAGATCGGTTTTAGCTACCAGGCGAATGGCGCGCGTGAGCTCGCGCTTGGATTTGTAACGCCGCGCCTGCCGGATGATGTCGTCGGCGGCAAAGGGAGGGACCCGGAATCCCTGCCAGAGAGCGGCCCAGAGCATGCGCTGGTCGCGCACGTTGCGCTCCAGGATCACCAGCATCTGGCGAAAAGTCTTGGCCAGCATGTAGAGATGCCCGATGGCGGCTTCGTCGCCGTCACCGCTGCTCAGGATTGCGTCCAGAACTTGCAGCGCGCGCGCCCGGTCCTTGGAAGAGATTGCATCGGTCAGTTCGTATAGCGATCGCTGCTTGGCCGCCAACACCATGGTTTCCACATCGCCTAACGTGATCCGCTTCTTATCGCCGACGTAGAGAATCAGCTTCTCCAGTTCGTTCGAGACCATCATCAGGTCGCCGCCCAGAGCATCCACCAGTTCCCGGGCGGCGTCTGGTTCAATCTTCACATTCTGCGTGGCGCCGTATTCGCCGATCCAGCGAACCGCCTCACTTTCCTCGACCCGAGCCAGTTCGACGATGGCGCAATACTGGCCCAGGGTTTCGCGAATGCGCTCATAGCGATCTTTGTCGGTCATTTCCATGCGTCGCGCATCGGCCGCAATGCTGATGTGGTCAGCGACAAAAATCAGTACAGCATCGGGGTTGGGATCCTTGCAGTAGGCCTCGATGGCGGCGAGTTTTTCTTCATTCGATCCACGCCCGAACAGGTTCTTGACGCCGCGGACAAAAAACACCTGAAATGGCGCCATCAGCGATGGCGTACGGGCGCGGTCCAGGATCTGGGCCAGGTCCGTCTCGGAGAGATCAAACTCAAATAAACTGAAGTCGCGGAGTTCTGCGGGCACCAGGTGCTCGAGAATGGCGTCGCGGCAGCGCTTGCGGAAGAAAACCTCATCGCCCACAAACACATAGGCGGGACGCAGCTTGCGAGCCGCCACGTCGGAAACGAAGCGATCCGCCTGGGCGAAGCCCCGCATCAGAAACCCTCCAGCACATTGCTGACCAGGGTGCGCGCAAACTCGCGTGACAGCCGCTCCAGCGCCGGTGAGTCTTCTTCAAAGAAGCTGGAAAGCTCGCGCGAGACCTCGTACTCGTCGCGGAACAGGTATGCCGGATTCTGGTAGAGAACCTTGCCCTGACGGTCGGTCAGACTCACTCTTACGGTCACCACGACCAGCGCACTTGAGGCACGACCGGTCTGCGAATCGTAGGTCAAGGGAGAAGTTGAGGTGCTGAGGACGGTGCCGCGAAGGGTGGCATCGGCGTCGTCGCTGGCCTGGTTCAGAATGTGGTATCGAGTGCGGGTCACCAGCTCGCGCACCACTGCGGCGGTCAGTTTCTGCTCAATCTGGTAGGTGTGGGTCTGGTTCACGAAGGCGGGAATGGCAATGGTCTGAATGTTGGACGGAAGGGTGATGGCGTGACCGGCGGTGTGGTATCCGCACCCGGAAAAAGCGAGAACCGCCAGGGCCAGCAGTCCCACGCAAGCCGCATTCCTCATTGAATCTTCCCCGTCGGTCGGGTTGCGGCCATGTTTTCTGCGCATTCCACGGCCGTGGCGGCGGCGATGCGGAGATTGTCCGCTGCCGCCCACAGCCACAAGCCATTCGCCATACCGGCATCAGGTAAAACTGATACCAGAACGTCGCCCTGTCCTGCGGCATTCACATTGCTCGGAGATTCGTCCGCCGAGGCGGTGACCGTCACGTGCTCGCCGGCCAGCGCCTTCGACACGTTTTCGATTTCCACCGCCTTATCCATCTCCACATGCAAGCTAATGCCGTAGCCATGGAAAATGGGAGCCTGCAGCAGCAGGAGAGAGAGCGGAGGCGCGTCCGCGCCGGCAATCTGCTGGTAGTGCTTGAGCACCCGGCGCTCCACGGTCGCGAGCGGCGTCACCGAGGCCTCGCCGTAGCGCGCCACCATGTTGAACGCCACCTGAGCGTCGAACACTTTCTTGGGCAGGGGCTGGAAGGAAAGCAGATTCACCGTCTGCTCGTGCAGTTCGTCCATCCCTTTCTGCCCGTGCTCCGAAGCCGGCTCAAATACTGTAGCCACCACCCGCTTCACCGCCGCCGCTTTCTGCACCCGCAGCAGGAGAAGCGCCAGCACGACCGCGGCGGGATGGGCCACCACCGCAGGCCCGGGCTGCAATTCCGGAACAAAGGTCTGTCCCAGGAGCCGCTGAATCCAGGGCGACCTTACGACCGCATCAGGTTCTCCCTCCAGCGCAAATGAGAGATCGACGATCGCGCTGCCCGCTTTCTGCGCAGTTTTCCAGGTCTGGCGGGTGCATTCCGGGTCGGAGGCAAAAAAAGTGAAATCAACATTTTCAAACTGCTCGGCCCGCACATTCTGGATGAACGAAACCTCATCTCCCACCGACTCCAGTTGGCCCAGGGATTCGTTGTCATCGAGCAGCTTGACATCCACCGAAGGGAAATTGCGGTCCGCCAGCACCTCCGCCACTTCTTTCCCTTTGAGCGTGCCGGCGCCCACGATGGCGACGCGGTAGAGGCTGCCCGCCCGCGCCGCATCCGGGTGCACGACCGGAACCGATTTGAAATTCGAACTCATGAGGTCTGCGAGGCCTCCGTGTAAGGAGGCGACGGCGGACTCTGCTTCCGCCGGAAGATCCACTTCAAGCGCCAGAATACGCCGGAAAACAGGTAAAGCAGGGCGATGAGAAACAATACCCACTGGGAGTAGAAACGTATGGCCGCAAACAGGAGTGCGAACAGGAGCACCAGGCGAAATGGCTTTCGGGAACGGAAATCAATGTCCTTGAAGCTGTAAAAGCGCCACGTGCTCACCATCAGATAACCAACCGCCACCACCATCAACATCCAGGTGATGGCTGTCCACCAGGAAGCGATGGGATCGCCGGCGGAAAAATGCACCACCGCGGCAACCACCCCGGCCCCCGCTGGGATCGGCATGCCCACAAAGTATTTCTTCCCCGGCCGCCCGGGATTGGAGGGCTGCGGATTGCTGGCGATGTTGAAGCGAGCCAACCGGCTGGCTCCGGCCACAAGAAACAGGAAGCTGGCAATGGCGCCAAACTGCACCAGCTTGGTATAGAGCTGGCCCAGGCTCGCGGCCGGAAGCTGACGGAATCCCCACATCCAGGCCAGCAACGCCGGGGCAACTCCGAAAGTAATAACATCGGCCAGCGAATCCAGTTCCCGGCCAAAATCGCTGCTGGTGCCGGTCATGCGCGCAATGCGGCCGTCCAAACCATCAAACAGCACCGCAAATCCGATGGCTTTGGCCGCGTTGTCGAAACGCCAGGGTTCCGCTGCGGTGGCATTAATCACTTGCAGGATGGCATAGTATCCGAACGCAATATTTGCAGTGGTAAATAGCGAAGGCAGCACGTACATGCCCTTGCGGAGCTGCCGCGGAGGCTTGCCTGCGTCGCGCTGCCTCTCGATCCCGGGCATTTGGGCATCCATCAATGCGCTCCCTGGCGGGACTGTGTTGCCCCAATCCCAACCGGCTCCTCGGCATGGCCCACGAACGCTAGCACGCTGGATCCGCCTTTTACCCGATCCCCGACTTTGACCTGCAGGGCAGCCGAGGCATCCAGCAAGACGTCCACCCGGGAGCCGAACTTGATCAAGCCAACCCGCTCACCGCGCTCCACCCGGTCCCCCACTCTCTTGTGAAAGACAATGCGCCGCGCCAGCAATTCCGCGATCTGCTTGAATACCAGGGTCTGTCCGCCACCTTCGACCGTGACCGCGTTCTGCTCGTTGTGCTCGGCCGACGCCGGGTTCATGGCGTTCAGAAATTTCCCTTTCTGATAGTGAACTTCGCGGATCATGCCGGCCAGTGGTGAGCGATTTACGTGCACATCGAACACGCTGAGAAAAATGCTGATCCGGGTGCGCGGCATGCCGTTCATCAGGACGGAAGAAACATATGTGACCTTGCCGTCTGCGGGAGAAACCACCGCCCCGGCCGCGTCCGGGATCGCTCGGTCCGGGTCGCGGAAAAACCACAGGAAGAACAGCGCCAGCAGAGCTGCCGGAACTGCCCACACCGGGCCGGCCAGCCACCCCACCAGCACGGCGACGCCAGCCAGGGAAAGCGCGTAATAGTAGCCGTCAGCGACCATCGGGAGATACTGCGATTATAATTCAGGCGGGCCAACCCACGCAGTTCAAGTGAAAGGACAACAAAAAAGGCGCTTAGGAGCGCCCTATTCTGGACATATTTACCCGGTCGCGGCACTGCCGCTTCCGCTTGGACAATAGGATTTATGCTACCTGGCCCTGCTGAATGACGACGCGAAACTTCCGCTCAATAGACTCCATCTGGTCCTTGAGCCGCAGCTTGAGTTTTTTAAGCCGCACCTCCTCCAGCTTTTCGTCTTCCGTCAGGTAGCGTTTTTGGGTGAGTGAATCTAGACGTTGCGAGTACTCTGTGTGCTCCTGAGCCAGCTTGCGGAATTGCTCGTCGCTGGCCAGGAGTTGGTCCCTTGGAGTCATCCAGTAGACCCTCCTGAGGATTTGTACGGCCCTAACCTACCACACGACCCAGACCCGTTCAATCCCAAATTCCATACATGAGCAAGTTTTTATGACTCTTTCGGGAGGGCCGTAACTCACGTTAAAGCAATGCGATACAGAATCGCGTCTTCTTCCGGATCATGATAGTAATGCCTGCGCCGGCTGCCTTCCAGGAACGACCACTTTTCATAGAGAGCCCGCGCCGCGCGGTTCGATTCGCGCACCTCGAGGCAGACCGCCGCGGCGCCGTTGGCTCTGGCCAAATCCAGAAGCTCTCCCAGCAGACGCGTGCCCAAGCCTCGTTTCCGCGCCGGACCCGAGACTGCGATGTTCTCAATTTCCCACTCCTCGTCAACCACCCTCGCGATCACAAACCCGTGAACGCAAGCTTCCTCCTGGATGATCAGCGCCACCCTGGGCGGGAGGGAAGGATGGAAGAGCGTTTCGTACTGCGCGGACGACCAGTGTGCCGCAGTGGCCGCATGTTTCTCGATAGCCATCATGTCAGGCAGGTCGTTGACCGCAGCGGGGCGGATGGACAGTTTCAAGTTTCAGGTTTCCAGTTTCTGGTCTCGAGGCTCTGGCTTCTCGTTTCCGGGTGCGATCAGTAAGCCAAGGGCTAACAACTAGGAACTCGCCTTCGAGAAAATTTCTGCATCAGAGCGTCGGATGTAGTTTGCGTCCAGTTCTCCGGGGGCAACGGTCTGCCCCGCCTGGATTTTCCGCCATCCCAGCCGCGCGATTATGTCGGCCTGCGGCAACTCGACTTGCTCCACACGGACAGAGGCTCCACGAGCCGCCTCGGCCAGGCCAGGATCGGGCGTCACCACGAGGCAAGCGCCCGCCGCAGCGGCCAGGACACATTCTGAGCGGCTGACCAGCCTTTGACTTACCAGTTGAGCCGCTGCCCCTTCCACTTCATATTCGCCGATGTAGACTTCGGCTCGCCCCGCATCCAGGGCGGCAAGAACTCTGCCTTGCCCGCCACTCGAAAGCGCCACGGCTTCCAGCAGCGAGACCGCCGCGATCGGCTTGGCCAGGACCTCAGCCAGCGCCTTGATGGCCGCCAGTCCGACCCGCAGTCCGGTGAAAGATCCAGGACCCGAAACGACCGCAAAGCCGCCAATATCCTGCTTGCCGAACCCGTGTTTCCCCATCAGGGCGGCAATTTGCGGCACCAGCTGGGCGGAGAACGTTCCTCCCGCCAGCAGGACCACTTCGAGGATGTGGCAGGATTCATCCGGTCCGCAGCGCGCCAGTGCAATGCTGCCGTGCTTACCCGAGGTGTCGGCGGCGAGAATGAGCATTTTGACGCGAGGTCTTGATCCGTGTATTTCCGCGAAAATCCGTGGCGCTTTTGGAAGTCAGCGAGCCTCCTCCACCAGCTCCAGAAGCACGCCTCCGGCGCTTGACGGATGCACGAACACGTAACGATGTCCGCCTGCGCCGATCCTGATTTCGTCCGCCACCAGACGAACCCCGTCTTTTTTCAGCCGCGCAACTGCCACCGCCAGATCCGGCACGCGCAGCGAGACATGGTGCAGGCCTTCACCCCGCTTGGCGATGAACCTGGCAATGACCGAGTTTTCTGACGTCGGTTCCAGCAACTCCAGCCGGCTCTCGCCCACCGGCACCATCACCACCCGCACCTGTTCGGACTCCACAACTTCTTCGGGAGAAACGCTCAGCCCCAGCTTTTCATAGATGCCCTTGGCCGCGGCCAATGACTTCACTGCGACTCCCAGGTGATCAATCTTGAACATCGATTCTCCACACCTCTTCGAAGTGTTCAACGGAATCCGCGTTCGACGGCATGCTTAAATTTCTGCATTTCGTGGTTTTCGCAAATCCTCACTGTCGCCCAAACCAGCAGGGCCACGATCGCGATCATGAAGTCCGTTCTCACTCTTTCCCATCCGCCTTTGCGATACGAAGTCCGCAAGTACAGGAAGAATGCGCCCAGGATCCCGACAACGATGAATAGCATCAGTCCAATCGCTATCCAATCCATAGCGTCCGACGGCATTGCCTAGCTCCTGGCCAGCGACCTCACAATCTCTTCCACCAGCTGATACGGATCGCGCTTGTGCTCGGCCACCTCGGCAGCATAGCCCGCGACCGCGCCGTTCGCCAGTTGTTCACGCGCCCGATCCAGCAAGGCTTCGCGCAGCATCTCGACCAGCCGGTCCTGCCAGTTCTGGACTTTTTTTTGCAGAATCAAATTCTCTCTCTGCAAGTAAGCCTCGTAGTCGGCGATGGCAGCGGCCAGCTCCCGGATGCCGGCTCCTTCGGTAGCCACGGTCTTGACGATGGGCGGAGTCCATTTGTCGCCGCGCACGGCCAGCGATTGCAGGGCGCGAATTTCTCGCTCCACCCGATCGGCGCCTTCATGGTCGCTCTTGTTGATGACGAAGATGTCAGCAATCTCCATGATGCCGGCTTTGATGCTCTGGACATCATCGCCCATACCCGGCACCAGAATGACGACGGTGATGTCGGCCAGGCGCACGATATCGATTTCGTCCTGCCCCACGCCGACGGTTTCGATCATGATCAGGTCGCGTCCCGCAGCATCGAGCACGGTGGCGACGTCGGCCGTGGTGCGCGCCAGCCCGCCCAGCGAGCCGCGTGTCGCCATGCTGCGAATGTAGATTCCGGCGTCGGAAAAGTGCTCCTGCATGCGGATGCGGTCGCCCAGAATCGCCCCACCGGTGTAGGGACTGGTGGGATCCACGGCGATAATTCCTACAGTGCGGTTTTCCTTGCGATAGTGGCGGGCGAGTTGATCCACCAGCGTGCTTTTGCCCGCGCCGGGCGGGCCCGTCAAGCCAAGAATGCGCGCGTGGCCGGTGTGCGGGAACAGAGCCTTGAGCAGTTCTGACCAGCCCGGCGTGTGATTCTCGACGGTGGAGATGGCCCGGGCCAGTGCTCGCGCATGGCCGGCGCGAACCTGCTCCATCAGAAGCTTAAAGTTGTTGTTCAAGCCCTTCAGTGTAAAGCAGAGATGGGACAAACTGAAACCGCTACGACAATTGCCGGACCCCAGCTTGGGATGTAGATTAGGTCGCAGCAGCCAAGCGCTCAAAGAACGATTTGTCGATTTGAAGACCAGCACACAGACCGCGTCCCACCGCTCCACGCGAATGTCGTCCTGGCCGGGGTGGGCTCCGCTCGCGATTTTTCCCGCCGCCGCAGTTCTCTTCGGACGCCGTCTACCCGCATGGCTCCTCATGTGGGCTTTGTCATTCGCTATTTTTGGCGGCCTGAAATGGCTGACGTGGTGGAAAACTCGCAATCTCGTACCGCACAGCCCTGGACGATCTCTGGCATATCTCATGGGCTGGCCCGGCATGGATGCCGAGACTTTCCTGGACTCGCGGCACACTGCTCCCAGACCAGGTTTTCAAGAATGGCTATGGGCTCTTCTGAAAACAGGAGTGGGAATTTCGCTCCTCTGGGTCGTCGCGCGCTGGGTGCCCGCACAGCAAAACCTCCTCCGAGGATGGGTGGGCCTTTTCGGTTTGATCCTGCTTCTACACTTCGGAAGCTTCCACCTGATCGCTCTGTTCTGGCAGAGGATGGGCGTCATGGCGCAGCCCATCATGTCGAAGCCCATCCTCTCCGCTACGCTTAGCGAGTTCTGGGGTAAGCGTTGGAATCTTGGTTTTCGCCAACTGGCTTATGAGCTGATTTTCCGCCCCTTGCACAAACGTATCGGTGTGGCCGTGGCCAGTTTGCTGGTGTTTCTGGTTTCAGGACTGATCCACGACCTGGTAATCTCACTGCCGGCCCGTGGCGGATATGGTCTGCCCACGGGCTATTTCATCCTCCAGGGTATCGGCGTCACCGTGGAGCGCTCGCGCCTGGGTAAGCAGTTGGGATTGCAACACGGTTTCTCCGGCTGGCTTTTCATGTTCGTCATCGCCGCCGGTCCTGTATTTTGGCTTTTTCATCCTCCTTTTGTGACGCGTGTCATACTGCCTTTCATGCACGTGATTCGCGCCTTATGAGCAACTCGATCGTCGAACGATTCTTCGATCTCGACCTGTGGCTCGCCGGCGCCGGTCATTTCCTCATCCTCTTTGCCAGCTTCCAGGTTCCCTCCCGCCTGAAGTGGAGAAAGGATCTGGCACAACTCATGCCTTTCAACCGCAAGCTGCTTTGGGTGCAAGGCGGCTTCACGGTGCTCACGATCGTTGCCTTTGGCACTCTCACCCTTGCCTTGCATGCGGAGTTGTTGCGCGGCGACCGCGTTGCGATGGGCCTGGCTGGTTTTATCGGAACCTACTGGACAGCGCGAATCCTGGTTGACGCGTTCTACTTCTCCCACGAAGACTGGCCCCCGGGAAAGCAGTTCGTGATCGGACACATTCTGCTGACATGTTTGTTCGCGGCACTCGCAGCCAGCTATTGGGCGCTGCTCATCTGGAACGGGTGGGGGAAGACCTAGAGTACCGTGGCGCTGTGAGCGCCATGTTTCTATGGATCGGGCGAATGACGTTTGAACCGGTCAATCCTTCAGTAGCTGTCGCGCGATCACCAGCCGTTGAATCTCACTCGTTCCCTCGCCGATGGTGCACAGTTTCACGTCGCGATAGAACTTTTCCGCCGGATAGTCTTTGATAAAACCGTAGCCGCCGTGAATCTGCACGCCTTCATTGGCGCACTTCACCGCCACTTCGCTGGCATAAAGTTTGGCCATGGACGATTCCAGCGTGGTCTTCATCCCGGCATCCTTCATGGACGCGGCGCGCATCGTGAGCAGGCGGGCCGCGTCGATTTCCGTGGCCATATCGGCCAGCTTCCACTGGATGGCCTGAAAATCGCTGATCGCCCGGCCGAATTGCTTGCGCTGTTTGGAGTATTTCAGCGCCGCCTCGTAGGCACCTTGCGCCATGCCCAGGGACAAAGCCGCGATCGAAATGCGGCCGCCATCCAGCACCTGCATGGCGTCAATGAATCCATCGCCTTCCCGGCCGCAGAGATTCTCGGCGGGAATGACGCAATCTTCAAAGATCAGCTCGGCGGTATCGCTGGCCCGCAAGCCGAGCTTGTTTTCCTTCTTCCCGGGACGAAAGCCCCTGGTTCCCTTTTCGACGATGAATGCCGACAGGCCGTGGGTGTGGGCGGCGCGGTCGGTCACGGCAATCACGACCAGAACGTCGGCATAGTGACCATTGGTGCAGAACGTCTTGGTACCGTTGAGTACCCAGCTATTGCCTCTGCGCACCGCGGTCATGCGGGCGCTGCCCGCGTCCGACCCCGACGAAGGCTCGGTCAGGCCCCAGGCTCCAATGCTCTCGCCGGAAGCCAGCTGGCGTACGTACTTCTTCTGCTGCGCCTCGTTGCCGGCCAGAAAAATGTGGTTGGAGCACAAAGAAGTATGCGCCGCTACGATGATGCCTACCGAGCCGTCCACCCGCGAAAGCTCTTCGACCGCGGTGACGTACTCGACATATCCCATGCCGGCGCCGCCGTACTCCGGCGGAAAAACTGTTCCCAGCAGGCCCAGCTTGCCCAGTTCCTTGACCGTCTCCAGAGGGAACTCACTGGCCTCATCCCACTTCATGACGTTAGGCGCGATCTCGCGCTCGGCAAATTCGCGCACCGATTTCTTCAGTTGAAGTTGTTCTTCGTTGAGTTGGAAATCCAAGGTACGTCTCCGTTCCCCGACCTTCAGCCGCGGCCCATTGGATTAGAACACAGCCATTTCAAGTAGGAAAAGTTACCGCCGGGAGGCATTTTGTCAGCGCGGCGTTCGCGGTCCCGATGAAGCGCTCGAACACTTCGTTTGAAAGCAGCCGTCCACGCCGCGTCAGCCGGATCACGTCTCCGTCGCGTTCCAGCAGTCCCCATGCCACGCAATCCAGAATCGTGTTTGAAAATATTTGGACCGCCGATTCGCCGAAGTCAGCGGCGGAGTTTTTCAGGTCCACACCTTGAGCCAGGCGAAGTCCGAGAAAAAAAAATTCCTCGAGCGCGGCCTGCGATGAAACCGGGATTCTTTTGAGCGGAGCGCCGGCGACGTACTCCTCCAGCGAGTCCGGCGAGGCAAACCTCACGGCTTCCCTTGTTTGCCCGGAGCACCGCAGCATGGAGTGCGCGTCGACCCCGAAGCCGAGATAGGGCTGGCGCGTCCAGTACTTCAGGTTGTGCCGCGACTCGTGCCCCGCTTGAGCAAAGTTGGAAATTTCATATTGACGCGCTCCGGCCGCCTCCAGCCGCTCGCAGGCCGTCTCAAACAAAGTCGCGGTGATCTCTTCATCGGGAACGAAGTGAGCGTGGTATCGGGCGCCTCCCGCCATCAGCTCGCGACCCAGACGGGAATCTTCGTCGACCTCCAGCATGTACACACTGATATGGGGTGCCGCGGAAGCAACCGCCTGGTTGAGCGAGAACTCCCAGCTCTCCGGGGTCTGGTGGGGCAGCCCGGCAATCAGATCGATGTTGATGTTTTCAATCCCGGCGGCGCGCAGGCGGGCGAGATCCTCGAGCACAGTAGTGCGCTTGTGCAGACGCGCCACCGAGGCCGCCTCGGCATCCACGAACGATTGCACTCCCAGGCTTACGCGATTCACCCCGCAACCACTGAAAACTTCGATCATGGGAGCGGTCAGCGTGCCCGGGGCACATTCCACCGTGATTTCGGCATCGCTCGCGATCGTGAAATTTTGCGAAATAGTGACAAACAGCCGTTCCAGTTGGCTATGATCAAGGATCGTGGGTGTGCCGCCCCCGAGATAAATGGAGTCCACCTCCCGCTCGAACGCTCCACCCATCTGTTCAGCGGTTTCGCCGGCGTGCTCGAGATCGGAACAGACGCGGGCCAGGTAGCGATCGAAAATGGCGCGGGAAAAGACATCTGAGGCGAAGTTGCAATAGCTGCACTTGGTACGGCAGAAGGGCACAGAGATGTACAGACCCAGTGGCATTCTGTAGGATTATCCCACTTTGCCGTAACCCAGGGTTACGGGCAGGCATCTGAAAGCGCATGGTTCCTCGGGTAGTGATTACCGGACTGGGGGTAGTGAGCCCCAATGGCATCGGCAAAGAAGCCTTCTGCCGCGCCCTGCTCGCCGGAAAGTCAGGAGTAAAACGCATCTCTCGCTTTGATCCGTCCCCGCTGCCGGTCCAGATCGCAGGCGAGATTCCGGAATTCGACGAACTGGCCTGGGTGGACGCGCGCGAGCGCAAGCATGTGTCCCGGGTCGTGCCCCTGGCCGTGGCCGCCTCCACGGAAGCCATCACGGACGCGGGCCTGGATCCGGCAGCCATGTCGCTGGACGAAAAGCGGGAGATCGGCGTGCTCCTGGGCACGGGCGGAGGCGCGCAGGAATTCTCCGAGGAGCAATACCGGCTGTGGCACAGCGGCCACGTGAAGCAGGTCAGCATCTTTTGCATTCCCAGCGGCACTATGGGCACCCTGCCCAGCGAGATCAGCATGCGCTTCGGATTTCGCGGCTACAGCCACGTGGTGACGGCGGGATGCACGTCTTCGACCGACGCCATCGGCTATGCCTACCAGCACATTCAGGCGGGCGTGATACCGATGTTTCTGGTGGGCGGTGTGGACTCGCCCGTTACTCCGGGAATCATCAAGGGCTATTCGTTGCTGCGCGCGCTCACTCAATCCTGGAACCACGCGCCCGAGAGCGCCTCGCGCCCTTTTTCCGCCGACCGCGACGGCTTCGTGATTGCCGAAGGCTCGTGGATGTTTATTCTTGAAGATTACGACCATGCGCGCGCGCGCGGCGCCAAGATTTACGCTGAGATCGCGGGATACGGTTCCACCTGCGAAGCTTTCCACCGGGTGCGCATGAGTGACTCTCCCGAAGAGCCGGCTCGCGCCATCACTCTGGCGCTCGAGGAAGCCGGCCTTGCCCCTGACGACATTCAGTATGTGAATCTGCACGGCACTTCCACCGAAATGAACGACCGGGTGGAAACCCGCGCGCTCAAGTTGGCGCTCGGCGACCAGGCCCGAAAAATCCCCATGTCCGGGCTGAAATCGCAGATCGGACACGCCCAGGGGGCCTGCGGCTCGGCCAGCCTGGCCGCGACTCTGATCGCCATGGAGCACGGCAAGATTCCCCCCACCATCAATCTGGAGCGGCCTGATCCGGAATGCGATCTGGACTACGTTCCTGACGTTGGCCGCAAAGCCCAAATTGAGCATGCCATCTGCAATTGCGTCGGATTTGGATCGAAGAATTCCGCGCTGGTGCTGAAAAAGAGAGCCTGACCTCTCGGACCATCAACCTTTTTCCATCCCACCCTCTTCCTTCACCATCTATTTAAGGTATCTTTAGCTAGTCCAGATGGCCCACGAAGAAGCGGTACTAGGCAAAGCATATGACAGCCGGCTGATGAAGCGGCTGCTGCGGTATTTGCGCCCCTACAAGTGGCAGACCAGCATCGCTCTCAGCTCGATCCTGCTCAAGGTGGGCGCGGATGTCCTGGGCCCCTATCTCACCAAAGTTGTCATCGACAAATACCTGGCACCGGTTCCGGGCGCGCACACTCCCCTGGACAAATTCCTGAGCAGCAGACCTCTGGTCGGCATCGCCCAGATCGCAGCGGTCGGCGTGGGGCTGTTGATCTTCAGCTTCCTGCTCGAGTACCTGCAGACCTATTTCATGCAGTGGGTGGGCCAGAAGGTGATGTTCGATCTGCGCAGCCAGATCTTCCGCCATCTGCAACGCATGGATATCGGCTTCTACGATAAAAATCCCGTGGGCCGGCTGGTCACGCGGGTCACCTCGGATGTGGACGCGCTGAACGAAATGTTCACCTCCGGCGTGGTGTCGATCTTCGAAGATGTTTTCGTCCTGGCCGGCATTGTGTGGTTCATGCTTCGGATGAACCGCAACCTGGCATTGATTGTTTTTGCCGTCCTGCCGCTCATCGGCATCGCCACCAAGATTTTCCGCGACAGGGTACGCGACTCCTACCGCCGCATTCGCGTGGCCATCGCGCGCATCAACGCCTACATGCAGGAACACGTCAGCGGCATGGTGGTGTTGCAACTGTTCAACCGCGAGAAGCGAGCTTTCGACAAGTTCTCCGACGTGAACGCCGTCCACATGGATGCCTTCAAGGACGCCATCATGGCGCACGCGGTCTATTACCCCATTGTCGAAGTTCTTTCCGCAACTGCGATTGCCTGCGTCATCTGGTTCGGCGGCAACGATGTGATCCGGGGCGCAACCACCATCGGCGTCCTGGCCGCGTTCATCCAGTACGCCCAGCGCTTCTTCCGCCCCATTCAGGATTTCAGCGAGAAATACAACATCCTGCAGTCGGCCATGGCAGCCAGCGAGCGCGTCTTCAAGCTGCTGGACACTCCCGCGGAGATCACTTCTCCCGCGGTCACCAAGACGCCGGCCGGCCCTGGACGCATCGAGTTCGAGCACGTCTGGTTCGCGTACCGGTCGGCCCGGGCCGCGGAAGCCGCCTCGAACCACGTGGGGACGGGTCTCCGACCCGTCCCGGCCGAGCACAGCTCCGCAGCTTCCGAACCCGACTGGGTTCTTCGCGATGTTTCCTTCACCATCGAACCCGGAGAGACGGTTGCCATCGTCGGGCACACCGGGGCCGGCAAGACTACGATTATTTCCCTGCTGGTGCGTTTCTACGACGTGCAGAAGGGAGCGGTCAAAATCGATGGCGTGGATGTAAAGGAAATGGACTTGCCCGAACTCCGTCGCCGTTACGGCGTGGTTCTTCAAGACCCGTTTCTGTTTACCGGCACGGTCGAGGGCAACATTCGCCTGGGCACGGAGGGGATCGAAGACGAAGATGTGGAAAAGGCAGCGGAAGACGTCAACCTCGCCGACTTCATCCACGCCCTGCCCGGCGGCTTCAAAGAAGAAGTACGCGAGCGCGGTTCGACGCTCTCCACCGGCCAGAAACAGCTGATCTCATTCGCGCGCGCGCTGGCCCACGATCCCAAGATCCTGATCCTCGACGAAGCCACCTCCAGCGTGGACACGGAAACTGAATTTCGGGTCCGCGACGCCCTGAACCGCATGGTCGAAGGACGAACTTCGGTGGTGATCGCGCACCGCCTCTCGACCATCCAGCGCGCCGACAAGATCATCGTGATGCACAAAGGCCAGGTGCGAGAGGTGGGCACACACCAGCAACTGCTCGCCCAGCATGGCATCTACTACAAGCTGTATCAACTGCAATACAAAGACCAGGAGATTCCCGTAGGGAGTAGCCCGCAAGTCACGGCTGGCGCGGACGACTAGAACTCATCTCCTCATCTTCCCGCACGGGCTCAGTGGGTCTCCAGATCGAGCGCATAGACTTCCTGGGTGCCGGTATCGCGCATGAGCAGGGGGGATCCATCAGGGGTCAGACCGCTCCAGGTTGCTGACGAGTACGACGTGACTGCCCGGCGAAAATCCTTCAAACCGGCGATGCGCTCGAGCTTGTGGTCCGTGATGCGCACGCGATAGATCGCTGGGTCAGCGCTGTAGCCGGTATCAAAGTACACGTAAGCGGAGTCGGTGGACCATTGGGTGAAGCCGACGCTCATGCTCAGCATTTCCGACCACTTCTGGCTGGCGAAATCGAAAAGCATCAACTTCTGGCCGTCCACAGTGCTCGCAACCAGGTAGCGTCCATTGGGGGAACGCTCAGGAGTCTGTAATTGTTCGGAGCCGGGCAGCGTGGCCACCTGCAGCGTCTTCAGATCGACGGAACGAATGAAGGACGATTCCGGCCGGGAAAGATCCTGGAAGGTAATCGCGCTTCCGTCCGCGGCCCAGCTTACACGGCCGACATTGATGATTTCGGTCACCGGAAGTTCCCGGGGGCTGCCGCCATCCGCTGGAACCAGATGAAGCCGGCTGGGCTTGCCTGGCTGCCCCGCAGACAGGGCAAGCTGACGGCCGTCGGGCGACCAACTGGCCGAGTATACGAAGAGTGGCGCTGATGTCAGTTGCTGCTTCTCGCTGCCATCCACGCGGCTACGCCATAGCTCACCCTCGGGGAATGACACATACGCTGCCCATTGGCCGTCAGGCGAGAAACTAACGCTGCGGGCCGAAATGCCGCCAAGGTAAGGGACAAACTGCCCTGACTTGGCATCATAGCGAACCAGTTCGCTACGGAGCTGCTCGCCGATGACGAAGATCTTCTTGTTGTCCGCTCTGGGCTGGGGCGAATAGAAAGACAAAGGACCGGAGGTCAACTGCACCGGCTCGTGACTCACTTTGTGGAAGACATCGCCTTTTTCTCGCATCACCCAGATATCGCTTCGCCCGTTGTGGATGGCCGAAAACAGGAACATTCCTCCGTCCACTGTCCAGTCGCCGGCAAGAGTTTCGTCCCCCGGATGCCACTCCGGAAGCCAGCGATGAAGATGACTGCCATCGGCGGAAACCTCCCCGATCGAATTCACCCCAGCGCTGCTCATGGTAAAGCGGAGAACCCGGCGATCGGGTGACCAGCGCAACCAATAAGCGGAGGAAGATGTATCCCCCACGGTGACAAACGTGCGAGGACTACCATCTCCGCGCCCCACGATCACTAGCTCATTGCGATGGGAAATGAGCAGGTCGCCGTTAGGCATCCAGCTGGCGTCCTGGGCAGTGAGGTCGGCCAGGCGGCGGGGAGACCCGCCCAGGATCGGCAAGGCCCACACCGGCTGGTCCCACTCGGAGCCGGTGAAACTCCCAAACACGAGCTCGGACTTGTCGGGAGAAATGTTGTCGAGCGCGATGTTGGGGAAGGGAGTCGAAACGGGCACGGTGTTTCCACCGGTCGCCGCGACCTGGACCGCAATAAAGCGGCCATTCACATATTCCTGGATGTAAAGCCGGGGACCGTCCGTGAGTACAGTCGGCGCAACTTGGCCGTAAAAGGTCTTCTGCTGGCCGTCGTGGGTGATCTGGGTGGAACCTGTAATCCGAGGTGGCGGCAGCGTCGGGCGCAAGAGCCATGCCAGAACTCCGGCGGCAATGAGCGCCGCGGTTGAAATTGCAACCAGCTTCAACCGGGCGCGCGACGGCGCCTGTGCGGCCACGGTGGCGGAAGTCGTCCGCGCTGCAGCCACTCCGGCGCGGCCGGAATCCAGCTCGCGCCGCAGACGCTTCAGGTCCACGCCCATCTCGGCAGCACTCTGGTAGCGCAGCTTGCGGTCCTTCTCCAGCGCCTTGCTGACGATCGGCTCCAGTTCTAACGGCATTTGAGGGTTGAGCCGCACCGCCGACGTCGGCGCCTTGTGCAGGATGGCATCGAAGACCAGCACCGAGGTATTGCCAGAGAACGCCGGCCGCGCCGTCGCCATCTCATAGAGCACTGCACCGAAGGAAAACAGATCGGTGCGAGTATCCAGTTCCTCTCCGGAGGCCTGCTCGGGCGACATATAAGCCACCGTGCCCACCGCCGTGCCCGGGCTGGTCAGATTGGCCTCACCCATCGCGGTGGGCGACTCACCACGGGACCCGGGTGAAAGTCGTTCCGGCGCGAGCTTGGCCAGGCCAAAGTCGAGGACCTTGGCGTGTCCCCTCCGGGTGACAAAAATATTGGCCGGCTTGATGTCACGGTGAATAATGCCCTGAGTGTGCGCAGCGTCCAGCGCCTCCGCAATCTCCGCTCCCAATTCGAGGAGTTGGTCGCTGGGCAAGGGTTGGCCCGCGATGCGATCGCGCAGGGTCATGCCTTCCAGCAGTTCCATCACGATGAAATACTGTCCGTCCTGCTGCCCGATTTCATGAATGGTGCAAATGTTGGGATGATTGAGCGCAGATGCTGCGCGTGCCTCACGCTGGAAGCGCTCCAGCGCCGCCGCATCCGAACTGAGCTCCGGAGGAAGAAACTTCAGGGCCACGCGGCGGCCGAGGGTTGTATCCTCCGCCTCGAACACCACCCCCATACCGCCGCCGCCCAGTTTCTGCAGGATGCGGTAGTGAGAGATGGTCTGCCCGATCATAGTCTGCTCAATCATGTCTGCCCGATCATGGCCTGCCCCAATCATAGAGAACGCTCTGAAGTCAGGACGTGCCATGTTAGTGTTCCGGCGGAGAGCAAGTCAAAAACCGGCGGTTACTCCAGCCCGGGTCGGCAAACCAGGGGCTTCGCAATCGCAGGCGGACCCGCTCACTCCCGGGATGACATCCCTGAGTCGGGAGACCTCTCCCGTTACAATGTCCTCCGTGCGCATCCTGATCTCCGCCGGCGAAGCCTCGGGTGAAATGTATGGCGCACAACTCATCGAAGCCCTGCGCCGGCTCGATCCGTCGCTGGAATTCTTCGGTGTGGGTGGCGATCGCATGCGGGCGGCCGGCTGCGACACTGTAGTCGACGCGAAAGACCTCTCCGTTGTCGGCATCACGGAGATTCTGAGCCATCTGCCCAAAATCTGGGGACTCTTTCACAAGCTGATTGCGGAAGCCGGGAAACGCAAACCTGACCTCGCCATCGTCATCGACTCGCCCGCGTTCAACTGGCGTGTGGCTCGCCAGATGAAAAAGCGCGGCATTCCCGTCGTCTACTATGTTTGTCCGCAATTCTGGGCCTGGCGTCAGGGCCGTGTCCGGCTGTTGCGCAAATACGTCGACAAGGCCCTGGTGATTTTCCCTTTCGAAGAGAAGTTCTATCGCGATCGCGGCGTGGACGCGACTTTCGTCGGACATCCGCTGGCCGATCTGCCCCGGCCAGAAATCGACCGCACAGCCTATGCTTCCCAATACAATCTCGATCCGGCAAAGCAATGGATCACACTCATGCCCGGGAGCCGGGCAAAAGAAGTGCGAATGAATCTGCCGGAACTGCGGCTTTCGACCATGGTGTTGGGATCGAATTATGAATTTCTGCTTCCGGTGGCCTCGACATTGGATCGCCAATTCCTGGAAAGCAGGGTCGAAGGCTATCAGAGCATTCACCTGGTTCCGGAAGCCCTGCCCGCGCTGGCGCACTCGCGCGCCGGAATCATCGCCAGCGGCACGGCCACAGTCGAAGCAGCCATGATGGGGACGCCTTTTGTGATGGTGTACCGGGTCTCGGACCTGACTTACCTATTGGGACGGCCGCGGGTGAAAGTCCCGCACTTCGCTATGGTGAACCTGATCGCCGAGAAAGAAATTGTTCCGGAACTGGTCCAGTACCAGTTCACCGCGGGAAATGTGGTCGCAAGGCTGAACCAGATCCTCCCCGAGGGTGAAGCACGGCGCAAGATGATCGCCCGGCTGGCCATGGTAAAGACGCGGTTGAAGGCGCCGGAAGGAGCGCGACACCGGCCTGCGGATCGGGCCGCCGCGGCGATCCTATCCCTGTTGGCGACCGGCCATGCGGGGACGGGACGGAGCCTGCCCTGAGCCAGCAAATCCACGCCAAAAGCACTCAACCTTGTCCTGGCAGCATCTTTTGCGTAACAATCTTCATCATACGGAATTAGCGTATTGTTCAGAGGAGATCGCTTTTGATGCCCTTTCAACCACGGCGCCGGCGTCGGGCTACCTTGCTTTGCCTGGCCTTCTCCTTCTTCTTGATGTCGCTGCCGGCGTGGGCTGCCGAAAAAGTACGCTTGCGGGTGGATGATTATCAGATTGACGCAGAACTGACTCCCCACTCCCACAAGCTGGCTGCCCGGGCCCGGGTAAAGTTCACCGCGCTGGAAGATCTGAACGTCGCCACTTTCGAGTTGCACAATGCCCTGCGCGTCACCAAGGCGCTCGATATGGCGGGCAAGCCGCTGAGCGTGGAGCGCGTCACGCAGGATTCATCGGTACGCGTGCAGTTGAACAACCCGCTCCCCAAGGACGCCTCGACCACGATTTCTTTTGAGTATGAGGGCACTCTCGATTCCGCCGACGACAGTCCGGTGCAAGGTCTAAAGCTGGCTTCCGTCAACGACGATACCAGCTACCTGCTGTATGCCGGGCGCTGGTTTCCGGTCAATGCCTACGGCATCAATCGCTTCACCGCTACCATGAGCATCACAGTACCGGCACACATGGTAGTGATCGGCAGCGGAGACGAAACCATGGGCACCGCCCCCGCGCCCAGGAAGCCGGCGATGAGCGGTCTACCCACCAAGACCTATGTCTTCACCTGGAGTAAGCCCAGCTTCCCCGGGATGATCGTGGCCGGGACCTTCCAGGAATTCAAGAGCGATGAGGCCGGACTCGATCTCCACGTCTTTTTCAAGCCCGCTCATCAGAACTTGGGAGCGAGTTACGCCAATACTGCGGTCAAGGAGTTCACCTACTACGTGACCCTGTACGGTCCCGCGCCTTCGACCCGGTTGCGGGTGGTCGAACTCCCGGATGACACCGTGCCTGCCGCATGGGCGCCGGAGATCGCCGGCATCGCCAGCCGCGCGGTCACGGAGAAGGTCAATTACCGTTTGTTAGCCAACACCATTGCCCGCCAGTGGTGGGGCGTCTCGGTGAGTCCCGCTTCGCGCGATGACTGGTGGCTGAGTGACGGCTTTGCCCGTTACTCCGAAGCCCGCTACGTGGAACAGGCCGCCGGCCCGGCGGGACTGGAGGAGACGGTCAAGGATATGTCAGTCGGCGCTCTGGCGTACGACACCGTCCCCCTCTCCAGCGCCGGAAAACTTGACCTCTTCTCTCCCGAATTCCAGTCCCTGGTGACCGACAAGGGCGCCATGATCCTGCACATGTTGCGCTGGGTGCTAGGGGATCAGAAATACGATCAGACCATGCGTACGTTTGCCGCGAAATATGCCGGGAAGTCAGCGACCCTGGACGATTTCCGTGCGATGGCGGAGAAGTACTATGGCGATCAGCTCACCTGGTTTTTCTCCCAGTGGCTCGATTCCACCGGCGCGCCCGAATTCAAGACCAAGTACACGATTTACCGCCTGGGAAACAACAAGGGATTTCGCGTGGTGGGCCAGATTACGCAGGACCTCGATCTTTTCCGCATGCCGGTGGAGTTGAAGATCGATACCGACGGCAAGACGGAACAGAAGCGCGTCGAAGTGGTGGGCACCAATTCAGCGTTCACGGTGGAAACCTTCGGCAAACCGCGGCGCATTGCGATCGACCCCGATGATCGCGTGCTGAAAAACTCCGCCGAGGTCAGGCTTCGCGCCTCCATTCAGCGCGGCCAGGGATTGACCCAGCAGGGCGATCTGGCGGGTGCGCTCAGCGAGTTCAACAAGGCCCTCGACGTCAACAAGAACAGCTCCCTGGCGCACTATCGCATCGCCGAGGTGTTCTTCATGCAACGCAACTTCCAGGCCGCGGCCAACGCCTACCGCGACTGTCTGAACGGCGACGGCGAGCCCCGCTGGACCGAGGTTTGGAGTCACATCCAGTTGGGCAAGATCTTCGACCTGACCGGACAGCGCGAGCGCGCTACCAATGAATATCGCCAGGCGCTGCAAACTAACGACAATACGCAGGGCGCGCTGGACGAAGCCAGGAAGTATCTGCAGAAAGCGTTCGAGCAGCAGAAGAGTAACGGGTAGAGCTTCAGCTTGGCTTCCAAACCTTAGCTAGAAGGCCCAGCGCAGTAGTGTCGCTCCTACGGTAAATCCTGCGCCCACCGAAGCCAGCAGCACCAGGTCGCCTTTCTTGAGCTTCCCTTCCTGCCGCGCCGTGTCCATCGCCAGAGGGATGGTGCCGGCCGTGGTATTGCCATAGCGGTCGATATTGATGATCACGCTCTCCGGCTTCAGTCCCAGACGATCCGCCGTGGCCGTGATGATGCGACGGTTGGCCTGGTGCGGAATAAATGCGTCAATATCGCTTCCCTTCAAGCCATTCCGTTTCAGGATCCGCTCACACACATCGGCTTGTTTGCGCACCGCAAACTTGAAAACCGCCTGGCCGTCCTGATGCACGTAGTGCATGCGCTTCTCCACCGTCTCCTGGGTTGAGGGATGGAGGCTGCCCCCGCCCGGCATGTAGAGGGAACATCCGCCCGAACCATCCACTTCATGAATGAAGTCAATGAGGCCCACCGAGTCGTCCTCCGCGGGCTCCAGGATGACCGCTCCGGCGCCGTCGCCAAAGATCACGCAGGTGGCGCGGTCGGTGTAGTCGATGATCGAAGACATCACGTCTGCGCCAATCACCATGACTTTCTTGTGGACTCCGGTGGCGATGAATTGCGCGCCTGTCTGCAGGGCGTAAACAAACGCCGAGCAGGCGGCGGAAAGATCGAAGCCCCAGACTCCATGTGCTCCCAGCTTGTGCTGCACCAGGCAGGCGGTGGAGGGAAAGAACATATCGGGCGTGACCGTGGCCACCAGGATCGCGTCCAGATCCGACGGGGCCAAGCCGCGCTGGGCCAGCGCGCGCTTGGCCGCTTCGACGGCAAGGTCGCTGGTGGCAACGCCCGCATCCGCGATGTGTCGCTCCCGGATCCCGGTACGCTCCATGATCCATTCATTGCTGGTCTCAACCATCTTTTCCAGATCGTCGTTGGTCAACAGGCGGGGCGGAACATATGTGCCCAAGGCAGTGATCTTGGCGCGCGCGAGTGGGCTCAAGCGATGGTCTCTCCAGGTGTGGGCATGAACCGCTATTTTGACGCACCCATGCCCGCAATGTCCAACTCTAAGAGCCGCATAGGTTTGTAGAGTTTGGGCACATGAATTCTCGGCCTGCCTCACGCCCTCTCTGTAGTTACTTGCGTACATGTACGTCGAGCGAGAAAGAGCCGGTCAAAGCCAGTGACCCCTGCCGCCGTTCAGCCCAAGCCTGGCCCGAATTGGAACAGTTCCGAAATGGAACGATGGAGACCTTCGCAGGCTTCGCCGCTTTCATTACGCTGCATCAGCCACTCGAGATTTTCCGGCGAGTTCAGTGCGACGCGCTCGCAAAAGTTCTTCCCACACTCGGATCTTCAGGAAAGGGGATCAGAGATGACCTCGACGAAGCGTTCTCCCGCAATACTGGCGGGCGTGATTTTTCTGGTTGCGAGCACTTTCTTGACCGGCTGCGGCGGTGGCCTGACTGGGGGACCGGGAGCGGCCGCGAACCCGATGAAAATCGCTCCCTCCAGCGCCACAATACGCGCGGGCGACAGTCTGCAATTTTCGGCCTCGATCAGCGGAACAACGAACCCGGCGGTCGCCTGGTCGGTCAACGGCGTGGTGGGCGGAAACACTACCGTCGGCATCATCGACTTGAAGGGCATGTACAAGGCCCCTGCGACCATCCCCACCCCCAACGGGGTGACGGTGCAGGCCACCAGTATGGCCGACAAGTCGGTTACCGCCGGCAGTTCGGTGAACTTGGAGAATCCGCTGCCGATGCCCTCGAGCGTGAGCCCGACCCTGCTTCCGATCGGCAATTTTTCGATCACCGTGGGAGGCCAGAACTTCGTTGCCGGTTCCAAGGTCATGTTTGGCGGGACGGCGCTGGCCACTACTTTTGTCTCACCTAGCCAACTCCAGGCTACCGGTACCTCTACCAGCGCGCAAAAAGGGACGGTCCAGGTTACGGTCGTAAATCCGGATCCCGGCAAGAGCACTTCGACCACTGCCCTGAGTGTGCAGGTGGGGGCGGCCGGCCAGGTGACGGTCCTGGTAATTCCTTCCGCCACCCAGATCCACGCGGGTGACGTGTTCAACTTCAGGACGGCAGTGGACGGCGCTGGTGGCTCGACCGCAGTCAAGTGGGCCATCAACGGAATCGCGAACGGCAATGCGACGGTCGGCACGATCACTTCCGGCGGAACTTACACGGCACCGACCACGCTCCCTAACCCCAACACCATCCAGGTACAGGCAACCAGCCTGTTGGATACGACGGCAACTTCTTCGTCCGCCGTGACCCTCATCAACCCGCTGCCCACGGTGACCGCAGTGCTGCCCACCACCATTCCGGTGGGCGACTTCACCCTGGTGATTACGGGTCAGAAATTCGTCAGCGGCGCAGTGGTTTGTTTCGCGGGCACGTTCCTGACCACCACCTTTGTCTCTTCAACCCAGCTCATTGCGACCGGCACCGCCACCACCGCTGAAGCCGGGACAGTGCAGGTTACTGTGATCAATCCCGATCCGGGCTCAGCGACTTCAAATGTCTTTGCCCTGCAGGTGGGAAACACCAGCAACACGGTGAACGCTTCCGCCGCTGCGCGTCTGCTGGAACAGTCCACCTGGGGTGTGACTCCGCAATCGCTTTCTCACGTGCAGGCGGTGGGTTTGCAACCCTTCCTGAACGAGCAGTTCGCCGCGCCCGCTTCGACCTTTCCGGCGCCCGGACCTAATGACGATATGTCCGTGGTGCAGAACCGTTTCTTCACCAACGCTCTGACCGGCCAGGACCAGTTGCGCCAGCGGGTCGCCTGGGGACTTTCGCAAATCATGGTGACCTCGGCGGTGAAGGTCAACAATCCCAGCGCGTTTGTGCTCTGGCAGAACATGTTCCAGAACGACGCCTTTGGCAATTTCTCCACGCTGCTGACCGATGTCACCCTGAGCCCGGTCATGGGCAACTACCTGGACATGGTGAACAACGATAAGCCGAGTAGCGGCGTCGACCCAAATGAGAACTACGCCCGCGAAGTCTTGCAGCTGTTCTCCATCGGGCTGGAGGAGTTGAATCAGGACGGAACCGTGCAACAGGACGGTTCAGGCAATCCCATCCCGACTTACACCCAGGACACGATCGTGGGCTTTGCGCACACCTTCACAGGATGGACTTACCCAACCAAACCAGGCGCGACCGCGAAATTCCGGAACCCCGAGTTCTACGGGGGACCGATGATCGCATTCGATAGCCACCATGACAGTACCAACACGAAACTCTTGCTTAACGGAACAACCCTGCCCTCCGGTGGCACCACGCAGGGCGATATGACTGCCGCCTTACAAAACATCTTCAATCACCCCAACGTGGGACCATTCATCGTCAGGCAACTGATTCAGCGCCTGGTGACAAGCAATCCCAGCCCTGAGTACGTGGGCCGGGTGGCGGCAGTATTCAACGACAACGGAAGTGGCGTGCGCGGAGACCTCAAGGCCGTGGTCAACGCCATCCTGATGGACACTGAGGCGCGCCGGGGTGACGATCCGGGGCAGGGTCAGCCCAGCGACGGACACCTCAAGGAACCGGTACTGTTCATCACCAACCTGCTGCGCGCCATGAACGGCGCCTCCGACGGCGCCGGCCTCTCTGACCGCGCGTCCGACATGAAGCAGCCGCCATTCTTCTCCCCCACGGTTTTCAACTTCTACCATCCCGATCACGTGATCGAGGGCACCACCCTGTTTGGCCCGGAATTCGAGATCTATAACACCAGCACCACCATCTCCCGGATCAATTTTGTGAACAGTCTGGTTTACGGGTCGGTGAGTGCAACGACCACGGTGGATCTCTCGGGATACGTGCCTCTGGCGGCCGCCCCCGATCAACTGGTGGATGCGGTGGGGACGGTGATGCTGCACGGCCAGATGTCGGACAACATGCGCGGCGCCCTGATCACCACCCTGTCGGGTATTCCGGATAGCACGCGGCGCACCAAGGCTGCCTTCTATCTGATCGGAAGTTCATCCCAGTTTCAGGTCGAACACTAAGGAGAACGAACCATGGCATTCTCACGCAGAGATTTTCTGAAACGGACCTGCTGCACCGCGGCTGCCGGATTCAGCGCCGCCAGCTTCACCCGCTTCGGACTGGTGAACGCGCTGGCCCAGAGTGCCCAGGATTACAAAGCCCTGGTTTGTGTGTTCCTTTTTGGAGGCAATGACAGCAACAACATGATCGTCCCCCTGAGCAGCAGCGGATACGCTTCCTACCAGCAGATCCGCTCCGTGCTGGCCCTCCCCCAGGCAAGCCTGCTGCCCATTGCTCCGCCCAGCGCTGGCTCTTTTGGTTTCCATCCCCAGTTCACGGAGGTGCAGTCTCTTTTCAACCAGAAGCATCTGGCGGTGCTTTCCAACGTGGGCACGCTGGTTCGCCCCACCACCCGCGCCCAGTTTCAGCAAGGACTGGCCACCCTCCCCCGGAATCTGTTCTCGCACGAAGATCAACAGGCGCAGATGCAGACGGCCGCGCTTGACGGGAACGGGCAGACTGGCTGGGCGGGAAGAACCGCAGACAAGATTCAGTCGATTTTCGGCGGGACCTTCCCCATCATCATCTCGCTGGCTGGAACCAACATTTTTTGCGAAGGCCTGGTCGCGCGGTCGATCGAGTCCAGCGGCGACCCGACGAAGGTGCTCGCTGGCTTCAGCAGTTCGGCCGAATCCCAGAGCCGCCTGTCCACGCTGCAGACCTTGCTGACGTTCGACACGGGCGTGTCACTGATTCAGGCGGCCAGCGGGACCACCGCCAACGCTTTGCAGGACAGCAATTCCTTGGCCAACGCACTGGCGGCGCGGCCCACCATGGCTATGGTGTTCCCCAACACGGGTCTGGCCAACCAGCTCAAGCAGGTGGCCCAGATTATTTCGGTGCGCTCGGCGCTCGGGCTGCAGCGGCAGATTTTCTTTGTTTCAATCGGTGGCTTCGACACCCACAGCGACGAACTGAACACGCAGGCCAATCTGTACCCGCAGATCAGCACCGCCATGAACGCGTTCTATCAGGCCACAGTGGAGCTCGGGGTAGCCTCGCAGGTCACCACCTTCACGTTGTCCGACTTCAGCCGAACCTACGCGCCGGACAGCACTTCGGGAACCGACCACGCCTGGGGCGGCCATCACCTGATCCTGGGAGGAGCGGTCCACGGCGGCGACTTCTACGGGACATTCCCGACTCTGGCCCTCGGCGGGCCCGACGATGCCAGCAGCGAAGGACGCTGGATTCCGACCACCTCGCTGGATCAGTACGCCGGAACGCTGGCCAACTGGTTTGGCGTACCGACGGCCGATCTCCCGACAATTTTCCCCAATCTGGCAAACTTCTCGACCCCAGTATTGAATTTCGTGGGGTAGGTAAATTCAAGTTTCAAAGTTTCCAGGTTTCATGTTTCAAAACCTGGAAACTTTGCGCGCGACCGCGAGCAAGCAAAAGTCAGGCACCGGAGACCCACTGCACACGCAAGAGCCCGTTACCGTTGCTTCCTTCCGGACCTGGCGGGGTTGGCGGGAGTACATCGCGCGGGACCGATGCCTGACCGAGGTTGATTCTAGCATCCGCAGTCGGCAGCAGCGTTGATCATCCATCGTTGAAGTTTGTCATTGTCTGCAAAATAGGGCTTGACTTACTCACTCGCATTCCGATATAACGATATCCGAGTTATGAAAGACGCCTTGCGCGAATTCTTGCCTCTGTCTCCGGCCACGTTGCACATCCTGCTCTCGCTGGCCGCGGAGGACCTGCATGGCTACGGCATCATGCAGGAGGTGACACGCCAGTCGGAGGGGCAGTACAAGCTCGGTCCGGGAACGCTCTACGACAACCTGCAAAAGCTGATCGAGAAGCGTCTGGTGCAGGAGGTTGGCCACCGTCCGGGAGACGAAGATCCGCGCCGGCGCTACTACCGGCTGACGTCACTGGGCCGCTCCGTACTCTTGGCTGAAACTACGCGCCTGGAAGGCGTCGTTCGCGAAGCCAGGGCGCGCTTGCATGTCGTCAAAGCCAGGAGGGCGTGATGCTCCGCGTCATCTATCGCTGGCTGCTGTGTTTGCACCCACCCTATTTCCGGCGCCGCTTCGCCCGTGAGCTGTTGTCGATTTTCGACCAGCAGAAGGGAACGCTGGCGTCGGCGAAAATGGCGGCCGACGGCGTCTTGTCCCTGCTGCGCCAGTGGGCACTGCGTCCTCAGTTCTGGGAAGAGCCAGTTGCCCCGGCCCCGGCTGGGGTGCCGCTTTTTTACATGACAACAAGTTTCAGGCCGCGTGCGTGGCCGCTCATCGATGGCGTTCTCCTGTCGCTTGCCACTTTTGCCGCAGTCTGCATGATGATGCAGTACACATGGAACCACCCGGTGTATATGCCGATTGTCTCTTACTACCACAGCAGCTCGCATCATCTGCCGCAACCTCCAGGTTCTTTGACGGCCCCGGTTCGACTGAGCCCGCCGATTTATATCGACCAGGGCAGGGTCTTTCTCATGATCAGTACCCCCTCCCGTCGTCCTCAGCCGAAGCCTCATTGACTAGTCTCAAGTCTCGCGTGTGCGTGAGTGCCCTAGGTACCCTTTACCTTTCCCACCCAGATCGAGAACAATGGGGTTTGCCCATGGCCTCTACCGGCAAAGCTTTGCCTGCCCCTGCCCGGTTGCATCCGGAGATCCAGCGATACTTCGAGATTGCCCTCTATCTGCTTGTTCTGACTGGTTTTGCAACTCTCGCCACAACTGGAGGCTTGGGCGTCTTTTCGGTTCTACTGGCGGGCGGCGCGCTTCTGGTCCGCGGATACTTGCTGGCCCGGGGTAGTGCTTGGCTGCTGGCGGAAAGCTGGACCGGGTCTCTGACCGTGGCCTATGCAGCCTTCTACCTCGTCGACTACTTCCTGATCTCGGGAGGGTTTCTCAACGCGACCGTCCACCTGGTGCTGTTCGTCATGGTGGTACGGCTGTTTTCGGCGCGGCAGGATCGCGACTTCTACTTCCTGTCGGTGATCGCATTTCTCATGGTGCTTTCGGCGGCGCTGCTCACCGTGGACAGTATCTTTCTCCTGGCCTTCGCGGGCTTCATGCTGACCGCGGTGGTGGCGTTCATCCTGATGGAGATGCGGCACATCTCCAAGAAAGCAAAAGTCCACTCCCGGGACTGGGGAGGGGCGCTGACCCAGCGGAACATGGCGAGGTCTTTGGCGGTCGCCTCCCCGGTACTGGTGCTGTGCATTCTGCTGGGTGCGGCCGGCATTTTCTTTCTGCTGCCTCGCATTTCGGCCGGTTACCTGAGCGCATACGCGCCCAGCGGAGAAATTACCACCGGCTTCGGCGACACCGTTCAACTGGGGCGCATTGGCGAAATCCAGCAATCGAGCACCGTCGTGATGCACATCCAGATTGACGGAGACGCGCAGGGCGGCTTCGACCTGAAATGGCGTGGGGTCGCACTGGGCAACTTCGACGGCCGGAACTGGTCAAACAATCGCGAGCAGCGTTCAGTGCCACGGTCGCTGGACGGCCATTTCTCGTTGCTGCCACGACATTCAATCCTGCAGACCGTGCACCGTCCCATTCACTATCGGGTGTTGATGGAGCCAGTGGGCATGAATGTCTTTTTCCTCGCCGCTGCTCCGGTGAGCCTGGAGGGCAACTACAGCCGGGTAGCCATGGACGATGGCGAAGGGGTTTTTGATCTCGATCCCGAGCACCCCGTCAGCCGCTACGAAGCAGTTTCCGACATCGCGCAACCGGGAGTGGAAGAACTGCGCCGCCCAGCCCGGGTCTATGGTCCCAGCGAGTCCTCGAGCTATCTGAGGCTGCCGCGAGTCATCGACAGCCGCATCCCCCAGTTGGCGCAACAGGCCACAGCGTCAGCGGCCAATAATTACGACAAGGCGGTGGCCCTGGAAAGTTATCTCCGCACCCACTTCGGATACACGCTGCAACTTTCGCGCACTGTTCCCCGTGATCCCCTGGCCAATTTTCTTTTCGAGCGAAAACAGGGGCACTGCGAATACTTCGCGTCCGCGATGGCGGTGATGCTGCGTACCGTTGGAATTCCTTCGCGAGTGGTCAACGGCTTCCGGACGGGCGAGTTCAACGATTTGACGTCACAGTATGTGGTGCGCGCCAGCAACGCCCACTCCTGGGTGGAAGCGTACTTTCCCGACCATGGGTGGATCGCGTTTGACCCCACGCCGGGAGCGTCAACGCCGGCACGCACGGGTTGGGGGCGGATCGCGCTGTACGTCGACGCCATGGCCTCGTTCTGGCGGGAGTGGATCGTCGACTATGACGCGAGTCATCAACGCACGCTGGCCATGGACGTGAGCGGCGGTACCCGCCACCTGGTCTGGGCGCTGCGGCACTGGTGGCGGATTCACTATGAGGCGATGCTGGCGGCCGCGCGGCGCAGCAAAGGCATTCTGGCCGGCTCGCCCGTGCGATGGTGCATCGGTGGAGGGCTGAGTGTGATCACGTTTCTGCTGCTGGTCAATGCGCGCCGGCTGTGGGAGGCGATCGGCAAGCGGCGGCTGGCGAGGCGCCCGGAGCGGTCCCCGCGCCAGGCCGCCAGCCTGTGGTATCAGCGGATGACGGAGAATGTGGCCCGGCGGGGCTGGCGCAAGTTACCGGCCCAGACCCCGGGAGAATTCGTCGCGCGGATTGATGACGCCATCGTCCGGGAGCGAGTCGCGGAATTCACCCGGCACTACGAAAGTGCCCGCTTCGATGACTCCTCGGAGGACGTGCGGCGCCTGCCGGAGTTGTACGAGGAGATTTCGGCCGCCGGCAAGCGATGAGAATCGGTCGGCGCGGGCCGAAGATGATCAGAAATGCCAGATCACGCCGCCGCCTACGAAAAAATTGTGCTGACGCGACTTTCCCGTGTCCACATTGAGCTGAGGCACACCGGAGAAAAAGTCCCGCACCTCGCCGCGAACGCTAAGACGGGACAATATTTTCACGTCGAGGCCGCCGCCGACCTGGAAGATTCCGGTTGAGGTGCCGGTCTTGCCGGGGTTGTTCCCGCCAAATTCCAGGTTGGCATTTTCGTTGAAGAAGCCATACCCTCCACCCACACTGGCCCAGGGCGACAGCCCGCTGTTGGGAAAAATGTTGGCCCGAATCGAGGGCGTGACGAAGAATGACTTGTAGTCCTTGGGAACTGCATTCACGCTGAAATGCACTTCTTCTTTGACGTTGGCTACGAAAGGAACTTCCAGGGTAAGGGCGAATAGACTTCTCCCCAGCAGGTGCCGTCCGTAATTCACTTCGAAGGAGAGGCCCTTGCCGGAGTGCAGGATGGTGTCCGGAGCGGGTATACCGGTGACTCCCTGATCACTGATAAAAGTGCGGCCGATCATGCCAGTGATTTCGTTGTTTTCCTGGGCCAGCGCCGCCGACGAAGGGTAGCAAGCACAGCAGGCTTAAGCCATATATTGTTTGGTGCCGGGTAAAGCGCAGGTAACATGCCCCCAAAGCACAAACAAGGATGTTAGAATCAATGGATTACATGCCTGTAGAAAACCCACCACCAGAGCTTTTTCCGCTGCCGGCCGAGCCGGCAGTGAAAACTGTTGACCGCGGGTCCGCAGCGCCCACCAAAGTGGGTTTTGTAAGTCTGGGCTGCCCCAAGAACCTGGTGGACAGCGAGGTCATGATGGGCCTGCTGGCGCAGGCCGGGGCGGAGCTGACCCCGAGAGCCGAAGAAGCGGACGTGATCGTGGTCAACACCTGCTCCTTCATCGCCAGCGCCCAGCAGGAGTCGGTAGACACGATTCTGGAGATGGCCAGGCTGAAAAGTGACGGCCGCGCCCGCAAGCTGGTGGTGGCCGGGTGTCTGGTGGAACGGTTTCGCAACGAGATTCGCCAGAACATCCCCGAAGTCGATGCCGTAGTCGGTACGGGAGAGCTGGAACACATACTGGCGGCGGCGGGAGTGGCGCCCGCGGCTGCGGATTCCCCCTTTACGATCCTGCAGTCCCGGCCGGAGGGAGACGCCCGCGCGGCCCAGGGACGTTTCTCCCGTGAGACCTGGGACGGCGCCATCGCCGACCTGCCCAACTATCTTTATGACGAAGCCACGCCACGGATCCTGGCCACTCCGGGCCACACGGCTTATATCAAGATCGCCGAGGGCTGCGATCACCCCTGCAGCTTTTGCATCATTCCGCAGTTGCGCGGCAAGTTTCGGTCGCGGCGGTTTGAATCCGTGGTCGCGGAGGCGGAGCGGCTGACGCGTTCGGGAGTACGCGAAATCACGCTGATCGGTCAGGACACTACCTGTTACGGCGAAGACTTCGGCCTCAAAGACGGCCTGGCGCTGCTGCTGGAGAAACTGGCCGGGATTGAAAAATTGCGCTGGATCCGGTTTCTCTACGCATATCCCAACAAGATCACGGGGCGGCTGCTCGACACCATCGCCGCACACGAAAAGATCTGTTCTTATATCGACGTGCCCCTGCAGCACGCCTCGCCCGCGTTGCTCAAGCGCATGAAGCGGGGCGGCGGGGCCGATATTTTCCTGCGTTCCATCGAGAAAATGCGGCGCACCATTCCCGGGGTCACGCTGCGGACTTCGTTCATCGTGGGTTTTCCGGGCGAGAGCGAGAAAGAATTCGACGAGCTTTGCCAGTTCGTGCGCGCTTCCGAGTTCGACTGGATGGGCACGTTTGGCTACTCCGATCAGGAAGGCGCCGGGGCGTTCTCCCTGGAGAAGAAGCTTGCCGGCCGCGAGATCGAGCATCGCCGTAAGCACCTGATGCAGATGCAGCGCAAGATCAGCCAGCGAAAGAAAAAAGCGTGGGTAGGCAAGGAATTCGATCTGCTGCTCGAAGGGCCGTCAGAGGAGAGCGAGCTTCTGCTCGAAGGCCGGACCGCGATGCACGCTCCGGAAATTGACGGTAAGGTGTTGGTCAACGACGTGCCCGAAGGGCTGGAAGTGCAGGCCGGCCGGTTCTACCGTTGCCAGGTCACGGAAGCCCACGACTACGATATTGTGGCCAGGATTGTGTAGGCCGGAATGGTTCGCAAGCGCACTCTCAAACTGCGTTGTCCCATCTGCAAAAAGCCGGTGAAAGGCGAGTCCGCTGATTTTCCCTTCTGCAGCGAGCGCTGCCGCCTGGTCGATCTGGGCAAATGGGCCAGTGGCGCGTATGTGATTGCATCTCCGGTGCGGGACACAGACGATGGCGGAAACGAGTTATCGCGAGATCCCGATGAAGAGTCCTGAAGAAGTGGTGAAGGCCTCGCTTTGGGCAAGGCTGGTCGCCACCTTCTTCGGAATCGGTTACTTGCGCCCCGGGCCGGGCACGTGGGCTTCCGCCGCCACCGTGCTCTTGTGGTGGATCCTGACACGGTGGATCCCTCTGGCGTGGCAGCCCTGGACTGCAATACTCTTGGCCGCGATCGCCGTTCTTGTCGGAATTCCCGCCGCCACTTGGGTGGCACGCGCCAGCCATCTCAAAGACCCGCAGTTTGTGGTAATTGACGAAGTGGCCGGCCAGCTCATCACTTTGATCGCGGTCCCGGCGACGTGGAAAACTCTGCTGCTGGGCTTTATACTTTTTCGAGGGTTCGATATCGTGAAGCCGCCGCCGGTGCGCCAGCTCGAGCGCTTTCCCGAAGGTGCCGGCATCGTAATCGATGACGTAGGAGCCGGTCTTTACGGTCTGGCCGTGATGCAACTGGTTCTGCACTTCGGCCTGCTGCCCCGGTAGTCGATCGCCGCGGAGTGCGCAGTCAGAAAGCTGGGTCATGGGAATTTCCGACCGTCTGCTGGGCAAGAAGAACGTCAATGGCCATCCGCGCATCGAGGCGGTGCAGCCCGGCGCCGCTCTGCCGGGTGGCGAGATACGCATCGTAGGCAGTGGCCTGCGTCCGGCGGAGTTGCGCCGCCCCCGCGTGAGTTTCGGGGAAGTCGACGGCGCAGTCATCATCAGCGCTGACGATTTTCTTGTGGCCCGGGTTCCGCCTGGCGCTGCTTCCGGGACGGTCGTGGTTTCGACCAACGGATCCGCGAGTAATCCTCATCCCATCAGGGTCGCGGCCACCATCGCCGAGAATCTGCACCCGGTCACCAATCCGGCGCTCGACGCCGAGGGCAATATTTTCGTGACCTTTTCCGGATCGCGGGGGCAGAAAGCTCCTGTGGCCATCTTCAAGATCGACACCAACTACAACGTGAAGCCATTCCTCGCCGAGATGACCAATGCGACGGCGATCACGTTCGATCGCGCCGGCCAAATGTACGTCTCCTCCCGCTTCGACGGGACGGTTTACCGGGTGGCGCCCAATGGCACCATGTCCACCTACGCTGAGGGGATGGGAATCGCGACCGGAATCGCCTTCGACGCCGAGGAAAATCTCTATGTGGGCGACCGCAGCGGCACCGTTTTCAAGATCGGCAAGGATCGCCAGATCTTTGTCTTTGCCACGCTCGAGCCCAGCGTCTCCGCCTATCATCTGGCCTTTGGTCCTCACGGCGACTTGTTTGTGACCGGGCCGACGACCTCCAGTTTCGACTGCGTGCATAAGATCGATCCCCACGGAAGCGTTTCGACTTTCTACCGCGGCCTGGGACGCCCGCAAGGCCTTGCGTTCGACGTGGACGGCAATCTTTATGTGGCGGCTTCGCAGGCGGGCAAGCGCGGCATCGTCAAGATCACGCCCGATGCCAGGGCATCTTTGGAAGTCGCGGGACCGGGGTTGGTGGGTTTGGCGTTTGCACCGGGACGATCGGCGGTCTTGGCCACCACCAGCGCAGTGCACCATCTTTCCTGGGGAATTCAAGGGGCGCCACTGGTGCCGGACTCGCCGGCTTGAGTTACTTCCAGCTTCTGGCTACTGGCTTCTAGCGTCCAGCTCTTAAGCTCTGGCTCCCGACCTTCCTCTGCGTCGTCCTGTCCCCGGTGGTTTCATTTACACTCTAAGCCGTGGATGCCGAGATCATTGCCATCGGCTCGGAGCTGCTGACTCCGTTTCGCCAGGATACGAACTCCCTCTACATCACCGAAAGGCTCAACCAGCTCGGGGTTGAGGTCATCTTCAAGACCATCGTCGGGGACAGCCGCGAGCACCTCACCGGCGCCGCCAACCTGGCCCTGTCGCGTGCCGACGTCGTCATCTTCATGGGTGGATTGGGACCCACCGAAGACGACCTGACCCGGGACGCGGTGGCCGATGCGCTGGGACTGGAACTGCGCCGCGATCCTGACCTGGTGGTTGGACTGGAACAACGCTTTGCGTCGCGCGGCTGGAAAATGCCCTCCAACAACCTCAAGCAGGCCGACGTGCTTGCCGGAGCCGTGGTCCTGCCCAATGCCAATGGCAGCGCGCCCGGACAATGGATCAGCGGCAAATATGAAGGCCTCGAAAAAATCATCATGCTGCTGCCGGGACCGCCGCACGAGCTGAAAGCTCTGTTCGATGAGCAATGCATGGACCGCCTTCGGAGCAAGCTGCCGCCGCTGTTCATGGCGACTCGAGTCCTGAAGATTGGACTGATGGCCGAATCGCAAGTCGACGCGCGAGTGGCACCCATTTACCAGCGCTATCCCGAGGTTCAGACAACCATCCTGGCCGGGGCGGGGGAAATCCAGTTGCACCTGAAAACCCGCGCCCCATCCGCCGAAGCCGCGCAGGAGCGGGTGGATCAACTGGCGGAGCAACTCGAGGAAGAGCTGGACGACAATGTCTTTTCCGACAATGGAGACTCGCTGGAGCAGATCGTTGGCTATTACTTGCAGATGCGCAACGCAACGCTGGCGGTGGCCGAGTCCTGCACCGGCGGCCTTCTGGCCGAGCGCATTACTTCGATCGGCGGCAGTTCGCGGTACTTTCTGGGTGGAGCGGTGGTTTACTCCAACGCCTTGAAGACAGCGTTCGCGGACGTTCCAGCCGGGCTGATTGAGAAGCATGGCGCGGTGAGCCACGAAGTTGCGACGGCACTGGCTGAGGGAATTCGCCAGCGCTGCGGGGCCACTCTGGGAATCGGGATCACAGGCGTGGCCGGGCCAACGGGAGGCACACCGGAAAAGCCGGTCGGCCTGGTCTTCCATGCCCTCGCCAGCGACAAAGGGACAGAAGTCGTGGAACGAAAATTTCCCGGTGACCGCCAACGCATCCGCTGGTTTGCCAGCCAGCAGGCGCTGGATCTGGTGAGAAGGAAACTAATGTAGCAGTCGTCAGACGTCGGTCGCAGAAAAGACCACGTGGGGACAGCCGCCCTCGGCTGTCCGGCCGAGCGAAGCTCGGCAGTGTTGGCTGACGACTGACGACCGATGACCGACGACTGCCATGCGAGTCTTTGTCGCCCTCGATATCGATGACGCCATCCGTGAGCACATTCATCTCTTCATGAATGGCGTGCAGGGATTCGCGCCCGATGTGCGCTGGGTGCGTCCCGAATCGCTGCACCTGACTTTGAAATTTATCGGAGAGAAATCCGTGGAGGCCGTGGAAGAAATCAAGCGGGCGCTGGCCAACCTCGGCGCGGGCTCCTGCGAGATTTTATTTCGCGGATACGGCTTCTTTCCGAGCTCAAAGGCGCCGCGTGTTTTCTGGATTGGCATCGAGGCTGCTCCGCAGCTGGCTGCACTGGCGAAGGCGGTAGACGAAGCGCTGGCTGCCCTGGGCGTCCCGAAAGAAGAACATGCTTTCAGCCCGCATCTGACTTTGGCGCGCCGGGGTGGCTCCGGAGCACCCCGGTGGGGCAAGGGTGACGGACCGAACCCGGCCTTTCAACGGCTGCAGGAGAAATTGGCCGCGCTGCCGGCTCCTGAGTTTGGTACGATGACCGCCCGAGAATTCTTCCTCTATCAAAGCCAATTGATGCGAGGCGGATCGAAGTACACCAAGATCGAGCGGCTTGGGCTGACATAGACCGGCCGGCGACGCTGATGCTTCAACACAATCGATGACTGCTTTCCTGCTCACCGCGGTCCTGAGTTACCTGCTGGGATCCATTCCCTTCGGCCTGATTCTGGTGCGTGTTTTTCGCGGACAGGATGTAAGGCAAACTGGCAGCGGCAACATCGGGGCCACCAATGTCGCGCGCTCGTGGCCCCTCCTGGGCCTGCTGACGCTGGTTCTCGACGCCCTCAAAGGCCTGGCGGCGGTAGTGCTGGTTCGCGCGATCTTTCCCGGCCGGAGCGAACTGGCCGCAATGGCGGCTCTGTTTGCAATCGTGGGCCACATCTTTCCCGTGTGGCTGAAATTTCGCGGGGGCAAGGGTGTAGCCACGGCGCTGGGTTCGCTTGCCCTGCTCGCACCCAAGGCGACGCTGGTCACCCTGGGAGTCTTTGTCGCCGTGGTAATGGCGCTGCGCTACGTTTCCCTGGGCTCCATCGTCGCGGTCGCGCTCTTTCCTCTGCTGGCATGGCTGCTTCATGATTATGCCAATACGCCCCGGGTTCTGGGTTTCATGGCCATGGCTTCCCTCCTGATCATCGCCCGGCATCGCCAGAACATCGGCCGTCTTCTGGCCGGGACCGAACCTCGCTTTCAGGTCTGGCGCGCGCATGAGGAGGCGGCTTGGAGGAAAAAGCGTTGAGCCGGATCGCGATCATCGGCGCAGGAGCATGGGGCACAGGGCTTGCCATCGCGTTGGGGCGTGGAAGCCGTCACCAGGTCAGGCTCTGGGCGCACGAGCAGGAAGTGCGCGATTCGATCTCCGCCCGCCGGGTGAACGAACTATTCCTTGCCGGACAATCCATCCCGGAAAGCATCTCGGTCACGGGCAGTCTGGGAGAAGCGCTGGAAGGCGCGGAGATTGTGGTTAGCGTTATGCCGTCGCAGCATTGCCGGCCCCTTTTCACCCAAATGTGTCCCCACCTTCGATCCGGCATGCTGTTCGTTAGCGCCACCAAAGGACTGGAGGAGGCCACGCTCCTGCGCATGACTGAAGTGATTGCGCAGGTCATCGAATCGAAATCAAATTTTCTGCCACGCGTCGGCGCGTTGAGCGGGCCTTCCTTCGCCCGCGAAGTCGCCCGGGGAGATCCCACGGCGATTACGATCGCTTCTCAGGATGCGGAGCTGACGGAGACCGTGCAGCGCGAATTCAGCGATGCCCGCTTTCGCATCTACACCAACGATGATGTCGTGGGAGTGGAACTCGGCGGCGCTCTCAAAAACGTGATCGCCATTGCGGCCGGCGTCTGTGACGGCCTGGGGCTCGGCCATAATTCGATCGCCGCGCTGATCGCGCGAGGCCTTGCCGAAATCACGCGTCTGGCGGTGGCCTGCGGCGGCCGCCGCGAGACCATGTCCGGACTCGCCGGCCTGGGCGATCTGGTACTCACCTGCACCGGTGGGCTCTCGCGCAACCGCAGTGTGGGAGTGGAACTGGGGCGCGGCCGCAAGCTGCCCGATATTATTGCCAGCATGCACGGCGCGGTTGCCGAAGGCGTTTTCACCACTCAGGCGGCTGTGGGTTTAGCGCAGGCCCGCGGCGTGGAGATGCCCATCACCGAACAGATGGATGCCATCCTGCACCGGGGCAAGCCTCCCGCGGAAGCCATCCGTGAACTGATGACGCGCAGCGGCAAGAGCGAGGTCGCTCTTAGCGGCTAGCTTTCAGCTTCTGGCTTGCGGCCTCCCACCAAACTTAAGCCGTATGTCTTTCGAAAGGTTAACGCCCTGCTTCGCTTCTGGGAGAATCGAGCTATGACTCGTTGGCAAACCCAGTTCCTCGTTCTCTCCTTCTCTTTCACGTTCTCTTGCATTTTAAGTGGCTTCACTGCTGCTGCCTGGGGGCAATCTTGCCCGAAGGTTGCCTACACGACTCCGGCCGCCACCACCAAGGCGATGGTGATGAGCGTGAACTGCCTGGTGGCACGAAGCGTGCCGGCGCGCGCTGAGGTCAGCAAGGGCGCATTTCAGGTGGAAAGCTTTCCGGTGGTCGGGCCGCAGCACACCCGCAGCTACCGCAAAATCGTCCTGGCCATGCTCGCGGTGCCTACGGGTTCGGAGACCAAAACTGCCCTGGCGACCGCGGACAATCCCGCGTCCAGCGTGAGCGGAACGGCTGGGGCGGAGTGCAAGCTCAAGATCAATTCGGACAATACCGTAGACGGCCAATGCAACCAGACCGGCGGGACTCTCTTCGTCATCTACAACAACTAGATCGGGTTACCGGCAACCACCAGGCGAGGAAAGTCCCTTAGGATCACCACCCAGGTGCACTTCGGTCAGGATATCGTGGCACTTTCGTAACAGACATGGCCTTCGGGGCTGGCTGGTTCCGCCCCGGTCAACATTTAAAATTTTAAAGGAACTACTGGCGCCTGCCGCGGCCAAGGGCGGGGCCGGACCACTTTGTCTTTGAGACTACCGCTTCCATCCCGCGTCCCCATTTTGTACGTGATCCTCAGTGTGCTCATTCTAATCAGCGTAGTCCCGATGTATTTCTATTCGCAGCAGGTGGAGTCCATCAATCGCGAGCGCCTGATCACCAACGAGCGCCTGTTGCAGAACGCCGTGACCCGCTCCCTGGCCGACGACATCTCCCAGCACCAGGAAACGCTGCGCATGATGCTGGCCAATCTGTCCTCCGCGCTTCAAGTGGCCAGTGGCGGAGACATTACCGCCGAGCATGTGAACGCGCCCGAGTTGCGCGCCCTGCTGGAGCACTTCGTTTCCTCCTCGCCGGACCTGGCCTATGCCACGCTGCTGAACTCGGAGTCCAAAGGCATTTCGGCGGGACGTATCGCGCCTGACGCTTTCCTGCAGCGCGACCTGTTGCGCGCCTATGATGCCGCCCGCGAAGGCCGCGCCTATAGCGGACAGGCCCTGGTGGTGGGCAGCGGAAAGTCCACCCGCACGGTCATGCTGGTGAGCACGCCGGTGATGTATGGGGGACGTTTCCTGGGAATGATCGGCGCGGTGGAGGACCTGCAGTTCCTGATCCGCCGTCTGCAGGAAATCAACCGGGCCGGGCTCACGCCCTTCGTGGTTGATAGCGAAGGCCGCCTGGTGGCCGGAGCCACTCCCGACATCGCCACCGGCCAGGACATGACCAACTCGGAAATCGTGCGTAACTTCCTGGAGCAGGGAGGCCCGGCTCAGCTGGTGGCGGCCACGCGGGAATTCAGCGTGAGCGAAGGCACAAAAAACACCAAGATGCTCGGCACCTATGGTCCGGTGAACAATCTGGACTGGGCTGTCATCGTGCAGAAGCCACGAGACGAGGCATACCGCGGGGTCTATGAAATGCAGCGCACGGCCCGCCTGCTGGCGTTGATGGCCATCCTGCTCAGCATCGGAATCAGTATTTTTGCCGCCCGCCGCATCACCAATCCGCTGGAAGTGCTGACCGCCTCCAGCCGGGCCATCGCGCGCGGAGATTTTTCACAACGCGTGCAGCTGGCCAGCCGCACTGAGATCGGGGAGCTGGCGGCAACGTTCAATACCATGTCCGAGGAGCTGGAGCAGTTCGTGCTCGACCTCAAACGCGCCGCCACGGAAAATCGCGAGTTGTTCATGGGCTCCATCCAGATGCTGGCGGGCGCGGTCGATGAAAAGGATCCCTACACCCGCGGACATTCCGACCGGGTGACGCGCTACTCCTTGATGATCGCGCGCGAGCTGGGACACCCCGAGGAGTTCCTGGAAATCGTGCGCGTATCCGCGCAGCTGCATGACGTGGGCAAGATCGGGATCGAAGACCGGATTCTCAAGAAGCCGGGAGCGCTGACGCCGGAAGAATTCGACATCATGAAGACCCACACCACCAAGGGCGCCAACATACTGAGTCCGGTGGCGCAGTTGAAGGACATGATTCCGGGCATCGAGCTGCACCACGAATCGCTCGATGGACGAGGCTACCCGCGGGGCTTGAAAGGGGAAGAAATTCCGCTGTTGCCGCGCATCATTGCCGTGGCCGACACCTTCGATGCGCTGACCACGAACCGTCCCTACCAGCAGGCCCATGACCCGGAAGCCACTCTCCGCATCATCCACAACCTTTCCGGCAAGCGGCTCGATCCGGCTGCGGTTGCGGCTCTGACTGCGATCTATCAGCGGGGCGAAATCCGCTTGCAGCGTCCCAGTCCGGCGGTACCTGCTCCCTCCCCGTCAGCACAGCCTTTGGCCACTGCTTCGTCGTCGCCGGAAACGCTCGTAGATGTAGTCGCTGCCACGATCGAAGCCACCACCCGCTGAGGCTCTTCCCGCGTTCTCTGCACTTCCGCGTTTCAGTGGCCTCCATCCTCACCGCTATAATTGATCTCTGGACTTCAGCGTCCTGAAATCTCATGATTCAAACCCTTTTTGGCAGCCTGGACGAAGAGCAGAAGCCGAGTTTCCTCGAGCGCATGAAGGAGGCAGTGACGCGCACTCGGGAAAACCTGAGCGAGCGCATCGAAGAGGTGGTATCTCTGGGCAAAGAGATCGACCGGGCCACGCTGGACGATCTTGAAGGGACGCTCCTCGGGGCCGACCTGGGCACGACCACAACTCGCGAAGTCCTGGAAAAACTTCGCGAAAAGGCTGACCGGAAGCAGATAAGAAATCTGGACGAACTGAAGCGGCTGCTCAAAGAACAGATTCTCGCCATCCTGACCGCCACCGACTCCCAGCCCGTAACCAGGGTGGAAGGAACGCCCGAGGTGATTCTGGTGGTGGGGGTCAACGGCACCGGCAAAACGACCACCATCGGCAAGCTGGCACAGGTCTTCCGGTCCAGCGGTAAGACGGTCTTGCTATGTGCCGCGGACACCTTCCGCGCGGCGGCGATTGAACAGCTCGAAATCTGGGGACAGCGCACCGGCACCGAAGTGATTCGCACCAAGGCGGGGGGAGACCCGTCAGCCGTGCTCTATGACGCGCTGCAGGCGGCGTCCGCGCGGCATACGGAGTACGTGATCGTGGACACGGCAGGCCGCCTGCACACCAAGACCAACCTGATGGCGGAGCTGGAAAAAATGCGGCGTACCGCGCAGCGCATCATTCCCGGCGCTCCTCATGAGACCTTGCTGGTCATGGACGCCACCACCGGGCAGAATGGTTTGCAACAGGCGCGCCAGTTCACCCAGTCGGCGGGAGTTACCGGCATCGTCTTGACCAAGCTGGATGGCACTGCCAAGGGCGGAGTGGTGGTGGCGATTTCGCGCGAGTTGGGGGTTCCAGTGCGCTACGTTGGAGTGGGAGAAAAGACTGGGGACCTGTTGCCCTTTGATCCCAAGGATTTCGTGGATTCTCTGTTTGCCTGACCTGCTTTGCGAGTGAGAGCTTGCCGCGGCCGCTGCGGTTTCCGTCTTTTATCCGTGGCGCGATTTTCTCCGCAGCCGGTGAAGAACCTTCGATGACTTCCAAGAAGAATGTCAGACGCGAAAACGCGAAGCCACCTCGAACGACGTCTCCGTCCTCGTCTGACGGTAGTCGCGAGAACGATGAATCCCGTCTCCAGCTTGCGCTTGCCCGGGCACGTGAAGGTATTGGTTTAACTTCGCCCAATCCCTGCGTAGGAGCGGTCATCGTCAGCCAGGGCCGGATCGTGGGCGAAGGCTGCCACACGTTTGAAGGCGTCAAGCACGCCGAGATTCTGGCCCTGGAGCAAGCCGGCGATGAAGCTCGCGGAGCCACTTTGTACGTCAATCTGGAACCCTGCTCTCATGAGGGCCGCACCGGGCCTTGTGCGGATGCCATCATCAAAGCCGGAATCCGCCGGGTGGTGGCGTGCATGCAGGACCCCAATCCGCTGGTCTCCGGAAAGGGTTTTGAGCGTCTTCGCAATGCCGGCATTTCCGTGGCATCGGGCATTTTCGAAGAAGAGGCGCAAGCCTTGAACGAGAGCTTCGCCAAGTATATTCGCCATCAGATTCCGCTGATCACGCTGAAGTCCGCGATGACGCTGGACGGCAAGATAGCGCCTCCGCCCAGTGAATCGCACCATCCCACTGCGCTCGGCGGCGGGGGCGCGACGGGAGGCTGGATCACCAGTGAAGTAGCGCGCGCGCACGTGCACCGGCTTCGTCACCAGCACGATGCCATCATGGTCGGCGTAGGAACCATCATCGCCGATGACCCGCTGCTTACCGATCGCAGCGGCCTTCCCCGCCGCCGGCCGCTGCTGCGGGTGATTGTGGACTCGCGGCTGCGTCTTCCCCCCGAGTCGCGCGTGGTTAAAACCGCGAAGGACGATGTGCTCGTGCTCTGCTCGTTCGCCGAGGAAAACCGGAAGCGGCAGCTGCAGCAACAGGGCATTCGGGTAGAGCAGGTTCCGGTGGGGGTGGGAGACGGACGCCCGGACATGGTCGGGATCGCACGCCGCCTGGGGACGCTGGAGATCACCAGCTTGCTGGTCGAAGGCGGAGCCATGATCAACGGAGCGGCGTTGGCCTCGGGCATCGTCGACAAGGTGTTTCTGTACTATGCGCCCAAGATTCTCGCCGGCACGGGTTCGGTGCCCTTCGCCTCCGGCCCCGGCTTCGCCCACATGCAGGACGCAGCTTCCGTAAAGGCCATCCGGCTGCATCGGTTCGGAGAAGACTTCGCGGTGGAGGGCTACTTGCAGGACCCTTACCGGGAACTTTAGCGCCGTCACATCCTTCAACCATCACATCAAGGACAGCCTGGCTCGGGTTTCCTGCGGGGCAGCTTGTCCCCCGGCAGCCAGCGGAGACGCCGGCGCTACAATACCTGCAGAGGCCTCATGTTCACCGGCATCATTGAAGAAGTGGGACGCGTGGCGCGCATCGAAAACCGGAAGGGCAGCCGCCGTCTGACGGTTTCTGCTTCCCGTCTGACCAGGGAACTCAGGAAGGGCGACAGCATCGCTGTGAGCGGAGTCTGCCTTACCGCGGTCGAAATCACGCCCAAATCTTTCGCCGCCGACCTGGCGCCAGAGACCTGGACGCGGACTTCCTTCTCGCGTATCAAGCCCGGAGCCCAAGTGAACCTGGAGCTTCCAACGCGCGCCGATGGGCGCTTTGGCGGCCACATCGTGCAAGGACACGTGGACGGCACCGGCAGATTCGATGCGCTGAAAAGGATCGCTGGTGGTGAGGATTACTGGCTGCAGATCGAGATTCCACCGGAACTGGCGCGCTACGTAATTTTCAAGGGCTCGCTTTCCATCGAAGGCATCAGTCTGACCGTCGCCAAGGTCGAGGACCAGGTCGAGAACCGGGTCGAGGACCGGGGCGAGAAGAAAAAGCCCGGAGGGACCAAGGTGGCCGCGGCGATTATTCCGCACACGGTAAAGATGACCAACCTGAAGTCGTTGAAGACCGGCGACGCAGTGAATCTGGAAGTCGATATGGTGGCGAAATACGTGGAAAAAATGATGAAGGGCAAAGCCCCGAATTCGTCGCTTACGGTGGAGAGGCTGTTGCGTGAGGGGTTCTAGGGACTCAGGCAGCTCACTACCTGGCCAATCCTCTCTACTTAGCGGTTCTCGGAGGGCCCGCCCACTTCAATCGAAGCCTTGATTCCGGGCTCATCCAGCTTCAGAAATTCCTGCACGATGGGCTCTTCACATCGTTCCATTTCGTCATAGGTTCCGAAAAAAAGCGCCTTGGCTTCATGGAGAAACACCACCCGGTCCGCGAGTTTCTTGGCCAGACGCATATCGTGGGTTACGACCACGCTGGTCAGATGCAGCTGAATTTTTAATCGTTTGATCAGATCGCCGAGCAGTTGCGCCATCAACGGATCCACCATGGTGGTGGGTTCGTCATAGAGCACACATTCGGGCTGCGCCGCCAGGGCGCGGGCGATCGCCACTGAGCGCTTCATCCCGGTGGACAGATCCGAGGGCAACTGATCGCGCATCTCTTTGACTCCGACCATATCCAGCAGGCCATCCACGATCTGGTAAATCTGTTCTTCGGAGAGTTGACGCCGCTCCCGCAGCGGGAAAGCCACGTTCTCCCCCACCGTGAGTGAATCGAATAGTGCGCCGTTCTGGAACACGATGGTCACTTTCTTGCGGATGCGCTCCAGGTCTTCCTCACCGTAGTCGGTGATGTCCTCATGGGCCACGATCACGCGGCCCGAATCCGGCTTGAGAAATCCCATGATGTTCATCAGCGATACGGACTTGCCCACGCCGCTGCGGCCCAGAATACACACGGTCTCTCCAGGCATGACGGTAAAGCTGACATGGTCGAGCACGCGATTGTCGCCGAACGCCTTGGAGACATCCTTGAACTCGATGTATGGGCCGAAGTTGGCGTCGGTGGACATGGACTAGTCGTTGGTCGTTCTTTGCGTCCTTTGCAGTTAGAAGCTCTTCGCCCTCATCGTGCACTCAATCATAAATGCTCCCGCTCACCTGGCTGACAGCTCCAGCCTGGCTTCCTGCCATTCTTTCTCGGTATTCAGATTGCGGAACATTTCTTCCCGGAAACCAAGGCGCGCCAGTTCCTCCGGCTCAAGTATCCGGGTCTCGACCTCATCGAACAAGGCGTCAATCTTGTTCTTTCCGGCGCGCAGGGATCGTTCTGCAACTTCCCCGAAGCTTCGACGGTAGACGGCGCACAAAGGCTGCAAACCTCCGGCCGCCCTCGGCACCACTGCCGCGTGGCTGGTCTCAAGCGCGCGGGAAATCAGGTAGTGCAGGAAATTCGGGTGAAGGAAAGGCATGTCCACAGCCAGAATCAGGTTCCTCTCCGTGTCGCTGGCGGTCAGGGCGGCATGAATCCCGGCCAGCGGGCCCTGCCCGGGATAGGCATCCGGGATTACCGGGCCCATCCCGGCGAATTTCTCCGGGCTGCCCACAATGCAGGTGCTGCCGGCCACGACTCCTGCAAGCTCCAGAGCACGTGCCAGCAGCGTGCGACCGCCCAGTTGCAGGAAGGCCTTGTCCTGGCCCATGCGCGAGCTCTTGCCTCCCGCCACGACAAAGGCGTTCACCGAATCCACGCCGTGATGATACACGTTTGATTCGTGGCTCATGGTTGTTCCTGACGGCCGTTTTCTCCACCCAGCGATCATGCGGAGCATGCCATTTTTTGTCCAAAGATCGCTACCGGGGTAGGCACAGAAGTCCCGTAATTTCCAGTCCGTCGCAGGACGACGGTTTTGACTACACGAAAGTAACCTAGCCCAACTGCCGACCTCCGTCAGATGATAGTTTGCTCCGGCGCTTCCCTCCCGGAAAATGACCATGCCACAGAAGTTAATGGACGTTCTCATGCTTGGCCGTTGTTCCCACGAGTTTTCCTGGCCCCGCCGCGCTGCCGATGGCGACTACTATCAGGTTTGCCTGCTTTGCGCCGCGGAATACCAGTACGACTGGAAGACCATGCGGCGCATCAAGCGGGTGAATAACGCTCCGGAGGCGGCGTCCTCCGAGGTGGTGCGTGGCAAGAGTCACAAGAAGCCGACCTGGGTACCTCGCGCCCGGCGCCTGAGTCTGCAGCTTCCGGTTCGCTATCGCGCCAAGGGGCTGGGAACATGGCACGAGGGCACGGTGGAAAACCTCAGTCAATCTGGCGTTCTCTTTCGCGGACCCCAGCAACTGCCAGCCAATACACTGGTGGAGATGGTCTTCGAGATGCCGGAAGAAATCTCCGGCCAGAAAAACAGCAGCGTGCTCTGCCAGGGTCGAATCACTCGCGGAAAAACACTGCGGGACCCGGAGTGGGTTGGCCTGGCGGCATCGATTCTCGACTACAAATTTCTGCGACAGCGCTGATCCGGAAACCCTAAAAAGCCGAATACCCCTGCCAACCGACCTTCTGCCGGACCAAGCAACTGACTGTCTCTCAGCCAGTTACCCGCCCCGGTCCGGCCTCCTTTCAAGTTATAATTTTGCCCGAGACCAGACCCGAATCTGCATCTAAACTAGTGATCATCAATGATCCTCGATCAGGAGTGATGTCTATGACGGCAAAATTTTCTCTCAATATCTTCGCGATCCTGCTGCTCGCGATACTGCTGGTTGGGGTGGGTTGCACCAAGGCCCCGAATGACGCCCAGGTTACCAGCGATATTCAGAGCCGATTGCTATCGGACTCCGGCCTGCAGGGAAAACAGCTGGGAGTAAAGTCTGAAGGCGGAACCGTGACCCTGAGCGGTACCGTGGACAACGATGGCCAGCGCGAAGCGGCCGGCCGCTACGCCGCGGCCGAACCCGGCGTGAAGCAGGTCATCAACAATCTGCAGGTGGCTGCTCCACCGCCCCAGGAGAGCGTCCAGACGCCGCCAGAGGAGACGAAACCTTCACCGGCTTCACCCTCGCGTTCGGCATCCAAACCCCGGCACAGTCCGGCTCGCGTGCGCAACCTGCCTTCCTCTCCCAGCGAGACCACAGCAGCCCCGACTGCAGCGATGGCAGTTCCGCCTCCTGCGACCTCCGGAGCGCCCTCGACACCGCCGCCTCCTCCGCCGCCACAGAAAGTGACCATTCCTTCGGGAACGACTCTGGCAGTGCGGCTCGTCGATACCATTGACTCGGAAACCAGCCAGCAAGGTCAGACCTTCCACGCCACGCTGGATTCACCGCTTGCCGTGGAGGGGGAAACCGTGATTCCCTCCGGCTATGATTTGGAGGGTCATATCGTGACGGTCCAGAGCGCCGGCAAGTTTGCCGGACAGTCGATGCTGGTGCTGCAACTTGATCGCCTGTCAGCGGCAGGCAAAACCTACAGCATCCAGACCGATCAGTATTCCCGGAAAGGCTCATCGCGGGGCAAGAATACCGCCGCCAAGGTTGGCACCGGCGCAGGCATCGGAGCCATCATCGGCGCCATCGCCGGCGGCGGCAAAGGGGCTGCCATTGGCGCGGCAGCGGGCGGCGGCCTGGGTGGTGGTGTGCAGGCGGCCACCAAGGGTCAGCAGATCAAGCTGCCCTCGGAGACCGTGCTGAACTTCACTTTGCAAGCTCCGTTGACGGTTGTGGCCACCAATCGGGGACCGAACGAAGGGCGCCACCGCCTGGATCGCGACCGTTCAGATTCGAACCAGTCAGATCCGGATCGGCCACACCTGAACCGGCCGGACAACAATCAATCGGATTCGAGCCAACCGGACCCCAATCAGTAAAGTTTTGTAAATCTATGCAAGGCCGGCACTTGTGCCGGCCTTTTTCTTTTCCAGTTAAGGCAAAATTTACCGACCGAACCACCGGCTCCCACATCCATATAATTTGCGGGAGAAGTAACGCCGAGAGGCCTTCATGTGGATTGTCGCGCTGGCACTGCGCCGGCCTTACACCTTCGTCGTCGTCGCTCTGCTGCTGCTGATCCTCGGCCCGATCGTCATCTATCGGACGCCTACCGACATTTTTCCGAACATCAATATTCCTGTGGTCAGTATTCTGTGGAATTACACCGGTCTGAACTCCCAGGACATGGCCAACCGGATTGTGTCGCTGACCGAGCGCTCGCTCACCACCACCGTCGACGACATCGAGCACAGCGAGTCGCAGTCCCTGAACGGGATCGCGGTGGTGAAGGTATTTTTCCAGCCTCACGCCAACATTGAAAAGGCGATCGCGCAGATCACCGCGATCTCGCAAACTCAGTTGCGACAGTTGCCACCGGGGACGACACCGCCCCTGGTCATCACTTACAACGCGTCCACGGTGCCGATTCTGCAGCTGGCGTTGTCGGGGCAAAAGCTTTCCGAGCAGCAACTTTTTGACTATGGCGTGAATTTTATCCGGACCCGCCTGGTTACGATTCCCGGCGCCGCCATTCCCTACCCCTACGGCGGCAAGCAGCGGCAAGTGCAGGTTGACCTGGACACCAATGCCTTGCAGGCCAAAGGCCTGTCGCCGATGGATGTGGTCAACGCCATCAGCGCCCAGAACCTGATTCTGCCCTCAGGCACCTCCAAGATCGGACAGTTCGAGTATGACGTCGATCTCAACGGCAGCCCGCAAACCGTAGCTGAGTTGAACGACCTTCCGATCAAGAAAGTGGGGAGCACGACCATTTACATCCGTGACGTCGCCTACGTGCGCGACGGTTTCCCGCCACAAACCAACATCGTGCGAGTGGACGGGCAGAGAGCTTCCCTGCTGACCATCCAAAAGGCCGGGAACGCCTCAACCCTGGACATCATTGCCGGAATCAAGGCCATGCTGCCGCGAATTCAGGCACAGGTTCCGCCGGAGCTGCAGATCAAGCCTCTGGCAGACCAATCCCTGTTCGTGCGCGCCTCCATTGACGGCGTGGTGAACGAGGGTCTGATTGCGGCCTGTCTCACCGGAATCATGATTCTGATCTTCCTGGGGAGCTGGCGCAGCACGGTAATCATCGCGGTTTCCATTCCGCTTTCGATTCTTACTTCCATCATCGTCATGAGCGCGCTGGGCGAGACCATCAACATCATGACCCTGGGCGGGCTGGCGCTCGCGGTCGGCATTCTGGTGGACGACGCCACCGTAGAAATCGAGAACATCAACCGCAATATTGCCGAGGGCAAAGAGATTCAGAAGGCCATTCTGGATGGAGCCCAGCAGATTGCGGTTCCGGCCTTCGTTTCGACGCTCGCCATCTGCATCGTGTTTCTGCCCATGTTCTTCCTCACCGGCGTCGCCCGTTACCTGTTCGTTCCGCTGGCTGAGGCGGTGGTGTTTGCCATGCTGGCCTCCTATTTGCTGTCCCGGACTCTGGTCCCGACCATGGCCAAGTATCTGCTCCGCGGCCACGAGCAGGAAGCCGGGCACCTGAACACCGAGAGCCGCAATCCTCTGGTGCGCATGCAGGTTGCTTTTGAGCTGGCGTTCGAAAGATTCCGTGACCGCTATCACGAGATGCTGGAGCGCTGCCTGCATCGCCGCGCAGGGTTCCTGTGGGGCTTCGTGGTGGTGTCGGCCGGCTCGTTCGTGCTCCTGGTGCCCTGGCTGGGACGGGACTTCTTTCCCAGAGTCGACGCCGGACAATTCAAATTGCATGTGCGAGGACGAGCTGGCACGCGGATTGAAGAGACTGCGAATCTTTGCGACCGGATCGAAGGCTTCATCCGCCAGCAGATCCCGCCCAGCGAAATCTCCAGCATCATCGACAATATCGGCCTGCCCTACAGCAGCATCAACCTCTCTTACAGCAACTCGGCGCCCACCGGCCCAGCGGATGCCGACGTGCTGGTCACTCTCAACCGTGATCATCGACCGACGGAACAGTATGTCCACGATTTGCGCCTGAAGCTTCGGGAAGAATTTCCCGGCGTGGATTTTTCCTTTCTGCCGGCGGACATCGTGAGCCAGATTCTGAACTTCGGTCTGCCCGCCCCGATTGATATTCAGGTGACTGGCTACAATCTGCAGGACAACCGCCAGTTCGCCAACAAGCTGCTGCGACGGATCGAGATGGTTTCAGGCACCGCAGACCTGCGTATCCAGCAGCCGTTCGATGAGCCCCATCTGCGCGTGGATGTGGACCGGACCAAGGCGCAACTGGCCGGGTTCACGCAGCGCGATATTGCCACCAACCTGCTGATTTCGCTCAGCGGCAGTTTCCAGACGTCGCCGACCTACTGGCTCAACCCCAAGAATGGCGTGAGCTATTCCATCGCGACCCAAACTCCGCAGTACCGCGTGGATTCGTTGCAGGGTCTGCAGAATATCCCGATTACGGGGGCCAGCGGGGCGAGTCCGGCGATTCTGGGCTCGCTCGCTTCCATCCAGCGGGGCGCGGGAATGGCCCTGGTCTCGCATTACGACATCCAACCGGTGATCGACATTTACGGATCGGTTCAAAGGCGTGATCTGGGCGGCGTGGCCGATGACATCCAGAAGATCGTGAACGACAGCCGCAAGGAACTGCCGCGCGGCTCGGAAATGGTGATTCGTGGACAGGTCCAGACCATGAAGTCTTCCTACTCGGGGCTGATTTCAGGGCTGGCCTTCGCCATCCTGCTGGTGTACTTGCTGATCGTGGTGAACTTCCAATCCTGGCTGGACCCGTTCATCATCGTCGCGGCCCTGCCTGCGGCGCTGGCCGGGATTGTGTGGTTCCTCTTCGTAACCAAGACCAACATCAGCGTACCGGCCCTGACCGGTTCTATCATGTGTATGGGCGTGGCCACAGCCAACAGCATTCTGGTGGTCAGCTTTGCCAAGGAACAAATGCAGGAAGGCAAGGATGCGGTGACGGCAGCGATGGCGGCAGGATTCACCCGTTTCCGGCCGGTCTTGATGACCGCCCTGGCCATGATCATTGGCATGGTGCCCATGGCCATTGGTCTAGGCGAGGGCGGAGAGCAGAATGCACCGCTGGGCCGCGCGGTCATCGGCGGCTTGATCTTTGCCACGGCCGCAACCCTGTTTTTTGTGCCAGTGTTCTTCAGCCTGCTGCATGGAAGACGCAATGCCGCCGGACAACAGCTGAAGAATGAATCCGGCGTTTAGGTTCAGATGGTTCAGATCCTGGTATTTTTATTGGGTTGGAGATCGAATGAAGGTTGACAGCGAAAGCGGTATTTCTAGACAGAACGACTCCGAAACGACGTCCGCCCGGCTCGGTCCAGACCAACACCGCCGGTCCCAGTGGTGGATTTTTCTGCTGGCTCTGGTGATCGCGGTCCTGCTGGTTGTCTTCGGCATCCTGCCGCGCATTCAGGCGCGGACGGCTTTGCGCCAGGAAACCATGCGGATGGCCGTGCCCACGGTGGCGGTGGTCCAGGCCAAGCGTTCGGCCCCGGCCCAGGAAATTGTTCTTCCCGCTAACGTACAGGCCTTTTCTGACGCCCCGATTTACGCGCGCACCAACGGATATCTTCGGCGCTGGTATGTGGACATCGGGAGTCACGTGCAAGCCGGCCAACTGCTGGCGGAGATTGACACTCCGGAAGTGAATCAGCAATTGCGCCAGGCTCGCGCCGACCTGGCTACGGCCCAGGCGAATCTGAATCTCTCAAAGATTACGGCCGACCGCTACGCCGGCCTGCTGATGACCGAGTCGGTCTCCAAGCAGGAGTCGGACAACGCCGCCGGCGATTACGAGGCGAAGGGGGCTGCCTTGCAGTCGGCTCAGGCCAATGTAAAGCGGCTCGAAGAGCTGCAGTCGTTTCAAAGGATCTACGCACCCTTCTCCGGCGTGATTACGGCGCGTAATACTGACGTCGGCGCCCTGATCAATTCCGGCAGCAGCGGTGGGACGGGGAATGAACTGTTTCACATTGCACAGCCGGACAAACTTCGCGTCTATGTCAGCGTGCCCCAGATTTATTCGCAGGCGGCGAAGCCCGGGATTACGGCCGACCTGACCCTGGCGGAATTCCCCGGACGCCGCTTCCAGGGAAAGCTGGTCCGCACCGCCAATGCCATCGATCCCACGTCGCGTACTTTGCTGGTCGAGATCGCTGTGGATAATCCCACCGGACAGCTTTTCACCGGCTCGTATGCTGAAGTGCACTTCAAGCTGCCCACCCCGACCTCCTCATTGATCCTGCCAGTCAATACGTTGCTCTTCCGCTCCGAGGGTCTTCGAATCGCTACCGTGGGGCCGGACCAGCGCGTGCAACTGAAGCAGATTACCCTCGGCCATGATTTCGGAAGCGAAGTCGAAGTGGTTGCCGGCTTGAACGGCGATGAAAGCGTAATTATCAATCCTCCGGACTCGGTTACGGAGGGCGAGACTGTTCGCATCGCCCAGACGCAGCAGGGGGCGCAGTGAGGAGACGGGACGTCGGACGTCAGCCTTCGGGCGTCAGACGTCCACTCATCGCGGTCGGAGGTCTGCTGTTGCTGCTCAGCGGCTGCGCGGTTGGGCCGCGTTACTCCAAACCCACTACACCGACACCTCCCAGCTACAAGGAAGTACCGCCGGACTGGAAGACAGCTCAGCCCAGCGATCAGATTGCACGAGGCAAGTGGTGGGAGATTTTCCAGGACCCGCAACTGAATGCGCTGGAGGAGCAGGTCAATGTTTCCGACGAGAACCTCAAGGCGGCGGACGCTCGGTTCCGGCAAGCGCGGGCCCTGGTACGGTTTAATCGGGCGGCATACTATCCCACCCTCACCGCCGGCGCCTCGGCCGCGCGCGAACACCTGTCGCAGAACCGGCCGCTGGTTTCCGCGTCCACGCCGACGAATGTAACCGACATAGCCATCCCCTTTGATGTGTCCTACGAAGCCGACGTTTTTGGACGGGTGCGCCACACCGTGGAAGCCGCGCGATCGAATGCCCAGGCCAGCGCTGCCGATCTGGAGACGGTACGCCTGAGTTTGCACGCTGAACTCGCCTTCGACTACTTCGAGATGCGCACGCTGGATGCGGAAGAACAGCTGCTGCTGTCCAACGTGACCTCTTTTGAGAGAGCTCTGGACCTCACGCAAAGCCGGTACAAGGGTGGAGTGGCCTCCGCGGTCGACGTCGCGCAAGCCCAGACTCAGCTGGAAAATACACGAACCCAGGCGATTGATGTGCTGATCCAGCGCTCGCAGAATGAACACGCGATCGCGACCCTGATCGGACAACCCGCTTCCACTTTTACCGTTCCCGGGGCGGCATGGAATTCCCCGCCGCCTGCGGTCCCGCCCGGGCTTCCATCGGAACTGCTGGAACGCCGTCCCGATATCGCGGCCGCCGAGCGCCGTGTGGCGGTCGCCAACGCCCAGGTCGGCGTGGCCCGAGCCGCCTACTTCCCTATCTTCACCCTGACCGGCTCCGGCGGCTTTGAAAGCACCGCGATCACGACTCTGATCCAGGGTCCCAGCGGTTTCCTGACTGCGGGGACGTCCGCGGCTGTGACCACCTTCGATGCCGGCCGCCGCCGAGCCGTCTCCGAACAAGCCCGGGCGGCCTATGACGAGTCGGTGGCCAATTATCGTCAGACGGTCCTGAACGCCTTCCAGGAGGTAGAAGATAGCCTGGCGGCGTTGCGTATTCTTGACGACGAAGCCAGGGCCCAGCAGGCTGCAGTGGCTGCGGCCGAACACTCGCTTGAGCTTTCCACCAACCGCTATAAGGGTGGCGTGGTCAGCTACCTGGAAGTGACCACGGCGCAAAGCACGGCCCTGGCCGACGAACGGGCCGCGGTCGACATTCTGCGCCGTCGCATGACCGCCACCGTTTCCCTGATCAAGGCCCTGGGCGGTGGATGGAGTTCCGCCAGCCTGCCCTCGGTAAAACTGGATTCGCGTCCCCCAACCGCAACTGGCCAATAGCCAGCCCGATGACCCCGCAGGACCTAGTACTTTGGTAACTGGATATTTCTCCGTGTGTGCAGCGTGCCCCGCGGCTTCCTCATCCATACATGTACGGAACAGATTCTGAGGAGGCGCGCCATGTCCCCCATCGTTCGAAATGAAGACTCTCAATTCGACAGGCAGTTGAACCGGCTTAACTATCTCAACCAGCTGATCAGCGAGGTTGCCAGCGTAATCCTTCAGGGCAACGACGGCTACGAAACCGTGTGGAGCATCGCCAACCGGGTCTACGACCGGCACTGTTCTTCCAAATTGAGGTTCATGACTCGCTCTGGCCTGGACGAGCCGCGCACGGCGCTGAGCGCCTAGCACACGTGAATTGCAGAGGCGGACAGGACAAAGGTATGCTCTCCCTCGATGACCCGATGCTTGGTTGTTGCTTGCTTTCTGCTGTTCTGCGTAACTTTTGCGTTGTCCCAGGAGCCCTTTCTCCCCTCCCAGCAATGGATCAAGCTGCGGGATGAAGCCAGCGGCGCCGCCCCTTACGAAAATCTGCGCTTCCTGACCCGCCTCCATCGTGTGCCGGCCACCGGCGAATTCGACCAGGCTGCTCAATTCGTGCTGGAGCGGGTTCGCGAGTACGGGCTATCCGAGGTTCAGAGCGAACAATTCCCCATTGACGGCAAGGCTTCGTACGGGCTGATGCGATCTTATCTGGGCTGGAAAGTCGAATCTGGTCAATTGTGGGAAGTACAGCCACAGCACCTGCTGCTGGGAGACTGGGCGACGGACCCAATCCGGCTGGCCGACTACAGCCACTCGGCGGATGTGGAATCCGCCCTGGTCGATGTCGGTGACGGCTCCCACGAAGCCGACTACAGGGGTAAAGATGTGCGGGCAAAGATTGTTCTCGCCGATGGCGTACTCGCTCGAGTACAGACGCTGGCGGTGGCGAAATACGGGGCGGCCGGAATCGTCAGCGACATGCCAAACCAGACCACCGCCTGGTCAGGCCTGGACAGCACTCTGGTGCGCTGGGGTCACCTGGACGCCCGCCAGCCCGCCGGATTCGCCTTCATGATTTCGCGCGAGACCGCCGGGAGTTTGCGGGCCCGGTTGCGCGCGGGAGAAACCATCACTCTAAGCGCCCGAGTCAAAGCTGAGGTTGGGCCGGGACATTGGACGGTGATAAGCGGCGTAATCCCAGGAACAGACCCAGCCGCGGGCGAGATCATTTATAGCTGCCATCTGGACCACGAGCGGCCGGGAGCCAATGACAACGGGAGCGGATGCGTAACCATTCTGGAGTCGGCCCGGGTGATCGCGCGCCTGATCAAGGTTGGCGCCCTGCCACGGTCCAAGCGCACCCTGCGCTTCGTCTGGGGCCCGGAGGTGGAAGGCACCATGGCCTATCTTACCCGCCATCCGGAAATTCGATCGCGGTTGCGGGCCAATATCCACATGGATATGGTGGGCGGCGACCCGTTCAAGAACAAATCGATCCTGCACGTGACGGCCACGCCCTGGTCGCTGCCAAGCTTTGTAACCGACGTCGGAGCCGCGCTGGCAGACGTGATCCGCTCCGGGGCGTCGGCCTATGCGGGAAGTGGAGCTTCACCGGAAGCGGCCGTAGTCGAGACCCGAACCGGCGACCAGGGGACGCGCAACCAGTTTCTGGCGGATGTGACTCCTTACTCCAGCGGCAGCGATCACGATGACTATGATTCGTCCACGATCGCCGTGCCCTCGCTCTACTTGCGCGATTGGCCTGACATCTACATCCACACCGACCATGACTCCCTCCAACAGATCGATTCCACGAAACTGCGCCGGGTGGCGTTGCTGGGCGCTGCCGCCGGGTACGTCTATGCCGGCCTGGACGCGGAGCAGGCGCGGGATCTGCTCCCGTATTACACGGCGCAGTCGGAAGCGCGCCTGGCCGAACTGTTCACAGAAGCGGATCGCTGGATGGACGACCCAAAGCTGGACCCGGCCGCGGCATGGTACGAAGCGCGCAATCTGATGCGTCAGGGGCTTGGCCGCGAGATCGCCACTCAGCGCTCCTTGCTGGCCTTTGCCGGCTCCGCCGCGCCCGAACCGGCGTATGAGAGAGTTCTTGCCGACCAGGCTGCGACATTCAGCGCCTGGATCGACCGGAGGGCCAAGGCGAGCGGGGCCCAGGGTGAGTCACCTAAGGCGCCCTGGTCAGACGAACCGGCGGCCCACAAGATTCCCGTCCGCATCGGCGACTTCGGACCGCTCACCTACCAGAATGACAACGTGCTCCTGGCGCGACTGGGGCCGGAACGCATGGCAAAAATCAGGCTGCTGAAAAGCGAAGCGACTCCCCTGCTCAACGCTCAGGATCTCTCGGAACTCTACGCCTATGAGATTGTGAACTTTGTCGATGGCAAGAGAACCGTGGCCGAAATCCGGGACGCGGTCTCGGCGGAATACGGCCCCGTGGCGGTCGCACTGGTGGCTGACTATCTCGACGCTTGTCAGGAAGCGGGAATTATCCAGTGGAAATAAAAACGGCGCCGCTCTTCAGCAGCGGCGCCGTTGACTTCTGTGGGGCTCAGAACGAGTAAATCAGGTCAAACTGATAACGATTCAAGTACGGTTCCTGGGCTCCGACGGCTACTCCCGGTCCTTTCACCGAATTTTCCAGATTCGTGTTCAGAGTTCGTCCATGCCATAGAGTGAAGGCGGCAACGGTGTTGCTGCGCAACTTGTAGAGGGCATAGATGCGGTTCTGGATGATGTTGGTGGGGGCCCGTTGATCGCTTTCGTTGAAGGACGCAATCACCGAGTCCTGTTCCTGGCGTCCCCAGGCGTAGCCGACCTGAAGATCGCCCTTGTTCTTCTGCTGCCCCAAGCTGATATCCGCCAGATATGCCTTGTTCTGGCTGCCCAGGTCGGTCAACACTTTGCCCTTGGCATCGAGGGGATGCGGCTCCGCATCAAGGTTGTCTTCAAACTCAAGTAGCAGGTTGATCGGCCAGCGGTCGTGGCCGGTCTTGATCTGGTTGTTGAGGATGAAGTCGGCGTAGTTGTAACCGGAGAAGAAATGGGCGACACCCTTCTTGTCAACAAAGGTCGCGTTGGTCATGCCGTTCGGGGCAAAGGGGCAAGGCGCGAACTTCGCCCCACCGAGAAGAGCTGCGCAACCCGGACCCTCTCCGGGGACCGGGATCGCCGCTACGGTGCTGCCGCCCGTGGTCGTTGCCGCCACGGCGAACGCGCTCGCGGACAGAATTGCGTCCGGACGATTCCATTTCATGCTGAGGAAAGACGGGGTTGCCGTCCAGGGACCAAACTGTAATTTGGCTGAAACCTGTCCGCCCAGGGCGTAGGAATCCTGTCCGCCCGACGCTTCGTTAAACAGCATTTCAATTCCCTGCACCGTGAAATTCTTCACCCAGGGCGTCCTAAGGTCAAAGGAGAATTTCTGGTTGAAGCCTTCCGGGTTGAGATCGGGATCAAAAGTGAACGAAGTCCGTTGCCAGGTGTAGGCGAACTTGCCGCCGGTCAGGGACAACCACTTGTGGGCCACGGGGTTGTAGGTAATGTAGCCGCGGTCCAAACCAATCGTCTTGCGATCGAAGAAGTTGGTGAGAGTCTCGTTGGTCGTCGTTGGGTCTCCGAACGATCCGGTGGCCAGGGCGATTCCGGCGTTGAAGTCTTCATTCAACTTGCCTTCGAAGCCGAAGCGCACGCGAACGCGGGCGCGGTTACGATTCTGGAACCCGGTCAGGTCCTGAAAAAAGCTCTCGCCCCGAATCCGAACGTCGCCGTTAAAGCGGAAGCGGCCCAACAAGCCTTCCAGGGCCGACATTCGCTTCTGTTCATCCTGGGTGCCGACGGCGGTGTTGGTCAGGGTGGTCTTGACGTCGGCCATATCACTGTTCAACTTGATGACCGTGTCCTTCTGGTCGTTGGCAGCGGCTTGGGCAGTGGCCGCTTTGCTCTCCGCGTCTGCGGCAGTGCTTTGCGCTTGCTGCAACTGCTGCTGGGCCTGGTCCCAGGCCCGATCTTTCTGCTGTAACTGCTGCTTCAGCTGCTCGATCTGCTGCTGTTGGGCTGCCATCGCGTCACGCAAAGATTGCAAGTCCTGCATGGTGACCGCGGGTTCTGCGGGCTTGGCCGCCTTCTTGGCTCTGGGTTTAGCCGCAGTTTGCGCCACCAGCGTTGTAGCTAACAGCGGAACTACGCACCACCTGAGAACGGACTTCATATTTCTCCTTCTGCCTCCGGCCTTGGCCGGGGACCTACCATCGAGTTAATTGCAGCACTGTCAAGCGTCTGCGGCCACGCGCTTCGTCGGGGTGAACACACGAAGGGTTCAGTTAAAGGTTCATGTTGTGGCCATTCGCGTTCTTACTCGTAACGTTCTTTTAGTTCCGTTGTGTTACGGGAGGGTTACAAAATGGTGAAAATCTGATGAATCACGGGCCGCCAGGGAGCAAATGGCTGAAAACACGACTCCGCGCAAGTTGCTGAACTCACACGCGGTTCGGGAACTGTCAGGGGCGGGTCGGACTAGGTGCCGCTGGGAGGCACAAAACGGATTTCCACGCGCCGGTTGTAGGCGCGTCCGTCGGCGCTGGAATTGGGCTGAACCGGCGCCGTCGATCCAGCGCCAATCGTGGACAACCGCGCCCCCGAAACGTGCAGCCCGTTCATGAGCGCATCGCGCACCGCAATCGCACGGCGGCTGGAGAGGTCCAGATTGTAAGCCTCCTCACCGGTGCTGTCCGTGTGCCCTTCGAGGATCACATTCATCTCAGGATTTTCCGCCAGCGTATCAGCGATCTGTTGCAGTTCGGCACGATATTGCCAGCCGATCACGGAACTGTCCTGGTCGAAGAAGATGGTGTTCGGCGATTTTGGGGCATCGCCCGAAACCGGTGCGACCTCGGGATTGGTAGAGAACTTGCGGACGGTCACGTCATCGGACTCGGAAGCGCGCGCGTTGCGCGGAACCCGGGCGTCAGCGACTCCGCTTTTGACTGGCGTGGTTGAAGAATCCTTGGGCTGGAGCGCGCTCGATTCGCCCTGCCCCAGCCTTGAGATACCGGATTCGCTGGCCTCGACCTCTCCGGCACGCCGCAACGGAAATCTCTCGACCAGGACAAGCGCCAGGACCGCGCTCATCGCCAGGAAAGAGAGGACCTTCAACCACGGCCCTCCTCTATCCGGTTGCTTCCTAGCGGCCGGCGACGGGCGGGCTGCGACTGGGACTGCAGCGAAAGAGCTGCGTTCCGCCGGGACCGGGTTGGGTTGCCGCGCAGTGAGGTTGGTCACTGGAGCGCGAGCGGGGGGAGCCGGTGCTTTATTTTTGATCGGCGTTGAAGGCGACTTTTTCTCCAGCGTGGATACGCTTCCGCCCGGACCGGCTGCGGTGTTGCTGCTCTTGACCGGCGCCGGGGGCTGCGATGGCGATAGGGGAGGTAGCGAAGCCTGGCTGGAGCTTGGCGGAACTTCGACGGCGGCCGCAGTAAGGGTTGCCGCAGGCCCTGTCGACTTCGACAGCAAAATGATCTTTTGTTCTTCCAGGCTCTGGGTGATGCGCGCAATCGCTTCGACCAGGGCGGGTGGAAGACTCTCAGTCGTTTCTTTCGTACCCTCGTCGCGCCGATGGGATGCGGTTCCACTGCCTTCCATCCCCACCGCGCCTGCAATCTCGACCGGCCTTTCCAGCGACCGGTTTCCCCCGGTTCCGGGCGCTGCCACTTGCGTTTGCGGGACAGGCCCCTTCCCATTGCCGCCGGATGCCGCCGCGGGCGCGTCCATTTGATACAGGTCGGCAAGCGCGCTCTTCAGGTCCAGATCCCGGGACGCTTCTTGGAGAATGCGCTCGTCGATCAACCTGGTCTGCCCGGCAAACGCCACCATCATGGCGTTGAAACACAAGGTGTTGATGTTGCGGGGAATTCCCTTGCTGCGTTCCCAGATGTTCCCCACCGCGCCCGGAGTGAAGAGATCACCGCCACGGTGCCCCGCGGTTTTCAGGCGGTGATCGATGTAAGCCCGGGTCTCGTTCATTGCCAGCGGGCTGAGCCGGCCAATGGAAGAGATCCGCTGCAGTAACTGCTCCTGTTCCGGAGCTCCCAGTTTTTTCGCCAGTTGCGGCTGCCCGGACAGAACGATCTGCACCAGCTTTTTCTGTGCGGTTTCAAAGTTCGAGAGTTGCCGCAACGCCTCCAGAAGGGAAAAATCAAGATTCTGCGCTTCGTCCACCACTACGATTACGCGCTTACGTTCCTGCGCAGCCCGGCCGAGCAGGCCGTTCAGATGCTCGGACAATTTGCCCATCGAGGTCTGTTCGGAGCCATTTCCCAATTCCGACAGTACTGCCTGAAGCAACTCGCGCGGTTCAAACAGCGGCTGAAACAGGAATGCGGTGTAGGCAGTAGTGCGAAATCTTTCCAGGAAGTTGAAGAGCAGGGTGGTCTTGCCCATCCCCGGCTGGGCCAGCAGCAGCTGGAATCCGAACTCACAACCGATTCCGTTGATCAGTGAAGCCAGAGCTTCACGGTGCGTCTCGCTCAGGAACAGGAAGTGGGGATCAGGGGTGACTCCAAAGGGATTCTCATGCAGCCCGAAATGGCCCACCAGTTGGGCAGGCAGCGAGTTTGAGGGGGGGATGCCCACACCATTTCACACGTAGTCCCTCACACCCCTTGCAAATGAAGCACCATGGCCCGAAAAGCCGCTACTGTAGCCGATTTCAGAGGATACAGGCAGGAAAGGAGGCGGCCGATAGCGGGCAAAGTGAAACTAATTGCAGTAAAACACCACCTGGCAGGTCCGCGAATCCTGGGGCGATAGACCTGCTTAAACCGACGCCGAACCGGTGAAAAGCGGTGCCCAGTGCGGCGTTCGGGCCACCACCGGAGCCCCACGAAACCCTGCCGTAGCCCCCACGCGGGCCTTAGATAGGAGAACTATCGTAAGCGTCGAAGACCTGGGGCTCAGCTTCTTCATCAAAGCCAGGAAAACTCTGCAGCAGCCGCGCGCAGCGATTCCAGCGCAGGATGGCATCGTCGTTGTCCGGGGGCCGCATCGCTTCAGCTTCTTCAAAGCAGCGCATCGCTTCACCGAAGAGAGTAACCAGCGTGCGTGGCGCCCGTCCTACCCGCATCTGCGCCTTGGCTCTCCGTTCATGAAGCAGGCCGGTGTAGTAAAGGCGTTCGTAGCGCTCGGTCAGGCTTTGAAAAAGTTTCTCGGCTTCGCCATAGCGGTCCGCTGCGTCGCCGCAGAATTGGTCGGTGATGGCGAGACCCAGCAGGCGCAGCGCCAATTGATGCCCGGGTTCGACCGCCAGCACATCCCGGCAGATCGATTCCGCTTCCTCCGGCTCATTCAGCGAGCGATACAACTCGGCTTTCGAGATGGCTTCCGGGATACCCGCTTTTGAGATGCTCTTGAGTTTGAACTCCATGGGACCTCCTGTGCCGTCAGCCTGCTTCGGTTTTTGCGCCCCGAATCTTGCGGACCAGCATGAGCACCGGATCGTAAAACTCGTCCACCACGCGCTCCTTCAGCGGAATGATCGCGTTGTCGGTGATGCGGATCTCCTCCGGACACACTTCGGTGCAGCACTTGGTGATGTTGCACAGACCGATCCCGAGCTCATCCTTGAGCACCCGAACCCGGGACTTCCCGTTCAGCGGGTGCATTTCCAGGGCCGCAACCCGGACAAAGTAGCGCGGCCCCCCGAATTCTTCCATTTTTTCGTGCTCGCGGAGAACGTGACACACGTTCTGGCACAGGAAGCATTCAATGCACTTGCGAAATTCCTGCACCCGGTCCACGTCCCGCTGATACATTTTCCACTCGACCCCGGGGCGGGGCGAGAACGGTGGGATTTTCTGGTTCACCCGGTAATTCCAGGAAACATCCGTCACCAGATCCTTGATCACGGGAAACGACTTCATGGGGCGCACCGTAATGGGCTGGTCCAGCGGAAGGGCATCCATACGGGTCTTGCACGTGAGTCGGGGTCGGCCATTGACCTCTGCCGAGCACGAACCGCACTTGCCGGCTTTGCAATTCCAGCGCACGGCCAGGTCCGGCGCCAGATGCCCCTGGATATGGTGGAGAGCATCCAGCACGACCATCCCCGGAGCGATCGGGACACGGTAGGTAACGGGCTGCCCGCCTTCGCGGTTTCCGCGGAATACCTCAAAGATCGCTTCCGCCATCGCTCCTCCGCTATTTCTCTTCCGCAAGAATCTGTTTCAAGTCGTCGGGCAGGGGGGGCACCGGCGACTGATGAAGTGCCATGGCGCTTCCGTCGCGGACCGTGACATTGTTCTTTGCGCCCCAGGTCGAGTCCAGGCCCGGATAGTCAATCCGGCTGTGCGCTCCGCGGCTCTCCTGCCGCGCCAGCGCGCTCCTGGTAACCGCTTCCGAAACTGTCAGCATCGATTTCAAGTCTAGGGCCAGGTGCCAGCCCGGATTGAACAGTCGCGAACCCTCTACGCTCAGATGTTCAGCGCGTTCTTTCAGTTTTTCAAGTTCTTCCAAGGCGCGAATCAGGTCTTCCCGGTCGCGAAAAATGCCCACCAGGTTCTGCATGGTCTCCTGCAAATCGCGATGGATGGCATAGGGACTCTCGCCCACCTTGCGCTCGAATGGAGCCAAGGCCTCTCGGGCCGCCTGCTCGATTTGGGTGGAATCCACGGACACTGCCGGGGTGCGCTTCGCATCCTCGGCGGCCGCCACTCCTGCCCGATGGCCGAAAACCAGCAGATCGGAAAGCGAATTTCCACCCAGCCGGTTCGCGCCGTGAAGTCCAGCGGCCGCCTCACCTGCAGCAAAGAGTCCGGGCACAGACGACTTTGCGCTCTCCGCTTCGACTCGAATCCCTCCCATCATGTAGTGGCAGGTGGGTCCAACCTCCATCGGCCCCTTCGTAATATCCACGTCGGCGAGTTCCTTGAACTGGTGATACATACTGGGGAGTTTCTTCTTCACGTAGTCCGCGGGTTTTTGCGAAATGTCGAGATAAGCGCCGCCGTGTTCGGTTCCGCGACCTTCCCGGACTTCCGTGTAGATGGCGCGCGCCACCACATCACGGGTGGAAAGCTCCATCTTCTTAGGATCGTACTTTTCCATGAACCGCTGACCCAGCTTGTTGCGCAGTATGCCGCCTTCACCGCGTACCGCCTCCGTGACCAGGATTCCCTGCACTCCCGGAGGCCAAACCATGCCGGTGGGGTGGAACTGCACGAATTCCATATCCATCAGCTCCGCGCCGGCTCCGTATGCGAGCGCCATCCCGTCTCCGGTGTACTCCCACGAATTGGACGTGATCTTCCACGCCTTGCCGATGCCGCCGGTGGCAATGACGATCGACTTGGCCCGAAACACCACGAACCGTCCCTGTTCGCGCCAGTAGCCGAACGCTCCGGCAACGCGGTTCCCGTCCTTCAGCAGTCGCGTGACCGTGCATTCCATGAACACGTCAATCCCCAATTGCACGCCGCGGTCCTGCAGAGTGCGAATCATTTCCAGACCGGTGCGGTCGCCCACGTGACACAACCGACGGAAGGTATGGCCGCCAAAAGCGCGTTGCAGGATTTGTCCGTCCGGGGTGCGATCGAACAGCGCTCCCCACTGTTCCAGCTCGCGCACCCGTTCCGGGGCTTCCTGGGCGTGGAGCTGGGCCATGCGCCAGTGGTTGAGCATCTTGCCTCCACGCATGGTGTCGCGAAAGTGGGTGCGCCAGTCGTCCGCGGTATCCACGTTGGCCATGGCCGCGGCGATTCCACCCTCCGCCATCACGGTATGCGCTTTGCCGAGCAGCGATTTGCAGACCACACCCACTTTGGCGCCCAGGGCTAGGGCGGAGATGGCCGCCCGCAGGCCCGCGCCGCCGGCGCCGATGATCAACACATCGTGGTCGTGGGTTTCGTAGTCTGTGCTCACAGGAGTCTCAGATCCACCACCGCGCCGCTTGCCACCAACCGGACGTAAAGGTCCGTAAGGCCGACCATGATCAGGCTGATCCATGCATACAGCATGTGCCGCTCGTTGAGCAGGCTCAGCCAATTCCACGCAGCATGGCGGGGACCTCCGAAGGCAACGCAAGAGAAGCAGTCCAGCTTCCCTCCCGCCAGATGGCGCAACGAGTGGCAGGAGAGCGCGTAGACCGACAGAAGGACTACATTGCAGAGCAGGACGAGGGAGCCGACTCCCACCCCGATTCGCCCCTCAAAGAAGAAAGCGCGGATGGCGTCGCGCCAGAGAAAAACCAGGAAGAGGATGCCGACATACAGAAAATAGCGATGCAGATTTTGCAGGATGAACGGAAACGCGGTTTCTCCCCGATAGCGGTGCTTCCGGTGCTCGCTGACCGCGCATGCCGGTGGATCCAAAAAAAACGCACGGTAGTAAGCCTTGCGATAGTAGTAACACGTGACCCGGAATCCCAGGGGCCAAATCAGAATCAGCAGCGCCGGAGAGAATGGCCACCAGCGGTGATGGGGGTCGATCAGGGGCGAATAAAAAGGGGAGAGATAGGGTCCCCATTCGTAATACCTGCCTTCGAAAGCCCGCAGCGTCGCGTACAAGCCGAATGCACCCAGCAGCGCGATGACGGGCAATAGTTCAAGCCACCACGCGTCCCGCCGCAGCGTGCCGCCGAGATGGCCTGCTCCGTCTGTGGTTGAACCTGCCGACATAGGTCACCCAGTACTGCATAGAGTAAACAGAAAAATGGTTTTCAAGTCAAAAATGCAGGCACCTCGGTATGGGTTTGGAAACACGCCGAAATGTCCGGCCCCTCACTCCCCACTACACCCGACAAGCACATGGTCCACCGGCATACAATTCTGGCGACCCGGGAGCGGACCCGGCCCCACGGCCACGGAATCTAGAACGACGCGATCCGGATCCACGCAATCCGGATCCAGGCACTCCGGATTGAAGAGAAGTGAAGAGTGATCGTGAGCAGAGGTATCATGCAAACGGCGAGGTCATACTTCAGGACCCTGATCCGAGACTTGGGATGAGTTTACCTACCTTCTGATGGCGATTTAAGAGCTTCTAGAGGACTCTCATGACGCAGGAAGAAATCCGGCTCGCAGAATCCGCCACCCGCGAAAAACACTGGAAACGCTGGGGCCCTTATGTCAGCGAACGCGCTTGGGGCACGGTCCGGGAGGACTACAGCCCCTACGGCAACGCCTGGGAGAGCCTGCCCCATGACCACGCTCGTTCGCGGGCCTATCGCTGGAATGAAGATGGTCTGGCCGGGATCTGTGACCGGCGGCAGCTGATCTGCTTCGCCCTGGCGCTGTGGAACGAGCGTGATCCCATCCTGAAGGAGCGGCTGTTCGGACTCACCGGGAACGAAGGCAATCATGGCGAAGACGTGAAGGAGTACTACTTCTACCTCGACAGCACGCCCACCCATTCCTACATGAAGTATCTCTACAAGTATCCCCAGGCCGCGTTCCCCTACGAACAGTTGGTGGAAGAGAACCGGCGGCGGGGCAAGCGCCAGCCGGAATACGAACTGCTCGACACCGGCGTGTTCGATGATGACCGCTATTTCGATGTATTCGTGGAATACGCCAAGGCCGACATCGAAGACATTCTGGTCAGGATCACAGTGTCCAACCGCGGCCCGGAATCCGCCCATCTTCGCCTGCTGCCAACGGTCTGGTTCCGCAACACCTGGTCTTGGGGCGAGGGAAACTCTGAGCCTCGACTCGCCCAGGCAAGCCAGTCACCAAATCCTGTAATTCTTCTGGACCATCCCGACGCCGGCCGGCACTGGCTGCACTGCGAGGGCTCGCCCGAATTGCTCTTTACCCGGAACGAAACCAATGCCCGGCGCCTGTTTGGAAGCCAGAACCGTACGCCGTACGTCAAGGATGGAATCAATGATTACGTCGTACACGGCGCCCGGGAAGCGGTGAACCCGGAGTGCTCCGGCACCAAGGCTTCCGCGCATTACAGGCTGACCGTGGGCGCCGGCGAAACCGTCGTAGTTCGGCTGCGCCTGACCAACCTCGACCTCAAGACCAGCAACGCCTTCGACGGGTTTGACCGGACGTTCAGCCTGCGCCAGAGCGAAGCCGATGAGTTCTACGCGACCCTCATTCCGCAGGACCTTTCGCCGGATGCGCAGAATGTAATGCGTCAGGGCTTCGGCGGCATGTTGTGGTCCAAGCAGTTCTATCACTATGAAGTGAAACGGTGGCTTGATGGCGATCCCGGCAACCCTCCGCCGCCCCCGGAGCGCCGCGAGGGCCGCAATCACGAATGGCCGCACCTTTACAACGCCGACGTGATCTCGATGCCCGATAAGTGGGAGTACCCCTGGTACGCGGCATGGGACCTGGCATTTCACTGCATTCCCCTGGCGCTGGTCGATTCGGATTTTGCCAAGGAACAACTCATCCTGATGTTGCGCGAGTGGTACATGCATCCCAACGGACAGATCCCCGCCTACGAGTGGGCCTTGAGCGATGTGAATCCTCCGGTTCACGCCTGGGCGACATGGCGGGTGTACAAGATCGACAAGAAACGCAAAGGAACAGGCGACCGCGAATTCCTGCAGCGTGTTTTCCACAAACTACTGCTGAATTTCACCTGGTGGGTGAACCGCAAGGATGCCGATGGCATGAACATCTTTCAGGGCGGATTTCTGGGGCTGGACAACATCGGCGTGTTCGACCGCAGCGCGCCTCTTCCCACCGGAGGTTACCTCGAGCAGTCCGACGGAACCAGTTGGATGGCCATGTACACGCTGAACCTGGCGGCCATCGCCCTCGAACTGGCGAGAGAAGATCCTGCTTATGAAGATGTGGCCAGCAAATTCTGGGAACACTTCGTCTATATCGCCCGCGCCATGAGCCATCGTGGCCACGATGGGATGGGATTGTGGAACGAGGAAGACGGGTTCTTCTACGATGTTCTGCGCCTGCCCGACGGTTCGAAATTCCCTATGAAGATTCGATCCATGGTGGGATTGATCCCTCTATTTGCGGTCTTAACCCTGGAACCCGAGATGCTCGACCGCCACCCCGGCTTTAAGCGAAGGCTGGATTGGTTCGTGGAGAATCGTCCTGACCTCACCGACAATCTCGCTTGTATGACGACCGAAGGCAAAGGCAAACGCCGGCTGCTGGCGATCGCCGATCCGGATCAGCTTCGCGAAATTCTCAAGTACATGCTGGATGAACGCGAGTTCCTCTCCCCGTATGGGATTCGCGCCCTGTCGCAATATCACCGCGACCATCCCTATACACTCAATCTCAACGATATGGAATATCGGGTAGACTACGAGCCGGCAGAATCGACTACCGGTCTGTTCGGGGGAAACTCCAACTGGCGCGGTCCCATCTGGTTCCCCACCAACTTCCTCTTGGTGGAGTCGCTGCAAAAGTTCCATCACTATCTGGGAGAGGAATTCAAGGTTGAGTTTCCCACCGGCTCGGGAAAGATGATGACCCTGTGGGAGGTGGCGGGTGAATTGTCGCGTCGTATGAGCAACATATTCCTGCGCGATGAAAACGGCCGCCGTCCGGTATTCGGCAATCTCGAAAAATTCCAGACCGACCCGCACTGGCGCGACCTGGTGCTGTTTCACGAGTATTTCCACGGCGACTCCGGCGCCGGCGTCGGAGCCAGCCATCAGACGGGCTGGACCGGGGTCGTCACCAAGCTCATGCAGCAGAGCGGAGAATCGGGGACGCGCAAGAAGTCCAGAGCCAAGGGGGCTCAAGTCGTAGCCGCAGATTGAATTTCAAACAGTAGAAAAGGCGCGACTAAAGTCGTACCCTTCCCTCTGGGTTGCGCGCAAGAAGGCGTGGCAAAGGAGCGCTCATGATTCAGTTCAACCAGGAAACCTGCGGTGACCTCGATGCTGCCCTGCGCCGCGAGTGGCTGGAAACCAACGGGATCGGCGGCTTCGCTTCGTCGACCATCATCAGTCTGAATACCCGCCGCTACCACGGACTGCTCGTGGCCGCCACCAAACCGCCGGTGGGCCGGCTGGTGCTCCTCTCCAAGCTGGAAGAAACACTGTTGATCGATGGTCAGCCCTTCGAGCTTTCCGCCAATCGTTATCGGGGCGTGGTTCATCCCCAGGGCTTTCGTTACCTGAAGCAGTTCCGCTTAGATCCATTTCCCGTGTTCACCTATGAAGTGGAAGGCGTTGAGATTGAGAAAACCGTCTTCATGATTTACGGCGAGAACAGCACGGTGGTGCAATACCAGCTGACGAAGAACCATCCACCGGAATCGCCGAAGAACCTGCGGCTCGAAATCCGGCCTCTGACCGCGTTCCGCGACTATCACAACACCACTCATGAGAACGGGTCGCTGAATCGCGACGTCGAAGTAGGCCCCGGGCTGGCGGCGGTGGCTCCTTACCGGGGACTGCCTACTCTTTATTTTGCCCATAACGCGGCGGAATTGCAGAAAACCGGAGATTGGTATCGCAATTTTGAGTATGACGCCGAGCGCGAACGCGGTCTGGATTTCGCGGAAGACCTCTTCAACCCTTTCGTCCTGCGTTTTGATCTGCGACCCGGCGTGCCCGCGAACCTGATCGCCTCAACCCGGCAGCGCGAGGCGGGCCAGGCCGCAGAATGCCGCCAGGCGGAAACCGTGCGCCGCCACAATGCCGAAATGGCGTCCCCGATTAACGACAGTTTCGTGCGCACCCTGGCCGCTGCCGCGGATCAGTACATCGTCTCGCGCGGAGACCAGAAGACCGTCATCGCCGGCTACCACTGGTTCAGCGATTGGGGGCGCGACACCATGATTGCCCTGCCCGGCCTGACTTTGCCCACCGGCGAGTATGAAGTGGCGCGCAGCATACTGCGCACTTTCGCCAAGCACGTCGATCAAGGCATGCTGCCCAACCGTTTTCCTGACGCCGGCGAAACTCCCGAATACAACACCGTCGACGCTACCCTCTGGTTTTTTGAAGCCGCTCGCGCCTACCTGGCTTACACCGGCGACCTCGCCTTCGTTCGGGATGAACTCTATCCTGTGTTCTCGGACATCATTTCCTGGCACGCCCGGGGCACGCGTTACGGCATCAAGGTGGATTCCAGCGGTTTGCTCTCTTCGGGCGAACCTGGCGTCCAGCTCACCTGGATGGACGCCAAGGTCGGCGACTGGGTCGTGACTCCGCGTCGCGGCAAGCCGGTGGAGATTCAGGCGCTCTGGTACAACGCGCTTTGCATCATGGAAGACCTGGCCCGGAGGTTCGGAGACCAAGCCGGCCAGAAACTCTATCGCGACATGGCAACGGTTGCTGGTTCCAGCTTCAATCGGCTGTTCTGGAACGAAAATGCCGGTTGTTTGTATGACGTGGTGAATGGAGCGCCGCCGGACGCGTCCATCCGTCCCAACCAGATTTTTGCGGTCAGCTTGCCTCACAGCATCTTGTCGCCCGAGCGGGCACAAGCGGTCGTGGAAAAGGTGAAGGAGCACCTGCTCACACCCTACGGGTTGCGCACCCTGGCCCCCAGTGACCCTCAATATCGCGGCCGCTACACCGGCGGCCCCACCGAGCGTGATGGTGCCTATCATCAGGGAACGGTTTGGCCCTGGTTGCTGGGACCATTCATCACCGCATACGTGAAAGTTCAGGGAGACAGCGAGGCTGCCCGCAGGCAAGCGGCGGAATGGCTCGCGCCCATCCAGGATCATCTTGCCGACGGCGGGCTCGGGCACATTTCAGAAATTCTCGATGGCGACCCGCCCCAGCGGCCTTGCGGATGCATCGCGCAGGCCTGGAGCGTCGGCGAGGTATTGCGGGCGCTGGTGGAAGATGTCCATGGACTCCGCCCCGCAGCGCTCAAGAAGCATGATGCGGCAGCCCCGGAAGCCGCTCCCGTGCGCCCAGCCGTGTCGCAAAAAAAAGGAACCCGTTCCCGGACCGGGACCAATCCGTAAAAGGGAATTCGATAAAAGCTTTCAAACATCGGCGCCGTAAACCGGTATCGCCGCGCCGTTAACGTCCTTGCCGGCGTCGCCCGCAAGCCATGTGATCAGGCTCGCGACCCTGGCGGGTCGAACCCACTTTGAGAAGTCCGCGTTGGGCATGGCCTTGCGGTTGGCGGGCGTGTCCATGGTGCCGGGCAGAATCACGTTGGCGGTCACTCCCGCGTCCCTGTTTTCCAGCGCTGCCGTGCGGACCAACGAAACCATAGCCGCCTTGGAGGCGCTATAAGCGCCCACTTTCGCTCCCGGCTCCAGCGCCTGGCGGCTTCCGATCGCAATGATCCGGCCGCTGCCGGTCTGGCGCAGCGCGGGAATCGCGGCTCGCAAAATATGAAACACGGAATTCAGATTCTGGTCCAGCATCCGCTGCAAGGTTGCGTCGTCAGTTTCCACGATCGACTGTCCTCCGGCAAAACCGCCCACCGTATGCGCCAGGACGTCGAGCTTTCCGAACCGGGCCACCGCCTGATCCACCAGGACCCGCGCGCTTTCACGACTCGAAATCTCAGCTGAAATGGCCACAAAATTCGGGCTGTTGAAATCCGACTGCTGTATTTTTCGCGAGGTGCCGACGACCGTAGCGCCCGCGTCGAGAAACGCCTGCGTCACGTAGGTTCCAAGCCCTCCGTTGGCACCGGTTACGAGTACGACCTTACCTTTCATAGAGAGCTCCCGCGGTTGGATTGGGCAGTCGAGTTTAACCAGCTTGCCCGGACGATCCTGTGATTCTACCGTTATAGAGAGATCGCGAATAAAACTCGAGGGCGACGCGACCCCGGATGTGTGCTCAAGGCCAGACCCTGCAGAACCGTCCCAGCTTCTTGTAAACTGCTGAGTCATACCATATATGCCACTGCAGGATTGGGCTGTAACTTCCGGGCGCTTCGCGAATCCCATTGGCGCCCCTTGGTATTTCGCATAGGAACGCTTCTATGAGTTCGCCGATCAGTTCCCGCAAGTTCAAATCCATGAGCCGGCGAGAGTTGCTTAAACTCGCGCCGGTGGCAGTGCTGGGCGCTTTTGCCATTCCGCCATTACAAGAACCGCTGCTCCGAGCCGGCCTCGGCTTCAGCGATTGGGCTTCAGCGCGGCTTTTCCGCCGTCATCATCTGGCCAGCACGTTTGGTGAGTTTGAGCTGACTCCCTTTGACAAGTTCCCCATCAACGGCTACGACGTCGCGGACCCGGGTGTGGATCTCGATAAGTGGACTCTCAATGTGACCGGCAAAGTGAAGAACCCGGGCAACTACACTCTGGAGCAAATCAAGGCTTTGCCCAAGATGACGCAGAACACCCGGCATATTTGTGTCGAGGGATGGAACGTCGTTGGCTCTTTCGGGGGGGCGCGACTTTCCGACTTCCTCAAAATGATTGACGCAGACCCGACGGCGCGCTTTGTGGCGGTTGATTGCGCCGACGACTACTACGAATCGCTGGACATGGCGACTGCCATGCATCCTCAGTCATTGCTTTGCTACGAGATGTATAACCAGCCCTTGACGCGGGAGCACGGGGCTCCGCTGCGCCTCAGCATTCCCACCAAAATTGGTTACAAGCAGGCGAAATATCTCACCGACTTCAAGGTGAGCCACATACTGGAAAGGGCCGGCTATTGGGAAGACCAGGGCTACCCCGAGTTCTACTGCCTGTAGCTCTGAGGAGAAGACATGGCGGCAACCCGCGCGATTGCGATCGAGGATGCGAAGACCGGCGAAGTAACCGAAGCCGTGTATGAGCACCCTCTGGTGGTGCGCCTCTGCCACTGGGTGAATGCGGTCGCGCTGTTCGTCATGATCGGGAGCGGGTTCCAGATCTTTCGCGCTTTTCCCAGCTTTGGGGCAAAAATCCCGCAGAAGGATCTGCTCCACTGGCCTCAGGCATTCGCGCTGGGAGGATGGCTGGGGGGCGCGCTGCAGTGGCATCTCACCTTCATGTGGATTTACATCGCCACCGGCACACTCTACATCGGATACCAGGTCTTCAGCGGAAACTACCGCCAGGTTCTTTTTGTTCGCCGCGACATTCCCGGAGTTTGGCCAATGGTGCGGCACTACTTCCTCTTCGGCCCCAAGCCCCCGGCCCGCGAGGTCTACAACCCGCTCCAGAAACATGCTTACACGTCCGCGATTGCGCTGGGCGTGCTGTCGGTGCTGACCGGTTTTGCGGTCTGGAAGCCGGTGCAGTTCTCCTGGCTAGCGTGGATGATGGGCGGCTTCCACCTGGCGCGGCTGTGGCATTTCCTGGTGATGTGGGCCATCCTGGCGTTCGTGTTCGGGCATTTGATCATGGTCGCCCTGCATGGCTGGAAGAACTTCGTCTCCATGTGGACGGGATGGAAACGCGAGCCGGAATACCGGGCCGAGTAGGGGTGGATTGCAACCGCGGTGAGTTTCATGTTGCGGCTCAGAAGCGACGCCGGAAGAGGTTACTTCGCTGAGAAATTCAGTCGAACAATTCAACGAAGACGTGCTGGTCCGGCGGGTCAAGGATGGCGAACGTGATCTTTTTTACGAGCTCATTCGACCTTATGAACGGCGTCTGTACGCGGCGGCGTTTTCCATTTTGCGCAATGAGGCCGACGCCGAAGACGCAGTCCAGGAGGCAGTGCTGAAGGCTTTCAAGCACATCCGGCAGTTCCGGGCGGAATCGCGGTTCAGCACCTGGCTGACCCAGATCACGGTGAATGAGGCGCGTATGCGAAAGAGAAAAGAGCACGCCCACCTGATCGAACCTATCACCGACCACCAGGACGAGGAGGGCAACTACACGCCCCGCGAATTTGCCGACTGGCGAGAAATCCCTTCCGAGACCCTGGAGCGGAAGGAGGTCCGGCAGCGGCTGGCGGAGGCACTCGCCTCCCTGGGGCAGAAATACAGCGAGGTGTTCGTGCTCCGCGATATGCAACACCTGAGCATCGACGAAACCGCCAAAGCCCTGGGGATTACCACCGCGTCGGTCAAGACCCGCCTGCTCAGAGCACGATTGATGCTGCGCGACCTGCTGGCGCCCGGGCTCGACGGCAATTGGACCGCGCGCTTGTCTTTCGCAAAGGGGACCAAACCATGGTAGTGAACTGCGACGGCGTGTGGCGCGAGATTTCGAATTACCTCGAAAACGAGGTTGATCCAGAATTGCGCGCCGCCATGGAAGAACATATCCGGGGCTGCAAGCGCTGCACCGCCGTGCTGGACGGCACCCGCAATGTGGTCGAGTTGTATGGCGACGAACGCATGGCGGAGGTTCCACTGGGATTCAGCAAGCGTCTGCAGCGCAGACTGGAGAACGATATGATGCCTCCGCGACGCACCTTCCTCGGATGGATGGTGGCGGCCGCAGCCGCCGTGCTGGTGGCGGGCAGCTTTGAGCTGGCCCGGTCATCCGCATTCACTCATCCTGAACTGCGGTCGGAGCTCGCCCAATCCGGAGCCGGCATCCCTCCCGACATGCTGGTCGTAGTTGCGGCCGATGGCAAGACGTTCCACACGCCTGTGTGTACCTTCATCCACGACAAGGTGAACCTTCGGACGCTCACGGCCCGGGAAGCGCAGCGCGAAGGATATGCTCCCTGCGTGCGCTGCATGAAGAAATATCTAAGCGCGGCCCTGACCTCATCTCCCGCCCCTGAGAACGTGACGCAGGTCTCTGCATTGGAAGAATAAAGTTGTCTCGGAATACGCTTACTTCGAACCCACCTGGATCGAAGTAGCCCCCAGCACCCCGCCCTGACGCGGCTCCTGAATGAATGCAATCAATCGCAGATTGCGGGAGTCAG